>NZ_CP107929.1:3290000-3982500 GCF_036017915.1 Micromonospora sp. NBC_00421
AGCGTTCGTCCTGAGCCAGGATCAAACTCTCCAACAAAAACTTGTTGAACAATCCATCCCGACAACAAACAAATGTTGCCAAAGGAATCCCCACCAAACAAACCCGAAAGTCTGCCCAGCGCGGGGTATAAATCATCATTGGCACTGGCTTATCAAGCACCCTGTTGAGTTCTCAAAGAACAACCACACACCACCCGAAAGCCCTGCACCGCAGAACCCCCGACCTGGGGCATCTCGTCCAAACACACCCAGCGCTTCCGCGCCAGGCACTTTTACTACGTTACCCGGTGATATCCGCCGTGTCAAACCGCTCTGTAGCGATCCACACCACTTCCACCACATTTTCCACACACCACGAACATCCCGGCTCACACCGGAATCCCTCGTGATTTCCGTCAGGCCGGCCGCTGCGGTCTCCCGCACGCTCGCCCGGTTCCCTGCCGGCGTCATACGTTACCCGGTCGGCTTCGCCCCACCAAATCGGCCCTGGGCCGATCCGGGCACCGCCCGGCCCCGCGCTTCGGCCGGGCGGACCCAGCGAAGTCGGTACCTCACGCCATGCTCCGGCCTCTGGGGCTTTCGCCCTGCTTCGTCCGTTCCGCGCTGGCAGAGAGAAAGTTACGCGTTGGGCGAGTTGATCGTCAAATCCGCGGAACGCGTCCCACGTCACACTCCCGCAAGCAGGCCGATCCGACAGGCGCCGGTCCTACAGGTGGGCAAGGCCCTCACCCGGAAACCACGGCCGGCCCTCCGGGCGCGCGAGGCCCTCGCCGGAGACCACAGAAGGTCGGGACGGGCAGGGGTCATCGGCGCAGCTCGACACCGGCGAAGGAGCGCTTGCCCCGACGCAGCACCAGGTAGCGGCCGTGCAGCAGGGTGGCCGGGTCGACTGTGGCGTCGACGTCGGTGACCCGGGTGTTGTTGACGTACGCGCCGCCCTCGGTGATCACCCGGCGGGCCTCCTTGAGCCCGCCGACCAGCCCCGAGTCGCGCAGCAGCCCGGCCACGTCGGGCAGCTCGCCGGTGAGCACCACCAGGCCGGCCTCGCTCAACGCGGCGCGCAGCGTCTCCGGGGCGAGGTCGTCGAGCGAGCCCCGGCCGAACAGCGCCTGACTGGCGGCGACCGCCTGCCGGGTCTCCTCCGCGCCATGGACCAGGGTGGTGAGCTCCTCGGCGAGGGCGCGTTGCGCGGTGCGGGCCGCCGGTCGCTCCGCCGTCTCCTTCTCCAGGGACTCCAGCTCCTCACGGGAGCGGAAGCTGAAGTAGCGCAGGTAACGGGTGACGTCCCGGTCGTCGGCGTTGACCCAGAACTGGTAGAAGGCGTACGGGCTGGTCATCTCGGGGTCGAGCCAGACCGCGCCGCCCTCGGTCTTGCCGAACTTGGTGCCGTCCGACCTGGTGACCAGGGGCGTGGTGAAGGCCTGCACCGGGCCGGCCCCCCGACGCCGGACGTAGTCGACGCCGGCGGTGATGTTGCCCCACTGGTCCGAGCCGCCGTACTGGAGCTGACAACCGTGCCGGCGGTGCAGCTCGAAGAAATCGTTGGCCTGGAGCAGCTGGTAGCTGAACTCGGTGAAGCTGATGCCGGTCTCCAGCCGGGCCCGCACCACCTCCCGGGCCAGCATCTTGTTGACCGGGAAGTGCTTGCCGACGTCCCGGAGGAACTCGACCACCGACATCTCGCCGGTCCACTCCAGGTTGTTGACCAGTTGCGCTGCGTTCGCCCCGGTGTACGACACGAAGGGCGCGAGCTGGTCGCGGATGCGCTGCACCCAGCCGGCCACCACCTCCGGCGGGTTGAGGGTGCGCTCGGCGCTCTCCTTCGGGTCACCGATCTGGCCGGTGGCACCGCCCACCAGCAGCAGCGGGCGGTGCCCGGCGAGCTGGAGCCGACGGGCGGTGGCGACCTGCATAAGGTGACCGACGTGCAGACTGGGCGCGGTCGGATCGAAGCCCACGTAGAAGGTGGCCGTCCCGTCGTCGAGCAGCTCGCGCAGCTCGTCGGGGCCGGTGGAGTCCTGGATCAGGCCCCGCCACCGCAGGTCGTCGGTCAGGGAGTCCCGCCCGTGCGGGAGGTTGCTGTCGGTCACGGTCAACGATTCTCCCCCATTGCCCACCTGGGGACGTACCGGGTTTGCCGGCCGGCGACGCGACTAGGCTGGCCGGGCCGGTGCGACGAGGAGGAACAGCCGTGGAGATCCCGGAGATGACGGATGGTCTGGTCGGCCTGCTGGGGCTGACGTTCGACGAGGCCAGCGGCGACCGGGTGGTGATCCGCTGGAAGGTCCGACCGGAGCTGCACCAGCCGGCCGGCATCCTGCACGGCGGGGTCTACTGCACGGTGGTGGAGACGGTCGGCAGCGTGGGCGGCACGCTGTGGCTCGGCGACCGGGGCAGCGTGGTCGGGGTGTCCAACCAGACGGACTTCCTCCGCGCGGTACGCGAGGGTGAGCTGGTCGCGGTCGGCACCCCCGTGCACCGGGGTCGCAGTCAGCAGCTCTGGCAGGTGGAGATCACCGACGGCGAGGGCCGGCTGGTCTCCCGGGGCCAGGTCCGGTTGCAGAACCTGACCAGGGGCTGACCCGACCCGCAGTAGGCCGCCGACCCGGGTCGCGTGAGGCCGGCAGCGGGCGACGGGCCGGGTCCGGCGCGATGACGGGGCCGGGTCCGGCCGCCTGTGGGGAGTGCGGGCTGGCGGGACGGCGAGCCTGACCGGTTTGCCCGGTAGATAGGTCCGTGCGCCGATATCGTCGCCTCGATGACCGCCGCCGATCCCGTCCCCACGTGAGGAAGCTCCTCGCCGCCACCCTCGGGGTGCTGTCGGCCATCGGCGGCTTCGTCGACATCGGCGACCTGGTGGCGGCGAGCCAGGCGGGCGCCCGGTTCGGCATGGCGCACGCCTGGGTGCTACTGGTCGGGGTGGTCGGCATCTGCGCGTACGCGGAAATGGCCGGGCGGATCGCGGCGGTCAGCGGCCGGGCGGTGTTCGACCTGGTCCGGGAGCGGCTCGGTCCCCGGGTGGCGCTGCTCAACCTGGCGGCGTCCTACCTGGTCACGGTGCTGACCCTGGCCGCCGAGCTGGGCGGGGTGGCGCTGGCGCTGCAACTGGCCTCCCGGGTGAGTTACCTGCTGTGGGTGCCGGTCGCGGCGTTCGCGGTCTGGCTGGTGCTGTGGCGGATGCGGTTCCAGCTGATGGAGCGGGTGTTCGGGCTGGCCGGGCTCACCCTGCTGGTCTTCGCCCTGGCGCTGTTCTGGTTGCCGACCGACTGGGCGGCGCTGGGCCACGGCGCGCTGCATCCCGACTCCGCCGGCCAGGGGTGGGGGGCGTACTGGTTCGTTGCGGTGGCGTTGTTCGCCTCCACCGTCAGCCCGTACGAGGTGTTCTTCTTCTCCTCCGGCGGGGTGGAGGAGAACTGGGGCGCAGCCGATCTCGCCGACGCCCGGTCGAGCGTGCTCATCGGCTTCCCGGTCGGCGGCCTGCTGGCGTTGTCGCTGGTCGCCACGGCCGCCGTGGTCTTCCACCCGGGCGGGGTGTCGCTGTCGACCCTCGACCAGGTGGCCCAACCGGTGGTGCTGGCGTTCGGCGGGGTGGGGCTGGCGGTCGCCGCGCTGGCCTTCTTCGCGGTGACCTTCGGGGCCGCGTTGGAGACCGGTCTGTCGGCGGCGTACGCGGCGGCGCAGTACTTCGGCTGGCAGTGGGGCAAACGGGTCAGCCCCCGGGAGGCCGCCCGGTTCCACAGTGTGCTGCTGGTCAGCATGCTGGCCGGGATGCTGCTGCTGTTCACCACAGTCAACCCGGTACGGCTGACCGAGTACATGCTGATCGCCAGCGCGGTGGTGTTACCGCTGACGTATCTGCCGATCCTGATCGTGGCCAACGACCGGACGTACCTGGGGGACGACGTGAACGGGCCGTGGCTCAACCTGCTCGGCGTGGTGTTCCTGGTGGTGATCGTGGTGGCCTCGGTGGCCGCGATCCCGCTGGCGATCGGGACGGGGATGGGACGGTGAGGGTCCAGCTCGGCCGGCAGCTGCTCGACAGGCAGATCGTCGACGTCGACGGGCTGCTGCTCGGCAAGGTCGACGATGTCGAGTTCGCCGTCGACGACCAGGGCCTGCCCTACGTGGCGTACCTGCTGACCGGGCAGGGGGCGCTCGGCCGGCGGATCGGCGGTCGGGTCGGACGGTTGCTGGTCGCGCTCGCCGACCGGTTCACCGAGGAGGCGTCGGTGCCGCTGCGGATCCCGTTCGACCGGGTCGCCCGGATCGACAGCGCGGTACGGCTGCACGCCCACGCCGACGAGCTGCCCCGCCCGCCGGTGGAGACCTGGCTGCGTCGGCACCTGATCGACCGGATCCCGGGCGCCGACCGTGCGAGCGGGTGAGCTGCTCGGCCGTACCGCGTACGACCTGCACGGGCGACGGCTGGGCCGGGTGGTGGACGTGGTGGTGCGGGGTGATTCCCCGGACGGCCGGCTCCGGCTCACCGACGTGCTGGTGACCGCCCACTGGTGGAGCCGGACGTGGGGCCGGCTGATCGGGGCACAACGGCACCCGTCCGGGCCCTGGGCGATCCGGCTCCTCGCGCGGGCCCTGAGCCGGGACACCCGCCAGGTCCCTGCCGACCAGGTCCAACTGCTGCCACCGGTGCCGGGCTTTCCGTTCGGCGACAGCGCCGCCTCGGTCTAGCGCCCCGTCCTGGAACGACCAAGCTACGTGACTGGCTCATCACCGCCGGCCACGTCACGATCATCAGTGTCGAGACAGTCCGTCCACGTCGAGGGTCACGGCCGGGCGAGCGGCTTGTTGGTGCTCGGGAACTCCTCGACCCCCAGCACGCGCAGCAGGTCGAGTTTCTCCCGGGCCTCGGCGTCGGCCGGGGTCAGCACCAGCAGCTGCTGGCCGAGGTCGGGGGTGACCAGGGTTTCGCAGTCCATCGTGAGGCGGCCCACGCGCGGGTGCCTGAACGTCTTGCGGTCGGCCCGGCGCACCGCCACCTCGTGCTCGGCCCACAGCCGCCGGAAGTCGTCGCTCGCCGCCCGCAACCGTTCGATCAGGCCGGTCACGGCATGGTCGTCGGGCCGCCGGCCAGCCACCGCACGCAGGTCGGCGACCTGCTGGCGGGCGTGCCGCTGCCATTCCTCGGGACCGTGGAGGTCGCGGATGGCCGGGTCGGTGAAGTAGCGGTAGGCGACGTAGCGGTGGTCGCCGGTCAGCCCGGTGTGGTCGCCGGTCAGCCCGGTGTGGTCGCCGGTGAGCAGGATCGACATACGGTTCTGCGCCAGGATCTCGCCGAGGTCGGACAGGACCAGGGCGGGGGTGTCGCCCACCAGGTCGAGCAGGCGGACCAGGCCGGCCCGGGCCAGGCGGGCGATGCCGTCGGCGGGCGGCGGCTGGTGGCCGGCCAGGTGGAACAGATGGCTCCGCTCGTCGTCGGTCAGGCGCAGGGCCCGGGCCAGGGCGCCGAGCAGCTGGGTCGACGGCTGGCTGCTGCGGGCCTGTTCGAGGCGGACGACGTAGTCGACGGACATGCCGGCGAGCAGGGCGACCTCCTCGCGGCGCAGGCCGGCGGTGCGGCGGCGGGGGCCGCCAGCGATGCCGACCTCGGCGGGGCGGATGGCCCCGCGACGGCGGCGCAGGAAGTCGGCGAGCTGCTCACGCTGCATGCCTCCATGCTGCCCCCGGGGCTGGGCCCCGAGCCAGGGAGTGGCGCTCCCACGATAAGCACTCCGCTGCCGGCGGGCCGGAAAGCGGCGCAGGGTGGAGCCGAGATCGACCGATGAGGGAGAGTTCGATGCAGACACGCACTCTGGGCGACACGGGTCCCACGGTTTCCGCGGCGGGGCTGGGGGCGATGAGCATGTCGGGCGCGTACGGCCCGGCCGATCGCGGGGAGAGCATCGCCACCGTGCGGGCCGCGCTGGACGCCGGGGTCACGCTGATCGACACCGGTGACTTCTACGGCATGGGGCACAACGAGCTGCTGCTGTCGGAGGCGTTGCGGGGACGCGACCGGGACAGCTATCTGCTGAGTGTGAAGTTCGGGCAGCAGGTGGGGCCGGGCATGCGCTTCGCCGGTCAGGACAGCCGCCCGGCTTCGGTGCGGAACTTCCTGAGCTACTCGCTGACCCGGCTCGGCGTCGACCACGTGGACATCTACCGGCCGGCCCGGCTCGACCGGTCGGTGCCGATCGAGGACACGATCGGCGCGATCAAGGAGATGATCGACGCCGGTTACGTACGGTATGTGGGACTCTCCGAGGTTGACGCGGAGACCGTCCGGCGGGCGCACGCCGTACATCCGGTTGCTGATCTTCAGATGGAGTATTCGCTGCTGTCGCGGGCGGTCGAGGCCGACGTGCTGCCCACGCTGCGGGAGCTGGGCATCGGGCTGACCGCGTACGGGGTGCTGGGCCGCGGTCTGCTCTCGGGGAACTGGGTGCCGGGGCGGGCGGACGATCCGCGTAACCACGCTCCCCGCTTCTCCGCCGAGAACGCGTCGCACAACCTCGCCCTGGTGGAGGCGTTGCGCCGGGTCGCCAGCGCGAAGGGGTGCACGGTGGCGCAACTGGCGATCGCGTGGGTGGCGGCGCAGGACCCGTCCATCGTCGCGCTGGTCGGTGCGCGTACCCGGCAGCGGCTGGCCGAGGCGTTGCCGGCGCTGGACGTGAAGCTGTCGGCCGATGATCTCGAAGAGATCGAGGCGGTCGTGCCGAAGGGTGCCGCGCGCGGTGACCGCTACCCGGCGGCATTCATGTCGAGCCTCGGCGTCGGCAACTAGTGCCCGTCATGCTGCCGTGAACGGGGTACGGGACGGTTCGCCGGGCGCGGCCGGGCGGGGTCAGGCGTGGGCCTCGTCGCGGAGCGGCTCCTCCTGGTCGGCAGGGGACGCGGTCGGGGCGTGGTGCAGCCGGATCTGGGTGATGGCGCGCTGGTCGACGCCGGTGACGGTCGCCTCCCAGTCGTCGATGGTGACGCTCTCCCCGGCCACCGTGGGGATGTGCCCGAGACAGGACAGCACCATCCCGGCGACCGTGGTGTAGTCACCGGCCGGCCGGTTGGGCACCTCGACGCCGATGTCGGTCAGGTCGTGCACGGGGAAGGTGCCGGGCAGCACCAGCGAGCCGTCGTCCTCCTTGCGCACCGCCCGGACGTCCCGGTCGGTCTCGTCGTAGATCTCCCCGACGATCTCCTCCAGGATGTCCTCCAGGGTGACGATCCCGTCGACCGCGCCCCGCTCGTCCACCACCAGGGCGATGTGCTGCCGTTCCGCCTTGAACTGGCGCAGCGCGTCGACCACCGGCAGCGAGTCGGGCAGCAGCATCGGCGGCCGGGCGCACTCGTCGACCGGCCGGTCGTCCGGCACCCCGACCAGATCCCGCAGGTGGATCACCCCGACCGCGTCGTCCAGGCCGCCGTGGCGCACCACCGGCGCCCGGGAGTGCCCGGTGGCGGCCAGCACCAGCCGGGCGGCCTCCGCGGTGGTCCCGCTGTCGAGCGTGAAGACCTGCAACCGGGGTACGAGCACCGCGCGCAACTGCCGGTCGGCGATCTCCACCGCGCCGGCGATGATCGTCCGCTGTTCCTTGGTGAAGCCGTGGTTGCCGGCGACGATGTCGCGCAGCTCGTCCGGGCCGATCTCGTCGGGCTGCTGCTTGGGGTCCACCCCGGCGAACCGGACCACCAGGTCGCTTGTCGCGCCGAGCAGCCACACCGCCGGCCGGGTGAAGCTGGACAGGATGTCCAGCGGGCGGGCCACCAGCAGCGCCCACCGCTCGGCGCGCTGCATCGCGATCCGCTTCGGGGCCAACTCGCCGAAGACCAGGGTGACGAAGGTCAGCGCCAGGGTGACCAGCACGATGGCGACCGTCTCGGCGGCCCCACCGAGGAAACCGAGCAGCGGCACCAGCGGCTTGGCCAGCGATACCGCCGCGGCGGCCGAGGCCAGGAACCCGGCCAGGGTGATGCCGATCTGGATGGTGGCGAGGAAGCGGTTCGGGTCCTTGGCCAGCCGGGCGAGCACCCGACCGGCCCGGCTGGTGCGTTCCAGCCGTTGGATCTGGCTGTCCCGCAGCGACACCAGGGCCATCTCGCTGCCCGCGAAGATCGCATTGAGCACCACCAGGACTCCGACCAGGGCCAACTGGCTCCAGTAGCTCTGCACGCCCGGCACTCTCCCTCAGGCGGTGGGCGTCGGCGACGAGCCGACGCCGCCGGGCGGAGGACCCGTCCGGCGTAGCCCAGTCTGTGCCCAACCGCGCGGTCCGCGAACCCTCCACGCGGCCACGATCGGTGACCGGACCCGGGCCCGGCCGGCGGTCCGGCACCGTTCGCCCGCTCAACGGCCGTCGCCGGCGGTCGCCCGGTCAGCCGTGCCCGGCGGCCGGGAGGAGGTCGAGCACGTACGCGTCGCCTTCGGGGCGGAAGCCGAGCCGGTGGTAGTAGGGGGTGACCATGCCGGGCGGGCTGACCACCCGGCGGAACCCCCGGTCGGTGAAGAGGCTGCTGCGGCGGTAGACGAACTCGCCGGGGGTGAGGTCGCGGAAGCGTGGGGTGACGTAGTCCAGGTCGATCTGGGCGGTACCGTGCGCCTCGGCGTGCGCCAGCACCACCCCGACCACCTCGTCGGCGCGTACCACCAGGAAGGCCGACCGGTCGGCGGTGGCCGGCGGCGGTCGGAAGCCGGGGTTGAACCGGGCGATGTCGGCGGCGTGCACCCGCAGCGTGTGGGCCAGGAACTGGTCGTCGACGCCCACCTCGACCACCTGGTAGGTCTGCTCGTCGTGCCGGGTGGCAAGCATCGACCGCAGGTACCACACGTTGATCACGGCGAGCACCACGTTCAGCCCGACCATCGGCCAGACCTGCACGGCGGCGTTGTAGCCGATCAGGATCAGGCAGCCGACCAGGTTGAGGGCGCGCAGCCGCAGCAGGCGCGTCTGCAGCAGCGACCAGACCAGCAGCGCGGAGCCGGCCCAGCCGAGGAGTTCCAGCCAGTTCACCCCGCGAGACTAGTGCCCGCCCTGGTCAGCCGGGGCGGCGGGCAACTCCAGCAGCCACTCCTCGACCTCCCGGCCCCGGCCGTGGGCGTACCCCGAGTCCTCGCCGACGATCACGAACCCGCACTTGCGCAGCACCGCCAGGGAGGCCCGGTTGTCCTTCGCGGCGCGGGCGCGCACCGGCCGCTGCGGCAGCTCGCGCAGCAGCGCCGACAGCGCGGCGGTGGCGTGGCCGTGCCCCCAGCGGCGCGGGTCGATCCAGTAGCTGACCTCGGTCTGCTCCCCCACCGGGAAGGCCGCCACGTGCCCGACCACCGCCCCGTCGACGACCACCGTGCGGTTCACGATCCGGGGATCGGCACGGATCCGCGCCCAATGCGCGTCGAACGCCGCCCGGTCGGCCGGGTCGGCCGGGCCGAAGGCGGCCATCCAGGCCCCCTCCGGGTCCTGCTCGTGGGCGAAGAAGTGCGGCAGGTCGTCGTCGCGCACCGGACGCAGGCGCAGGTCGGTCACCGCCGGAGGATACGCACCGGCACCGACGACCTCGGGACCTGTGGCCCGGTCGGCGTACCGTCCGGCCCTGCCGGTGGGCTCCCGACCGTTGCTACCAACGAGGGGACAGCTCCGACCGGCAGGAGGCAGCGCCATGACCGCGATCTTCAACCCCACCGGACCCGCCCCGCTGGGGCCACCGGTGCCCCGCACCCCGGTGGAGGCGAGCGGGCCGACGGTGGTCGGGCCGGTGGGGCCGGTGCTGGCCCTGCCCGGTTCGCCGGCCGCCGCGCTGGTGCCGGTGACCCGGGACGGACGGGCCGTGGGCGCGTTCGTGCTCGCCGACGGCCGGGTCCGGTACCGGGGGCTACCCGACCCGGACCGGGTGCTCGCCGTAGCGGCCGGTGCCGCCGCCGTCGCCCTGGTAATCGCGGGGGTGGCGGCGCGACGGCGGCCACCGGCGATCGGCAGGGTGACCATGGGACCCGGCGGCTGGGTCAGCCTGCGCGGCGCGCGGGTGCCCGCGTTGCGCCCGGCGTCGCCCCGGCCGTGGTGGGCGCGGCTGCTGCGGGCCCGCCGGCTGGTCGTGCAGCGCTGACCGGCCACCGGGGGGTCTTTGGTCCCGGGCGGAGGCGATCCTGCGCCTCTGCCCGGGGCGGCCCGGCCCGGCGAGGCTGATGGTGCAGGCGAAACACCGGGCCTGCACACCGCGCTGGACACCTCCGGCTTCCTCGGGGTCCGCGCCGACGACGCGATGCTCGACGCCACCGACCTGGTGCTGCTGGACGTCAAGTCGTGGGACCCGGCGACCTACCGGCAGGTCACCCGCGCCGGATCCGTCACCCCGACGCTGCGCTTCGGCCGGCGGCTCGCCGACCGGGGCGTCCCGATCTGGGTACGGTTCGTGCTGGTCCCCGGCCTCACCGACGACCTGACGCTGGCGGACAGTCAGCCCTGCTCCTCCTCGTCTGCGGCCGGCCTGGGGCGACGGTGCTCCCGGATGTACGCCTCGACGTCGGACCGCAGCCACACCGAGCCGACCGACAACGTCTGGAACGGGCGCGGAAAGTTTGGATGCAGCGCGATGGCCCGGAACCGTGACCGGCTGACATTCAGCATCTTCAGGATTTCGCCTGCGGCGACGAGTGGCCCCGGCACCTCATCAGTCATGCCAGCAAGCTAGACCAGTGCGCGCGTGCCGCAGTTGACACGATCGTTCTTGCACGCTAACGGGGTCACGATAACTGGCACACGAGCATGACGACGCGATATATCTGACGTGCCAACGTTGACACGTTGGTGACTGAGGGTGTGGAATCGGTGACGCGGCGCCTCCGCCCTGGTGGAGCTGGGCTCGGTGGGGCGGGGTGCCGCGAAGACCCCGACACCCCCGGGAGGCGAGATGCGCGGACACCGCGAGGTGCCGTACCTGGTGGAACTGTCCTGGCGCTGCCTGGACCACCACCGCAACGCGCGGTGCGAGAAGTGCACCGGGACCGGCTTCTGCCCGGCGGTGGAGGCCGCCCGCACCCGACGGTCGATCTTCGTCCAACCGGCCGGACTGGTCATCCACCGACACGACGCGCCACCACCACAGCGACGGTCCCGGCCGACGCCGACGGGAACGTCGCCGACGGTCCGGGTCAGCTCGCCGCCGAGGTCGGGTAGCCGTACAGGTCGAGCAGGCGGCCCCGGGACGCCTGGAGCCGGTCCACCACCACGCTCATGAACCGGGTGGTGAGCTGCCGGCCCAGGGCGTCGTCGGACTCCATCAGCCGGCGTACCCCCTCGGCGGTGAACTCCACTGTGGTGGTCCGCCGGACGGCGACCGCACCGAACTGCCACCGGTACGGCGGGAACAGCCACGACCAGCCGAGCACCCCGCCCGGCCCGATCGACTCGATGCCCACGTCGCCGCGCCCCGGCACCGGGAAGTCCAGCGCCACCTCACCGCCCCGGACCAGCCAGAACCGTTCCGCCGGCTGCCCGGCACGGAACAGCCGGTGCCCGGGGTGCCAGACCACCGGTCGGGCGTACCCGGTCAGCCGGGGCAGCCACTCCTGCGGCAGTCCGGCGAGGAACGGGTGCTCGGTGAGCATCTCCAACGGGGTCATCAGGGTGCCCTTCCTCCGGGAGGGACCGACCGGTGGCCCGCCCCTCCCCTCCATCCCACTCCCGTCGTGGGTGAGACGTCAGGGCCGTTGGTCCCGGGGCCCGCGGGCGCATTGCCTCTGCCCCGCCGGCCGGGCGGGCGGAAAGGTGGAACGCGACGGCGTGCCCGGGACGCGCCGCGGAAGGCCGAGCGTCCGGCGCGGGCGGCGGCACGCCCGGCCGGGTCACCTGCCGGCGCACGCGGGCCGGCACCTCGACAATGGGCTGAGCCGACCCAGGGAGAGCTGATGAACCGACCGGTAGTGGTGGGCGTGGACGGCTCGCCGGCCAGCCTCGCCGCCGCGGAACAGGCCGCACACGCGGCGGTGCTGCGCGGCGCGCCGCTGCACCTGGTGCACGGCTACCTGCACCCGCTCGGCTACGGCGTGCCGCTGAACCCGTACGACCTGGGGGTGCCGGCGCCGTCGGAGGACGCGCAGCGGATGTTGGCGCGGACCGCCGCCGAGCTGGCCGACCGGTGGTCGGGGCTGACGGTGCAGGCGCGGCAGGTGGCCGGTGGGGCGGGCGCGACGCTTGTCGAGGAGTCCCGCCGGGCCGATCTGGTGGTGGTGGGCAGCCGGGGGTTGGGCGGGTTCGCCGGGCTGTTGCTCGGCTCGGTCGGCGCCCAGGTCGCCGCGCACGCGCACTGCCCGGTGCTGGTGGTCCGCCCGGAGGCGCAGCCGCTTGCCGTGGACGGGCCGGTGCTGGTGGGCGTGGACGGCTCGCCGGCCGCCGGGGTGGCCGCCGACCAGGCCGCCGCCGAGGCGGTCCGGCGGGGTGTCCCGCTGGTGCTGGTGCACGTCGGCCCCGCCCCGCAGGACCGGGAGAACCCGGACGAGGTGGCGGAGGCCGAGGCGGCGTACCGGGCGCACGCGGTACGGCTGCTCGCCGAGGCGTCCGCCAAGGTGCGCGCCGACCACCCGGACGTGGTGCTGCGGGAGCATCCGGTCCGGGCGGTCGGTGTGGCGCAGGGCCTGGTCGAGGCGAGCGGGACGGCGTCGGTGCTGGCCGTCGGCACCCGGGGGCGGGGCGGCTTCACCGGCCTGTTGCTGGGCTCGGTCAGCCAGGCGGTGGTGCAGCACGCCCACTGCCCGGTGCTGGTGGCCCACCCGTACCGGTGAGGGACCGCCACCCGTCGGGTGGCCCTGCCGGCGCGGTCCGACCGGCCACCAACGGGCCTCAGCCCTCGCGGCCGCCGCCGAGGAGTTCGGCGAAGTCGGTGGTGAGGGCGAACGGGTCCGCCGGGCCGGTGGCCGGTGGCCGCCTGTCGACCTGGGCGGCGAGTTCCAGGCCGGCGCGGCGGATCCGGCCCCGCAGCGCGCCGTCGGCGGTGCCGCCGGACCAGTCCTCCGGGGCGGCGAAGACCGACGTCGGCAGCACCACCGCGCGCAGGTAGCCGAACATCGGCCGGACGGCGTGCTCCAGGGCGAGGGAGTGCCGGGCGGTGCCGCCGGTCGCGCCGATCAGCACCGGCCGGTCGACCAGCGCCTGGGCGTCCACCACGTCGAAGAAGGACTTGAACAGCCCGTTGTACGACGCGTTGAAGATCGGCGTGACGGCGACGATGCCGTCGGCACCGGTCACCGCGTCGAGGGCGGCCCGCAGCTCGGTCGACGGGAAGCCGGTGAGCAGGTTGTTCACCACGTCGTGGGCGTGGTCGCGCAGCTCCACCACCCGCAGCTCCACCTCGTCGCCGCGCCGGACCAGCTCGTCACGGGCCGCCGCGGCGAGCTGGTCGGCGAGCAGCCGGGTGGACGACGGCTGGCTCAGCCCCGCCGACACCACGGCCAGGGTGCGCCGGGTCATCGGACCCCCTCCGCCCCGGCACCGGCCAGGTCACCGTTCCCGGCCGGGTCGCTGCTCCCGGCCTGGTCGCTGCTCCCGGCCTGGTCGGTGGCCGCCCGGTCGGCGGCGTCGCGGGCGGCGACCAGCGAGGCGTGGGTGGGCGCGACCGGCACGTGCGCCGGGCGCAGCGCGTCGAACTCCTTGCGCAGCACGGGTACGACCTCCTCGCCGAGCAGGTCGAGCTGCTCCAGCACCGTCTTGAGGGGCAGCCCGGCGTGGTCCAGCAGGAACAGCTGCCGCTGGTAGTCGCCGACGTACTCGCGGAAGCCGAGGGTACGGTCGATGACCTGCTGCGGGCTGCCCACGGTCAGCGGGGTCTCCCGGGTGAACTCCTCCATCGACGGCCCGTGCCCGTAGACCGGCGCGTTGTCGAAGTACGGCCGGAACTCGCGCACGGCGTCCTGGGAGTTGCGCCGCATGAACACCTGACCGCCGAGCCCGACGATGGCCTGCTCGGGCGAGCCGTGGCCGTAGTGGGCGAAGCGCTGCCGGTAGAGGCCGACCATCCGCTGGGTGTGCTCCTTCGGCCAGAAGATGTGGTTGGCGAAGAAGCCGTCACCGTAGTACGCGGCCTGCTCGGCGATCTCGGGGCTGCGGATAGAGCCGTGCCAGACGAACGGGGGGACGTCGTCGAGCGGGCGCGGGGTCGAGGTGAACGACTGCAACGGGGTACGGAACTTGCCCTGCCAGTCGACCACGTCCTCGCGCCACAGCCGGTGCAGCAGCTCGTAGTTCTCGATGGCGAGCCGGATGCCGTTGCGGATGTCCTGCCCGAACCACGGGTAGACCGGCCCGGTGTTGCCGCGCCCCATCATCAGGTCCACCCGACCGTCGGCCAGGTGCTGGAGCATGGCGTAGTCCTCGGCGATCTTCACCGGGTCGTTGGTGGTGATCAGCGTGGTCGAGGTGGACAGCAGCAGCCGCTCGGTACGGGCGGCGATGTGCCCCAGCATGGTCGTGGGCGAGGACGGGACGAACGGGCGGTTGTGGTGCTCGCCGGTGGCGAAGACGTCCAGACCGACCTCTTCGGCCTTGAGGGCGATCGCCACCATCGCCTTGATCCGCTCGTGCTCGGTCGGCTCCCGTCCGGTGGTCGGGTCGACCGTGACATCGCCGACGGTGAAGACTCCGAACTGCATGACCAGCTCCTCGCGTCTGAGATACCGGGCCTTCCGTGGTACCCGGACGTCGCGCACAACATAGTTGCTGAGTCAACTATTCCGCCGCCGACCGCACAGGAGGTGGCCTCGGTCACCCCTGCGGCGTCGGACCCACCGGCCCCTCGCCCTCCTTCGGCACTCCGGAACCCGCCTGGTCCGACGCGGCAGGCGGCGGGCCGTCGTGGGGCGTTGCGGTCGAAGGCGGGCCGGGGTACTGCTGGCCCGGGGGCGGGCCGTACCGGGCCGGGTCGGCCGGGGGCCACGGCCGGGTCGGGGGCGGGGACGGGCGGCGACGGCTGAGCTGCACCGCCACCACGACGACCACCGCCAGCACCAGCATCACCGCCAGCGGAATGGCCACGCAGGCCAGCCGGCCGACCAGTACTCCGGCGTCGTGTGCGTCCATCTCGGTTACCTCCACGCTCGCGATGAGCGCGAATGCTAACCAATCCCGCTGGGAACGGACGCCCCCACCACGGGCCCCCTACGCCACGACAGCGGAGAACTGCGTCGAACCCGCAGGCCCGGGTCAGGTACGCCGTCGGGGCACGTGCCGGCGGTAGGGGCTGACCGTCGGGTCGCCGGTGATCCAGAAACGCCACGGCACGTCGTGGGCGGCGGCCACGCCGACCCGGGGGCCGGCGGAGACGGCCGACCGGGAGACCGGTGTCGTCGGCGGGGTGAGCAGGAGCGGGCCGCTGCCGTCGAGCACACAGGTGCCGTTCGCCGGCGCGGTGACGCCGAGCGCGACAGCCAGCCGGGCCGGCCCCCGGGCCAGGTCCCGGTCGGCGGCGTCCCCCCTGCGCTCGCGGGCGATCGGCAGCCCGTCGACCACCGCACCGGCCCGCAGCAGGACGGCAGCCGCCTCACCCTCACCACCGCAGACGATGTTGAGACACCAGTGCATGCCGAACACGAAGTACGTGTAGGCGTGCCCGGCCGGCCCGAACATCACCCTGGTCCGAGGGGTGGGTCCACGGTGGGCGTGCGACGCCGGGTCCTCGCCGGTGCCCGCGTACGCCTCGACCTCGGTCAACCTGATCCGGACGCCACCGGCGGCGAGTTCCCAGCCGAGCAGCGTCCGCGCGGTCTCGGCCACCTCGGCGGCGGGGGCGTGCAGCCACGGGTAGTCCACCGGTCCAGGTAACGACAACTGCGGAAGATCGGCAAACCGAGGACGGCGTTCCCGCCGGGAATCCCTTGCGGGCATGCGCCGTCATGCTGTGTCGTCACGGCGGGCACGCCTTCTGCTTAAACACTTCGTTGACAACGGATCGTTGTTAGCTTGGAATGGGTGCCATGACCGACACCTTCAGCGCACCTGACGCGGCCCGCGCCCGAGCCGAGCGGACCTACGCCGCGCTACACCGGATCAGCACGCGGCACGCCGACACCGAGGCACGACGACGGCGGCACACCAACCCGTACCTGGCCGACCCGTGGGAGGCCGTCTCCGTGGTCACCGCGCTGGCCGCCGGCGGGGCGACGCGGGACGCCGACGAGGAGCCCGTCGACGACGCGGACCTCACCGCTGCGATGACCCTGTTGCCGCACCTGCGCGCCGAACTCGACGCGCTGGAGGCGGGGCTGCTGACGATGGCCCGCGCCCGTGGACTGACCTGGCAGGCGATTGCGTTCGGGCTCGGCCTGGGCAGCGCCCAGGCGGCCAAGCAACGCCACGAACGCCTGGCCGCCCGCACCGCCTGACAGAGGGGGAGAAGGTGTCGAGGTGCCCACTTCGGCCGACCAGCCGGAGCGGGCCGATTCGGCGAGACTGGGCCGACGACACTGCACCGGGAGGACGCGATGACGCGCGAGGAGATGCTGAGGTACTGCCTCGGCAAGCCGGGTGCCTGGCTGGACCGGCCCTGGGAGGGCAACGAGGTGGTGAAGGTGGGCAGTCGGATCTTCGCGTTCCTCGGCGCACCCGAGGGCACCGCCCGGGTCGGAGTGAAGTGCGGCCCCAGCCGGGAGGTCGCCGACGAGTGGCTGCACCGGTTCCCCGCCGACGCCCGGCCGATGCCGTACGTCGGCCGCTCCGGCTGGAACGCGCTGGACCTGGGCGGCGGCATCCCCGACGACGAACTGGTCGAAGCGGTCGACGGCTCGTACGAGGCGGTGGTGGCGAAACTGCCCCGACGCGAGCGCCCCACCTGACCACCTGACACTCGGACCACCTGACACCCGGACGACCGGCCATCCCGGACGATCGGCCCGGCGCGGGCTCCGCACCGCAGGCCGGCCGGAGCGCGCCAGGTCGCCCGTGCCCCGCGGCGCGGGACGACGGACGACCGGCGCGTCAGCTCAGCGGGGTACGACCCGCTCGGCGGCCCACTCCCGCCAGCCGGTGAGCTGGTCCGCCGCGGCGGCGAGCTGGTCGGCGACCGGGCCGGGGCCGGTGGAGCCGGGGGTGATCCGGGCGGCCAGCGCCGAACGGACCGACAACACGTCGCGTACCGACGGGTCGAGGTGCTCGCTGACCGCCGCGAGGTCGACATCGGAGACCTCGTCGAGGGCGCAGTCCCGGGCCGCGCAGAGCGCCACCAGCTTGCCGGTGATCTCGTGCGCGTCGCGGAACGGCACGTTGCGCCGGACCAGCCAGTCGGCGACCTCGGTGGCGAGCGAGAAGCCCACCGGGGCGGCGGCGACCAGGCGGTCCACCCGGACGGTCATCGTGGAGATCATCCCGGCCAATGCCGGCAGCAGCAGCTCCAGGGTGTCGACCGCGTCGAACGCCGGCTCCTTGTCCTCCTGCATGTCCCGGTCGTAGGCCATCGGCAGGCCCTTGAGCATGGTGAGCACGCTCATCAGCCCGCCGACCAGCCGGCCGGACTTGCCCCGGGCCAGCTCGGCGATGTCCGCGTTCTTCTTCTGCGGCATGATCGACGACCCGGTGGCGAACGCGTCGTCCAGCTCGACCCAGCCGAACTCGTGGGACGTCCAGAGCACCACCTCCTCGCCGAGGCGGGACAGGTGCACCCCGACCAGCGCGGTGACGAAGAGGAACTCGGCGACGAAGTCCCGGTCGGCGACCGCGTCCATCGAGTTGGCGAACGAGGTGCGGAAACCAAGCTCCTTGGAGACGGCCACCGGGTCCAACGGCAACCCGGAACCGGCAAGCGCGCCGGCACCGAGCGGGCTGATCGCCGTCCGGTGGTCCCAGTCGCGCAGCCGCTCCAGGTCGCGCAGCAGCGGCTGGACGTGGGCCAGCAGCCAGTGCCCGAAGGTGACCGGTTGGGCGTGCTGGAGGTGGGTCATCCCGGGCGCTGCGGTGTCGACGTGCCGTTCCGCCTGCTCCACCAGGGCCTCGGCCAGCTCGACCAGCCGGGCGGCCACCCCCCGGGCGTGGTCGCGCAGGTAGAGCCGCAGGTCGGTGGCGACCTGGTCGTTGCGGGAGCGGCCCGCCCGCAGCTTGCCGCCGAGGCTGCCGAGTCGTTCCAGCAGGCCGCGCTCCAGCGCGGTGTGCACGTCCTCGTCGTCGATGGTCGGGCGGAACTGCCCGGACGCGCAGGCCGCCTCCAGGTCGTCCAACGCGGCAAGCATCCGCCCCAGTTCGTCGGGGTCGAGCAGCCCCGCGCCCGCCAGCACCCGGGCGTGCGCCCGGGAACCGGCGATGTCGTACGGGGCGAGACGCCAGTCGAACTGGACGCTCACCGACAGCCGCGCGAGAGCTTCGGCGGGGCCGCCGGCGAACCGGCCACCCCACAGGCTCGTCCGGTTGGTCGCGGCGCTGTTCTCGGTCAGGCTCTTGTCGTCCACGCCGTTCATTCTGGCAGTGCTCACCTTTCGCTCCCCGACTGCGGGGTTCGCTCCCGGTGCCGGCTCGTGTCCTCGTTCCTCACCCGTGACCCGGCGGGTCACGGGGTGTTCCCGTCCCCGCTGTCCTCGCGTCGGGCCCAGCCGGCGAGTTTGTCGCCGAGCACGGCCCCGCCGTCGGTGTCCCGGGCCACCACCAGGATGGTGTCGTCGCCGGCGATGGTCCCGACGATCTCGGTCAGACCCGCCCGGTCCAACGCGCTGGCCAGGTAGTGGGCCGCGCCCGGCGGGGTACGCAGGACGGCGATGTTGCCGCTGGAGTCGACCCCGTTGAGCAGTTCCCGCAGCAGCCGGACCAGCCGGGCGGGGGCCGCCTCGGCGTCGCGCAGCGGCCGGTGGCCGTCCTCCGGGATCAGGTAACCGGCCCGCCCGTCACCACCCCGGGCCTTCACCGCGCCCAACTCCTCCAGGTCACGGGAGAGGGTGGCCTGGGTGACCTGCACCCCGGCGGCGGCGAGCAGGTCGGCCAGCTCGGTCTGGGAACGGATCGACCTGGTCCGGATCAACTCGACGATGCGGGCGTGCCGGGCGGCGCGGGTCGGAGCGGTCATGACGAGGATGCCTCCAGGAGAAAGGTCAGCAGCGCCTTCTGGGCGTGCAGCCGATTCTCCGCCTGGTCGAAGACCACGCTGCAGGGGCCGTCGAGCACCTCGCCGGTGATCTCCTCGCCCCGGTGGGCGGGCAGGCAGTGCAGCACCTTGACGTCCGGCCCGGCGTGGCCGAGCAGCGCCGCATTGACCTGGTACGGCAGGAACGGGGTGATCCGGTCCAGCCCGTCGTCCTCCTGGCCCATCGAGGTCCAGGTGTCGGTGGCCACCACGTCGGCGTCCCGGACCGCCTCGGCCGGGTCGACGAACGCCCGCACCGACCCGCCGGTGCCGGCGGCGATCTTCTCGGCCCGGGCCAACACCCCGGGATCGGGCTGGAAGCCGGCCGGCCCGGCCACCCGGACGTGCATACCGGCGGTCGCCCCGGCCAGCAGGTACGAGTGCGACAGGTTGTTCGCCGCGTCACCGACGTACGCCAGGGTCCGCCCGGCGGTGCCGCCGCAGTGCTCCCGGATGGTGAGCAGGTCGGCGAGGAGCTGGCACGGGTGGTAGCCGTCGGTGAGCGCGTTGACCACCGGCACTGTGGCGTGCGCGGCCACCTCGGCGATCCGGTCGTCGCCGTGGGTACGCAGCACGATGGCGGCGACGTACCGGGACAGCACCCGGCCGGCGTCGGCGAGCGTCTCGCCCCGGCCGAAGTGGGTGACCTGGGTGTCCACCACGAGGGGGTGACCACCGAGTTCGGCGATGCCGGCGTCGAAGGAGATCCTGGTCCGCAGGCTCTGCTTGTCGAAGAGCACCGCCACCGAGCGCGGTCCGGCCAGCGGGGTGAACCCGAACCGGTCGGTCTTCATCCGTGCGGCCAGGTCGAGCACCGCCGACTGCTCGGCCGGGGTGAGGTCGTCGTCGGCCAGAAGGTGCCGGATCATGCGCGGGTCTCCGTCGGGGTCGAGGTGGGGGTGGAGGTGGAGGTGTCGAGGGCGGTGGGGAGGGCGGCCAGGAAGGCGTCGACCTGCGCGGCGCTGAGGATCAGCGGCGGGGCGAGCCGGATCACCCCCGGCTGGACCGGGTTTACCAGGAAACCCGCCGTCCGCAGCGCCTCGGCCACCGGGCCGGCGACCGGTTCGGCGAGCACGATACCGAGCAGCAGCCCGACGCCGCGTACCTCGGTGACGAGGGGGTGGCCCAGCGCCTCGACCCCCCGACGCAACCGTTCCCCGGTCCGCTTGACGTGGTCGAGCAGTCCCTCGCTGGCGATGGTGGAGATCACCGCGAGGGCGGCGGCGCAACTGACCGGGTTGCCGCCGAAGGTGGTGCCGTGCGAACCGGCGCGCAGCAGCTCGGCGGCCCGGCCGAAGGCCAGGCAGGCGCCGATGGGCAACCCACCGCCGAGCCCCTTGGCCAGGGTGACGACGTCCGGTTCCACCCCCTCGGCCTGGTGGGCGAACCAGTGCCCGGTACGCCCCATCCCGGTCTGCACCTCGTCGAGCACAAGCAGGGCGCCGTGCCGGGCGGTGATCCGCCGCGCCTCGGCCAGGTAACCGGCCGGCGGCACGACCACCCCGTTCTCGCCCTGCACCGGCTCCAGGATCACCATCGCGGTCGCGTCGGTGACGGCCGCCGCCAGCGCCGCCCCGTCGCCGTACGGGACGTGGTCGACGTCGCCGGGCAGCGGGCGGAACGGGTCGGCCTTGGCCGGCTGGCCGGTGAGGGCGAGCGCGCCCATGGTGCGGCCGTGGAAACCGCCGGCGGTGGCGACGACGTGTGACCGGCCGGTGAGCCGGGACAGCTTGAACGCGGTCTCGTTGGCCTCCGCGCCCGAGTTGGCGAAGAAGACCCGACCGGGCCGGCCGGCCAGCGCCAGCAGCAGCTCGGCCAGGGCCACCGGTGGTTCGGCGACGAACAGGTTGGAGACGTGGCCGAGGGTGGCGACCTGCCGGGAGACGGCGGCCACCACGGCCGGGTGGGCGTGGCCCAGGGAGTTGACCGCGATGCCGCCGAGCAGGTCGACGTACTCCCGGCCGGCGTCGTCGACGACGACCGCGCCGGAGCCGGAGACCAGCGCCAGCGGTGGGGTGCCGTAGTTGTCCATGATGGACTGGCCCCAGCGTTCCACCAGCGTGCTCATGATCCGATCGTGCCTTCCTCGTTGGTGGACCCGGGCGGGGTGTCGACGACCATCGTGCCGAAACCCTCCGAGGTGAAGACCTCCAGCAGCGTGGAGTGGGCGACCCGGCCGTCGACGACGTGCGCGGCGGGCACTCCCCCGCGTACCGCCCGCAGGCAGGCCTCCATCTTGGGCACCATCCCCGCCTCCAGGGACGGCAGCAGCGTCGCCAACGCCTCGGTGCCTATCTCGCTGACCAGGCTGGTGGTGTCCGGCCAGTCGGCGTACAGGCCGGCGACGTCGGTGAGGACGACCAGCTTGCGGGCCTGAAGGGCGATCGCCAACGCGGCGGCGGCGGTGTCGGCGTTGAGGTTGTGCAGCACCCCGTCGGCATCCGGTGCGACCGTGGAGATGACCGGGATCCGGCCGGCCGCGATCAGGTCGGTGACCGCCGAGACGTCCACCGACTCCACGTCGCCGACCTGCCCGACGTCGACCGCCTCGCCGTCGACGTACGCGGGCCGCCGGACTGCGGTGAACAGGCCGGCGTCCTCACCGGACAGGCCGACGGCGAACGGGCCGTACGCGTTGATCAGCCCGACCAGTTCCCGGCCGACCTGGCCGACCAGCACCATCCGGACGACGTCCATCGCCTCCGGGGTGGTGACCCGCAGACCGCCCTTGAACTCGCTGGCGATGCCGAGCCGACCCAGCATGGCGGAGATCTGCGGCCCGCCGCCGTGCACCACGACCGGTTTGAGGCCGGCGTAGCGCAGGAAGACCATGTCGGCGGCGAAGGCCCGTTGCAGGGCCGGATCGACCATGGCGTTGCCGCCGTACTTGACCACCACGGTGGCGCCGGAGAACCGGGCCAGCCAGGGCAGCGCCTCGATCAGCGTCTCGGCCTTGACCTGGGCCCGGGTGAGGTCCGCGGAGAGGGTCATGTGGAGTACGCCGAGTTCTCGTGCACGTACGCGTGCGACAGGTCGTTGGTCCAGATCGTGGCCGCCGCCGGGCCGGCGTGCAGGTCGATCCGGATGGTGACGCCCCGCCCGGTCAGGTCGACCTTGGCGCGGTCCTCGGCGGCGGCACCGGAGCGGCACACCCAGATCCCGTTGACCGCGACGTCCACCGCGTCCGGGTCGAAGGCGGCGGCGGTGGTGCCGACGGCGGCGAGGATCCGACCCCAGTTCGGGTCGTTGCCGAACAGCGCGGTCTTGACCAGGTTGTTGCGGGCCACCGAGCGGCCCACCTCGACCGCGTCGTCCTCGTCGGCGGCACCGACCACGTCGATGGTCACCTCTTTGGTGGCGCCCTCGGCGTCGGCGATCAACTGCTGGGCGAGGTCGTGGCAGGCGGCAGTGACGGCGGCGGTCAGCTCGGCCTCGGTGGGCTCCACCCCGGACGCCCCGCTGGACAGCAGCAGCACCGTGTCGTTGGTGGACATGCAGCCGTCGGAGTCGACCCGGTCGAAGGTGACCCGGGTGGCGGCCCGCAGCGCGGCGTCGAGCAGCTCCGGCCCGGCCACCGCGTCGGTGGTCAGGACGCAGAGCATGGTGGCCATCCCGGGGGCCAGCATGCCGGCACCCTTGGCCATCCCGCCGACGGACCAGCCGGTGCCCCGGACGACTGTGGTCTTCGGCCGGGTGTCCGTGGTCATGATCGCCTCGGCGGCGGCCGGGCCGCCGTCGCGGGCCAGCGCCCGGATCGCGGTACGCACCCCGGGCAGCAGCTTGTCCATCGGCAACCGCTCGCCGATCAGACCGGTCGAGCAGACCGCCACGTCACCGGCACCGAGCCGCAGCCGGGGGCTGGACGCGGTGAGCGCGGCGGCGGTGTGCTCGGCGGTGGCGTGGGTGTCCTGGAAGCCGGCCGGGCCGGTGCAGGCGTTCGCCCCGCCGGAGTTGAGCACCACGGCGCGGACCACGCCGCCCCGGACGACCTGCTGGGTCCAGCGCACCGGCGCGGCCCTGACCCGGTTGATGGTGAAGACGCCGGCGACACCGGCGTCCGGGCCGTCGTTGACGACCAGGGCGACGTCGGTGGCCCCGCCGCTCTTCAACCCGGCCGCGACACCGGCCGCACGAAACCCCCGAGGGGCGGTGACACTCATGGAGCCGACCTTTCGTTCGCGACTGCGGGGCTCCGCTGCGCTGCACTCCTCGCGCTCACCGATGCAGGCCTTTCGTTCGCGACTGCGGGGCTCCGCTGCGCTGCACTCCTCGCGCTCACCGATGCAGGCCTTTCGTTCGCGACTGCGGGGCTCCGCTGCGCTGCGCTCCTCGCGCTCATGGTGCTACTCCAAAGGCGGACAGGCCGGTGGTCTCGGGCAGGCCGAGCATCAGGTTGGCGTTCTGCACCGCCTGGCCGGCGGCGCCCTTGCCGAGGTTGTCGATGGCGCTGACCACGATCACCCGGCCGGAGTCGACGTCGACGGTGGCCTGCAGGTGGCAGGAGTTCGACCCGGCGGTGGCGGCGGTGTGCGGCCAGGCCCCCTCGGGCAGCAGGTGCACGAACGGCGCGTCGGCGTAGGCGGCGGCCAGCACGGCGCGCGGGTCGACGTCGCCGGTGGGCACGGCGGTGACGGTGGCGAGGATCCCGCGCGGCATGGGGGCGAGCACCGGGGTCAGCGACAGCCCGGTCGCGCCGGTGGCCTGCTTGATCTCCGGGACGTGCTGGTGCGCGCCGACCTTGTAGGGCGACAGGTCACCCATCACCTCGCTGCCGAGCAGGTGGGTCTTGGCGGCCCGACCGGCCCCGGAGGTGCCGGAGGCGGCGACCACGACCACGTCGGCCGGTGAGACCACGCCGGCGGCGATCAGCGGAGCCAGACCCAGGGTGATGGCCACGGCGTAGCAACCGGTGTTGGCGACCCGGGTGGCTCCGGCGATCGCGGTCCGCTGGCCGGGCAGCTCCGGCAGCCCGTACGTCCACGCCCCGGCGTGCGGGCCGCCGTAGTAGCGGGACCAGGCGTCGGCGTCGCGGAGCCGGTGGTCGGCACCCAGGTCGACCACCCGGACCGACTCCGGCAGGTCGGCGGCCAGCGCCGCCGACTCACCGTGCGGCAGGGCCAGGAAGACCAGGTCCGCGTCGGCCAGGACCGTCGGCTCCGTCGCCGCGAACACCAGATCCAGCCCCACGAGCTGCGGGTGTACGGCGGTGACCGGCGCGCCGGCCTGACGGTGCGCGGTGGCGGCGACCAGGTCGAACTCGGGATGACCGGCGATCAGGCGCAGCAGCTCACCCCCGGCGTAACCACTCGCCCCGGCGACCGCAACTCGGATACCCATTCCAACCTCCGCATGACTATGCAGAGAAGGTTAGCGGGGCCCCCACCTCGACGCAACTTAATACGTTCCACTGCATGGGCATGAGGGGTGACCTGGATCACTCAGGCACATTGACAGCCGTCACCGCTTTGGCCATTCTGAGAGAGCGCTCTCTAGCCTGCCTGTCAGCTCATATACCCCGCCTATACCCTGCACCCGAAGGAGTCGTCGTTGCGTACCCCGAGAAGCTGGACCACCGCGCTCGCCGCGATCACCCTCGCCAGCGTCACCGCCCTCGGCGCCACCACCGCGCCCACCCGCGCCGTCGGACCGTCCCCGCTACCGCTGACCGTCACCAACAACACCGGCCGGGCGGAGACCGTCCACCTCTACCTCCTCGGCGTCGACCTCGCCTCCGGCCGGCTCGGCTACGTCACCGCCGGGGGCACCTTCACCCCCTGGCCGGCCGGCGGCCAGCCACCCACCCCCGCCCCCGACGTCGCGATCGCCGGGCCCGCCAACGGCGGCACCGTCACCCTGCAGGTCCCCCGGGGCCTCTCCGGGCGGGTCTACTTCTCGTTCGGCCAGAAGCTGCGCTTCTCGCTGACCCCGGACGGCCTGGTCCAGCCGGCTCCCTGGGCGGCCGGTGACCCCAACCGCGACATCCTCTTCGACTGGTCCGAGTTCACCTACAACGACGCCGGGCTCTGGCTCAACAGCACCCAGGTCGACATGTTCGCCGTGCCGCACGCGGTCAGCGTCACCGGTGCCAGCGGTACCACCCGGCGAACCGGTCAGCTAGTCGGCGGCGGCCGGCAGGCCGTCATCGACGCAGTCCGGGCCCAACCCGGCTGGGCGGACACCGTCCAGACCCGGTCCGACGGCACGGTGCTGCGGGTGCTCTCCCCCGGCAAGGCCGTCGACGCCGGCCGGTTCGCGTCCGGCTACCTCGACCCGTACATCGACGCCGCCTGGCGCTCCTACACCACCCGGACGCTGACCGTGACGCCGTTCACCGACCGGCCCGACGTGCGCTACCTCGGTCGTACCGCCGGCACCACGATGACGTTCACCGACCCGGCCGGCCGACAGGTCGCCACCTTCACCAGGCCGACCAGCTCCGACGTGTGGGACTGCGACGGGGCGCTCGCCGCTCCCAACGACCAGGTGGTCGGGCCGATCGCCCGGACGCTCTGCGCCGCCCTGCACCGCGCCACCCTCGACACCATCACCACGCAGCCCGGCGGCGGTCCGGCCGACTTCTACCGGGGCACGCTGACCAACCACTACTCCCGGATCATCCACCAGCACATGGTCGACGGCCGGGCGTACGGCTTCGCCTTCGACGACGTGCTCGCCCAGGAGTCCCTGGTGCACGACGGCGACCCACGCGCCGCCGGCCTCACCCTCACCCCGTTCACCGGTAGCGCCACGCCGACGCCCACCGTCGCCCCGACCCCCACCGCCGGCCCGACCTCGTCCCCCGGCCAGCCGTGGAACGCGACCCGCCACCTCCAGGCCGACGGCACCCTGGCCGGCGTCACCGGACCCACCGGCACGGTCACCCTGGCGGCGGCGAACGGCAACCACGACGGCACCCCCACCAATGCCCGGGTCTTCACCGCCCGTGGGCTCACCGGCACCTGGACCGGCGGAGCAACCACCTTCGACCTGGCCGTCGACGCCGGCACCGCAGTCGGCGACGGCGTCCAGGCCCGGGTGTCGTACGACCTCACCGGCGACGGCACCGCCGACCGGGTCGAGACGTACGCCTACTTCGCCACCGACCCGGTGCCCGGCGTCGAGCGCTACCGGCAGACCCAGGGGCTGCGCTCGGCCACCGGCTCCCTCGGCAACCTGCGCGGCGGGACGGTGACCGTGCAGGTGTGGAACGCCATCGGCGGCACCCCGACCAGCCTCGGCGTCGGCGACGCCTCCCGCGTCGTGCTGCCCTTCACCGGCTGACCAGGAAGACCGCCCAGAACGGGCGGCGGCCCCGACCCGGGTCAGCCGGGTCGGGGCCGCCGCCGTCGGTGTGCCTCAGGCGCCGCGCAGGGTCGCCCCGAACCGCTCGGCGGCGACGGCGACGGCGGCGTCCCGGGCGGCCACCGCCTCCTCCACGGTCAGCGTCCGGTCCGGCGCCCGGAAGGTCAGCTTGTACGCCAGCGACCGGCGGCCCGCGCCGAGCGACTCCGAGGCGTACACGTCGAAGAGCCGGACCTGCTCCAGCAGCGCACCGGCGCCCTCCACCAGCGCGGCCCGGACGTCGGCGGCCGGCACCGACTCGTCGAGCACCAGCGCCACGTCGATCAACGCCGGCGGGAACCCGGACACGACCGGCGCGGACGCCACCGGCGCGGCCGGCAGGGCGTCCAGGTCCAACTCCATGGCGCTGGTGCGGCGGGGCAGCTCCAACGCCGCCACCACAGTCGGGTGCAGCTCGCCGGCGTGGCCGACCACCACCCCGTCGACCACCAGCGCGGCACAGCGACCGGGGTGCCAGGGGGCGTGCTCGGCGGCCCGTACCTCGATCCGGTCGGCTGGCAGGTCGGCGGCGGCGAGCACCGCCCGGCCGGCCTCCACGGCGTCGGCCCAACCGGCGGCCCGGCCCGCGCCCCACCAGCCGGCCGGCTCCACGTCACCGGTGAGCACCACCGCGACGTGCCGGGGCTGGGCCGGCACCACCGCGTCGGCGGCGGCGAACTCGGCGTCGGTGGGACGTCGGTCCACCCCCATGGCCGGCGGCGCGCCCACGCCGGGACGTGGGTGGAACACCGTGCCGATCTCGTACAGCGCGAGGTCACGGTGGCCCCGGCCCAGGTTGCGCTTGAGGATGCCGAGCAGCGGGCCGAGCAGCGTGGTGCGCAGCAGCGGCTCCTCCTCCGACAGCGGGTTGGCCAGTCGCACCGCCGGCCGACGCGGGTCGTCGGCGGGCAGCCCGAGCTGGTCGGCCAGCTCCGGGGCGACGAACGGCAGGGCCAGCACCTCGACGTACCCGCGTTCGGCGAGCGAGCGGGCCACCGCCCGGCGGCGGCGCTGCTGCCAGGTCAGACCCCGGCCGGGCGGCGCGGTGGGCAAAACCGACGGCACCCGGTCGTACCCGTCGAGGCGGACCACCTCCTCGACCAGGTCGGCCGGGTCGGTGAGGTCGGGCCGCCAGGTCGGCGGGGTGACGGTGAGCACGTCGCCGGTGCCGGCGGTCGTCCCTACCGCCCCCGGGTCCTCGGCCAGCCGGTCGCCGCCCCGGCTCACCGTGCAGCCCACCTGTTCCAGCAGGTCGACCACCCGCTGCGGGGAGTAGGCCACCCCGATCCGGCGCGACGGCAGGTCGGCCGGGAGGACGACCTGGCGCATCGGCCGGACGTGGTCGAGGTCGAGGATCTCCGCGCCGGCCTCGCCACCGCCGTGCGCGGTGAGCAGCTCGACGGCGCGCTGGAGGGCCACCAGCGGCAGGGCCGGGTCGACGCCCCGCTCCCACCGCTTGGCCGCCTCGCTGAACAGCCGGTGTCGCCGGGCGGTCCGGCCGACCATCACCGGATCCCAGTGGGCGGCCTCCAACAGCACGTTGGTGGTGCCGCCGACCACCTCGCTGGTCTCGCCGCCCATCACCGCGGCCAACGAGATCGGGACGCCGCCGCCCTCACCCGCGAGGGAGTTGGGTAGCCCGGCGTCGCAGATCACCATGTCCTCGACGGTCAGCGCCCGGGTGACCCCGTCCAGGGTGGTCACCTTCTCCCCCGCCTCGGCCCGGCGGACCACCAGCGGGCCGGTGATCCGGTCGGCGTCGAAGGCGTGCATCGGTTGGCCCAACTCGAGCATCACGTAGTTGGTGATGTCGACAGGCAGCGAGATGCTGCGGATGCCGGCCACCGTCAGCCGCTGCCGCATCCAGCCGGGCGTGACCGCCGTCGGGTCGACGCCCCGGACCAGCCGGGCGGTGAACCGGTCGCAGCCGACGGTGTCGCGTAGCTGCACCGGGTACGCCGGCTCGGCCGTCCCGGCCGGCGCGGGCACCCGGCCCGGATCCCGGAAGGACAGGCCCAGGGCGTACGCCAACTCCCGGGCGATGCCCCGCACGCTCAGCGCGTACCCCCGGTCGGGGGTGATCTCCAGCTCGACCACGACGTCGTCGAGCCCCACCACCGGGCGGGCGTCGTCGCCGGGCCGGGCCGGGGTGTCCGGCGGCAGCACGATGATGCCGGAGTGGTCATCGCCGAGGCCCAGCTCCTGCGCCGAGCAGATCATGCCGGCCGAGGTGCGGCCGTACGTCTTGCGCGCGCCGATGGCGAAGTTGCCGGGCAGCACCCCGCCGGGCAGGATCACCACGACCCGGTCGCCGGGGGCGAAGTTGCGTGCCCCGCAGACGATCTCCTGCGGCTCGCCGGTGCCGTTGGCGGTGCCGACGTCGACCAGGCAGTGCCGGATCGGCTTCTTGAAGCCGGTCAGCTCCTCGATCTCGCGGACCTCACCGACGACAAGCGGACCGGTGACCGTCCGGCGCAGGTCCACCACGGACTCGACCTCGATGCCGAGGTCGACCAGGGCCTGCTCCAGATCCTCGGTGGGCAGGTCGACGGGGAGGTCGACGTACTCCCGCAGCCAACTGACAGAAACTCGCATGACTCAGACCACCGTCTCCGTGACTCGTACCCGCATCGCCCTACGCCCCGGCCCCGAACGCGCGGCTGAACCGCACGTCGCCCTCGGCCATGTCCCGCATGTCGCTGACCCCGTGCCGGAACATCACCGTCCGGTCGATGCCCATGCCGAACGCGAACCCGGAGTAGACCTCCGGGTCGATGCCGCAGGCGCGCAGCACCCTCGGGTTGACCATGCCGCAACCACCCCACTCGACCCAGCGCGGGCCGTCCCGGTGCTCGGGGAACCAGACGTCGAACTCCCCCGACGGCTCGGTGAACGGGAAGTAGTGCGGACGCCAGCGGGTCTTCGCGCCCTCGCCGAACATGGCCCGGGCGAAGTGGTCCAGGGTGCCACGCAGGTGCGCCATCGTGATGCCCTTGTCGACCACCAGGCCCTCGACCTGGTGGAAGACCGGCGCGTGGGTGGCGTCCAGCTCGTCGGTGCGGTAGACCCGGCCGGGCACCACCACGTAGATGGGGGGCTTGCGGCTGAGCATGGTGCGCGCCTGCACCGGGGAGGTGTGGGTCCGCAGCACCAGGCCGGAGGTCTGGGCGCCCGGCGGCGGTGCGATGTGGAAGGTGTCCATCAACCCGCGCGCCGGATGGTCGGCGGGGATGTTCAACGCGTCGAAGTTGGTCCACTCCAACTCGACCTCGGGGCCCTCGGCCACCTCGTAGCCCATCCCGACGAACAGATCGCTGATCTGCTCCATCAGGGTGGACAGCGGGTGCCGGGCCCCCCGGGGCCGCCGGTCGTACGGCAGGGTCACGTCGACCCGCTCCTCGACCAGCACCCGGGCGGCCTGCTCCCGGTCCAGCACCTCGGCACGGGCGGCGTACGCGGACTCGATCGCCCGGCGGGCCTCGTTGACCCGCTTGCCGGCGTCGGATTTCGCGGCCGGTGGCAGCGCGCCGATCTCCCGGCGGGCCAGCGACACCGGGGACCGGTCGCCGAGGTGCGCGGGGCGCAACGCGGTAAGCGCGTCGGGGTCGGCGGCGGCGGCGAACGCCTGCTCGGCATCGGCCACGGCCCCGGCCAGGGCGGCCGGGTCGAGCAGGGCGACCTGCTTCGGGTCGTACGGATCGTTGCGGTAGCTCATGGCGTACGGGCACTCCCTCACGGCGGCGCCGGCCCTCCCGGGCGGCTAGGCGAGTCTACGGACGCGCGACTGTGCCGCAGCCCGCCGGTGGGAGTTGCGCGCGGGGAAGGGTCAGGCCCGCCGCCCGCCGACACCGGCGGGCTGGCTAAACGAACGCCGAGGCGCGTTCCTCACGTGACCGACTCCCCTGCTGGGTGTGCGCGTGACCGGGGTCAGCGCAGTGCTCGGGCTGAAGCGTACAGGCAGACGGCGGCGGCCGCAGCCAGGTTGAGGCTCTCGGCCCGCCCGTGCAGCGGCACCCGGACCCGGGCGTCGGCGGCGGCGGTCAGCTCCCCGGGCAGGCCGTGCGCCTCGGAGCCGAACAGCCAGCCGGTGGGGGCGGCGAGCCGGCCGTGGTCGACGAGGTCGTCGAGGTCGCTGTCGCCGTACCCGGTGGTGGCGAAGACGGTGAGCCCGGCGGTGCGCAGCGCGGCGACCGCCGCGAGCGGGTCGGGGGCGCGGACCACGTCGACGTGGAACAGGCTGCCGGCCGAGGCCCGCACGCACTTGCCGTTGTAGGGATCGACGGTGTCCCCGGCGAAGACCACCGCGCCCGCGCCGGCCGCGTCGGCGGTTCGCAGCACGGTGCCGGCGTTGCCCGGATCCCGGATCCCGGCGAGCACCGCGACCAGGCGCGGTCCGCGCGCCAGGGCAGTCGTCAGCGGTACGTCGAGGTGCCGGCAGACGGCGACCACCCCCTGCGGGGCGACGGTCTCGGTCAGCGCGGCCAGGGCCTCGTCGGTGACCTCGGAGACCGGCAGGTCGGCGTGGGCGGCCCGGGCCGCCAGGTCGGCGTGCCGGTCGAGCCCGCCCGGGGTGCCGAACAGCTCCACCACCGTGTCGGTACGGTCGAGCGCCTCACGGACCGCCTGCGGCCCCTCGGCCAGGAACCGGCCGGTCGTGTCCCGGTCCCGCCGCCGGTGCAACCGGCGGGCGGCGACCACCCTGGGGGTACGCGGGGTGAACGGGCCGGTGACGGCGTCGAGGCGCCTCCCGCGCGGTGGTGACTGCATGGGAGACGCCTCGATCTGCTGCCGGGGTGGGTCAGGCGGCCTGGGCCGCGGCGCCACCGGTGCCCTCGGCCGTCACGGCGGCCCGGGCAAGCTCGACGATCGCGGCGAACGCCGCGGCGTCGTGGACGGCCAGGTCGGCCAGGATCTTGCGGTCGACCTCGATGCCGGCCAGCCGCAGGCCCTGGATGAGCCGGTTGTAGGTCATGCCGTTGGCCCGGGCGCCAGCGTTGATGCGCTGGATCCAGAGCTGCCGGAAGTCGCCCTTGCGGTCGCGACGGTCCCGGTAGGCGTACTGCATCGAGTGCAGCACCTGCTCCTTGGCCTTGCGGTACAGCCGGGAGCGCTGACCGCGGTAACCGCTCGCGGTCTCCAGTACGGTACGACGCTTCTTCTGGGCGTTCACAGCCCGCTTGACGCGTGCCATCTCAACTCCTTATTCGGTTCAGGTGGCGCGCGTCAGCGGCCGAGCAGCTTCTTGATGCGCTTGGTGTCGGCCTTGGCCAGCTCGACCGTGCCGGTCAGCCGCCGGGTCTGGGTGGAGGGCTTCTTCTCCAGGTTGTGGCGAAGGCCGGCCTGCTGGGCGACGATCTTGCCCTTGCCGGTCACCTTGACCCGCTTACCCATACCCGTGTGGCTCTTCATCTTCGGCATGTGGAACGTCTCTCCCTGTTACTGGCCGCTGGGGTCAGCGGTCGGGCCGGTCTCGCCGGCTGTTGCGGTCTCGCCGGCCACCGGGGCCTCGCCCTCTGCCGGCGGCGCTGACTCGTCCGTGGTCCGGTCCCGGGGACCGGTGCGGGACGCCGTGGCGGCGACCGCGGAGGCCTTGACGGCCCGGTGCGGAGCGAAGACCATGATCATGTTTCGACCGTCCTGCTTCGGAGCGGCCTCGACGTATCCCAGGTCCGTGATCTCGGACTCGAGCCGGCGCAGGAGCCGGTAACCCAGCTCCGGGCGGCTCTGCTCGCGACCGCGGAACATGATCGTCACCTTGACCTTGTCGCCCGCCTTGAGGAACCGCACCACGTGACCCTTCTTGGTCTCGTAGTCGTGCGGGTCGATCTTCGGCCGGAGCTTCATCTCCTTGATGACGGTCTGCTGCTGGTTACGCCGCGCTTCGCGCGCCTTGAGTGCGCTCTCGTACTTGAACTTGCCGAAGTCCATGAGCTTGCACACCGGCGGGCGCGCCATCGGCGCAACCTCGACCAGGTCCAGGTCGACGTCCGCGGCCAACTGCAGGGCGCGCTCCAGCGGGACGATGCCCACCTGCTCACCCTCAGGGCCGACCAGTCGGACCTCACGTGCCCGGATCTGATCGTTCACGCGTGGTTCGACGCTGATGGGGCCTCCTCGAGTCGGATCTGCTACGTGGCCGACCCCGCGTGGCCCCCGGGTGGGGGCGACCCGGAAAGCAGAAGGCCCCGGCGCATGCCAGGGCCCGCTCGACCGGTCGGCACGATCACATGATCGCGCATCCGGCACCGGGACGAGCCCGGAACCGGTGACCGGACCCGGCCACCGACTGGGGTGACTCGGGTGGGAGCAGGCGCTCCGCTTCGGGACCACCCGCACGCCGAGGCGGGGGCAGTCTGGTCGACTTGCCCACACTACACCCGCGCCTCGACCATCCCCAAACCGGGCCCGCAGGTCAGCGGTGGGCCCGCGGTCGCCGGGTCGGCCTCGGCCGGGGCACTCAGGGGTGGGTCGGGGCGCCGCCGAGACGGGACAGGTGCGCCTGGTGCAACCGGCGCAACGCACGGACCCCGTCGACCGCGATCTCCTTGTCGGCCGCCTGGAGGGCCACCATCGGCAGCAGGTCGTCGTCGCGCAGCTCCAGGCTGGCCCACGGTGCGCCCCGGTCGAAGCGCACCCCCCGGACCACCTCCCAGGGCAGCTCGTACGAGCTCACCACGTTGCGTACCCGGACACCACGGACATCCGCCTCGACCCGGGGCCGGGTGAACAGCAGGATGCCGAGCGCGCCGAGCACCCCGAGGCCGACCATGGCGAACTGGTCACCACGCTGGAAGCTGCCGTAGCCTTCACCGGTCGCCCCGGTCAGCGAGGTGGCCACCAGGGTGAATACCACCAGCAGGGCAACCGCCGAGGCCCAGCAGACGACCCGGATGCGACGCGGCTTCAGGCAGATCAACTCGGTGTCGCTCACCCGGCCAGTCTGCCACCCGCCCCCGGCAGCCGCCGCGCCGCCACCCGCCCCCACCAGGTCGGCCGCTTCCGGGCCGGCCTGGTGGGGGCGGGAGTCAGAGGCGGCAGGCGTGGATGTTGGTGACCAGAATGGCGCGGGCGCCCAACTCGTACAGCTCGTCCATGATCCGGTGCACGTCGTCGCGGAGCACCATCGCCTGCACGGCGACCCAGCCCTCCCGGTGCAGCGGGGAGACCGTCGGCGACTCGATGCCCGGGGTGAGCGCGCTGGCCCGGTCGAGCAGTCCGGCCGGCACGTCGTAGGCGAGCATCACGTAGCGGCGGGCCACCAGCACCCCGTGCAGACGGCGCAGCAACTGCTCCGCCTGCGGGTGCGCCGGCGCGGCGGCCCGGCGGACCAGCACCGCCGAGGAACGCAGCAGCGGGTCACCGAAGACCACCAGCCCGGCCTGGCGCAGCGTCGCACCGGTCTCCACCACGTCGGCGACGACGTCGGCGACGCCGAGCCGGATGGCGTTCTCCACCGCGCCGTCGAGCCGGATCACGTCGGCCTTGACGCCGAGTTCGGCGAGGTAGCGCTCGACCAGCCCCGGGTACGCGGTGGCGATCCGGTGCCCGCCCAACTGCTGGACGTCGCCGACGTCCTCGGGGCGGGCGGCGAAGCGGAAGGTGGCCCGGCCGAAGGCCAGGTCGACCACCTCCTCGGCGGGAGCGCCGGAGTCGATCAGCAGGTCCCGGCCGGTGATCCCGACGTCCAGGTCACCCGAGCCGACGTAGGTGGCGATGTCCTTCGGCCGCAGATAGAAGAACTCGATGTCGTTGGCCTCGTCCGGGCAGACCAGGTCCTTGGGGTCGGTGCGCTGGCGGTAACCCGCCTCACGCAGCATCTGGGCGGCCTTCTCGGCCAGGGCGCCCTTGTTGGGTACGGCGACACGCAGCATGACGGAGTGCTCCTTCGCTCGGATCGGATCGGCGACGCGGGCGCACTCACAGATGTCGGTAGACGTCCTTCAGCTCCAGACCACTTGCCAGCATCAGCACCTGCACCTGGTAGAGCAGCTGGGAGATCTCCTCGGCGGTGCGCTCCGGCCCCTCGTGCTCGGCGGCCATCCACGACTCGGCCGCCTCCTCGACGACCTTCTTGCCGACGAAGTGCACCCCCTTGGACAGGGCGGCGACCGTGCCCGAACCCGGCGTGCCGGCGGCGGCCTTGGCCTGGAGCTCGGCGAACAACTCCTCGAACGTCTTCACGGGTCCGGATTCTTCCAGCTTCCCGTCGGGGCCGTGCGCTCCGGGTCCGGGCGCGTCGTCCCGCCCACCGCATGCCTCCCGCAGGCTGGGACGGTGACCGGTCACGGACGCCGGACCGACCCGGCGGATATCGATCTCCCATCTACCTGATGGGACACCTTTCGGGGGATCGGCGTCCTTCTCTATCCTGGCGGCCATGGTCAGCAGCAGCTCACGTACCCGCACCGCCGCCACCGCCGTCGCCGCGCTCCTGGTCGCGGTGGCCGGATGCGCACCCCAGGACAACCTCCCCACCCCCGACGCCGCCCCCACCACGCCGTCCTGCACCAAGGAGGGGCTGAAGACCCGGACGGCCGGCAAGCTCACCGTCGCCACCGACGAGCCCGCCTACGAGCCGTGGTTCCGGGGCAACAAGCCGGACAGCGGCGAGGGCTTCGAGTCCGCCGTCGCGTACGCGGTGGCCGAGAAGCTCGGGTACGCCCGCGGGGACGTCACCTGGACCCGGGTCAAGTTCGACACCGCCATCGCCCCCGGCCCGAAGAACTTCGACTTCGACATCAACCAGTTCTCCATCACCGAGGAACGCAAGCAGGCGGTCGACTTCTCCCCGCCGTACTACCTGGTGCGGCAGACGGTGATCGCGCTCAAGTCGTCGAAGATCGCCGGGAAGAAGTCGATGGCGGACCTGAAGGACGCCAAGCTCGGCGCGCAGGTCGGCACGACCAGCTACCAGGCGATCACCGACCTGATCAAGCCGAAGGCGAAGCCGCAGGTCTACAACAGCAACGACGACGCCAAGAAGGCCCTGCAGAACGGTCAGCTCGACGGCCTTGTGGTCGACCTGCCCACGGCGTTCTACATCACCGGCTCGGAGCTCACCGACGCCACGGTGGTCGGGCAACTGCCACAGGTGGGCGCGCCCGAGGCGTTCGGGCTGCTGCTGGACAAGGACTCCCCGATCACCTTCTGCGTCAGCCGGACGATCGGTGAGCTCTCCGAGGCCGGCACCCTCAAGCAGCTGGAGCAGAAGTGGCTCGCCCAGGTGGCCGGAGCAACCGAACTCCGGTGAGGCCGGTGCCATCGCGCGAAGACAGCCCGACGTCACGCCGGCAGCACACCCCCTCGGCGGCCCAGCGGCGGCGGGCCGCGTACCGGCGGCGGCAGACGACCCGCAGCGTGCTGGTCGCCGCCGCCTCCACGGCGGTGCTCGGCACGCTGCTGGTCGTCGCGGTCACCGGGGCACCCGGCTGGGACCGGGTCCGCCTGTCGTTCCTCGATCCGGCGATCGCCCGGGACGCCCTGCCCGAGGTGCTCACCGGGCTGTGGCTCAACGTCCGGCTGCTGGTCTGCTGCGCGGTCGGGGCGCTGCTGCTCGGGCTGCTGATCGCGCTGCTGCGTACCCTGCGCGGGCCGGTCTTCTTCCCGGTCCGCGCGCTCGCCGCCGGCTACACGTACACCTTCCGGGGCCTGCCGCTGATCATCGTGCTGTACGTGCTCACCCTCGGCGTGCCCGGCCTGCGGTTGCAGGGCATGCCCCCGGTGCTGGTGCTCGGCGGGCTGGCGCTGGTGCTCACCTACGGCGGCTACCTGGCGGAGGTGTTCCGGGCCGGCATCGAGTCGATCCACCCGAGCCAGCTCGCGGCGGCCCGCTCACTCGGGCTGACCTACCGGCAGACCATGCGGCACGTGGTGCTGCCACAGGCCGTCCGGCGGGTCGCGCCGCCGCTGCTCAACGACGTGGTGGCGATGCAGAAGGACGTCGGCCTGGTCTCCCTGGCCGGCCCGATCGACGCGGTCCGGGCGGCCCAGATCGCCACCGCGGAGACCTTCAACTACACCCCGTACATCCTGGCCGGGGTGCTGTTCGTGCTGCTGGCCATCCCGCTGATCGCGGTCACCGACTGGGTGACGCTGCGCTCGGCCCGACGCCAGTCCGGAGGTTGAGATGGCCGTGCTGACCTGCCGGGGGTTACGCAAGGAGTTCGGCGACCAGGTGGTGCTCGACGGCCTCGACCTGACCGTCGAGGAGCACCAGGTGGTCGCGCTGATCGGTGCGTCCGGCTCGGGCAAGTCGACCCTGCTGCGCTGCGTCAACCTGCTTGAGGAGCTGGACGACGGGACCATCGAGCTGGACGGCGAGGAGATCTCCGATCCCCGGGTCGACCCCGACCGGGTACGCCGGCGGATCGGCATGGTCTTCCAGTCGTACAACCTGTTTCCGCACCTGAGCGTGGTGGAGAACGTCGTCCTCGCCCCGCGCCGGGTGCACCGGAGGGGGCGGGCCGAGGCCGAGGCGCAGGCCCGGGAGCTGCTGGACCGGGTGGGGTTGGGCGGGAAGGCGGACGCCTACCCGGACCGGCTCTCCGGCGGTCAGCAGCAGCGGGTGGCGATCGTCCGGGCGCTGGCCAACTCGCCCCGGCTGATGCTGCTGGACGAGGTCACCTCGGCGCTCGACCCGGAGCTGGTCGGTGAGGTGCTGTCGCTGATCCGGGACCTGAAGGCCGACGGGATGACCATGGTGCTGGCCACCCACGAGATGGGGTTCGCCCGGGAGGTCGCCGACCAGGTCTGCTTCCTCGACGCGGGCCGGGTGGTCGAGGCCGGGCCGCCCGCCCAGGTGCTCGGCGAGCCGACCCAGCCCCGCACCCGCCAGTTCCTCAGGCGGATCATCGACGCCGGCCGCCTCTGACGGGCCGGACGGGGTCAGCCGGCGAAGCCGACGCGGTGGCCGTTGGCGGTGGCGACGGCCCTGATCGCCAGCGCGGCGTCCAGCGCGGCCACGGTCGCCGACCACCCCTTGTCCTCGGCCGAGCCGGGCAGCCCGGCCCGGTCCCGGGCCTGCGCGATGGTCTCCACGGTCAGCACCCCGTGCGCCACCGGCTTGCCCTCGTCCAGGGCGACCCGGGTCAGCCCGTCGGTCACCGACCGGCAGACGTAGTCGAAGTGGGCGGTCGCGCCGCGTACCACCACGCCCAGCGCCACCACCACGTCGCAGCGGCGGGCCAGGGCCTGCGCCACCACCGGCAGCTCCACCGAGCCGGCCACCCGGGCCGTCACCGCCCGCGCCCCGCACGCCTGCGCGGCGGCGACGGCCCGGTCGAGCATGTGGTCGGTCAGCTCGCCGTGCCAGCGCGCGGCCACCACCCCGACGGTCAGTCCGGTGGCGTCCACCGCCGTCACTCCGGGCTCGCCGAAACCCGCCATGGTCATGCTCCGATCTCGTCGCCGGGGACCGGGCGGCCCATCGGGGCCTCGGTCACCTCGTCCAGCTCGTCCAACAGGTGGCCCATCCGGTCCCGCTTGGTCCGCAGGTAGCGGACGTTCTCCGGATGCGGCCGGACCGGCAGCCCCGCCCGGCCGGTGATGGTCAACCCGTACCCCTCCAGGCCGGCGCGCTTGGCCGGGTTGTTGGTGAGCAGCCGCATCGACCGCACACCCAGGTCGTAGAGGATCTGCGCGCCGGTGCCGTAGTCCCTGGCGTCGGTGGGCAGCCCCAGGTCGAGGTTCGCGTCCACGGTGTCGCGGCCCTGGTCCTGGAGCTGGTACGCCTGGAGCTTGTGCAGCAGGCCGATGCCCCGCCCCTCGTGCCCGCGCACGTAGAGCACCACGCCCCGCCCCTCCTGGGCCACCCGGGCCAGCGACGCCTGCAACTGCGGCCCGCAGTCGCAGCGCAGCGAGCCGAAGACATCCCCGGTGAGGCACTCGGAGTGCACCCGGACCAGCACGTCGTGGCCGTCACCCAGGTCACCGAAGACCATCGCGACGTGCTCGGCCGGGTCGTGTTCGGCCCGGTAGCCCAGCGCCCGGAACACCCCGTGCGGGGTGGGCATCCGCGCCTCGGCGACCTGCTCGACCTGCTTCTCGTGCCGCCGCCGGTAGGCCACCAGGTCGGCGATGGTGACCAGGGTGAGGGAGTGCTCGGCGCAGAACTTCTGCAGTTCCGGCAGGCGCATCATGGTGCCGTCGTCGTTGACCAGCTCGCAGAGCACCCCGGCCGGACGCAGCCCGGCCAGCCGGGTCAGGTCGACCGCCGCCTCGGTGTGCCCGGGTCGGCGCAGCACCCCGCCCTCACGGGCCCGCAGGGGTACCACGTGGCCGGGGCGGGCCAGGTCCGTCGGGTCGGTGCCGGGGTCGGCGAGCAGCCGGATGGTGTGCGCCCGGTCCGCGGCGGAGATGCCGGTGCTGACCCCCTCCCGGGCGTCCACGGTCACCGTGTACGCGGTGCCGCGCCGGTCCTGGTTGGTGTGGTGCATCGGCGGCAGGTCCAGCCGGTCACACTCCGACTCGGTCAGCGGGACGCAGACGTAGCCGGAGGTCCATCGGACCATGAAGGCGAGCAGCTCCGGGGTGGCCAGTTCGGCCGCGAAGATCAGGTCGCCCTCGTTCTCCCGGTCCTCGTCGTCGACCACCACGACGGGACGGCCGGCGGCGATGTCCGCCACCGCCTCCTCGATGCGGGCGAAGGTGACCGCCTGTGTGCTCATGCCACGACCTCCGAGTAGGTGGGCGGGATCGACACCGATGCCGCGCGGGCAGCCCGCGAGCTGCGCCACCAGGCGACGAAGCCCCAGCCGCAGAGGGCGCCGTAGACCAGGTACATGGCCGCCGAGGGGTAGAAGCCGCCGCGCAGCAGCAGCGGTACGCCGACCGCGTCCACGGCGATCCAGACCAGCCAGAACTCCACCCAGCCCCGGGCCATGCCGTAGGTGGCAAGCAGGCTGCCGGTGAGGATCCAGGCGTCGGGCAGTGGTCCCCACGAGCCGAGCGCGGCGAGCACGGGATAGCCGAGGGCGGTGCCGACGACGGCGGCGAGCAGCAGGCCCAGCCGTTCCCGGCCGGTGGCCCAGCGGGGGCTGACCGCCGGCCCGTCGCCGCCGCGCCGGCGGTTGCTCGACCAGCGCCACCAGCCGTAGACGCTGACCGCGAAGAAGAAGACCTGCCGGCCCGCCTGACCGTAGAGATCGTGTGCCTGCGGGGTGGCGAACACGCCGCCGAGGAAGACGGTGAACAGCAACCCGTTGCCGATCATGCCGACCGGCCAGGCCCAGACCAGCCGGCGCAGTCCGAGCAGCGCCGAGACCAGACCGAAGACATTGCCGACGATCTCCCGGACCAGCACCGGGGAACCGAGGAGGTGCACCTGGGCGTCGAGCAGCCAACCTGTCGGCCCGGTCACCGGGCACCTCCGTCGACGGGCGGGGCCGGGTCGATGGTGTCGTCGGTCGGTGCCGGGCCGGCTGCTGGCCGGGTGCCGAGGAGGCGTTCGACGTACTTGGCCAGGACGTCCACCTCGAGGTTGACCGGAGCACCGACGCCCCGCCCGCCGAGCGTGGTGAGTCTCAGGGTGGTGGGGATCAGCCCGACGGTGAACCAGTCGTCGCCGACCGCCGCCACGGTCAGCGACACCCCGTCGACGGTGATCGAGCCCTTCTCCACCACGTACCGGGCCAGCGCGGCGGGGAGGCGGAACCGCAGTGTCTCCCACTGCGCGGCCGGCTCCCGGGAGAGCACTTCGCCGACCCCGTCGACGTGCCCCTGCACCAGGTGCCCGCCGAGCCGGCTGTTCAGCGCGGCGGCCCGCTCCAGGTTGACCGGGTCGCCGGGGCGCAGCCCGCCGAGCGCGGACCGCCGCAGCGTCTCGCCCATCACGTCGGCGGTGAACGCCCCGCCGTCGACGTCGACCACGGTCAGACAGACCCCGTTGACCGCGATGGAGTCGCCGTGCCGGGCGTCCGAGGTGACAAGCGGGCCGCGGATCGCGACCAGCGCCGAGTCACCCCCGGTGTCGACGATCCGGACGACCTCGCCCAACTCCTCGACGATGCCGGTGAACATCTCAGGCCTCCCTCTTCCGGGGCAGCGCGGTGATCCGCAGGTCGGACCCGACCCGGGTAACGTCGGTGAGTTCCAGATCGATGGCGTCGGCGATGGTCGTCACACCCGCGTCGATCAGCGCGGTCGGGCCGGCCCCGAGCAGCTTCGGCGCGACGTACCCGACGACCCGGTCGACCAGACCGGCGGCGAGGAACGCCCCGGCCAGCCGGGGACCACCCTCCAGCAGCGCCGCCCGTACCCCCCGGTGGTGCAGTTCGGCGAGCAGGGCCGGCAGGTCGACCCGGCCGTCCGGGCCGGCCCCGACCTCCGCGACGGTGGCGATCCAGGTCCGGGCGGCGCCGTCGCGGACCCGGGCGTCGGCCGGGGTACGGCCCGCGCTGTCCACCACCACCCGCAGCGGCTGCCGGATGGCCAGGGTGCCGTCGCGCAGGTTGCGGGCGGTGAGCCGGGGATCGTCGGCGAGCACGGTGCCCACCCCGGCGATCACCGCGTCCACCGTGCCGCGCAGCGCGTGCACGTCCATCCGGGCAGCCTCGGAGGTGATCCACATGCTGCTGCCGTCGACCGCCGCCGACCGGCCGTCGAGGGTGGCGGCATATTTCCAGATCAGGTAGGGCCAGCCGCGCCGCATCGAGGTCAGCCAGGCGATGTTGCCGGCCTCGGCCTCGTCGGCGCGTACCCCGAACTCCACCCGCACCCCGGCGGCGCGCAGGGTCGCGGCACCGCCCGAGGCGACCGGGTTGGGGTCGGGCACGGCGATGACGACCCGGGCGAGCCCGGCGCGGATCAGGGCGTGACTGCAGGGGCCGGTGCGACCGGTGTGGTCGCAGGGTTCCAGGGTGACCACGGCGGTGCCACCCCGGGCCCGCTCACCGGCCTGGGCGAGCGCGACGATCTCGGCGTGCGGGCCGCCGGTGTAGGCGTGGAAGCCCTCCCCGACGACGACGCCGTCCGCGTCGAGCAGCACGCACCCGACGACCGGGTTGGGGCTTGTGGTGCCGAGGCCACGGGCGCCCAGCTCGACGGCACGACGCATCGCCTCGTCCACGGAGACGCCGCCCATGCCCTGCCCTCTCACTCGCCGGTCCGCGCGCTGGCGGTACGGGAGGAGCCGGGCAGGCGGCGGCGGACCCGGGAACGGCAGGGCCGCCCCGGGGAGCCCACGCGCGGCGAAAACAGCGCCCGCGCAGGCCCGCCCCGCCCGCGCGCTGTCTCCCATCCGGACTTTCGGGGGTGCGGACGAACCGCTCCCCCACCGTCGGCCCCGGATTCTCACCAGGTCCACCGGGCGGCAGAGCCGTCCGGGTCGCGGGCTTACCACGTCTACCGTGGATCACCGCCGGTTCGGAATTTCACCGAGCCCCGCCAGCGCGTGGTGGGTACATGCGAAGTCTTACACATTCACCGGGGTGGTCCGCCACCTCCAGCGTGCTACTTCACACCCCGTCGGCGCGTCGGCGGTCCACCGCGACGTATGACCCCGGTTGGCTCTTGGCGACCGTTTTCATCTCACTGGCCACCGCGATCGCGTCCAGGGGGTCGGTGAAGCGCTTCCTGGCGTCCGAGAGCGAGACGCCTATCGACAGCGTGACCAGGGCGGCCCGTCGGATGTTGCCCCGGCGGTCCTTCAGCTCGACGAAACCGCGCTCCCGGTCGGTCGGGTCGTAGAGGGTGTCGGCGGACTTCTCGAAGTCGACCACCGCCCGGGAGGTCAGCGGACGGATCTGCTCGGGGGCGCAGACGATCACGAAGTCGTCGCCGCCGACGTGGCCGAGGAAGGCCGGCGGCAGCCCGATCGCGACCACCGCCCGGTGGAGGCTGCGGGCCAGCGCCGAGATGAACTCGTCACCCCGGACGAAGCCGTACCGGTCGTTGACGCTCTTGAACCGGTCGATGTCGATGTAACCGACGGCGTAGTCGACGCCGCTGCGTACCCGGTCGCTGATCTCCCGCCGGATCCGGCTGTTGCCGGGCAGGCCGGTCAGCGGGGAGACCTCGCGGAACTCCTTGTTGCGGCGCAGCGTGGAGCTGACCCGGGCCACCAGCTCGGCGGTGTCGAACGGCTTGACCAGGTAGTCGTCGGCGCCGGCGCTGAGCCCGTGGACCTTGTCCACTGTCATGCCCTTGGCGGTCAGCATGATCACCGGCAGCGCCGAGGTGATCGGGTTGGCGCGCAGCCGACGGGTCAGCTCCAGACCGTCGATGCGCGGCATCATCAGGTCCACCACCGCCAGGTCGGGCCGGTGCTGCTCGATCATGTCGAGGGCCTCCTGACCGTCACCGGCGTGCAGCACCTCGAAGCCGTGCAGCCGCAGGTTGAACTCGACGAAGCGGGCGATGTCCTCGTCGTCGTCGACGACCAGGATCACGTCGGGACGGTCGCCGGCGGGCTCCACCTCAGGCCCCGGGAGCCGCGCGCTCCGCGAGCCCACGCAGGCGGCGGACCGCCTCGGCCGGATCGGCCGCCCCGTAGACGGCGGTGCCGGCGACGAAGGCGTCCGCGCCGGCCGCCGAGGCCTGCTCGATGGTGTCGGCGGCGATCCCGCCGTCCACCTCGATGCGCAGTTCCAGGTGACCGCTGTCGACGTGCCGCCGGGCCGCCCGCACCTTGTCCAGCAGTTGCGGGATGAACCGTTGCCCGCCGAAACCGGCCTTGATCGTCATGATCAGCAGGGTGTCGAAACTGGGCAGCAGCTCCAGGTACGGCTCGATCGGGGTGTCCCGGTCGATGGCCAGTCCGGCCCGGGCCCCGGCCGAACGAAGGTCCTTGGCGAGGGCGACCGGGTCGTCGCACGCCTCGGCGTGGAAGGTGACGTTGTACGCGCCGGCATCGGCGTAGCCGGGTGCCCACCGGCGCGGGTCGGTGATCATGAGATGCACGTCGAACGGGAGCTGGGTCACCGCCCGCAGGCTCTGCACCACCGGCAGGCCGATGGTGAGGTTGGGGACGAAGTGGTTGTCCATCACGTCGACGTGCAGCCAGTCCGCGGCGCCCTCGACGGCGTGGACTTCATCGGCGAGGCGGGCGAAATCGGCGGCGAGGATGCTGGGCGCGATGATCGACGGCGGTACGGTCACGGGGCAAGTGTACGAACGCGGCCATCCGTCGCGGACGGCGCGGCACCATGGGCGACTACCTGTGATCCAGGCGTGACCCAACGTGCACAATCAGCACCCTTCGAGCCGGGATCGGGACTAACGGACGGCGGCGACTGGCCGAACGACCCGCAGACGGCAACACTCCATCGGGGACGGTCTTGTATGCTCCTCGCCCGGCGGAGGGCAACGCCATGCGGAGCGGCGACGGGCCGTCGACTCCCGGAAAGGGCGGACGATGCGACGGTGGCTCGTGGCGCTGGCGCTGGCCGGCGCGGTGACGGTGGCGCTCAGCGGTTGCGTGCCGCAGCACAGTGCCGATGGTGACCTGCTCGACGACTGGCCGGTGCTGCCGGTCGCCCAGGCGTTCGTGCCCGCCACCGACGCCTGCCTGCCCCGGATAACCCCGGTGGTCCAGGCCGGCACCTACGAGACGGTGGACTGCGCGCGCAGCCACCTGGCCGAGGCCATCCACGTCGGCACCTTCACCGGCGCGGTCGTCCGGGGTGACCGGCCCGAGCCCGGGTCCGCCGCGCTGCGCCCCGCCCGCACCGAGTGCGACCAGCGGGCCCGGGACGTACTCGGCGGCGACTGGCACTCCGCCCGGCTCACCATGAACATCGCGCTGCCGGCGAACTCGGCGTGGAACAGCGGTGCCCGTTGGTTCCGGTGCGATCTCAGCGAGACCGACAGCATCGACAACACCCGGCCGGTGAACCGCGTCGGCAGCCTGCGGGGGGCGATGGTCGGCGACAACCCGCTCACCCACCGCTGTTTCGATCCCAAGTTGATCGGCAACAACCTGAACTACATGGCGCCGGTGCTCTGCTCCGAACCGCACCGTGCCGAGTTCGTCGGCGTCTACCTGGAGCGCAGCGACCTGAGCTGGGCCGACTTCGGTCGCGCCAACCAGCGGGTGCACCGGCGCTGCATGGCGCTGATCGCCGGTTTCGCCGAGGTGCCCAACAACAGCGACCTGCCGTACCGGGCCGGGTCCATCTTCTATCCGCCGTCACAGCGGGAGTGGGAGGAGGGCGACCGGGGGATCCGCTGCTTCCTGTGGAGCGACGACCGGAAACTGACCCGTTCGATGCGCGGCGCCGGCCCGAAGGGGCTGCCCGCGATCTGAGCCCGGGTGTCGTATGCTGCCGCACCAGGGACGTCGATGCCCAGCACGCCCCCGTCGGGCGCTGGTACCGTGCCGGGCCGACGCCGCCGCAGGCCGCCGCAGACGGACTGGCCCGCCGGGATGCCGCGCTGGTGACGGGATGCCGCGCTGGTGACGAGCGAGGGGCGGGTGCGATGCGGCGGTGGTGGACGGCGCTCGCCGTCGGCAGCGCGGCGGCCCTGGTGTTGGCCGGTTGCGGCACCCCGACCGGGGTGGACGGTGACCTGACCGACGAGTGGCCGACGCTGCCCGTCCCACGGGTGTTCGTCCCCACCGAGGGTGCCTGCCATGCCGGGGTGCAGGACGTCGGCTACCTCAGCGGCTGGAACCCGGTCGACTGCGCCGGCACACACCACACCGAGACGATGCACGTGGGCACCCTGACCGGGGCATCCGGCCGGTCGGCCGCTCCCCCCGCAGCCGGCTCGCCCGCCGTCCGGGCCGCCCGCACCGAATGCGACCGCGAGGTACGCCGGGAGATCGGCGCGGACTGGCGGGCCGGCCGGCTCGGCCTGACCGTCGTCTTCCCGTCCCCACCGGGCTGGACCGGCGGGGCCCGTTGGTTCCGCTGCGAACTCGGCGAGATCAAGGGCATCGACGAGCCGGGGATCCGCCCGCGCACCGGGAGCCTGCGGGGTGCCCTGACCGGCGACAGCGCGCTGCGGCTCGGTTGCTTCGACCCGAAGGTCTCCCGGGACGACGTCCGGGCGATGAGTCCGGTCCCCTGCACCGCCCGGCACCACGCCGAGTTCGTCGGCGTCTGGCAGGCCCCTGACGTCAGCTACGCCGAGTTCCAGCGCTCCGGTGACCGGATCCACCGGGGCTGCCTCGACCTGATCGCCCGGCATACCGGCGTGCCGAACGACGGCGACCTGAAGTTCCGGGCCGGCTCGATCTACTACGGCCCGGCCGAGCGGGACTGGCGCAACGGCAACCACACGGTCCAGTGCTTCCTCTGGCTCACCGACCGCACCCTCACCCGCTCCCTCAGGAACACCGGCCCCCGTTCCCTCCCCCTCCGCAAATAACCCCTCCCCCTCCCCCTCCCCTCTCCGCCCCCGCCCCCGCCTCCGCCTGGTCGAACCCTCCAGCGGGGTTGATCAAGAGGTTTACGCCACCCCGCCCACCCCATCTGACGCAAACCTCTTGATCACCCGAACGAGTGGGGTGGATGAGGCGGTGATCAAGAGGTTTGCGTCAGGAATAGCGTTGTGGGTGACGTAAACCTCTTGATCAACGAGGTCAGGCGGGGGTGGGCAGGGCGGGGGGCGGGGGTGGGCGGGGCGGGGGGCGGGGGTGGGTCAGGTGCGGCGGAGGAGGGCCAGGAACATGGCGTCGGTGCCGTGGCGGTGGGGCCAGAGTTGCACGGTGGGGCCGTCGCCCAGGCCGGGCATGCCGGGTGGTAGCAGCGGGCGGGCGTCGACGAAGTCCGCCGGGACCCCGGCGCGGCGGGCGGCCTCGGTGACCGTCACGTGCGTCTCCACGGTGTGCGGGGAGCAGGTGACGTAGGCGACCAGACCACCCGGGCGGGTCGCCCGCAGCGCGGCGGTGAGCAGTTCCCGCTGCAGCCGGGTCAGCGGTGGCAGGTCCGACGGCTGCCGCCGCCAGCGCGACTCCGGCCGGCGACGCAGCGAACCGAGCCCGGTGCACGGGGCGTCGACCAGCACCCGGTCGAAGTGTCCTTCGGGCAGCTTGGGATCCGCCCCGACGGTCCGGCCGTCGGTGTGCAGCACGTTCACCGGCAACCCCCGCGTGGCCTGTTCGACCAGCCGGGCCCGGTGCTCCGAGATCTCCACCGCGGTCAACCGGGCGTCCCGCTGCGCGGCGAGCGCACCGAGCAGCCCGGCCTTGCCGCCGGGGCCGGCGCACAGGTCCAGCCAGCGACCGTCAGGGCCGTCCAGCGGCGCCGTCGCCAGCACGTGCGCCACCAACTGGGAACCCTCGTCCTGCACGTGCGCCCGACCGTCGGCTAGCGCCGGCAGGTCACCGGGGGCACCGCCGGCAAGGTAGACCGCGTACGGGGAGAACGCGCCGGGGGCGCCGCCGACCTCGTCGGCCAGCTCGACCGGGTCGGCCCGACCGGGGCGCACGCACAGATGCACCGGCGGGCGCTCGTTGTCCTCGATCAACAGGCGGGTGACCTCGCCCAGGTCACCGTCGAGGGCGTCGGCGAAGGCCCGCACGATCCACTGCGGGTGGCTGTAGGTGACGGCCAGGTGGCCGATCGGGTCGGCCGCCATCGTCGGGGCGAGCTTCGTCACCCAGGCGTCCAGGTCCTGGCCGGCCACCTCGCGCAGCACCGCGTTGGCGAAGCCGGTGGCGCCCGGTCCGACCGTCCGGACCAGGTCCACCGTGGACGACACGGCGGCGTGCGCCGGCACCCGGGTGTGCAGCAACTGGTAGGCCCCGAGCCGTAGCGCGTCGCGTACCGGCGGGTCGATCCGCTCGACGTCCCGGCCGGCTGCGGCGGTGAGGATCGTGTCCAGGGTGCCGAGCTGACGCAGGGTGCCGTAGGTCAGCTCGGTGGCGAAGGCGGCGTCCCGACCGGTCAGCCCCTCCTCGCGCAGGATCGCCGGCAGCACCAGATTGGCGTACGCGTCGTCGCGGTGCACCGCCGCGACCGCCTGGTACGCCGCGTACCGGGGCAGGTCCACCGCCGGTCGGACCGGTCGGCCGGGCCGCCGGTCGGCACCGCCCCGGTCTCCCCATCCGCCGGTGCGGGCGGTGCGGTCACCCCGGAAGCCACCGGAAGGCCGCTCCGACCGCCGGTCGTCACCACGCTGCTCGCGCCGCGCACCGTCGGCGGGGCGCTCGGGCCGTCGCGTCGGCCCGGTCATGCGAGCTCCTCCCCGACGCCCACCCGGACGCCACGCGCCCAGTCGGTCGCCGGCATGGCCTTCTTGCCCGCCGCGCGCACCTCACCGAGCTGCACCGGCACGGTCGCCGTGCCGGTCAACACGCGGGTCTTCTCCACCAACAGTTCTCCAGCTTTCAGATCGGGGCCGTTGCCGACCGGGGTCACCGGCCCGAGCTTGACCCGGTCGCCCCGGAAGGTCGTCCACGGGCCGGGGGCCGGGGTGCAGGCGCGGATCCGACGGTCCACCGCGAAGGCCGGGTCGGTCCAGCGCACCCGGGCGTCCTCCACGGTCAGCTTCGGGGCCAGTGAAACGCCGTCGGCGGGCTGCGGCTCGGCCCGGGCGGTGCCCGCCTCGATGGCGTCCAGGACGGCCACCAACAGCCCGGCACCGGAGTGGGCGAGGCGTTCCAGCAGGTCGCCGGAGGTGTCGGTGGGGCGGATCTCGTCGGTGAGCGTGCCGTAGACCGGACCGGTGTCCAGCCCTTGCTCCAGTTGGAAGACGCTGGCCCCGGTGAGCCCGTCGCCGTGCAGCACCGCGTGCTGCACGGGGGCCGCGCCCCGCCAGGCGGGCAGCAGCGAGAAGTGCAGGTTGATCCAGCCGAACCGGGGGATCTCCAGCGCCGCCGGGGGCACCAGCGCGCCGTACGCGACCACCGGCACGCAGTCGGGTGCCAGCGCACCCAGCCGGTCGAGGAACTCCGGCTCCCGAGGGCGGGCCGGGGTGAGCACCTCGACGCCGTGCTCGTCGGCCCAGGCGCCGACGGGCGAGCGGACCACGCCCCGGCCCCGACCGGCGGGCGCGTCGGGGCGGGTGACCACGGCCACCAGCTCGTGCCCGGAGGCGTGCACGGCGGCCAGGGCGGGGACGGCGACGGCCGGCGTACCGGCGAAGATCACACGCATCGGCCGGTCACCGACCCAGACCGAAGGGACTGTTGGCGGCGTGCGGGCTGACCTTGACCGTGGGCGGGGCGGCGGCGTCGTACCAGTCGGCCTGGCGGATCGCCTTCATCGCCTCCTTGCGCCCGGCCGGGTCCAACCGGTCGAGGAAGAGCACCCCGTCGAGGTGGTCGGTCTCGTGCTGGACACAGCGGGCCATCAGCCCGGTGCCGACGATCTGCAACGGGTCGCCGTAGCCGTTGAAGCCCTTGGCGATCACGTTCTGCCGGCGCTTGGTGTCGAAGTAGAGCCCGGGAATCGACAGACAGCCCTCCGGGCCGTCCTGCTCCTCGGTGTCGGGGAACTCCAGCACCGGGTTGACCAGGTGGCCGAGCACGTCGTCCACCTCGAAGGTGAAGACCCGCAGACCCACGCCGAGCTGGGGGGCGGCCAGTCCGGCACCGCCGCGGTCACGCATCGTGTCGGTGAGGTCGGCGACGAGCCTACGCAGCTCGACGTCGAAGTCGACGACCGGATCGGCCGGCGTGCGCAGCACCGGATCCCCGAACAGACGGATGGGCTGGACGGTCACGCGGGGTGGCTCCTTCATCGGGACGGCATGGTGCCGTACCAGTCTACGGAGTGTCGAAGGCGGCACCGCCCCGCGTACCGCGATGCGCCGGAACAGGGCCGCCGTTCCCGGGACTAGGCCGTGCCGCCGGGGACGGCACGCCACCGCCGGGGACGGGTCGCCGCCGGCGGCAGGGTCAGGCAGCGGGCACCGGGGTCAGGCGCTGGCGCCCGGCTCACCGGCCAGCACCGCGTCCCCGCCGAGCAGGGCGTGCGCGGGCAGCGGGAGCCGGGTGCCGTGGGCGGCCTCCCAGTCGTGGACGAGGCTCGGGCGGACCTGGGCGGCGAAGTAGTCGACCGCGCTCATCCCCCCGACGACCGGTTCGTCCACCTCGGCGACGAGCTGCGCGGGCACCAGCGGGAAGCCGTTGCGCAGCGCGGCGCTGAGCCGGCGGTGCCCGTCGACGACGAAGAAGTACTCGCCGGTGAAGCCGATCCGCAGCGGTTCGAGGGCCTCGTCACCTGCCGCCGCCAGCTCGCCGACGAACTCGGACTCCCCCAGCCCGCGCAGGGTGGCGACGTCCTCGGTCGGATAGACCCGGGCCGGGTCGAGCAGCAGCAGCGGCGGGGCGTCGCGCAGCACGTCGACGCCGAGCCGGCCCTCGTACGCGTCGACGATGTGCGTGATGACCTCCTCGGCGGAGGCCCGGGTGGTGTCGCAGACCAGGTCGTAGTTGCGCAGTCTGGCCTTGTCGACGCCGTACCGGAGGATGAACCGGTTCCGCTCGCTCTCGCTGCGCTCGCGCAGCTTGGCCTCCGCCTCGGCCAGCGAGGTGTAGCTCTCGGCCGGGCCGGAGGGGCGCAGCAGCACCCGCCGGGCCGCCTCGGCCGGCTCGGTGATCATGTGCACCTTGAGGGCGTCGGTGAAGAAGTGCCAGGCCAGCCGGGAGTCCATCACCAGCGACTCGCCCGAGGCGGCGATGTTCCGCTGGAGCTGGTCGACGTAGCCGTCGACAGCCTGGTCCAGCTCGGCGTGCAGGTTGAGCTGGAGCGCGGTCATCTGCCGCTCCTGCGCCATCTGCCGGTAGAGATCACCGACGCTGACCCGGCGCAGGCCCAGCCGCTTGGCGATCTCGACGGAGACGGTGCTCTTGCCGCTGCCGAGGTCACCGTTGAAGACGATCGACTGACGAACGGTCACCACTGGTCCACCCCTGCTCACCGGCTGCTTGACATCATCGATCTGGCGTCGGCCCGACGCGTTCCCGTCTTCGTCGCGCCATCCGTGCGCCCGGGTATGACGGGCGATGCTATCACGCAGGCCTCCCGCGCCCGCCGTACCCGGGGTGCGACGGCGGGCTGGCCAGGGGCTCGACCGAACTGACTGGCGACTCAGAAAAGGCTCAGCGGATCGACCTGGAGGCGGACCGGTTCGGCGGCCCGGCGGGCGCTGCGTACCCCGGCGGCGGTGTGCAGCGCCTCGGCCAGCGCGGCGGCCCGGGACCGGGGCACCCGGACCAGCATGCGCTCCCGGTCCTGGTCGGCGGGGACCGGGCCGAGCACCTCCGCCCCGTCGGGCAGCCGGGCCTGCGCCAGCAGGTCGGCCACCGCCTCCGCGCCGCCGGTGACGCTTGCCATCTTCACCGCCGGCGGGAAACCCAGCTCCCGCCGCTCGGCCAACTCCCGGGCGGCGAACCAGCCCGGATCCCAGCGCAGCAGCGCCTGCACCGGGGCCAGCGCGCCGTCGGCGACCACCACCACCTTCCCACCGGCCGAGGCGGGTCTGGCCAGGGCCGCGGCGGAGAGCCACCGCCGCAGGGTCTCCTCGCCGGCCCGCAGGTCGGCCCGGGTGAGCAACGCCCAGGAGTCCAGCAGCAGCACCGCGCCGTAGCCACCCTCGGCCACCGGTTCGGCGCCGGGGGTGGCGATGACCAGTCCGGCGCCGGCCGGGACGTCGGCCAGCACCTCGTCGCGGCCCGAGGTGCGCACCGGCACCCCCGGGAAGGCCCGACCCAGCTCCTCGGCGGTTCGTCGGGCACCGGTGACCGCCGCCCGCAGCCGCCGCCCACCGCACTGCGGGCAGGCGTACGCGGCGGTGACCCGGCCGCACCAGCGGCAGGCCGGCGGGGCGTCGGCGGCGCGCAGCGCCAGCGGGCCGGCGCAGTGCGGGCAGCGGGCCGGGGTCCGGCAGTCGGCGCAGGAGACCGAGGGCAGGTAGCCCCGGCGGGGCACCTGGACCAGCACCGGAGCGTCCGTACGCAGGGTGTCCCGGGCGGTGGTCCAGGCCAGGCTGGGCAGCCGGGCCGTCGCCGCCCCCGGATCGCGGGCCAGTTGCGGGTCGTCCCCGGTCGGGGCGATGGCCGGGGTACGCGCCCGCAGGGTCGCCCGCTCCGCGACCACCTCGCGGGCCCACCCGGTCTCCACCAGCAACTGCCCCTCGGCGGTCCGGGTCCAGCCACCGACCAGGGCGGCGGCCTCGGCGAGCCGGGCCCGGGTGAGCAGCACCTCGCGGGCGTGCGGGTAGGGCGCACGCGGCTCGGCGTGCAGGTCGTCCCCGTCGTCCCAGATCGCCACCAGACCGAGCCGGTCCATCGGGGCGAACATGGCGGCCCGGGTGCCGATCACCACCGGAACCTCGCCCCGCCGGGCGGCCAGGAAGGCGCGGTAACGACGGGCCGGGCCGAGCGCGGCGGAGAGGGTCACGTGCCGACCCGGGCCGAGCAACGCGGTCAGCGCCGCGTCGAGGCGGTCGAGGTCCCGGGCGTCGGCCACCACCACCACCGCACCCCGACCACCGGCGACGGCGGCGGCGACCGCGTCGGCGTACCGGGCCGCCCAGTCCTCCCCGGCCAGCGCCGACCAGACCGCCCGGGGTGCCCGCCCGTCGGCGAGCGCCGACAGGTAGGCCGGCCCGGCGGGGTAGTCCCGCCACCCGCGCGGGTCGACCGCGGCCCGGCCCGGGGGCACCGCCGCACCACCGCCCGGAGCGGTGGCAGCCGGAGCGGTGGCAGCCGGATCAGGGGTAGTGCGGGGTTCCTTCTCGACCCGGGCGTGTCGGGGCGGGACGGCCAGCCGGAGCACGTCGGCCAGGCTGCCGGCGTACCGGTCGGCGACCGCCCGGGCCAGCCGGGCCACCTCGGGGGCCAGCACCGGCTCCGCGGAGACCACCTTCTCCAGGTACGCGAGCCTGCCGCCGTGCGCCGAGGCGTCGACACGTTCCAGCAGCCAGCCGTCGACCAGTTGGCCGGCGAAGCGGACCTTGACCCGCACCCCGGGGACCGCGTCGGCGGCCAGGCCGGCGGGGACCAGGTAGTCGAAGGGCCGGTCGAGGTGCGGCAGCGGGACGTCCACACAAACCCGAGCGACCGGCGACCCTTCCGCGGGTCGCCGGTCGCTGGGCGTGGTGCCGGTCAGGCGCCCGCTACCGACTTCAGGTCGGCGGCCCGGTCGGTGCTCTCCCAGGTCAGATCCGGCAGCTCACGGCCGAAGTGGCCGTAGGCGGCGGTCTGCCGGTAGATCGGCCGGAGCAGGTTCAGGTCCCGGATGATGGCCGCCGGGCGCAGGTCGAAGACCTCGCCGACCGCCTTCTCGATCGCCGCCACCGGCACGGTCTCGGTGCCGAAGGTCTCGATGAAGAGGCTGACCGGGTGGGCCTTGCCGATCGCGTAGGCGACCTGCGCCTCGCAGCGCTCGGCCAGGCCGGCGGCGACCACGTTCTTGGCCACCCAGCGCATCGCGTACGCGGCGGAGCGGTCCACCTTGGACGGATCCTTGCCGGAGAACGCGCCGCCACCGTGCCGGGCGTACCCGCCGTAGGTGTCGACGATGATCTTCCGACCGGTCAGCCCGGCGTCACCCATCGGGCCGCCGATCTCGAACCGGCCGGTCGGGTTGACCAGCAACCGGTATCCGTCGGTGTCCAGCCCCAGGCTCTCCAGCTCCGGAGCGATGACGTGGTCACGCACGTCCGGGGTGAGCAGCGAGTCCAGCGAGATGTCCGCAGCGTGCTGGCTGGACACCACGACGGTGTTCAACCGGACCGGGCGCAGCCCCTCGTACTCGATGGTGACCTGGGTCTTGCCGTCCGGCCGCAGGTAGGGGATGGTCCCGTCCTTGCGCACCGCGGACAGTCGCCGGGCCAGCCGGTGCGCCAGCGCGATCGGCAGCGGCATCAGCTCCGGCGTCTCGGAGCAGGCGAAGCCGAACATCATGCCCTGGTCGCCGGCGCCCTGCGCGTCAAGCGCGCTCTCCGACGCCCCGGTCCGCAGCTCGAAGGCGTTGTCGACGCCCTGCGCGATGTCGGGCGACTGGGCGCCGATGGAGACGCTGACGCCACAGGAGGCGCCGTCGAAGCCCTTCTTCGACGAGTCGTACCCGATGCCGAGGATCGTCTCGCGGACGATGGTGGGGATGTCGGCGTACGCCTTGGTGGTCACCTCGCCGGCGACGTGGACCTGACCGGTGGTGATCAGCGTTTCGACCGCCACCCGGCTGTGCGGGTCCTGGGTGAGCAGGGCGTCGAGGATCCCGTCGCTGATCTGGTCTGCGATCTTGTCCGGGTGGCCTTCCGTGACCGATTCGGACGTGAAGAGGCGGCGTGTCACGGCACTCCTAAGCTCTTAAGATAATCGTTCCGCAGCAGTCTAGTCACCCTCGCGTACCGCTCACGACCGGGCGAGTCGGCATCCACCGTTCAGGACCGGTTCGCCCACCGGGCGAGCACGAGGTCCCAGACACGGTCGGCCAGGTCCTCCTTGGCCTGCTCGGGCAGCCGGTGCACGGCACCGTCGGTGCCGATCACGGTGGCCGCGTTGGTCTCGGCACCGAAGACCTTGTCGACGCCGACCTCGTTGACGACGACGAGGTCAGCCCGTTTCCGGGCGAGTTTGGCCCGGCCGTTGGCCTCGGCGTCGCCGGTCTCGGCGGCGAACACCACCAGCACCTGCTCCGGACGGCGGTGTCGGCCCAACTCGGCGGCGATGTCCGGGTTGGTGACGAGGGCGATGGTCGGCGCACTGCCGTCGTCCGACTTCTTGATCTTGCCAGTCGCGTAGGTCGCCGGTCGGAAGTCCGACGGTGCCGCCGCCATCACCACCGCGTCGGCATCGGCGGCGGCGGCCAGGGTCGCCGTGCGCAGCTCCTCGGTGGTGCCCACCCGGACCAGGTCGGCCCCGGCCGGGTCGGCCAGCGACACGTTGGCGGCGATCAGGGTGACCCGGGCACCGCGGGCGACGGCCGCGCGGGCGAACGCGTAACCCTGTTTACCGGAGGAGCGGTTGCCGAGGAACCGGACCGGGTCGAGGGGTTCCCGGGTGCCGCCGGCGGTGACCACCAGATGTCGACCCGCGAGGTCGGCGGGGGCGTCGACGCCCCGGGCGAGGGCCCGACGGGCGACCGCGAAGATCTCGGCCGGGTCGGGCAGCCGACCCTTGCCGCTGTCGGCGCCGGTGAGCCGGCCGACGGCGGGTTCGATCACCCGGACGCCCCTGGCCCGCAGGGTGGCCACGTTGGCGACGGTGGCCGGGTGCTCCCACATCTCGGTGTGCATCGCCGGCGCGAGCACCACCGGGCAGCGGGCGGTGAGCAGGGTGTTGGTGAGCAGGTCGTCGGCGAGTCCGTGGGCGGCCCGGGCGAGCAGGTCGGCCGTGGCCGGCGCTACCACCACCAGGTCGGCCCGCTGGCCGAGCCGGACGTGCGGGACCTCGTGGACCTCGGACCAGACGTCGTCGGCGACCGGCTGCCCGGACAGCGCCGCCCAGGTCGGCGCCCCGACGAAGCGGAGCGCCGACGCGGTCGGCACGACCCGGACCCGGTGGCCCGACTCGGTAAGGAGTCGCAGCAGCTCACACGCCTTGTAGGCGGCGATGCCACCGCCGACTCCGAGCACGATCTCGGCGGACATCGGGGTACGGGGGATTACGGCTGGTCGGTCGGCTCGGCGGTGAGCAGGCCCGCGTTGATCTCGCGCATGGCGATGGAGAGCGGCTTCTCCTGCGGGGTGGTCTCCACGAGTGGGCCGACGTACTCGAGCAGGCCCTCACCGAGCTGGCTGTAGTAGGCGTTGACCTGACGGGCGCGCTTGGCGGCGAAGATCACCAGCGCGTACTTCGAGGTGGTCTTCTCGAGCAGCTCGTCGATCGGCGGGTTGGTGATGCCCTCGGGGTTGGCGATGGATCCCACGAAATACCTCTACGTCTGAAGGTGTCCGCGCGAGCGCAGCTGGTCGCTCGAACATGGTCTGCGGTCGGACGGGTCTGCGGTCGGACGGATCTGCGGTCGGACGGATCTGCGGTCGGACGCAAGCCAGATTAGGACGAACCGAGCAAGCTTACCAGCTCAGCGGCGGCGCGCTCGGTGCGGTCGTGGTGCACGGTGCGCTCGGCGAGGATCGCCAGGGCCGGGGCCGGATGGTGTCCCGGCGGCGTCAGCAGCACCAGGCGGGCCTGCGGCAGGGCCGCGTGGACGGCGAGCGCGCCGGGCAGGTCCAGCGGGAGCAGCACCGGCCGCCCCCGCGCCAGTCGGTCGGTCACCGGGGCGCGCGGGGTGCCCCGGCGGTACGGGCCGGCCCGGGACCACTCGAGAAGCTCGCCCGCGGCAATCATCCGATCGAACTCGGCCGGCTCCCGAAAGAGCCGGTCGACGCCGTCGGACTCGCCCTGGCGACGCGGCCGGGTGGTCACCGGAACCGGCACCCACACGGACGGAGAACGCGCCCGGACCGCGTCGACCACACCGCCCCGACCGGCACCCGAAGGTCCGGTCAGGACGGTGAGCCGCGCCGCCGGGCACGCCTCGCCATCCGTGCTCACCGCTTGTTTCTACCTGCTGCGGCGGTCAGTTGGCGGCGAACTCTCCAAGCAGCGCCTTACGCTGCTGCTCGCCCAGACCACGCAGGCGGCGGCTGTCGGCGATCTTGAGCTTCTCCATGATCTGGGTGGCCCGGATCTTGCCGATACCCGGCATCGCCTGCAGCACGGCCGACACCTTGAGCTTGCCGACGACGTCGTCGGACTCGGCTCGCGCAAGGACGGCGGCCAGGGTGGTCTTGCCCTGCTTGAGCTGCTCCTTCAGCTCAGCACGGGCCTTGCGGATCTCCGCGGCCTTTTCCAGCGCGGCAGCGCGCTGCTCGGGGGTCAGTGACGGGAGCGGCACCAGTTCTCCTCAGGTCCCTATCGCGACGGGCGGAACGCACCGTCGCTCTGTGAAACGTGGTGTCGCTGAAAACCAAAGGGGTCCGTGGTTCCCAGCGCGGGGAAAACTAGCGTTCGGCGGAGCTTTCGGCAACGTGGACGCGCGATGATCAACGTAAAGTGACCGAGCCGTCAGTCAGTTTCGGCAGCCAGAATGTGCCGGCAGTCGGCCGCCACACGGTCCGCCGCGGCGCGCAGCGCGTCGGCGTCGGGGCCCGCGTCGAGCACCTCCCGGGAGTACGACGGCAGCACTGCGGAGAGGCTCGAACCGAACACGATCGGTAGATCCGTCGCCGTCGCGCCCTGCGCGCCGAGCCCCGGAGCGAGCAGCGGGCCATTGACCCGGGACAGGTCGTGGCCGGTGTCGCCGATGGTCGCGCCGACCACCAATCCGAAGCTGCCGAGCGGCTCCGCACCCCTGTTGAGCTGCGAAATCTCATCGATAACAAGCTGTGCGACGGTACGCCCACCGGAGGTGACCGCACGCTGCACCTCGGCTCCTTCGGGGTTCGAGGTGAGCGCTAACACGAACACTCCACCGCCGTGCGCGGCGGCAGACTCGAACATCGGGGCCAGCGAACCTACTCCCAGGTAGGGGCTCGCGGTGACGGCGTCGACATACAGCGGGCTGGATGGATCAAGGTACGCGGAGGCGTACGCCGCGACCGTCGAACCGATGTCGCCGCGCTTGACGTCGAGAAGAACGAGCGCGCCAGCCTCGCGTAACTGTCGGATAGTTGACTCAAGAATCCCCACTCCCCGGCTCCCGAATCGCTCGAAGAAGGCCGACTGGGGCTTGATCACCGCAACCCGGTCACCGAGCGCTTCCGCGACGGTCCGGGCGAACCGCTCCAAGCCGCTGACGTCGTCCGGCAGACCCCAGCGGGCCAGCAGTCCGGGGTGCGGGTCGATGCCCACGCAGAGCGGCCCACGCTCCGCCACCGCGCGGTGCAGTCGGGTTCCGAAGGTCTCCATAGATGCTCCTGTTCTCGTCTCCACCGACCGTGGCGGCGGTCGCCACCCCGGTCCGCTCCCTCCCCCGCCCGGCATCAGCCGGCCTCGACCGCAGCGGCGATCCCGGCCGCGATCAGGGCCACGTCCGCGTCCCCGGTCAGGTACGGCGGCATGGCGTACACCAGGTCACGGAAGGGGCGCAGCCACACGCCCCGGGCCACGGCGGCAGCCGTCGCCGCCGCCACGTCCACCTCGCGGTCCACCTGCACCACGCCGATCGCGCCCAGCACCCGGACGTCCGCCACGCCCGGCGCCCCCCGCAACGGCTCCAGACCGACGCGTAGCCCCGCACCCACCCGCGCCACCTCGGAGGCCCAGTCGCCGGCCTGTAGCAGCTCCAGAGAGGCATTGGCGACCGCACAGGCCAACGGGTTGCCCATGAAAGTCGGGCCGTGCGCGAGCACTCCGTCGGCGGCGATGCCCCAGGCCACCTCCGGGGTGCACAGCGCCGCCGCCAGGGTGAGGTAGCCACCGGTCAGCGCCTTGCCGACACAGAGCACGTCAGGGGTCACCCCGGCATGCTCGGCGGCGAACATCGTCCCGGTCCGACCGAACCCGGTGGCGATCTCGTCGAAGATCAGCAACACCCCGTGCGCGCGGGTCACCTCGCGCAGCACCCGCAGGTACCCCGGGTGGTGGAAGCGCATCCCGCCGGCACCCTGCACCACCGGCTCCACGATCACCGCGGCCAGTTCGTCGGCGTGCCGGGTGACGGCGTCGGTCAACGCCGTCACGTACGCCGGGTCGGGCGGGTCGGCGAAGCCACCGGGGGGCACCGGGGCGAAGACCTGCCGGGGCAGCGCCTCCCCCCAGAGATGGTGCATCCCACCCTCGGGGTCGCAGACGCTCATCGGATGGAAGGTGTCACCGTGGTATCCGCCCCGCCAGGTGCCCAGCCGGCGACGCTCCGGCCGGCCCGTGGCCCGCTGGTACTGCAGGCACATCTTGATCGCCACCTCGACCGACACCGAGCCCGAATCGGCCAGGAAGACGTGCTCCAACCCGTCCGGTGCCAGCTCGACCAGGGTCCCGGCCAGCCGGACCGCCGGCTCGTGGGTGAGCCCGCCGAACATCACGTGGCTCATCCGGCCGAGCTGGTCGACGACCGCAGCGTCCAGCACCGGATGCCGGTAGCCGTGGATCGCCGCCCACCAGGACGACATCCCGTCGACCAACTCCCGGCCGTCGACCAGCCGCAGCCGGACGCCCTCGGCGCTGTGCACCACGTAGGGCGGGTACGCCGGCGGCAACGCCGCGTACGGGTGCCAGACGTGGGCCCGGTCGGCGGCCAGGATCTCCTCGGGCGTCACGCGTGCTCCTTCGTACCCTCGTCGACCGCCACCGCGGCGGCCTCTACCGTGCCACGGGTACGACCGGGAGCGCCGGTCGTACCCGTCGGCTCACCGCCCGCTCACCGCCCGGTCGCCCGTCGGTGCGCCGGTCGACACCCGGGCGGCTGCCCGGACCAGTGCCGGCCCCCGGTAGATGAAACCGGTGTAGAGCTGGACCAGGCTCGCCCCGGCGTCGAACATCCGGGCGGCGTCGTCCGGATCGAGGATGCCGCCGACGCCGATCACCGGGAGCCGGCCGCCGGTCTCCCGGTGGACGAAGGCCACCATCTCCCGGGCCCGCCCGGTCAGCGGGCGACCGGACAGCCCGCCGGTCTGCACGCCGCGCTCCCGGTCGGCCGGGGCGAGGCCGTCCCGGGCCAGTGTGGTGTTGGTGGCGATCACCCCGGCCGCCCCCCGGGCCAGGCAGACCTCCAGCAGTTCGGCCACCGCCGGTTCGGTGAGGTCCGGGGCGATCTTCACCAGCACCGGCTTCTCCCCCACCAGGGTGGCCAACAGGGCGTCCAGGTGGGCCTTGTCCTGCAACGAGCGCAGCCCCGGGGTGTTCGGGGAGGAGACGTTGACCGCGAAGTAGTCGCCGTGCCCGCGCAACGCCCGGTAGGAGGTGAGATAGTCCTCGACCGCCTCGTCCAGCGGGGTCACCTTGGACTTGCCCAGCGAGATGCCCAGCGGCACCCCGAGCGGGCGGGGCAGCGCCGCCAGCCGGGCCGCCAGGGCCGCTGCCCCGGCGTTGTTGAAGCCCATCCGGTTGATCACCGCCGCGCTGTCGGGCAGCCGGAACAGCCGGGGCCGGGGGTTGCCCGGCTGGGCGTGCGCGGTGACCGTGCCCACCTCGACGAAGCCGAACCCCAGGGCCGGCCAGGCCGGCAGGGCCACCCCGTTCTTGTCCATCCCGGCCGCCAACCCCACCGGATTGGGGAACTGCACCCCGAACACCGTCCGAGGCGCCCGGTGCAGGTTGCGGGCCCGCAGCAACGCCAGCGCCGCCGGCCGCCGGGACAGGGTCACCAACCGCCGCAACGTCCACTCGTGCGCCGTCTCGGCGTCCCCGCCCCCGATCCGGAACAACGCCCGCCGCACCCCCTTCTCGAACATCACCACACCCCCACCCCCAACCCCCCGCTGACCGGGTCACGCCGGGCGTCCTCGTCGGTGATCAAGAGATTTGCGTCACCGCAGGGTGGGTCCGGTGACCAAAACCTCTTGATCACCGGGCGGAGCGCCGGGTGGGTTGGGGGGGTGGGGGGTTGGGGGGGTTGGGGGGGTGGGGGGGTCATTGGGTGGCTCGGAGGGCGGCGTGGAGTTCCTGGAGGGGGCGGACGCGCATGTCGCCCCGGATCCGGGCCTCGATGCCCATGACCGCCGCCGCCGCGCCGGGCACGGTGGTGATGCAGGGGATGTCGGCCGTCACGGCGGCGCTACGGATCTCGTAGCCGTCCGAGCGGGCGCTCGCGCCCGAGCCCTGCGGGGTGTTCACCACCAGGGCCACGTCACCGGCGAGGATCATCGACACCGCGTCCGCTCCCTCGCCCGCCTGGTAGTGCTTGCGGATCTGCTCGCAGGCGATGCCGTGCCGACGCAGCACCTCGGCGGTGCCGGTGGTCGCGACGATCTCGAAGCCCAGGTCGGCCAGCCGCTTGATCGGGAAGATCATGCCGCGCTTGTCGCGGTTCGCCACCGAGACGAAGATCTTCCCGGTGGTCGGCAGCGAGCCGTACGCGGCGGACTGGCTCTTCGCGAAGGCGTGCCCGAAGCTGGTGTCGATGCCCATCACCTCACCTGTGGACTTCATCTCCGGGCCGAGCAGCGAGTCGACGCCCTTGCCGGCCGGGGTGCGGAACCGCTTGAACGGCAGCACCGCCTCCTTGACCGCGATCGGGGCGTCCGGCGGCATCACCCCGCCGTCGCCGGTGGCCGGGAGCAGCCCCTCGGCGCGCAGTCCGGCGATGGTCGCGCCGAGGGCGATCCGGGCCGCCGCCTTCGCCAACGGGACGGCGGTGGCCTTGGAGACGAACGGGACCGTCCGGGACGCCCGCGGGTTCGCCTCCAGCACGTAGAGCATGTCGTCCTTGAGGGCGTACTGGACGTTGAGCAGGCCGCGCACCCCCACCCCCCGGGCGATCGCCTCGGTGTAGCGACGCACCTCGGCCAGGTGAGCGCCGGACAGCGTGATCGGCGGCAGCGCGCACGACGAGTCGCCGGAGTGGATGCCGGCCTCCTCGATGTGCTCCATCACGCCGCCCAGGTAGACCTCGCCGTCGGCGTCGCAGAGCGCGTCCACGTCGATCTCGATGGCGTCGTCGAGGAACCGGTCGACAAGCACCGGGTGGTCCGGGGAGATCTCGGTGGCCCGGTCGATGTACCCGCGCAGCGTGTCGTCGTCGTACACGATCTCCATGCCCCGCCCGCCGAGCACGTACGACGGGCGCACCAGCACCGGGTAGCCGATCTCGTCGGCGATCGCCTTCGCCTCGTCGTACGAGGTGGCCATGCCGTGTGCCGGGGCGCGCAGATCGGCCCGGGCCAGCACCGCGCCGAACGCGCCGCGCTCCTCGGCCAGGTGGATCGACTCCGGGGAGGTGCCGACCACCGGCAGTCCGGCGTCCTTCAGCCGCTGCGCCAGCCCCAGCGGGGTCTGCCCGCCGAGCTGCACGATCACCCCGACCACGCCGGGGCCACCGGCTGCCCGCCCGGAGGAGTCCTCGGAGTGCCAGACCTCCAGCACGTCCTCGAACGTCAGCGGCTCGAAGTAGAGCCGGTCGGCGGTGTCGTAGTCGGTGGAGACGGTCTCCGGATTGCAGTTGATCATGACGGTCTCGTAACCGACGGCACCGGCGGCCGGGTCGCCACCGGCAGCCGGGTCGCCACCGGCAGCCGGGTCGAGGGGCGCACTGCGCAGCGCCTGCACGGCGTGCACGCAGGAGTAGTCGAACTCGATGCCCTGGCCGATCCGATTCGGTCCGGAACCCAGGATGAGCACCTTGGGCCGGTCCGACGGGGCGACCTCGGTCTCCTCGTCGTACGTCGAGTAGTGGTACGGGGTGGTGGCCTCGAACTCGGCGGCGCAGGTGTCCACCGTCTTGTAGACCGGGCGGACGTCGAGCCGGTGCCGCAGGGTGCGCACGCCGTCCTCGGCGGCCAGCTCCGGGCGCAGCGCGGCGAGCTGCCGGTCGGACAGCCCGGCCCGCTTGGCCCGGCGCAACAGGTCGGCGTCGAGCACCGGGGCGTCGACGATCTCGGCCCGCAGCTCGACCAGCCCGGCGATCTGGTCCAGGAACCACGGGTCGATCCCACCGGACGCCTCGGCGACCTCGGCCACCGACGCACCCAACCGCAGCGCCCGCTCGACGGTGTAGAGCCGGCCGTCGTGCGGCATCCGCAGCGCGGCGAGAGTGTTCTCCCTGGTGGCGTCCTGCGGATCCGGCTGGGTCCAGAAACCCACCGACTTCGTCTCCATCGAGCGCATCGCCTTGTTGAGCGCCTCGGTGAAGTTGCGCCCGAGACTCATCGCCTCGCCGACCGACTTCATCGTTGTGGTCAGCTCCGGGTCGGCGCCGGGGAACTTCTCGAACGCGAACCGGGGGATCTTCACCACCACGTAGTCCAGGGTCGGCTCGAACGCCGCCGGAGTCTTCAGCGTGATGTCGTTGGGGATCTCGTCCAGGGTGTAGCCGATGGCCAGCTTCGCGGCGATCTTGGCGATCGGGAAACCGGTGGCCTTCGAGGCCAGCGCCGACGAACGGGACACCCGGGGGTTCATCTCGATCACGACGATCCGGCCGTCGACCGGGTTGACCGCGAACTGGATGTTGCAGCCGCCGGTGTCCACCCCGACCTCGCGCAGCACCGCGATGCCCAGGTCGCGCAGGTCCTGGTACTCCCGGTCGGTGAGCGTCATCGCCGGGGCGACGGTGACGCTGTCCCCGGTGTGCACGCCCATCGGGTCGATGTTCTCGATCGAGCAGACCACCACCACGTTGTCGTGCCGGTCGCGCATCAGCTCCAGCTCGTACTCCTTCCAGCCGAGCACGCTCTCCTCGATGAGCACCTCGTGCACCGGGCTGGCGGCCAGACCGGCCCCGGCGATCCGGGTCAGGTCCTCGTCGGTGTGCGCCATGCCGGAGCCCAGGCCGCCCATGGTGAACGACGGCCGGATCACCACCGGCAGACCCAGCTCCGCGACGGTCGCCCGGACCTCGTCCATCGAGTGGCAGACCCGGGACCGGGGCACCAGGCCGGCCGGGTCGGCCAGCCCCAGCCGTACGCCGGCCTTGGCGACGATCTCCTTGAACAGCTGGCGGTCCTCGCCCCGGTTGATCGCCTCGATGTTCGCGCCGATCAGCTCGACGCCGTACTTGTCGAGGACGCCCGCGGCGTGCAGGGCGACCGCGGTGTTCAACGCGGTCTGCCCGCCCAGGGTGGGCAGCAGCGCGTCGGGCCGCTCCTTGGCGATGACCAGCTCGACGAACTCCGGGGTGATCGGCTCGACGTAGGTGGCGTCGGCGAACTCCGGGTCGGTCATGATGGTCGCCGGGTTGGAGTTGACCAGGCTGACCCGGATCCCCTCACTGCGCAGCACCCGGCAGGCCTGGGTGCCGGAGTAGTCGAACTCGCAGGCCTGCCCGATCACGATCGGCCCGGAGCCGATCACCAGAATGTGCTTGAGATCGTTCCGCTTAGGCATTCGTGCGCCCCTCGCTGTGGGTCCGGCCCGAGCCGGGCTGTCCGTCGGGGCCACGGCCCTCGATCAGCTCGGCGAAACGGTCGAAGAGGTAGTCGGCGTCGTGCGGGCCGGCTGCCGCCTCCGGGTGGTACTGGACGGTGAAGGCGGGCACGTCCACGGCCCGCAGCCCCTCGACCACGTTGTCGTTGAGGCAGACGTGCGACACCTGCACGCCACCGAACTCGGTCTCGATGACCTGGTCGGGGACGACCGCGCCGGCCGGCGCGCCCGGCTCACGGCCCGGCCAGGCGACCGCGAAGCCATGGTTGTGGCTGGTCACCTCGACCTTGCCGGTGGCCCGGTCGAGCACCGGCTGGTTGATGCCCCGGTGGCCGTAGCCCAGCTTGTAGGTGCCGAAGCCGAGCGCCCGGCCGAGGATCTGGCTGCCGAAACAGATGCCGAACAGCGGGATCCGCCGGCTGAGCACCTCCCGGGCCAGCGCCACCGGCCCGTCGGCGGTGGCCGGGTCACCCGGGCCGGGCGAGAAGAAGACCGCGTCCGCGCCGGTGGCCAGCAGGTCGTCGATGGTGGAGCCGGCGGGCAGCACGTGGGTGGTGACCCCCCGGGCGGCCAGCCGGCGCGGCACGTTGCGCTTGATGCCCAGGTCCAGCGCGGCGACTGTGTAGCGGTGGGTGCCCTCCGCCTCGACCACGTACGGCGCGGCGGTGCTCACCTCGGCGGAGAGGTCCGCGCCGACCATCTGCGGGGACTGCCGGACCCGCTCCAGCAGGGCGCGGGGGTCGTCCTCGACGCTGGAGATGCCGACCCGCATGGCGCCGCGTTCGCGCAGGTGCCGGGTGAGCGCCCGGGTGTCCACCCCGGCGATGCCGACCACCCCCTCGACGCCGAGCCGGTCCTCCAGACCACCTGTGGAACGCCAGTTGGAGCTGATCCGGGCCGGGTCGCGGACCACGTACCCGGCGACCCAGATCCGGTCGGACTCGTCGTCCTCGGAGTTCACCCCGGTGTTGCCGATGTGCGGGGCGGTCTGCACCACCACCTGCCGGTGGTAGGACGGGTCGGTCAGGGTCTCCTGGTAGCCGGTCATTCCGGTGTTGAAGACCGCCTCACCGAAGGTCTCCCCGACACTGCCGTACGACTCGCCGTGGAAGGTGCGCCCGTCCTCCAGCACCAGGATCGCGGATCTACGTTTGTTGGTCACTCGAATCACTTGGCCTGCCCTCCGATCCGGACTGCGGGACTCCGCTTCGCTACGTTCCTCGCTCGAATCACGCGTCACTTCCGATCCGGACTGCGGGACTCCGCTTCGCTACGTTCCTCGCTCGAATCACGCGTCACTTCCGATCCGGACTGCGGGACTCCGCTTCGCTACGTTCCTCGCTCGAATCACTTGACAGCCTTTCCGTCCAGGACCGTCGGCTCGCCGCGCAGGAAGGTCGCCACGATGCGACCCGGCAGCGTCATGCGGGCGTACGGGGTGTTGCGACTGCGGCTGGCCAGCTCCGCGGGCTCGATCACCCGGCGGGCGGCCGGGTCGACCAGGGTCAGGTTGGCCGGCACCCCGGGTGCCGGGTCGAGGCCGTGGCCGTCGAGGCCGGCGATCCGGGCCGGGGTGCGCGACATCCGGTCGGCGATCAGGTCCCACTGCGGGCCGAGCACGTCGAGCGCGATGGACAGCGCCGTCTCCAGGCCGAGCATGCCCGGCCGGGCGTACGCCCACTCGCACTCCTTGTCCTCCACCGCGTGCGGGGCGTGGTCGGTGGCGACGACGTCGATGACCCCCTCGGCGAGCGCGGCGCGCAACGCGGCCACGTCGACGCCGGTACGCAGCGGCGGGTTGACCTTGAAGACCGGGTCGTAGCTGGCCGTCGGGCTCCAGCCGTCGGCGAGCGCGGGGCTGGCCAACTCGCCCCGCCCGGCCACCACCTCGTCGGTCAGCAGCAGGTGGTGCGGGGTGACCTCGGCGGTGACCCGTACCCCACGGGCCTTGGCCTGACGCAGCACCTCGACGCTGCCGGCGGTGGAGACGTGGCAGACGTGCAGCCGGCTGCCGACGTGCTCGGCGAGCAGCACGTCCCGGGCGATGATCGCCTCCTCGGCGACCGCCGGCCAGCCGGTCAGCCCGAGCCGGGTGGAGACCTCGCCCTCGTGCATCTGCGCGCCCTCGGTGAGCCGGGGCTCCTCGGCGTGCTGGGCGATGATCCCGTCGAACGCCTTGACGTACTCCAGCGCCCGGCGCATCAGCTTCGGGTCGGCCACACAGTGCCCGTCGTCGGAGAAGATCCGCACCCGGGCCGCCGAGTCGGCCATCGCGCCCAGTTCGGCGAGCCGCTCGCCGGCCAGGCCGACGGTGACCGCGCCGATCGGCTGCACGTCGACCAGCCCGGCCTGCCGGCCGAGCCGCCAGACCTGCTCGACCACGCCGGCGGTGTCGGCGACCGGCGAGGTGTTCGCCATCGCGCAGACCGCGGTGTAGCCGCCGAGCGCCGCCGCCCGGGAGCCGGACTCCACGGTCTCGGTGTCCTCCCGGCCGGGCTCGCGCAGGTGGGTGTGCAGGTCGACCAGGCCGGGCAGGGCGACAAGTCCGGTGCCGTCGACGACGGCGGCGTCCGGTGCGGTCAGCCCGGTCCCGGCAGCGGCCACGACGCCGTCGCGGATCAGCAGGTCGGTCGGCGCGCCGCCCACGACGCTCACGTTCTTGATCAGGTACGCGGTCACCGGTTGTTCCCTCCGAGCAGCAGGTAGAGCACGGCCATCCGCACGGAGACCCCGTTGGCGACCTGTTCGACGATGGTGGAGCGGGGTGAGTCGGCGACCTCGGGGGTGATCTCCATCCCCCGGTTCATCGGGCCGGGGTGCATGACGATCGCGTGCTCGGGCAGCCGGCGCATGCGCGGGCCGTCCAGCCCGTAGCGCCTGGCGTACTCGCGGGCCGACGGGAAGTAGGAGTCGTTCATCCGCTCCCGCTGCACCCGCAGCATCATCACCACGTCCACCCCGGGCAGCACGGCGTCGAGGTCGTAACAGACGTCGGTGTCCGGACGGGACACCGCGGCCGGGCCGGCGTCGACCTCCGCGGGCGCGGTCACCGGCGGCGCGCCGCCGGCGCGGGCGGCCCAGTCGACAGGGATCAGCGTCGGCGGGCCGACCAGGGTGACCTTGGCGCCGAGGGTGCTCAGCAACAGGACGTTGGAGCGGGCCACCCGGGAGTGCAGCACGTCGCCGACGATCGCCACGTGCAGGCCGGCGAGCCGACCCAGCCGGGCCCGCATGGTGTACGCGTCGAGCAGCGCCTGGGTGGGGTGCTCGTGGGTGCCGTCGCCGGCGTTGACAACCGACCCGTCCACCCAGTTCGCCAACCGGTGCGGGGCCCCGGAGGCGGGGTGCCGGACGACCACCGCGTCGGCCCCCATCGCCTGGAGGGTCAGCGCGGTGTCCTTCAGGCTCTCGCCCTTGGTGACGCTGGAGCCCTTGGCGGAAAAGTTGATCACGTCGGCGCTGAGCCGCTTGGCGGCGGCCTCGAACGAGATCCGGGTCCGGGTGGAGTCCTCGTAGAAGAGGTTGACCACTGTCCGGCCACGCAGTGCCGGGAGCTTCTTGACCTCCCGGCCGGCGACGGTGGCCATCTCGGCGGCGGTGTCGAGGATCTGGGTGGCGGTGCCGGCGTCCAGGTCGGCACCGGAGAGCAGATGCCTGATCATGACTGGGACCGCCTCTCGTACGCCGCTGCGGGGTGCCGTCGCGGTGCGCTCATCGCGTACTCCCGTAGAGCTTGACCTCGTCGGCGCCGTCGACCTCGGCGAGGGTGACCCGGACGCTCTCGGCGAGCGCGGTCGGGATGTTCTTGCCGACGTAGTCGGCGCGGATCGGCAGCTCCCGGTGGCCCCGGTCGACCAGCACGGCGAGCTGCACCGAGGCGGGCCGGCCGACGTCGTTGAGGGCGTCGAGGGCGGCCCGGACGGTACGGCCGGAGAAGAGCACGTCGTCGACGAGGACGACCCGCTTGCCGTCGATGCCGCCCGGCGGCAACTGGGTGGGGCCGACCGCGCGGGTGGCGTGCCGGCGCAGGTCGTCGCGGTAGAGGGTGATGTCGAGCACCCCGACCGGGACGTCGACGTCCTCGAAGGTGCTGATCCGGGCGGCGAGCCGTCGGGCCAGCGGGGCACCACGGGTGGGAATGCCGAGCAGGACGGTCTCGGCGGCGCCCTGGGTCTTCTCCAGGATCTGGTGGGCGATCCGGTCGACGACGCGCTGGACGTCGGCGCTGGCGAGGATCACCTTCACCGAGGGTTGTCGCTCGGGCGACGGATGGGCAGCCGGTGGGCAGGCCACGGCGGACCTCCTTCCCCGCCTCACGGGACGGGTCGTTAAAGGATGTCGGGGGTGTCCGGTCGGGTCGCGGGCGGCCCGACCGGGGGCTGGCGGCCACGTTACCAGCGGTCACCTGGCGGTTCACCGCGACCCACTGATCCCCGGATCAGGACGGTGAAATGGGGACAACTCCCCCGCTATCTCCGATGGGAATGTCACGAGCACTTGACCACGTGTCGCAATCCCCGTACCGTCACGCTCCGTAGCGAATCGCTGGGAGAACCCCAAAGCACAGCACCTGGGAGTGTCCGAATGCCCTCTGAATACGCCAAGTCGCTGGGTGCCCGCCTGCGCTCCATCCGCCAGCAGCAGGGTCTGTCCCTGCAGGGGGTGGAGGAGAAGTCGAACGGACGCTGGAAGGCCGTGGTGGTCGGCTCATACGAGCGCGGCGACCGGGCCGTCACCGTGTCCCGCCTGGCGGAGCTGGCCGACTTCTACCGCGTTCCCGTCTCGGAGCTGCTGCCCGACGGCAGCGGTGTGCGGCACGAGCCCACCAGCAAGATCGTCCTGGACCTGGAGCGACTCTACGACGAGGCCTCCGAGGACCTCGCCTACGTCGCCCGGTACGCCCGGGCGATCCAGCAACAGCGCGGCGACTACAACGGTCGGGTGCTCTCCATCCGCGCCGACGACCTGCGCGCCCTGGCGATCGTCTACGACGCCTCGCCGTCCGGGCTGATCGAGCGGCTCACCGAGCACGGTGTGCTGGTGGCCGACCCGCGGGCGTTCTTCGCCTCCTGATCCGCGGTCGCCGACGAGAGTGGCCCGTGCCGGACGGCACGGGCCACTCTCGTCACACGTCCCCACCCGACAGACGTACCGCCCGACCCCGGGCCCGGCGGCACCCGCCCGGCCCGGGGTCAGCGGGTGGCGTACTCGGCGATCCGGCCGAGGATGCCGTTGAGGAAGCGCGGCGAGTCGTCGGTCGACATCTGCCGGGCCAGCTCCACCGCCTCGCTGATCGCCACCGCGTCGTCGATCTCGTCGACGTAGAGCAGCTCGTAGACGGCGATGCGGGCCAGGTTGCGGTCGACCGCCGGCATCCGGTCCAGGGTCCAGCCCTCGGCGTAGCTGGCGATCACCTCGTCGATCCGGTCGAGGTGCGCGGCGACCCCCTCGACCAGACCGACCGCGTAGTCCAGGTGCTCGGGACGCGGTTTCTCGATCCGCTCGACGTAGCCGGCGAGCACCTCGACCGGGGGCCGGTCCCGCAGGTCGGCCTCGAAGAGCACGTCCAGCGCCCGCTTGCGCGCCTTGCGGCGCGCCGGCATCTGCTGCTTGGCACCCTCGGCCATCAGGCTCGGCCGAGGTAACGGCCGTCGCGGGTGTCGACCTTGATCTTCTCGTCGGTGGTGATGAAGAGCGGCACCTGCACGGTCGCGCCGGTCTCGACGGTGGCCGGCTTGTTGCCGCCGGTCGACCGGTCGCCCTGCAGACCCGGCTCGGTGTAGGTGACCTGGAGCACCACACTGGTCGGCAGCTCGATGTAGAGCGGCACGTCCTCGTGGGTGGCGACGGTCACCTCGGCCTCGGGGAGGAGGTAGTTGGCGGCCTCGCCGACGGTGCCGCCGGGGACGGTGATCTGGTCGAACGTCTCCAGATCCATGAAGACGAAGTCCTCACCGTCGGCGTAGAGGTATTGCATGGTGCGCTTGTCGACGGTGGCGGTCTCGACCTTGGTGCCCGCGTTGAAGGTCTTGTCGACGACCTTGCCGGACAGCACGTTCTTCAGCGTCGTGCGGACGAACGCCCCACCCTTACCGGGCTTGACGTGCTGGAACTCGACGACGGCCCAGAGCTCCCCGTCGAGGTTGAGTACCAGGCCGTTCTTGAGGTCGTTGGTGGATGCCATTTCCTGCCTTGATCATCAATTGGCGGACAGACGTGCCGAGTCTACTAGCTGCGCCTAATCGGCGGCGGGGTCGACGGCCGGGGCCCGATCCGGACCACCAACCGCGCCGACCATCACGCTCAGTGACGAGGAGGGTCAGCCGGTCAGCCGGGTGGCGAGGTACCGCAGGGCAAGCCGGTAGCCGTCCACGCCAAGACCACAGATCACCCCGGTGGCCACCGCCGACACCACCGAGTGGTGCCGGAACTCCTCCCTGGCGTGGATGTTGGAGATGTGCACCTCGACCAGCGGCCCCCGCAGCAACGCGCAGGCGTCCCGCACCGCGACCGAGTAGTGCGACCAGGCCGCCGGGTTGAGCACCACCGCCGCCGCCTCGTCCGCCGCGCCGTGCAGCCAGCCGAGCAGCTCGTGCTCCGCGTCGGTCTGCCGGACCACCACGTCCAGCCCCAGTTCGCGGCCCGTCTCCACGCAGAGCGCCACCAGGTCGGCATAGCTGGTCACGCCGTACACGTCGACCTGGCGGGTGCCCAACCGGCCCAGGTTCGGGCCGTTGAGCACGTACACCCGGGGGGTGTCCGGCCCGCTCACCGGCTGACCTCCCGGAAGGCGGCGTGCAGCAGGTCGTCGTCGGGGCCGTCCAGGATCGCCGGGCGGGCCAGGCCGTCGAGCACCACGAACCGCAGTCGGCTGCCCCGCGTCTTCTTGTCCACCCGCATCGCCGCCAGCAGGGCTGGCCAGGCCTCCGCCGGGTAGCTGGTGGGCAGGCCCAACGCGGTCAGCACACGGCGGTGCCGCTCGGCGGTCGCCGGGTCGAGCCGACCGGCCAACCGGGCGAGCTCACCGGCGTAGACGGTGCCGACGGAGACCGCGTGCCCGTGCCGCCAGCGGTACCGCTCGACCTTCTCGATCGCGTGCGCCAGGGTGTGCCCGTAGTTGAGCACCTCCCGGACGCTCGACTCCCGCAGGTCACCGGAGACCACGTCGGCCTTGACCCGGATCGCCCGCTCGATCAGCTCCCGGACCACCGGCCCGGCCGGGTCGACGGCGGCGGCCGGATCCGCCTCGACCAGGTCCAGGATCACCGGGTCGGCGATGAAACCGCACTTGACCACCTCGGCCAGCCCGGCGGCCAGGTCGGCCGGCGGGAGGCTGTCCAGCGTGTCCAGGTCGGCCAGCACCCCGACCGGCGGGTGGAAAGCGCCCACCAGGTTCTTGCCGGCCGCCGTGTTGACCCCGGTCTTGCCGCCGACCGCGGCGTCGACCATGCCGAGCAACGACGTCGCCACCGGCACCCAGGGCACCCCGCGCAACCAGCAGGCCGCGACGAAGCCGGCCAGGTCGGTCACCGCACCGCCGCCCACCCCGACCACCGCATCGGTACGGGTGAAGCCGGCCGCACCGAGCCGGTCCCAGCAGTCGGCGGCCACCTCGAACCGCTTACCCGCCTCGGCGTCGGGCACCTCGATCGCCAGCGGGGTCGCCCCCGCGGCGGCCAGCGTCTCGCCGATCAGGTCGGCCAGCTCCTTGAGCGGCGGCGCGTGCAGCACCGCCACCCGGGACGCCCCGGGCAGCAACGCGGGCAGCTCGGCCAGCAGGCCCCGCCCGACCAGTACGTCGTACGGCTGCTCGCCGCCGACCGGAATCCGGGTCACCTCGTTCATCGCCGGCAGCCTAGTCCAGGGGCGACCCCCGGCACGGCCACTGTCCACCTGCTGGTGTGGCCGGTTCGAGGGCCACGTGACCGGGGGCCGCGTGACCGGACGACGCGGCAGGCGTTTAGCCCGACGGGACCCGGGCACCGGGGACGGGATCGACCCCGAACGTGGAGGCATCCATGGCCAACACCACCATCGACGGCGCGGACATCCGACTGCCCGCCGTCGTCCTCGGCGTCGGCCTCGGCGGGTTCGTCGACGGCATCGTCCTGCACCAGGTGCTCCAGTGGCACCACATGCTCAGCAGCACCGGCAGCGACAACGTCGGCATCCGGGCGTACCCGGTGGACACCGTGCCCGGGTTGCAGATGAACACCCTGTGGGACGGGCTGTTCCACGTGGTGACCTGGGTGGCGGTGCTCACCGGGCTGGCCCTGCTGTACGCCCGGGTGACCCGGTCCCGGGGCCGGTTGTGGCGCTCCGGCCTGCTCTGGGGCTGGGCGCTCGTGGGCTGGGGCCTGTTCAACCTGGTCGAAGGGGTGATCGACCACCACCTGCTCGGCATCCACCACGTGCACGGTGGCCCGCACCAGACCGCCTGGGACGTCGGCTTCCTGCTGCTCGGGGCGGCGCTGGTGGGGCTCGGCTGGGCGGTCCAGCGGCGTGCCACGGCCGTGGACACCTGCGCCGGGCGGCGATGACCGGGTCGCACGGCGGCGGGGTGGCACCGCTGCTGCTCGTACCGATGCTGCTGTTCTGGGGTTATCTGGCCGCTGCCCTGCGCCAGCGTGACCCGGGCCGCGCCGGCTGGAGCCACTGGCGGACGGCCGGCTTCGGCGCCGGCACGGCGTTGCTCGCGGTGGCCGTACTGTTGCCCGCCCACGACCTGGTCGGGCACATGTGGCAGCACCTGCTGGTCGGCATGCTGGCGCCGCTCGGGCTGGTGCTCGGCGCACCCGGCACGCTGGCCCTGCGGACGGTACGGCCCCGGGTCGGCCGGGCGGCCCTGCGGCTGCTGCGCCGTCCCGCCGTGGCGGCGGCCTCCCACCCGGTCACCGGGCTGCTGCTCACCGCCGGGGGCCTCTACCTGCTGCACCTGACCCCGCTGTACCGGGCCACCCTGACCCATCCCGGCCTGCACCCGCTGGTCCTGTTGCACTTCCTGATCAGCGGGTACGTCTTCAGCTGGGCGATCGCCGGGCCCGACCCGGGGCCGCACCGCCCCGGCGTGCCGGTGCGGCTGGTGGTGCTGGGACTGTCCGTCGCCGCCCACGCCACCCTCGCCCAGCTGATGTACGCCGGCCTGGTCGACGCCGACGTCCCACCGGCCCAGCTGCGGGCGGCGGCGACCCTGATGTACTACGTCGGTGACCTGGCCGAGATCCTGCTCGCCCTGGCCCTGCTGGTGACCTGGCGACCCGCGCCCCGCCGGGACCGGCCGGCCCCGGCCCGGTCGGACCGCCGCCGGGTGGGCGCGGTCAGGGCTTGAGCAGGGCGACGATCTCGGCGACGATCTCCTCCGGCGAGCGGCCGTCGGTGACCACCGTCGCCGTCGCCACCTCGGTGTAGAGCGGTCGGCGCTGGTCCATGAGGTACTTGAGGGTGGCGCGTGGATTGACCGACAGCAGCGGCCTGCCGGCACCGAGCCCGACCCGCTTCACCGCGTCGGGGAGCTCCACCGACAGGTGCACCACGGTGTGCCCGACCAGCGCGGCCCGGCTCTCCTCGGCGAGGATCGCGCCGCCACCGAGGGCGAGCACCCCGGCGTGCGACGTCAACGCCGCCAGCACCGCGGCCCGTTCCAGGTCCCGGAAGTGCGCCTCACCCTCGTCGATGAAGATCTCCGGAATCGGCTTACCGGCCAGTTCCTCGATGTCGGTGTCGGTGTCCCGGAACGCCACCCCGAGCAGGGCCGCCAACTCCACGCCGACGGTGCTCTTGCCGGACCCGGGCGCCCCCACCAGCACACAGACGGGCTTCGTCACGGCTGTGGCCTTTCGTTCACGGCACTCACCGGATCGACCTTCCGTTCGCGACTGCGGGGCTCCGCTGCGCTGCACTCCTCGCGCTCACCGGATGATCAGGGCGTCGAGGTAGCCGGCGACGTTGCGGCGGATCTCGGCCACCGAGTCGCCGCCGAACTTCTCGGTGGCGGCCTCGGCGAGCACCAGCGCCACCATCGCCTCGGCGACCACCGCCGCGGCGGGGACGGCGCAGACGTCGGAGCGCTGGTTGATCGCGGTCGCCGGCTCCCCGGTGCTGACGTCGACGGTGGCCAGCGCCCGGTTCAGCGACGAGATCGGTTTCATCGCCGCCCGCACCCGTACCGGCTCGCCGGTGGTGATGCCGCCCTCCAGGCCGCCGGCCCGGTCGGTCACCCGACGGACCCCGGTGGCGGTGGGCATGATCTCGTCGTGCGCCTCGGAGCCCCGGGACCGGGCCTGCTGCCAACCGTCTCCGATCTCCACCCCCTTGATCGCCTGGATGGACATCAACGCGGTCGCCAGCCGGGCGTCGAGCTTGCGGTCCCACTGCACGTGGCTGCCCAGGCCCGGCGGTACGCCGTACGCCAGCACCTCGACCACGCCGCCGAGGGTGTCGGCGGCCTTCTTCGCGGCGTCGACCTCGGCGACCATCCGGGCGCTGGCGTCCGGGTCGAGGCAGCGCAACGGGTCCGCGTCGATCCGCTGGGCGTCCTCGGGCGTCGGTCGTAGCCCCTGCTTCGCGGCCACCGAGCCGAGCTCCACCACGTGCGACACGATCTCGATGCCGAGGGCCTGCTTCACCAGGGCCTTCGCCACGGTGCCGACGGCGACCCGGGCGGCGGTCTCCCGGGCGCTGGCCCGCTCCAGGATCGGCCGGGCGTCGGTGTGGCCGTACTTCTGCATGCCGGCCAGGTCGGCGTGGCCGGGCCGGGGACGGGTCAGCGGGGCGTTACGGGCCTGGCTGGCCAGCTCGTCCGGGTCGACCGGGTCGGCGGCCATCACCGTCTGCCACTTCGGCCACTCCGAGTTGCCCACCCGGATCGCGACCGGGCTGCCCAGGGTGACACCGTGCCGCAGGCCCCCGATGACCTCGACCTCGTCCTGCTCGAACGCCATCCGGGCACCCCGGCCGTAGCCGAGCCGACGACGGGCCAGCTCACCGACGATGTCACTGGTGGTCACCGCCACCCCGGCGGGGACCCCCTCCAACATCGCTACCAGAGCCGGACCGTGTGATTCACCTGCAGTCAGCCAACGCAACACAGCGGCCAGTCTGTCACGCCCGGTGCCCGCCCCCACGCCGTGCCCGGTCCGTCCCGCCCTGCGGACGCCGATGCCCACCACACGGCCTGTCGACCCGGCTCAGGACCAGTCGAAACGCATCCCCAACCGCTGCTCCAGCGCCGCGTTGTGCGGGGCGAAGTGCGCGCTCAGCTCGGCCCGCACCGGCGCCGGCATGGCGCTGCTACGCCGGTGGTTGTGCGCCTCGTACGCGGCGAGCCGGTGCGGGGGCAGGCCGAGGAAGTCGAGCACCCGGGCATAGGTCGCGGCCGGTTCGGCGTACAGCGTCTCGCTGGGCAGGATCAGCAGCTGGGAGCGGTCGAAGCGGTCCAGCCACGGCGTCAGGTGCTCCAGGTAGCGGCCCCGGGCCCGGTAGGTGTACCAGTCGTACGCCTCGCTGAAGTACGTCGGGTCGGCGATCAGCTTCTCCCGCTCCCCCGCCGTCCGCTCCTCCTCGCGGGCCAGCGCCTCGGCGAAGTCCAGCGGCTCCTTCCCCTCGGTCCGCCGCTCCTTCCAGTGCGAGTACGCCCGCTCCACCGGATCCCGGAGCAGGAAGATCAACCGCACCTCGGGCAGCAGCTCGGCGACCCGCTGCGGGACGAGCGGGTGGAACATGTACAGCGGCGCGGCCTCGCCGACGCGGGCCGGCCGACCGTGCCGGCGTTCCAGGGCCTGGCGGTGCCGCGCGGTCGGGAAGTGCGAGCGGTACCAGGCCTCGCCCCGGCCCCAGTTCTCCTCGAAGTAGTGCGAGGTCTTGGTGTTCCAGGCCGGGAAGAGCCGGGGCACCAGCGGATGCGCCAGCAGGTAGCGCCAGAGCGAGGTGGTGCCGCCCCGCTTGGTGCCGGTGATCAGGAAGTCCGGCAGCGGCCGGCGGTCGCTGGTGCGTTCGCCGTACCGGACCAGTGAGCTGCGCACCTGGTGGGTGACCTGGTGCGGGACCACACCCTTGAGGCGGTCGCGGATCGTCATCGTCTCCCTCTCGTCACGCCGGTCTCGGCCTGAGCATCGTCACGCCGACTTCGGCCTGAGCATCGTCACGGCGGCCCGCACCGTACGCCGGACCCGCCGGTCCAGCAGCAGCCCGGCGGCGACGACCGCCAGCACCACCAGGGCCAGCGCCAGACCGGCCAGCCCCCGGCCGGCGACCAGCGCGCTGAGCACCGCCACCACCGCCGCGCCGCCACCGGCCCCGACCGCCGCCCAGCCCACCGAGCGGGTGAGCAGCGGCTCGCCGATCGCCACCCGGGCGGCCACCGCGGCCAGCACGTTCTCGGCGACCACCCCGGCCGTCCAGGCGTACGCCGCGCCGAGGGCCCCGTGGTCGGGGACGAGCAGGAAGCCCAGCCCCACGGTGAGCGCCAGCCCGACCACCGTGGCCTGGAGGTGGCGGGCGCTGTTGCCGCTCATCAGCAGCATCGTCTGCACGATGCCCACCCCGGAGTTGACGAGCATCGCCCCGGCGAGCACCGCCAGCGGAGCGGCCCCGGCGGTGAACCCGTCGCCGAAGAGGCCGAGGAAGGCGGGCGCGAAGACCGCCAGGAGCAGGTACGCCGGCCAGGACAGCAGGATGATCACGACGGTGACCCGCCGGTAGACGAGCGCCGCGTCGGCGGTACGCCCCTGCCCGAGCAGCCGGGACAGCTGCGGCGCGACGGCCACCCGCAACCCCTGCATGATCAACAGACCGGCCAGGGCGTACCGGCCGACCGCGCCGAAGACACCGGACTCGTCCGCGCCCGCCAACGCCGAGGTGAGCAGCACCCCGACCCACATGCTGCTGGCGTCGATGGCCGCCGACACCGCCCGGGGCAACGCAAAGCCCCAGAGGGTACGCCAGTCCGCGCCGTCCGGCCGCAGCCGCGCCCCGGCGAGCAGGCCGAGGGGCCGCAGCAACAGCACGGCGGCGGCGACCACGGCCAACGCCACCGGCAGCAGCCAACCGCCGAAGCCGACGGCCACCCCGGCACCGGTGGCGACGGTCGCCAGCAGCAGGACGGGCCGGGCCGACGGCACCAGCACGTACTGGATGCCGACCACGGCGGTCACCGGTCGGACCGCCCGGACGGCGGCGAGCAGCACTGTCAGCGCCACGGTGACCGGCAGCGCCAGGAAGGCCAGCCGCAGCAGCGTCGGCCCCTCCGCCCCCTCGAAGAAGACCGGGGCGAGCCGGTCGGCGGTGAGCGCACCGACCGTCGCCACCAGCCCGGTGAGCCCGAGCACCGGCAGCAGGGCGACCGGCAGCAGTCGGGCGGCGTCGCCATCGGCACCGGGACGACGTCGGGGCAACGCCCAGACCAGGGCGGTGTCCGCACCGGCGCAGCAGATCGCGCCCAGGATGGAGACCACGCCGATGGCGGTGAAGAGCGCGCCGGAGCCGTCGGTGCCGAAGCCACGCACGATGACCACGGTGAGCAGGAAACCCAGCGCGCCGTTGACCGCCGCGCCGACCAGCCCGACAGCGCCGTTGCGGGCGCTGCGCCGTACCTCGCCGGAACCGCCCGCCGTGCCCGGGGCGTCCGCCGCCGGCCCGAACGACGGGTCGGCCGCAACGGTACGGCGGTCGACCTGCCGGGGAATCGCCGCAGTGGTTCCGGGTCCCGGTCGCCTCATGCCCGCTCCCTGCCGTCCTCGGTGCCGGTCTGGTCTTCGGTCCGGGTGGTGACCCGGGCCGGTGGGGCGGCCCCGGAGGGCTGCGCCGGCCGCACCACGGTCGGCGCGTCCACCCCACCGGCCGGACGGGAACCGCCGGACGGCGGACGGGAACCGCCGGACGGCGGACGGGAACCGCCGGACGGCGGACGGGAACCGCCGGACGGAGCCGGGGGCCGGGCCGGAGCCTGGGTCGGCACCGAAGTTGGAGCCGGAGCCGGGGGCACGACCGGAACCGGGGATGCGGGACCAGTGGGGGTGGCTCCGGTGGGCGGAGCGGGAACGCTGGCGGTGGCCCTGCCGGGTCGGGTCGGGACGGTGGCCGATGCCCTGGCCGGTACGGATGCCGTCCCGGTGGCCGAGGCCGCGCCCGTGGCCGGTACGCCGGGGGCCGACGACGCCGCCCGGGGCGGACGTGGCTGGGTGACTCCCGGCGCGAGTGTCACCGCGCGGTTCACCGGCCCGTTGACCGCCGCCAACCCGGCCCCGACCGCGAAGAAGATGACCGACATGTTCGGGTCGATGTAGGCGTACACCGGGATCACCACGAGGGCGATCACCGGGATGGTGCTCAGCCACTGCCCGGCCGGGGAGACCGCCGTGGCCAACCGTTTCGCGATCAGCACCAGCCAGGCCAGGAAGGCGATCAGGGCCGGGATGCCGTGGCTGTAGAGCACCTGCCAGACCATGCCCTGGGTGCCGAGTGGTTCCTCGGCGAGCGTGGTGTCGACACTGTTGGGTGCGCCGTACCCGAGCAGCGGCGAGCGTTCGACCGCCTGGAGGGTACGCACGTAGAGGTCCATCCGGTCGACGTTGGTGTCGGTGCTGCTGACCCGGTTGTCGATCAGCTCCTGCACCGGCACCACCAGGCTGACCACCCAGACCAGCAGCACCAGCCCGCCGATCGAGGCGATGAGCTTGGCGTTGCCCCGGACCAGCGCCCGCAGGCCCAGGTAGGTCAGCCCCGCGCCGAGGCCGAGGAACATGCCCCGGTTGAGGGTCATGAACGCCGGCACCATCGACAGCGGCAACGACACCAGCAACGCCACCCGGAACTTGCCGGTACGCACCGAGGTCAGGTACGCCAGCACGCACGGCACCAGCAGCGCGTACGCCGTACCCCAGTTGTTGGTGTACGGGTAGGGCGCGGCGGTCCGGTAGATCGGGGCCCGCGAGACCGGGTTGAACTCGTTGGCCCGCACGTGGGTCAACGCCTGGATGAACCGCTCCCCCGACATGCTGCCCGGCAGCAGCATCTCCACCGGGGTGGTGAGCTGGAAGCGGGGTGCCAGCACGGCCAACCAGCCCAGGGCGACCACGCCCAGCCAGTACCAACCGAGAGGGCGGAGCACCTGGTCCCAGGGGACGCCGTCGCGGACCAGGTTGTAGACGTAGACGCAGACGATCAGGGCGGTCAGCATGAAGCCGAAACGCAACCCGGAGGTGAAATAGGCGGTGACCCGGTCCAGTCGGGTGAAGCTGAGCAGCACCAGGGCGAGCAGCACCAGCCAGCAGGCGGTGCCGGTGGGCAGCGCCACCCGGCCCCGGGTGACCAGCAGGCCCAGCAGCACCACCCCGAACGCCGACCAGCCGAGGTAGAAGCCGCCGAGCACCCACCAGAGCGGCATCAACCCGAACATCGCCAGCAACGGCCAGGTGGGCAGCGGCGGCGGCCCGGCGGGCGATCCGCCCACCCGCCGGTCAGACACCCCGCCCCCGGCGCTGGGCCAGCCGGAGCACCCGCTCTCCGGAGAGCAGTCCGAGCACCACCGGGACGGTCACCAGCACCCGCTTCTCCCGGGGGTTGAGCCGGACCACCCGGCCGAGTTCCCGCACCGCCTCCCGCCGCCGCCGGCCGGAGGCGAGCGCGAAGGCGATCTGGCCGTGCAGCCGGGCCAGACCGGTCCGGCTAGCTGCCAACTCGGGGTGCTTGTCCAGCAGGTAACGGGTGGCCTCGACGATGGTCGCCCAGCGACCGAAGAAGAACGAGCCACCGTGCCAGTCGACCACCACAAGCACCTCGGGCACGATCACCACCGGGCCGTGCCCGGCGATCCGCAGCAGCCACTCGTAGTCCTCGCCGTAGCCGCCGGGCAGCTCCTCGTCGACCGGACCGATCGCGTCCCAGGTGGAACGCCGGATGAGGATGGTGCTGGAGTGCACCTCCATGATCCGGTCCTCGACGAAGTCGGGCAGGGTGACCTCGGCCCGGTCGAGTTGCCGTTCCTTGGCGATGCCCGGCCCCTCCAACCGGATCCCGCAGCTCGCGGCGGCGGCGTCGGGGCGCTGCGCCAGCAGCTCCACCTGCCGGCGAAGCTTCCCCGGCAGCCAGAAGTCGTCGTCGTCGCAGAACGCGATCAACTCGGCAGCGGCCTCGTCGACGCCTGTGTTACGACCGCCGGGCAGGCCCTGCCGGTGGGTGTTGGGAACGTAGCGCAGGGTCCGGCCGGCCGGGACGTCGACGGCCAGCTCGCGCAGGTCGGTGTGGTCGTAGACCACGACGCACTCCACCGGCCCGGGGTAGTCCTGGTCGAGCACCGCGCGGACGGCCCGTTCCAGCAGGCCGGGCCGGTCCCGGGTGGCGATCACCACGGTCACCGGCGGGTGCTGCGGGGCGGCCGTCGGCTCAGTCACGCTTCTCTCCCGTCACCACGAACCCGACCGGCTCGACCCCCACCGCGCGCAGCCGTTCCACCAGTTGGCTCAGCCTGCCGGTGCGGGTCTTGTCCCGGGCGGCGACCAGCACCGCCCGGCCCTCCCGGGCGGCCCGCACGCCCCGCTCGTCGTGCAGGGCGGGTGGCGCGTCGATCACGGTCACCCCGCCGGCCACCGGCGCGTCCAGCGGGACCAGGCGCACCGCACCGGTGCCGATACACAGCTCCTCGCCGTCGGTGGCGGGGGCCTCCTTCGGCAGGACCCGGGGGATGATCTCGGTCTTGTCCGCCGCCGTGGTGGTGGACCGGTAGACCCCGCCGTTCTTCGCATCCTCGGTGGGGAACGGCCGGGGCTTGCGGACCGGCTGGATGATCATGGTGTCTTCCGGGTTGCCCGCCGGTGCCGGGGCGGCAGCCGCCGGAGCCGGCGTCGGGACGCTGCTGGGCATCGGCCGGGGGCGGGGCACCCGGGGACGGGCCGACTCGACGGCCGGGTGCCGGCGCTGGGCGTCGGTGAGCAACGCCCGGATCCGGTCCCGGCTCTCCGGGGCGACACCCAGGCGCACCTGGTGCCCGGCCTGGGCGAGCGCCGCGGCGACCCCGGCGGTGACCTGTTCCCGTCGCTCGTCGTCGGCGCTGGACAGCAGGACCAGCGGCAGCGGCTTCGGCCCGTCCACCCAACGGCCCAGGGCCAGCACCAGGTAGCGCAGGTCGGTGTCGGAGAGCCGGCCGACGCCGTCGCGTCCGACGGTCCCCAGCAGTGGGGCGCCCACCAGCGCGGACGCCTCGGCGGCGGTACGCACCCGGCGGTCCATGGACTCCCGGACGAAGGCGACCAACCCGCCGACGAGCAGGCCGCCGAGCAGGCCGGCGACCAGGATCAGCGGGGCGGCGTCCCGACTGGACGGGACGGGCGCCCGTGCGGCGCTGGTCACCGAACCGGGGCTGAGATCCGCCGAAGCGATCTTGGACCGCTGTTCGGCGAGGGTGGCGAGCTGGTCGTTGAGCGCCCGCAGCTGGTCCAGCAGGGCGCTGGTGCGCGGCGACGGGCTGGAGGAGCCCTGGTTGGCCGGCAGCGACCGCTGGGTGGTGGTGCGCTGGCTGGTGACCAGGGCGATCGTCTCGTCGTAGGACTTGAGCACGGCGGCGCGCTGGTTCTCGTACATGCCCTTGCGCAGTTCGAGGTACGACTCGGCGGCGCCGTTCGCGCCGTCCACCGCCTCGGCCTCGCCGTGCCCGGCGTAGCTGAACCGCATCACCTGGCCGCCGACAGGCGTCTCCACGGCGAGCGCGTCGGCCACGTCGGTGGTGTCCCGGCCGGTGATCGAGGCGACCTTGTCGATGACGTCGTTGCTGGTGGCGATCCCGCTCTCGGCGGTCATGTTGACCGCCCGGTCGGCGCCGCCGGAGGGCACCGAGAACGGGTCGGTGACCACCGGGCGGACCACCACGGCCGTGGTGGCGGTGTAGGTGGGAGGGAAGACCAGCAGGTAGGCGGCCACCAGCAACAGCACCAACCCGGTGGCGGCGAGCACCGTGCGCCACCGCCGCACCGGGATACGGGCCAACTCGGCCAGGCCGACCGGGCGCTGCCGGGCGGGAGTGACGTCGGTCACATCCATCAGTCAGGTCCTCTTGCGATGCGGGAGTGGGCGGGTCGGCGCGGGCCGGACGACGGCCCCGGTGCGAGCCGCTGATGGTCCCATTGTCGCCGACCGTTCACCTGCGGTCGACAGCCGACCGGTCCCCCTGTGACACGGGTGGTCCGCCGGTGCCTCTGGGGACACCGGCGGACCACCCGTACCGGATACGGATCAGGAGGTGGCGAAGAACAGCGTCCGGCTCGACCAGTTCACGCCGGCGCCGGCCGGCGCGATCTCGACCGAGGCGGCACCGTCGACGGCAGCCTCGTCGAACGGCACGGCCCGCAGCGAGCCGTTGCTGTTGCCGTAGACGATCTTGCCGTTGACCCAGGCCATCCCCCGCACGTTGCCCCAGTTCAGGCTCACGCTCGGCAGGGTGAACTCGGTGCAGCCCACGATGTAGCCGTCCGGCTCCAGGTAGCGGTAGAACAACTTGTTGGTGCCGGACTTGGTGTAGTACATCCGACCGTTGAGGTAGAACGCCCCACTCATCGTCGAAGGCTTGAACCAGTTGTTGTAGCCGCTGCTGATCCAGGGCGCACCCACCGAGCCGCCCGAGAGGATCGACACGTCCAGGTAGCTGCCGTTGGGCGCGGTCGCGTCGGTCTTCGACCAGTAGAGCTTGTTGCCGATCGTGAACGACGCCCCGGCCGAGGTGAGGTTCGGCTGGCTGCTGCTCACCGGCGTACCCAGCGTGCTGCCGTCGAACGGCACCTTGGTGGCCTGGCCGTCAGCGGTGCCGACGTACAGGAAGCCCGACGCCGCGGTCGGCGCGTTGGTCGCCGCAACGGTACGGCCACCGGCGAGCGGGAACAGCCCCAGCCGGCCGTGGTACTCGTTGCCCAGACCGTCGGAGTCGAAGCCGGCGTACAGGCCGGTGCTGCCCCGCCACAGCTCCCACATGATCGGACCCCAGGTGGTGGTGCCCGCCGGGGCGCCCGAACGGGTCGGGTTCCAGACCAGCGGCAGGCCGTTGATCGGGTCCAGCGCGCCCAGACCGAACCGGTTGATCGCCCCGGAGCCGGCCGAGTCGTTGCCGTTGGCGTTGCTCAGCCAGCGGAAGTGACCACCGACGTAGACCACGTTGTCGGCCACCTCGACGGAGGTGACCGAGTCGGTGCCGGTGTAGTTGACCCAGGTGGCGTCCAGGGCGGAGCCCCGGTCGGCGGTCTCGAACCGGGCGATGGCGTCGCAGTACGCCCCGTCGCCCCGGCCACCGTCGGCGATGATCACGAAGTACGTGCCGTCGTCGGAGAAGTCGACGTCCCGGGCGTAGAACGGGAACGAGTCGCTGTAGCAGGGCGCCACGTAGCGCTGGGTGCTCCAGGCGGCGACCGCCGGGGTGCCGTCCAGCTCGACGACCACCACCTGGTTGCGGGGCTGGCCGTTGACCTCGGTGAAGTTGCCCACCGCGACCAGGGTCTTGCCGTCGGGCGCGACGGCGAGACCCCAGACCAGCTCGCTGCTGGCCCGGGCGACGCTGGCGTCGATCTGGAAGGTCGGGTCGATCGCGCCGGTGGTCGCGTCGAGCCGGGCGAGCAGCGAGTGCTGGGTGCCGTTGACCCAGTGGAACGCGCCGGCGATGTAGAGCTTGTTGCCGACCACCACGGTCCGCCGGACCAGGCCGCCGTCGCTGCGGCCGACCCAGCCGGTGACCGTCGCGCCGGTGGCCGGGTCCAGCTCGACGAGGTTCTTGCGGCTGACCCCGTTCACGTTCATGAAGGAGCCACCGACGATGAGCTTGCCGTCGGGGCTCGCCGCGAGGGCGTGCACCGCGCCGTCCAGCGTCGGGGTGAAGTCGGCCTTCAGCGCGCCGCTGGCCCGGTCGTACGCGAACAGGTAGTTGCGGGTGGTCCAGCTCGCGGCACCGGCGGCCTTGATCGAGGTGAACGAGCCCCCGACGTAGACGGTGTTGCCGATCTCGGCGAACGCCTTGGTGTCACCGTTCTGCGCGTGCGGGATGTTGTCCGCCGGGTCCGCCGAGGTGAGGGTGCTGGTGACCGGCGTGAGGTTGGCCGCCCGGGCCGGGGCGGCCAACAGGCCGACCGTGAGCACCGGTACGGCGAGTGCGGCGAACCACCGCCGCCACACCGGTCGGAACGTTCTGTGAAGCACTGGCGCCCCCAAAGATGAAGTGAGATCATGCGTAGCTTGCTCTGCCCGGACATTTCCCACCATCAACCGACCGGTCCGCTCGACCACCGGCTCGGTCCGGTCCTGCCGTACGGGTCGTGTCCGGACGACCCGCGGCGGACGAGAATCACGCGTCGACCGGGGGAACCCGCCACCGGGCTACCGGTCCCGGTCGGCCTCATGCCTGCTCCGCCCACCGGAACGGCGGGACCGCCCCGGTGCTGAGCACCGTCCAGGATGCCGCCAGGGCCAGGTCGTCCGTGGTGACGGCGTCGGCCTCCCGGGCCAGCACCAGGCCCTGCCTGTCGAGTTCCCTGGCCATCTCGACCTGGTGGTCGTCGACGTGTTCGCCGTGCCGCGCCCGGCGCGGCACGTAGACGGCCCGCTGCCCGGCCCGCATCGCGGCCAGCGCGGAACCCACCCCGGCGTGGGTGACGATCACGTCGGCCTCCCGCATGGCCTGCTGCATCTCCCCGTGCGGCACCTGCCGGCGGGCCCCGGCCGGCATCCGCGGAATCACCGTCGACCCGACCTGCCAGAGCACCTCCGCCTCGGGGGGCACCACGTCGACAAGTCGTTGCAGCAGGCGCGGAAAGCCGAAGCGGTCCTGGGTGCCGAGGGTCACCACGACCCGGGAGACCGGGCGTGGGGCGGTGGGCGCGGGCAGGTAACCGTCGAAGATGGAGCCACCGTAGCGCCATCGGCCGTCCGCCCAACCCGGGTACTGGGTGTAGAGCCGGGTCCGGGGCACCCGGGCGACCAACCGACCGGTAAGCGACGGCCCCTCGGTCCGGGTGGCACTCTCGATGTAGCGGCAGTCCAGGCCGTGCCGGGCGGCGGGCAGGAAGAACGACATGGCGACACTGGCGCCGGTGCTGATCACCCGCCGGAACCGTCCGCCGCAGAGCACCCGGCGGGCGGCCAGCAGGTCGCGCAGCGCGCCCACCGGGTCCCGGGTGGCCGCCGGCGGCACGTGGATGACCTCGTGGCCGTCGAGCAGCGAGCGACTCTGCGGGGAGTCGAACGTCGCCCAGACGCAGTCGTCCTGCACCCCGAGCCGGGGCAGCAGGTCGTGCAGCTCGGCGAGGTGCCCACCGGTGGAGGCGACGAGGAGGGTGGTCACGTCGGTGGCCCAACTTCCTTTCGAGGAGCAGCGGGGGCCGGGTCCGGACCGGCGCGGGGACGGGTCGCGCCGACCGGACGGGGTTATGAGGTCAGGTGCCGGTCAGCACCCGGTCGTCGGGGGCGGCGACCGGGTCGGCCGGTGACCGGACCCGACCGTCGGCGACCATGACGGCGAGCACCATCACGCCGGTCAGCAGGGTGCCGAAGAACCAGCCGCCGAAGACGTCGGTGAGCCAGTGCTTCTCGGCGTAGACGCGGGTGTAACCCTCGACCGAGACCAGCACCGCCAGCGCGGTCACCAGGCCGATCAGCACCCGGCGCGGGATCCGCCAGGTCAGCGCGGCCAGCACCAGGATGGTGCCGAAGGTCATCAGCACCCGGGCGCAGCCGCCGGAGGGGTAGGTGCCCAGGTCGGTCGGCGGGTGACCACGGTCGACCACCTTCGCGAGGATCGCCTGGGTGTACTGCTCGACGACGAACTGCAGCGGCATCGCCACCAGCGGGATCCACACGCGGCGGCGACGCCAGGCGATGGCGAAGAAGATCGCGGCCAGCACGGTCACCCACTTGAGCGGGTAGCGGTCGCCGATCGCGGTGATGAAGGAGTTGACGTCCGCCCAGGTGTCGACCCGGCGGGCGTGCACGTAGTCGAAGACCGGTCGGTCGACGTGGGGTTCGAGCCGGGCGATCGCCTCGCCGAGCGGCCAGCAGACGGCGACGATCGCCGCCGAGCCGGCCAGCAGGACCACCACTGCCGCGCCGACCCGGCCGAACGCGGCGGTCAGCCCGGCGAGGGCGACCCGCACCCGTTGCGCCGTCCGACCGGTGTCGACGGCTGACGCCCACCGGGCCGCCAGCAGCGGAACGGTCACCAGGGGCACCAGCACGGACAGCACGGCGAGTGCGTAGACGAGGGTCACCGTCGGTCACCGCCGCCCGGTTCTTCGGTGACCAGGGCGCAGCCCACCCCGGGAGTGGTGACGCGTGACGATCCCATCGTGCTCCCTGATTGTGCCGGCCGGTCGGCCGGACCTCCCCACACCCGCGCGCCCCGGACGAGGTCCCCACACCGTCCCGGGCCGACCACGCCGTCGCCGGCCAGTGGTGATCGAGTGGGGTCACCCTAGTGGAACGTGAGGCGGGTTCGGTAGCGGCGGTGACGGCAGTGTGGCGTTTCGTCGTTTTTCCCGTCGCGAGTCCGACAGTTGTTCCCAGCCAGCGGGAGGAGTCGCCGGTCAGGGGCGGGGTGAGCCCAGCCGGTCGGCGAGCGTGTGCAACAGGGCGGGGTGCAGTTTCGCACTCCAGCCACCCCCACCGGCCGCGAGTTCCGCCGTACGCAACCACAGCTCGACGAGGTAGGCGTCGGCGACGAAGCGCCGCCGGGCCGGGTCCAGACCGAATGCCGCGCCGTGCCGGTCCAGCAGCTCGACCATGTCCGCGGTCGCGCCGGCCACGTCCCGGCCGCGCAGCGACAACGCGCACTGGAAGCCCTGGTGGGCCAGGTCGAACCCGAGCGGCCGGTGGGCACCGCTGTTCTCCCAGTCCCAGACGACCAGCCGGTCCCGGTGACGGCCGAGGTTCCACGGCACCCAGTCGCCGTGCCAGTGGCCGTACTCCACCTGCCGGTCGCCGTCGCGCGCGGCGAGGGCGGCCACCGCCGCGACCACCGGACCGCCGGCGGTGGCCGCCCGCGCGGTCAGCCCGGTCAGGAACGGCGAACCACGCAACGGTCGGGGTGCCGCCGCCGGGCCACCGCGCCGGGCCACCGCGAGCATCGCGGCCACCTCCGGACGCAACGGACGGCGCGGCCGGCGCACCCGGGCCGGCATCGGTTCGACGAGGGTCACCGCCAGGTCCCCCCAACCCACCTCCCGCAGCAGCCGGGGCACGTCCGGGAAGTCACCGCCGTCACGGGGCAGCTCCCGCAGCGCGGCGGCCTCCGCGCGGACCATCGCCCGGGTCGCCTCGTTCCACCCGATCTTCGCGTACGCCCGCGCGACGCCCCGGTCGTCGAAGAGCTGCAACGTCGGCTTGTGGTGCGGGTCGGGCGGGCGGATCCCGATCGCGGCGTGCAGCGTCCGGCCCATCAGCCGACCGAGGTGCCCGGCGAGCAGCAGCTCGGCCGGATCGGCGTCGGTCGGCACCGCCACGGTCAGCACCGGCATCCCGGCCAGCCCGGTCAGCCCGAGGCCGGCCAGCACGCCGACCGCCAGCCGGTTGGCCCGCACCCGGGGCGGTCGCAGCGCGTTGTAGGCCAGTGTCGATGCCGCGCCGATCCGGCGGGAGGCCAGCGGGAGCAGGAACCTGGCCCGCTCGACCGAGGGCACCACGGCGTACCGGACGGCCGGGCGGTGGGTGGCGGGCACCGGGTCGGTCGAGACGTCGAGCCGGAGCCGGGGGTCACCGAAGATGGCCCGGGTCACCCAGCCCAGGCCGTCCTGCCTGTTCCGTGGGTCCGTCGCCACCGTCATGCCCCCTGTCCCGCCCGACCGCCTTGCCCTGGCGGACACGATAGGGGCAGTGGACGAGCAGCCGCCCGGCGGGCCGGAGCCCACCGGGCGGCGTACGGTGCCGGGTCCGGCTCAGCGTTGCCAGACGCGTACGTAGTCGACCCGGAAGTCGGCCGGGAACCGGGTGGCCGCGTCGGGATCGCCCAACCAGCCGCCGACCTGGAAGTTCAGTCGCAGGTTGAACGGCTTGGTGAAGGCCTGGTCGAACCACGGGGTGGTGCTGCGGTCCCGTTGCCAGACCTGCCGGCCGTCGATGTACCAACGGATCACCCCGGGCTCCCACTCGGTGGTGTACGTGTGGAAGCCGTCGCCCGGGTGGCCGGCCGGGAAGTCCCAGCGCTGATCCTGCTTGACCGGCGTGTAGTCGTAGAAGATCGCCTGGGTGGCGGCCCCGTAGTAGGACCCGCCGCCGGGCAGCTCCACCACGTCGATCTCGCCCTTGCCACCGTCGTCCGGGCGCAGCCAGAACGCCGGCCAGAGGCCCTTGGAGTCGGCCGGCCCGTTGGGGGACTTCGCCCGCATCTCGAAGCGGCCGTACGTGAACGACGCCTTGCCGATGGTGTCCAGGTAGCTCTGGGTGTACTGCCGGGTCTGCGAGCTGCACACCGCGGTCTCCCGCTGGGCCCGCAGGGTCAGCACCCCGTCGGCGACGAAGGTGTTGTCCGGGTCGTCGACGTTGCAGCCCTTGTCGATGTCGCGGCCCTCGTTGTCGCGCAGGTTCCACCGCTTCAGGTCGACGGTGGGCCCGGTGAACTCGTCGGACCAGACCAGTCGCCAGCCGGGCACGTCCGTGCCGGGGCGGACAGTCGGCGTCGGGGTCGGCGCGGCCGTGGTCGGCGCGGGCGGACCGACCGTGCGGGTGGGCGACGGCGTCGGCGGCACCGTCCGGGTCGGCGACGGCGTCGGGGCGGCGGTGGTCGGCGGCGGCGCGGTGGTGACCGGCGGCCGGGTGGGCAGTCGTCCGCTGCGCTGGTAGGTCACCACCAGGTTGGGCCGGATCGTGGTCTTGGCGTTCTCCCGGGAGGCCCAGTAGATCCGGGTGTTCCAGCTCTCCTGGGTCAACGCCAGGGTGACCTGGCCGTTGCCCCTGACCGCACCGGAGACGTCCCACTCGTTGTAACCCTGGGTGACCCGGTCGACTGCCGCCAGCGCCGGGCCGAGGACGGGCCGCAGGTGCCACGCGCCCGTCCCGACGGCGGTGCCCTGGGCGCCGTGGGCCCGGACCCGGGAGGAGAACTGCTGCCAGGCGTACACCCGCAGTTTCGCCTTGACCTCGACGGCGTCGGCGGGCAGGCCGCGCACCTGAAACTCCAACACGGCGTCGCGCTGGCCGACCCGGTTGCCGTCGCAGAGCTGTGGGCAGCTGGCCAGGGTGGTCTTGGCGCCGTTGTCGCCGTCCTGCGGGACCTGGGTGACGGTCGTGTCCGCCACCGCGGAGAGCACGATCGGCGGCACCTCGGCCGCGACCAGCGGCATCATCGTGGCCACGATACCGCCGACCGCGGTGACACTCAGGACACTGAGGACGACGGCCCTGCGTCGACCACTGATGGCCGGAAGGGCGCGGTGGATTCCGTGCCTGCTCAAGGAACACTCCCCGGGTGGGCGACGATTACCGGCAGCAGCGTATCGACCACGAGTGGATGTGGCAGGCGTGAAAGCGACGCGACAACCCGACTTAACCAAAGAATAAGGGAACAGGTGTTGCTTTTCGACGGTCCGACAGGCGATTGCCGGCTTCCCGAGGTTACGCCTGATTGACCGGAAAGTCGGCGATGCGGTTCGCTGGTCGATGATGGGCCGCCACCGGTGGGCCGGCGGCGGGCGGCGGCCAGCGGGTCAGTGGCGGGCGTCGACGAGCGCCGCGCGCATCGCCTCGACAGGTGCCGTCACCCCGGTGAACTGGGTGAACTGGCCGACGGCCTGGGCCAGCAGCAGATCCAGCCCGGAGACCACCCGCAGACCGGCGGCCAGCGCCGAGGCGGCCAGCGGCGTCGGCCACGGGTCGTACAACGCGTCGAAGAGCACTGTGGACGGTCGCCACTCGACCCCGGCCGCCAACGGGTCGGCGACCCCCTTCGGCACGGTGGAGACGACCAGGTCGGCGCGGGTGTACGCGGCGGCGTCGGACCAGGCCACCGCGACCAGCTCCACCCCGACGGCGGCAGCCACCGGCCGCAACAGCGCCACCGCCGACGGGCGGCGGGCCACCACGGTCACCGTGGTCGCGCCGAGCTGGGCGGCGGCGGCCAGGGCGGCGCGGGCGGTACCCCCGGCACCGAGCACGGTGGCGGCGGCCCCGGGCCGCACCCCGGCCGAGGTCAGTACGGTCACCATGCCGGTGACGTCGGTGTTGTCGGCGTACCAGGACCCGTCGGGACGGCGTACCAGCGTGTTGGCCGCGCCGACGGCGGTGGCGACCGGCGACGCCCGGTCGGCCACCGCGAGCGCCGCCTCCTTGCCCGGCATGGTCACCGACAGCCCGGCCCACTCCGGGCCCAGGCCGGCGACCAGGGCCGGCAGCTCCTGCGCACCGCACTCGATCCGGGTGTACGACCAGCCGTCGAGCCCGGCGGCGGCGTAACCCGCGTTGTGGATCACCGGGGAGAGCGAGTGCGCGATCGGCCGGCCCAGCACCGCCGCCTTCACCGGCAGTTCTCTCCGCTCAGCACGCCGTTGGTGCACATCTGGCGTTGCAGACCACGGAAGTCGGCATCGGTGGTGCCGTAGCCCATGGTGCCCTTCTTGTCGACGGTCATGAAGTAGACCCAGGTGCCGTTGGGCGGGCTCATCGCCCCCTTGAGGGCGTCCTCGCCGGGGTTGCTGATCGGGGTGATGGTCAGCCCGTCCGCGCCGTGCGTTCGGTACGGGTTCTTCGGGTCGGTCAGCTCGGACTGCTTGAGGATGTCGGAATCCTTCGGATTCTTGCCCTGCAACCGCAGCCAGTAGTTGATCGCGCTGTCGATCTCCAGGCACTTGCAGTGGTAGCGGTCGGTGTAGACCCGGTTGTAGATCACCCGGGCCACCTTCGGCATGTCCACGTGGTTGACCGACTCCGCCTGCGCGATCGAGGCCGTGATCAGCGCCTCGTAGGGTGAGATGCCCCGCTCGGCCTCCACCGTCTCGACGAACTTCATCTCGCCGGTGACCTCGAGGAACTTGGTGACCATCAGCGACAGGATCTGCGGGGCGGTCGCCTTCGGCGGCAGTTCGTAGGTGGCCGGGTAGAGGAAGCCCTCCAGGCTCCGCGGCCCCTTCTTGCCGTCCTTGCGGTTGAACCAGAACTCCGGCACGCCCAGCTTGACCGGGTCCTTCGCCGCGGCCTTGAACTCGGCGACCGGAATCTTGGTCTCCTTGGCCAGCAGGTCGTAGATCGCCAGGGTGATCATGCCCTCCGGGATGGTGACCCCGTTGACCACTCGGCTCTTCGGGTCCAGCAGCAGGGTGAGCGCGTCGGAGGCGCGCATCTCCTTCTTGACCTTGTACCGGCCGACCTGGATGTTCTTGCTGCGCGCGTTGTCGTCGGCGGCCTCGACGAAGGCCTTGGTGCTCTTGACCACACCGGCGTCGTAGAGGGAGTTGCCGATGTCGGTTGCCGTGTCGCCGCTCTTGACGTCGACAAGCGCCTCACCGGTGCCGGGACCGTCGAAGTCCGGGGTGATGAAGTGGTTACGGATCCGGTCGAAGCCGTAGAAGGCGCCACCGCCGATGCCGCCCAGCAGCACCAGGGCCATGAACAAGGCGAAGATGGTCTTACCGGGCCCGCCGCCCGACTTGCCGCCACCGGACGTGCCGTTGCGCCGGTTGACGAAGCCGCGCCGGTGCCGGCCCTTCTCCCCCCTCTCCTGCTCGTCGAACCCGAGGTCCAGATCGTCGATCATTCCGTCCGCCTCCGCTGCGCTTCCAGCCAGCTCTGCAGGATCTCGACCGCGGCGGCCTGATCCACCACCGCGCGTTGGCGCTTTCCCCGGACGCCCCGCTCGGCAAGCCTACGAGACGCGACGACAGTTGACATCCTCTCGTCGGTGAGCGTCACCGGAACCGGCGCTATCACCTCGGTCAACCGGCTCACGTACGCCAACACGTGCTGGGCTGCCGGACCGTGTCGGCCGGCCAGATTGACCGGCAGACCGACGACCACCTCGACGGCCTCGTGCTCGGCGACCAGCTGCGCGAGCTGGGCGAGGTCGCCCGGCACCGCGTCCGGGCCGGTGGTCAGGTCCCGGGCCAGGGTGACCAGCGGGGTGGCCAGGATCCCGTGCGGATCGGACCGGGCCACCCCCACCCGGACCTGACCGACGTCGACGCCCAACCGCACCCCACGGGACGATTCACTCACTGTGGGTCACTCTCTCCGATGGCGAGCCAGGGCGGACCCGAGCGGGTCCGCCCTGGCTCGTGCGCTGCCCCGTCACGCCTCGGCGATCGCCTTCTCGACCGTGAGTAGCAGGTTCGGGGCCTCGGCGGCGGGCAGGCCACCACCCTGCGCCACGTCCGGACTGCCACCGCCACGGCCGGAGAAGGCCGCTTTGACCAGGTCGTTCGCGGCCAGGCCGCGCCCACGGGCCGCCGCGTTCACGGCCACCACCAGGGATGCCTTGCCGTTCGATCGGGCCGCCACCGCCACCACCGCAGGCCGTGCCGGGTCGATCTTGCCGCGGATCTCCTGGGCCAGGGTCCGTACGTCGTTGCCGGCCGCGCCCTCCGGCGCCTCGGTGCCGACGTACGCCACCCCACGAACGTCCTTCGCCTGCCCGGCCAGCGCCGCCGCACCACCCAGCACCAACTGGGCGCGGAGCTTCTCCAGCTCCTTCTCGGCGTCGCGCAGCTGGGTGACGGTCTGCTCCACCCGGTCGGCGACCTGCTCACCGGGCACCCGGAACAGCTCGGCGAGGCGGGACACCAGCAGGTGCTCGCGGGCCAGGAAGCCGAACGCGTCCATCCCGACCAGCGCCTCGATCCGGCGTACCCCGGAACCCACCGACGCCTCGGAGAGGATCTTCACCAGGCCGAGCTGGGCGGAGCGGGCCACGTGGGTGCCGCCGCACAGCTCCCGGGCGTAGTCGCCGACCTCGACGACCCGGACCCGCTCGCCGTACTTCTCGCCGAACAGCGCCATCGCGCCGATCCGCCGGGCCTCCTCCTGGGAGGTGATGAAGGCGTTGACCTCGAGGTCCGCCAACAGCACCTCGTTGACCTGCTGCTCCACGTCGTGCAACACGCTCGGCGACACCCCGGTCGGGGTGTTGAAGTCGAACCGCAGCCGGCCCGGGGCATTCAGCGAACCCGCCTGGGTCGCCGACTCGCCGAGGAAGTTGCGCATGGTCTGGTGCACCAGGTGGGTGGCGGTGTGCGACCGGGAGATCGCCCGCCGTCGGGTCACGTCGATCTCCGCGTAGCCGGTCTCCCCGGCCCGCACCTCACCCCGGACCACCCGCGCCCGGTGCACGATCAGACCCGGCACCGGCTGCTGCACGTCGAAGACCTCGACCTGCCCGGCGCCGACGGTGATCAGACCCTGGTCGGGCTGCTGGCCACCGCCCTCGGCATAGAACGGGGTGGTGTCGAGCACCAGCTCGACCGTCTCCCCCTCGACTGCCGCGCCGACCGTCGCACCGCCGCTGAGCAGCGCCCGGACCCGGGACTCCCGGTGCAGCTCGGTGTAGCCGGTGAACTCCACCGCGCCACCGTCGTCACGCACCGACCGGTACGCCGACACGTCGGTGTGCCCGGTCTTGCGCGCCTGCGCGTCGGCCTTGGCCCGGTTGCGCTGGTCGGCCATCAGCCGGCGGAAACCCTCCGCGTCGACCTGCAACCCCTGCTCGGCGGCGATCTCCAGGGTCAGGTCGATCGGGAAACCGTAGGTGTCGTGCAGTTGGAACGCCTGCTCGCCCGAGAGCGCCGGCTTCCCCGCCGACCGGGTCTGCGCGATCGCCGTGTCCAGGATCGTCGTCCCCGCCCGCAGCGTCGACAGGAACGCGTCCTCCTCGGCATACGCGTACTGCGAGATCCGGTCGAACTCCTGCGCCAACTCCGGGTACGACGGGGACATGCAGTCCCGGGCCACCGGCAGCAGCTCCGGCAACGCCCGCTCCTGCCAACCCAGCAGACGCACCGCCCGGATCGCCCGCCGCATGATCCGACGCAGCACGTAGCCGCGCCCCTCGTTCGACGGGGTCACCCCGTCCCCGATCAGCATCAACGCGGTCCGCACGTGGTCGGCGACCACCCGCAGCCGTACGTCGTCCGGGTGCGACTCGCTCGCCACGTGCCCGGAGTGCGCGCCGTACCGCTTGCCGGTCAGCTCCGCCGCCCGGTCCAGGATCGGCCGCACCTCGTCGATCTCGTAGAGGTTGTCGACGCCCTGCAGGATCGAGGCCATCCGCTCCAGGCCCATGCCGGTGTCGATGTTCTTCGCCGGCAGCTCGTCGACGATCCGGAACTCTTCCTTGCTCCGGACGTCGGCGATCTCGTACTGCATGAAGACGAGGTTCCAGAACTCCATGTACCGGTCCTCGTCGACCTCCGGGCCGCCCTCGCGCCCGTACTCCGGGCCGCGGTCGTAGAACAGCTCGGAGCAGGGACCGGCCGGGCCGGGGATCCCCATCGACCAGTAGTTGTCCTTCTTGCCCCGGCGGACGATCCGCTCCATCGGCACCCCCACCGACCGCCAGATCTCGAACGCCTCGTCGTCGTCGAGGTAGACAGTCGGCCAGACCCGCTCCGGGTCCAGCCCGTAGCCGCCCTCGGCGACCGGCTTGGTGACCAGCTCCCAGGCCAGCGGGATCGCCCCGGACTTGAAGTAGTCACCGAAGGAGAAGTTGCCGTTCATCTGGAAGAACGTGCCGTGCCGGCTGGTCTTGCCGACCTCGTCGATGTCCGGCGTACGGATGCACTTCTGCACGCTCACCGCCCGCCGGTACGCCGGCGTCTGCTGCCCCAGGAAGTACGGGACGAACTGCACCATGCCGGCGTTGACGAACAACAGGTTCGGATCGCTGATGGCGGGCAGCGGAGCGGACGGCACCACGGTGTGCCCGTTCGCCTCGAAGTGGGCGAGGTACCGCCGCTTGATCTCCGCCGTCTTCATCGCTGGGGTTCCTCCGGAAAGATCTCTCGGTCACCGATGCGCGGGTCCTCCCGCAGCTCGGCGAACTGGTCGTCGAACGCCTCACCCCGGGCGAACGCCTCGTGGATCTCCTGCTCGCGCTCGGCCATCCCGATCCGTACGTCCTCCACGAAGCTACGCAGCGACTCGACCAGACCGCCAGCGGATTCGGACAGCCCGCTGGCGATCCCGGCCGGGGTGTACGCCTGCGCGGTCCGGGTGGCCTTGCGGACCACCACCACACCCACGGCCAGCCCGATGCCGAGCCAGAAAAGTCGCCTCATGTCTCAATTCCTCCTGTGCGGCGCCGACGGGGTCAGCGGTTGCCACGCCGGGCGGCGCGCCGTTGCTGCTTGATGGTGTCGCGCACCTCACGCTCGGTTTCCGCGGTACGCCGCGCCGAGGCGGCCCGACGGACGCCGTACCCGAAGGCGGCGACCTTGACCAGCGGGTTCGCCGCGGCGGCCGAGACGACGGTGGCCAGGTTCGCCACGTTGGCGGTGACGTTCTGGGCGTGCCCGGTCATCGTGTCGACCTTCGCGAGCTGGAGGTTCACCCCGTCCAGCGAGGTCTGCACCTGCTCCAGGGCGACGTTGACGTTCTTCACCGTGGTGTTCACGTCCCCCAGCAGCGGGGCGGTCTGCTCGTTGAGGTCGTTGATCATCCGGGTCGTCGCGTCCACGGTGTGCCGCAGCCGCAGGATCGGTACCGCCAGCACGAGCACCAGCATCAGGAACGCGCCGGCCGCGATCAGCGCAGCGATCTGTCCACCATCCACGCATGTCCTCCTCAAGCAGGGTTCCGGGGCCCGACGCCCCGGAACACGCGACCGGGGTACCCGCCCTCGTGGCGTGACCCGCGCAGGGTCGTCGGCAGCAGGCGGGCCTGCCAGCCCCAGACCCTACCGTCCGTGATGGAAGCCGGCTCAGGACGGTGAGCGTGTCAGGCCGCCGAGCGGATCGTCGGTGATCGTCGGGAACGGATCCTCACCGGTCAGTGACGGATCGGTGCTCGGCTGTGGCCGGGTCCGCTCGTCGTCGATCGCGTTGCGCACCTTCACCGACACCAACGACCCGCTGCACTCCCCCGCTGCGGGTGCGGCCGGGGTGGACGGCGGTACCGCCGGCTCCCCGCTCACCGGCGGCGGCGTGCAGGTCGGTTCCCGCACCCAGAGATCGAGGGTCAACTCGTCCCGCCGCCAGCAGGTGTAGCTGCCCTTGGCCGGCTGTTCCGGGCACCGGGTGACCTCCCAGGGTCGCCACCCCGCCGACCGCAGGGCCTGCTCGTAGACCCGGTTGGTCTCCTCCGGCGCGCGGTCGGACTCCACGGTGCGCTCCCGCAACCGGCAGTCCTGCAGGCACCAGCGACTGCCGCTGACGTTGTCCACCGTCTGCGTCGTCGCCCAGCCGGGCACACCCAACTCGTCCAGGGTGTCGAAGACCGGGTCCCGGCTCAGCGTCCGCATCCCGAAGTAGAGCGGGAGCGCCCCGAGCAGCACCACGCTGACCAGCACCAGGATGCCCAGCCGCAGACGACGTCGTTGCCCCGTGCGGCGACGCGGCCCGGCACCGTCGGAGTCGCCGACGTCGGCGTCGCCCGGGTCGTCCTGGGCCGCCGGGCGCAACGGCCCGCCGGTCGCCTCGTCCGGATCGGACCGGACGCCGTCCGGTGGCGTCACCCGGGCCACACCCGGGCCGTCGACCCGACCGGACGACGGGACCGCGGCGACACCCGCCGTCTCCGACCGGTCGGGTGGACGCACCGGCGGGGCCGCCCGCCCGCCGGCCTCCTCCGGCCCCACACCGGGTCGTACGCCCGGCACGGTGGCACGGGCAACCGCCGCCGCCGCGACGACCCCACCCGCACCGGCGGGCCGGGGGCCGGCGTCGGCGGGTGGTCCGGGGCGTCGGCCACCCTCCGGTCCCGCCGCCCGACGCGGGTCGTCCGAAGGTACGGGCGGGCGCGCGGTACCGGTGACCGGGCCAGTGGCAGGACCCTCCGGACGGGCGGTACCCGTGACCGGGCCGGTCGCAGGACCCTCCGGACGGGCGGTACCGGTGACCGGGCCCTCCGGACGGGCGGTACCGCGACCAGGACCGTTCGGACGGGCGCTGTCGCGGGACGGCGCGCCGGGACGCGGTGCCCTCGGATCGGGAGCGCCGAGACGCGGGCCCGCCGGGGTGGCCACCTCTGGAAGGAGTCCGCCTCCGACGGTCCCCTCCGGACGAGGCGCGGTGGCACCGTTCGGTACCGGAGCACCGACCCGGGGGACATCGGACGTAGGTGCCGCCGCTGCCCGGTCCGGACCAGCACCACCGGCCGGGTGTGCCGCCGTCCCGGGGCCTGCGGGACGCGGGCCACCGGCCACCGGCGCAGCGCCGGACACCGAAGCCGAGCCGCCTGACCGGGGACCGCCGGGCACCGACCCGGGACCGCCCGGACGCGGAACACCCGGGACCGGCGCGCCGCCGGGCAGCGGCACAGAAGCCGAACCACCCGCTCGTGGACCACCGACCGCTCGTGGAGCACCGGGTGCCGAACCGGGACCACCGGGGCGGGGGCTCCGGGTCGGGTCCGGTACCGGACCGGCATCGGTGTGGGCGCCGCGGACCGGAGCACGGTCGTCACTCAGCGGTCCGGGAACGGAACCCCCCGGTCGGCCGGGGGTCCGCTCGGGCGGGGACGGCCGGGCCGTCCCACGAGCCGGCCCGGCTTGTTCCGGCCGAAGCGGCCCGGACTGTTCCGGCCGGGACGACCCGGACTCGACGTCGCTCCGCTCCGGACCACCTGGTGCACCCCGACGAGCCGGGTCGGCCGGGACCGCTCCGCCCGGCGGGGTCGACCGGTTGAGCACCCGCAGGGCGGGATCGGTGTGCAGGGTACGCCCGGCCTGACGCAGCCAGTCCGCCGGCCGATCCGGTCGGTCAGCTCGTGGCGCTGCGGTCCGCCGTCCCGCGGGTCCGTCCGGCCCGTCACCCTGGGCGGGACCGGGCGGGACCGACTGGCCCGCAGTCGCGGCCCCCTCCGGTCGACTCCGCCGGCCCCGCGCTTCGTCGGTGTCCGGGCGGACCCGAGGACCTGATGGTTCGCTCCCGGCCGGGCTGCGCCACCCTCCCGACGGCTCCTCGTCGTCCGGGCGGGCCCGACGGCCTTCGGACCCCTCGCCGTCCGGTCCGGGGCGGTGGGCGGCCGGCTCGCCGTCGGGTCGGGCTCGACGGCCCGGTGGCGCGGCGATGTCAGTGGGCGGGCGGCGACGCCCGTTGTCGTTCCGGTCGGCCGGACCGGACCGGCCGGTACCGGGAACGGCCGGGGTGGACGGCACACCGGGCGAGGTCGGGGCGACAGCGGGCAGCGGCGGCGCGTTGCCGGTCATCGGCACCACCGGCTGGTCCGGCTCGGCGGCGCGACGGCGGCCCCCCCGCTCGGCGGGCGGGCGGTCACCGGGATCGCGGACGGGGGTGGGCGACACCTCGGCACGGCGACTTTCCGCAGCCCGGGGACCGGGCGCGGTCGTCTCGGGTCGAGGGCTGCCGCCCACCGGTGCCACAGGGGCGGTACGCGGCCCGCCGACCGTCGGGGCCGGTAGCACTCCGGCACCGGCCGGCGCCCCCGCCCCGGCGTGGGGCGCACCGGGGTGGGGCGCACCGGGGTGGGGCGCACCGGGGTGGGGCGCACCGGGGTGGGGCGCACCGGGGTGGGGCGCACCGGGGTGGGGCGCACCGGTCGGGTGCGCCGCAGCGGGCGCAGGACCGCCGGGCCCCGGCCCAGGTCGGTTCGTCGGTTCGACCGGACCGGGCCGTCGGTCTCTCTGCCGGTCGTCGGGCACGGTCCGGCGACTCCGCAGGGACGGCCCGTCGGCTGCCGCAATCCCCGCTCGGTCGTCGGGCACCGCCCGCCCGCCCGGAGGTGGGCCGGCAGGTGCCGGAGCACGGTGGGACGGGTCGGCGGAGGTCGGGGCACCGTGGGCAGGCCCGGCGGGAGCCGGGACACCGGGACCGGCCCGACCGACAGATGGTGCCTGACCGGGCGGGACCGCCGCCCGACCGGAGCCGGAACCGGGGACCGAGGCCCGACCGGGGACCGGGACCGAGGCCCGACCCGGGCCGGGGCCACCGACGGCAGGATCGGGGCGGGACGCCTCCTCGGGGTGCTGCGGGCCGGGACGGCCGACCGGCGTCGGACCGGGCCAGGGCCCTTCCCCGGGACGGGGGCGCTGCTCGGGGGTTGTCGGCCAACCCGCCCCACGTACCGGCGGGGCGGCCTGGCCGCCAGGGTGTACCGGCCCCGGCGGTTGCCCGTCGGGACGGTACACGGGACGGCCGGGTCGGTCCGGTTCGGTGCCGGCCGGCACCGGACCGGACCGACCCGGTCCGGCGGGCGGTTGCAGGTCGGGGGGGCCACCAGGCTGCGGCGGGCGGGGGCCACCGGAGGTCGACGCCTCCCGGCGTGCACCCGGTTGACCGGTGGCCGGGCCAGGTTGACCGGTCACCGGACCAGCCGGGGGTACGGATTCCGGTCGGGCACCCGGCGGAGCCGGTTCCGGCCGGGGGACCGGAGGCACCGGCTGCGACCGGGCATCCGGTCGCGGTGGCCGGGCACCGGCCGGCGCTGCCCCGTCGGGACGCGCAACCGGCTGGCCGACGCGCGGCGCGATCGGCCCCCCCGGTCCGGGTTGCGCACCGGGCTGCGGCGCGGCCGGACCACGCCCGACAGGCGGCGCAGCCGGACCACGGACCGGCGGGACCGGACCGCCGTCCGGGCCGAGGTCGGCACGCTGCTGTTTCGCCGTACGCAGGTCGTCGATCCAGCCGAACTCCTCGCCGGCCGGCTCGGGCGGGGTCTCGTCGCCGCCTCGCCCCCGGCCCCACCGACGTCCCTTGGCGCGAGGTTCACGCCGCTCGTCGGGACCGTCCTGCGGTTGCTCCCCACCTCGCGATGTCACTGCTGAACCTCCTCGGCGGCGTCGTCGCCGTCCTCATCCGCCCCACCGGTGTGCCCCGCGCCCGACGGGTGACGGCCGTCGACCGCCGGCACCGGCCCGTCGGGGCGCGACGTCGGGGCGGACGACCCCCGGACGATCCGGCGCAGCAGGGGCAGCCGGGCGGCCACCGACCGCTCGGCCCCGTGCCCGCTGGGCCGGTAGTAGTCGGTCCCGACGAGATCGTCGGGAGCGTACTGCTGGGTGACCACCCCGCGCTGGTCGTCGTGCGGGTAGCGGTAGCCCGTGCCGTGCCCGAGCCCCCGGGCGCCGGAGTAGTGCGCGTCGCGCAGCCCGCGCGGCACCGCACCGCCCCGACCCGCCCGGACGTCGGCCATCGCCGCACCCAGGGCCGTGGTGGCCGAGTTGGACTTCGGCGCGGTGGCCAGGTGGATCACCGCCTGGGCGAGGTTGAGCTGGGCCTCGGGCAGGCCGACGTACTCCACCGCGTGCGCGGCGGCGGTGGCCACCGACAGGGCGGACGGGTCGGCCAGGCCGACGTCCTCGCTGGCGAAGATGACCATGCGGCGGGCGATGAACCGGGCGTCCTCCCCGGCGACCAGCATCCGGGCCAGCCAGTGCAGCGCGGCATCGACGTCGGAGCCGCGCATGCTCTTGATGAAGGCGCTTGTCACGTCGTAGTGCGCGTCGCCGTCGCGGTCGTAGCGTACGGCCGCCACGTCCACCGCCTGCTCGGTGGTGGCCAGGTCGATCCGGTCGACGCCGAGCGCGGTCGCCGAGGCCGCCGCCGCCTCCAACGCGGTCAACGCCTTGCGGACGTCACCGCCGGCGAGGCGTACCAGGTGGTCCTCGGCGTCGGTGGCCAGGGTGAGCTCGCCGGCGAGGCCGCGCGGGTCGACGACCGCGCGACGCAGCAGGCCACGCACGGCCGTGTCGTCGAGCGGCTGGAGGGTGAGCAGCACGCACCGGGACAGCAGCGGCGAAATGACGGAGAAGTACGGATTCTCGGTGGTCGCCGCGAGCAGGGTGACCGTGCGGTCCTCGACGGCGGCGAGCAGCGAATCCTGCTGGGTCTTGCTGAACCGGTGCACCTCGTCGATGAAGAGCACCGTCTGCGGGCCACCGGAGCGGCGCTGGCGACGGGCGGTCTCGATGACGGCCCGGACGTCCTTGACCCCGGCGGAGAGCGCCGACATGGCCACGAAGCGACGGTCGGTGGCCCGGGCCACCAGGTGGGCGATGGTGGTCTTGCCGCTGCCCGGCGGGCCCCAGAGGATGACCGAGAGCGCCGCGCCGCCGCCGACGAGCTGACGCAGCGGGGCACCGGGCGCGAGGAGGTGTTCCTGCCCGACCAGTTCGTCGATGCGTGCGGGCCGCATCCGGACCGGCAGCGGGGCGTCCTCCCCCACCGAGGCGAAGTCGTCGACGCCGACGGAGCCCGCGGGGGCGCTGTGCGCCACGGCGGGTGCGCCGAGGGAGAAGAGGGCGTCGGAATCCATCAGGAAGACAGTACCGGGCGCGGCCCACGACGCCGGAATCGCGCCGTGGGCCGCGCCCGTTCTGATCCGTTGCGGTCAGCCACGACCCGGCCGACGGCCCCGGTACCACCGGCCGCCGCCACCGCCGCGCGGGCCGCTGCCGACGCCGGCCAGGTAGAGCGAGAGCAGCAGCAGGCCGATCAGCACCAGGGTGTTCCAGTTGAACAGGTCGGGGGCGCCGAAGTTGGTGTTGAGCAGGTCCAGCAGGAGCGCGAAGCCGAAGACGACGGCCGCGAGGATGGCGAGCATGTGGATGTCCTCCGGTAGGGGGTCCCAGTAGGTCGGCCTCGATGTACCCAATCGGTCGAGCTGTCAATCTCCACCGTGGAGATCCGGGTCGCCCCACCCGCAGGTTCCCGGCTGCCCGTCTGGTCGGCTCCGACCGGGAACTCACCGACCTGGCGGTCCCACCACCGTCCCGGCCTCGTCGGCACCCCGGAGTGCCGCTCCGGTGGGCTCGGTCGGATCCGCCGGGGCGGCCCGTCGTCCGGCCCGCCACGCCGGCAGGTAGAGCGGAGCGGCCACCGCCAGCGCCACCGCCCCGACCACCATCGCCGTACCGACTCCCCGGCGGTCGGCCAGGGCGGTGAGCAGCACCGCACCGAGGGCGAACCCCGGCTGCCCCAGCATCGAGTTCAGCGAGATGACGCTGGTCCGGTAGGGCCCGTCGACCTGTCGGTGCAGCAGCCCCAGGTGCAGCGGGTTGGACGCGCCGTGCACGGCGTAGCAGGCCAGGTAGGCGGCCAGCACCCCGACCGGCCCGGCGAGCAGCCCCATGCCGAGCACCGTGACGCCCTGCACGATCCGCAGCAGCCCGGCGGCGGGGGCCGCGCCCAGCCAGCGCAGCAGCAGCGGGGTCGCCGCCGCACCGGCCGCCGAGACCAGCCAGGCCGCCGAGTTGGCCGGGCCGAGCAGCGCCGCCGCCCGTTCGGGGTCGCCGACCACGTCGGCGAGCCGGATCGGCAGCAGCGACTCGAAGGTGACCATGCCGAAGCCCCAGAACAGCTCCACCGACACCAGGGCGAGCAGCACCCGGGAGCGGCGCAGCAGGCCGACGGCCTGACCGATCATCCGGGGGGCCGCCACGACCGAGGCGCGCAGCGTGCCCGGACCCCGGGCCGGGCCGGTCTCGACCAGCAGGAACAGCAGGACGACCAGGGCCACCGCCTGGAGGGCGGCGGCGACCAGCACCGGCACGGTCAGGGCGCTGACCGGCCCGACCGGCCCGAGCGCGATGAGGCCGCCGCTGAGCAGCGCGCCACCGGCGATGGTGACGCCCGCGACGGTGCCGGCGAAGCCGAGGCCGGGCTGGTAGTCGCTGCCGGGGTCGGCGGCCAGGGTGGACTCGACGTACCAGGAGTCGAGCGGGCCGCTGTCGAGCGCCCGGTAGACCCCTTGCAGGGCCCAGACCAGGAAGAACAGCGCGAAGGAGTCGGCCACCGCGAACAGGCCGAGCGCCAGCAGGCTGACCGCCCAGGCGGTGACCAGGACGACCCGGCTGCCGAGCGCGTCGGCCAGACCGCCGGTGGGCAGCTCCAGCGCCAGCACGACCAGGCCCTGCGCGGTGGAGACCAGGCCGATCTGGGTCAGCGACAGGCCGCGTTCCTGCATCAGCAGGATCATCGCCGGGATGGTCAGGCCGGTGGGCAGCCAGCGCAGGCCGTAGAGGGTGAGGTAGCGCAACCGGACCTGGCGTACGGTCAGTGCGGTCACCGCTACTGACCGATCATCGGGAACGCGGCCAGGAAGACGTGCACCCGCTCGGCGTCCGCCTGCTGCGGGTCCGCCCCTGCGCGGTAGCGCTCCACGACCTGCCACAGCTCGTCCTCCAGGGCCTGGAGCCGGTCCGCCGGGAGGGTGAGGAAGGCGTCGCTCATCCCGAACGCGTCCCGCCAGGCCGGTGACCAGTCCTGCTGGACGGCGAACCAGCGTTCGGCCCGCTCGGCCAGCAGTCGTACCTGGTCGCCCTGGATCCACTCGATCGCGGCGCGGGCGTCGGGGTCGTCGTCGAAGTCGCTCGGCTCCCAGTCGGTCACCTCGTGCGCGGCCCGCCACCAGCGCTGCCGCCCGGTGCCCCGGTCAGGGTCCTCGACCACCAGGCCCACGTCGGCGAGCTGGCGCAGGTGGTAGCTGGTGGCGCCGGTGTTTGTGGCGAGCAGCCCGGCGAGGGTGGTGGCGGTGGCCGGCCCCTGCACCCGCAGCGCGCCGAGCAGCCGCAGCCGAAGCGGGTGGGCCAGGACGCGGACCTGCCGGTGGTCGATCCGGACGGAGCTGGTCGCGGGTCGCCCGCCGGTGTCGTCGTTCTCCATGCATGCACAATAACTGTGCACAGAAGCTATGCACAAGATTTGTGCATAGCTTCTGTGCAGTAGAGGTGCGGCCTCCGGCTCAGCGTCCGTCTCTGCCCGGCCGACCCCGACGGCCTTGATGGTCAGCCGGCGAGCAGCTCGGTCACACCGCGCAGTCGGGTCCGCAGCAGGGCGGTGGCGCGGGACGAGTCCAGCCGCACGTCGGTGGGACGCCGCAGTCCGGCCGCCGTGGTCGTGGTGGTCGTCATCCCGGCCGGATCGATCCCGTGCCGGCGGGCCACCAGCAGCCCCAGCCCGGCCCGGCTGACCGGCTCCGGGCCGGCCACGTTGAGCGGGCCGGCGACGGCCGAGTCGGCCAGTTCCAGCACCGCGTCGGCCAGGTCGCCGACGTCGACCGGGCAGCGCAACTCGTCGGTGAACAGGGTGGCCCGACCGGTCAACGCGTCCCGGCAGAGCTGGATCTGTTTGCTGCCCTCCCCAGGATCAGCGAGGTCCGCACCAGCACCGCGCCCGGGTCGACCACCCGTACGGCGGTCTCCGCCGCCGCCTTCGCCGCACCGTAGGGATGCACCGGGGTCGGCACGTCGTCGTCGAGATAGGGGGTCGGACGGCCGGCGTGCAGCGCGTCGCTGGACAGGTGCACCAACCGCGCCCCGACCTCGGCCGCCGCGTACGCGACGTGCGCCGCCCCGTCGGCGGTGACCGTCCAGTCGTCGTTGCGGTACGCGGTCGCGATGACGACGTCCGGGCGTACCTCGGCAACCAGCCGGCGCACCGCGTCCCGGTCGGTCACGTCGAGCCGCCGCGCCGCAACCCCGGGCACGCCAACTCACCCGAATGACACGTCCCCACCACCAGCCCCCGCATCCCACCACTCCCCCCACAGCGATCAAGAGGTTTACGTCACCTCACTGCGTGATGATGACGTAAACCTCTTGATCAACGATCCGGGGTAGGGCCGGGCGGGCCGGCCGGGTGGGGGGTGGGGGTGGGGGTGGGGTTAGACCGGGTCGGTTACCGGGGCGGCGGGGCCGGCGGTGCCGGGGGAGGCGGTCGGGGGCTTGGGCTTGGCGTCGATGCCGGCCTCGGTGCGTTGCTGGGTGGTGATCGGGGTGGGGGCGCCGGTCAGCGGGTCGAAGCCGCCCCGGGTCTTCGGGAAGGCGATCACCTCGCGGATCGAGTCGGCCCCGGCCAGCAGCATGCAGACCCGGTCCCACCCGAAGGCGATGCCGCCGTGCGGCGGGGCGCCGTACTTGAACGCCTCCAGCAGGAAGCCGAACTTGTCCTGCGCCTCGGTGGGGGTGATGCCCAGCAGGTCGAAGACGCGCTGCTGCACGTCGCCCCGGTGGATACGGATCGAGCCGCCGCCGATCTCGTTGCCGTTGCAGACGATGTCGTACGCGTACGCCAACGCGCGGTCGGGGGCCTCCTCGAACCGGTCGACCCACTCGGCGTTCGGCGAGGTGAACGGGTGGTGCACCGCGGTCCAGCCCTCGTCGTCAGTGCGTTCGAACATCGGGGCGTCGACCACCCAGCAGAACGCCCAGGCGCTCTCGTCGATCAGCTTCGCCCGCTTGGCGATCTCGATCCGGGCCGCGCCGAGCAGCTCCTGCGCCTCCCGGGCGTTCGTGCTGGCGGCGAAGAACACCGCGTCACCGGGCTTGGCCCCGACCGCGTCGGCCAGCCCGCCCAGGTGCTCGGCGGACAGGTTCTTCGCCACCGGCCCGCGCGCCTCACCGGTCTCCGCGTCCAGCACCACGTACGCCAGGCCACGCGCGCCACGCGCCTTGGCCCAGTCCTGCCAGCCGTCCAGCTCCTTGCGGGTCTGCGCCGCACCGCCCGGCATGACCACCGCGCCGACGTAGCCGCCCGCGTCGATCGCCCCGGCGAAGACCCGGAAGGCGGTGCCGCGCAGGTAGTCGGTCAGCTCGGTCAGCTCCAGGCCGTAGCGCAGGTCGGGCTTGTCGGAGCCGTACCGGGCCATCGCGTCGTGCCAGGTGATCCGGGGAATCGGCCGGGAGATCTCATGGTCGGCCAGGTCCTTCCAGAGCGCCGAGACGATCGCCTCGCCGAGGTCGATCACGTCGTCCTCGGTGACGAAGGACATCTCGATGTCGAGCTGGGTGAACTCCGGCTGCCGGTCGGCCCGGAAGTCCTCGTCGCGGTAGCAGCGGGCGATCTGGTAGTACCGCTCCATGCCGCCGACCATGAGCAGCTGCTTGAACAGCTGCGGCGACTGCGGCAGCGCGTACCAACTGCCCGGCTGGAGCCGGACCGGGACCAGGAAGTCCCGGGCCCCCTCCGGGGTGGACCGGGTCAGCGTAGGGGTCTCGATCTCCAGGAAGTCCCGCTCGTGCAGCACCCCCCGGGCCAGCTGGTTGGCCCGGGAGCGCAGCCGCAGGGCGTTGGCCGGTCCGCTGCGGCGCAGGTCCAGGTAGCGGTAGCGCAGCCGGATGTCGTCACCGGCCTCGATCTGGTCGTCCACCGGCAGCGGCAGCGGCGCGGCCTCGGAGAGCACCTCCAGCGCGCTGACGGTCACCTCGATCTCGCCGGTGGGCAGCTCCGGGTTCTCGTTGCCCTCGGGGCGGCGGGTCACCTCACCGGTGACCTTGACGCAGAACTCGTTGCGCAGCGCGTGCGCGTCCTCCTCGCGGAACACCACCTGGACCACACCGGAGCCGTCGCGCAGGTCGACGAAGATGACACCGCCGTGGTCGCGCCGGCGGGCCACCCACCCGGCGAGCGTCACCGTGGTGCCGGCGTCCGTCGCGCGCAGGCTGCCGGCGTCATGGGTACGGATCACGACTTGCGTCTCCTCATCTGCGGTACGGCTGTGTCACCCGCATTGTGTCAGCCGCCCGGTCCGCCCGGTTGCGGGGTGAGCAAGGCCCCGGCCCACGCCCCCGGACACGCGGAGCGGGCCGCCGGTGTCCCGGCGGCCCGTTCGCGGGGGTGGATCAGATGATGCTGACGCCGTAGACGCTCAACGGCTCGGTGACCGGCTGGAAGTAGGTGGTGCCGCCGGAGGTGCAGTTACCGCTGCCGCCGGAGGTGAGGCCGACCGCGCTGGTGCCGCTGAACAGCGAGCCGCCGCTGTCGCCCGGCTCGGCGCAGACGTTGGTGCGGATCAGGCCGGAGACCGAACCCTCGGCGTAGTTCACCGTGGCGTTGGTGGCGGTCACCGAACCGCTCTTGACGCCGGTGGTGCTGCCGGAACGTCGCACGCTCTGGCCGACGTACGCGTTGACGGCACCGGTGACGTCCTGGTAGCTGCCGTTGTAGAGGGAGACGTTGCCGGTCGCGTTGGCGGAGTTGCTGTGCCGGACGATGCCGTAGTCGTTGCCCGGGAAGCTGGTGCCGGTACGGGTGCCCAGCACACTGGTCTGGCCGGAGTTCGAGTACCAGGTCGAGCCGATGTTGGTGCAGTGCCCGGCGGTCAGGAAGAAGGTCTGGCCGGCGCTGTTGCGGACGTTGAAGCCGAGCGAGCAGCGGCCGCCACCGGTGTAGATGGCCTGGCCGCCGGAGATCCGGGTGCCGAGCACGCCGGCCTCGGCCTCGACCCGGACAGCGCCGCCGGTGCGCGCGGCGGCGGCCTTGACCTTCGCCAGCTTGGCACCGGTGACGGTGCTGTCGACCGAGACGACGACCTGGTTGGTGACCGCGTCGGTCCACCAGGCGGTGCCGGGGATCTTCGCCGAGCGCTCCAGCTCGGCGGTGGCGGAGCGGAGCTGGGCGGCGCCCCGGGTGACCAGCTTCGGGGTGGCGCCGGCGGCGCGGACCTGACGGGCGGCGGCGGAGTCGGTGACCGCGACGACCATCTTGCCGCTGCCGTCGGCGAAGGTGCCGGCGGCACGGTCGCCGAGGCGGTCGGCCAGGCTGGCGGCGGCGTCGGGGGATGCGGGCGAGGCGGGGGCCGCCTGGGCGGGTGCGCCCAGCAGCGCGCCGGTGACCAGGGTGCCGGCCATGGCGACGGCGGCGACGTGGCGGAGTGAGGACCTCGTGGGTCGCATGCAACAACCTCCGGGAGGGGGTGACGGGCGGCGTCATGGAAACGCACCCGGGGACACCCGACCGACCTGGGAAAACCGGCCGAGTGAACTGAAGTATTCACATATTTAAGATCGTTATCAAGACATGGCTTTGCCCGGATTCACCCCGCCCGCCGATATGACGGGCAGGCAACACGGTGGACACATCCATGTCAGACCCCCACCAGCACGGCCCACCCCGCCGCCACGGCCTCCCCCACCCCCGCGAGCGTGGGAGCCGGTCGAAGTCACCGCCCCAGGTGAGATGCCCGTCGGTACCACCCGGCACTGACGACGGCCCAACGGTGACGACGGCGCCCCTTCCAGCCGCGAGGGTGCCATCGGATCCCGCCCGGAGACCGGCAAGGGGCAGCGGCGCACTGCTGGCGCAGCCACCTCCACCGCGCGGGTCGTCGCCGACAATCACCTCGCCTCCCGCCGCTCCGGCGAAACACGGCGAGTCCGGCGAAAAGCGACGCCACCCGCTCATCACACAAAGTCACCACAGCCCGACCCAACCACCCACCACTCGCTCCCTTTGCTCTGCTGCCCCGACAGCGACAGTCACGAGCGGTAGCCGCAGCTCGCGGTCACCGGAAGCATCAGCACCAAGCTTTCCGCAGGCCAGATGATGTGGTGCCGCGATGGCAGCAGAGCAAAGCGCGGTGAGGAGGAAAAGGGCGGGCGACGCGTCGGTCACAATACGTAACAGCGCGGGCCAGTCACCCTGTGTTATCTGCGGATGCGGGCAGGCGAGTTGTCCGGCGGGCGGCGGGCGGCGGGCACCCGCACCCACCCTTCCGGTGGCAGCCGCGGGTCCGGGCGGCCAACGGATGAACGTCGTTCAGGCGCGAGCGGCCAGCTTGGCCGCGCGGGCGTCGCGCTTCTCCTCGAACCGGGAGGCGGCCTGCTCCAGGCCGTCCAGGTGGGCGGCGATCTCGTCGCGGGCGGCCTCACCGTCGGCGTTCAGGCCGACGACGTTGAACACGTCCCACTGGCGCAGCACCGGGGCCACCACGTCGTCGCGGTGCTGACGCAGGTCGTAGATGCCGGCCAGCGCGATCGCCACCGACTTGCGGGTGAAGCCCTCGATGCCCACGCCGGGCATCTGGAAGTCGCCGAGCACCTCGGCGATTGCCCGCATCGTCTGGCTGGGGGCCACTTCCAGGGCCGCGCCGAGCAGGTTGCGGTAGAAGACCATGTGCAGGTTCTCGTCGGCCGCGACCCGGCTCAGCAGCGCCTCGCAGACCGGGTCGCCGGTGATCCGGCCGGTGTTGCGGTGCGAGATCCGGGTGGCCAACTCCTGAAACGACACGTACGCCAGCGAGCGCAGCATCGACGAGTCGTGCGAGTTGCTGTAACCGGCCGTCATGTGCACCATCCGGGCCCGTTCCAGGGCCACCGGGTCGACCGCCCGGGTCACCGTGAGGTAGTCCCGGATGGCGGTGCCGTGCCGCCCCTCCTCGGCGGTCCACCGGCCCACCCAGGTCCCCCACGCCCCGTCCGGCCCGAACAGGCTGGCGATCTGGTGATGGTACGACGGCAGGTTGTCCTCGGTGAGCAGGTTGACGATCAACGCGGTCCGGGCCACGTCGGGCAGCGTCGAGTCCCCCTCCGACCATGCCTCGCCGCCGAGCGGGCCGTCGAAGGTGCGTCCCTCGCTCCACGGCACGTACTCGTGCGGGAACCACTCCTTCGCCACCGACAGGTGACGGTCGAGGTTCTTGGCTACCACGGGTTCGAGTTCGTGCAGCAGCGCGGTCTGGTTCAGCTCGGTCACAGGGGCCTCCCTACGGTGGCGTAACTTACGCCACCGTAGGTCCCCGTCGGCGTACGCGCCAGTAACCGGGGGACTCAGCCGATGCGTGGCTTCAGGTCCTGGTGGGGCGGCATCCACTCCCCCGCCACGGCACCCGACTGCTCGCCCGAGCGGATGTCCTTGACCTGGTCGCCCTCGGCCCCGGGGAACCACACGTACGGAATGCCTCGGCGCTCGGCGTACCGGATCTGCTTGCCGAACTTCGCCGCGTTCGGCGACACCTCGGTCGGCACGCCCCGCGACCGCAGCGCCTCGGCCACGGCGTTGCTGGCCGCCCGCTCCTCCTCGACGCCGACCGCCACCAGCACACACGTCGGCACGTTGCGCGAGATCGACAACGCGTCGGCGCCGAAGAGCAGGCCGAGCAGCCGGGTCACCCCGATCGAGATGCCGACGCCCGGGTACGACACGGCACCGGCGCTGGCCAGGTCGTCGTACCGGCCCCCGGAGCAGATCGAGCCGAAGCGCTCGTATCCGAGCAACTGCGTCTCGTACACGGTGCCGGTGTAGTAGTCCAGGCCACGGGCGATCCGCAGGTCGGCGACGCAGAGCCCCGGCGCGTGCGCGGCGGCGGTCTCCACCACCGCCACCAGTTCGGCGATGCCCTCGTCGAGCAGCGGATCGGTCACCCCGAGGGCACGCACCGCGTCGGCGAAGGAGGCGTCCGGGGCGGAGATCTCGGCCAGCGCGAGGCACGCCTTGGCCTGCGCCTCGCTCGCCCCGGCCGTCTCGGCCAGCAACCCGGCCACCTTCGCCGGACCGATCTTGTCGAGCTTGTCGACCGCGCGCAGCGCCGCCTCCGGATCCGTCAGCCCGATGCCCCGGTAGAAGCCCTCGCAGATCTTGCGGTTGTTGACCTGGATCCGCACCGGCGGGATGGGCAACGCGCGCAGCGCGTCCCCGATCACCAGTGGCATCTCCGCCTCGTAGTGCGCCGGCAGGGTGTCCCGGTCGACGATGTCGATGTCGGCCTGGAGGAACTCCCGGTAGCGCCCCTCCTGCGGGCGTTCACCCCGCCACACCTTCTGGATCTGGTAGCGGCGGAACGGGAACTGGAGCTTGCCGGCGTTCTCCAGCACGTACCTGGCGAACGGCACGGTCAGGTCGAAGTGCAGGCCGAGCGCGTCGTCACCGGCCGGGCCGTCCGCGTCGGCCTGCAACCGACGCAGCAGGTAGACCTCCTTCGAGGTCTCGCCCTTGCGCAGCAGTTGGTCCAACGGCTCCACCGACCGGGTCTCCAGCGGCGCGAACCCGTACAACTCGAAGGTGTGCCGGATCCGGTCGAGGACGAACTGCTCGATCATCCGCTGCGACGTGGTCCACTCCGGGAAGCCGGAGATGGGCGTGGGCTTGCTCATGGCGTACTCCTTGCGGGTCCGCGCGGGGTGCGCGGTGAGATCGACAGGCCCGCGCGCGGCGCGGACGAGACTAGAGGCCGCGGGTGGGCGCGGTCGGGCGTGCGCCGCCCGGACCCGCCACGTCGACGAGGTACGGGTTGCTCGCGCGCTCGCGGCCGATGGTGGTCGCCGGGCCGTGGCCCGGCAGCACGACGGTGTCGTCGGCCAGCGGGAGGACCTTCTCCCGCAGGCTGGTCAGCATCCGGGGCATGCTGCCGCCCGGCAGGTCGGTGCGGCCGATCGAGCCGGCGAAGAGCACGTCACCGGAGAGGCAGAGCTGCTCGGCCTCCCAGGGCGAGCCTGCGCCGGGCAGCCGGAACAGCACCGACCCGCCGGTATGGCCGGGTGCGTGGTCGACGGTGATCTCCAGACCGGCCAGCGCCAGCGTCGCCCCGTCGGTCAGCTCCGCGACGTCGTCGGGCTCGGTGTAGGGCAGCCGGCCGCCGAACAGCGCGGTGAGGTCCATCGAGAGCGCCTTGGTCGGGTCGGCCAGCAGCTCCCGGTCGTCCGGGTGCACGTACGCCGGGATGCCGCGCGCGCCGCAGACCGGGGCGACGGAGAAGGTGTGGTCGAGATGGCCATGGGTGAGCAGCACGGCGGCCGGGTGCAGGCGGTGCTCGGCGAGCACGGCGTCGAGCCGGTCGAGCACCCCGATGCCGGGGTCGACCACCACGCACTGCTCCCCCGGCGCGGTCGCCACCACGTAGCAGTTGGTGCCGAAGGCGTCCGCAGGAAAGCCGGCCACGAGCACGTCCACTCCCCTTCCGTTCGAGTCGTCCGTCTCCCGGGCAGCCTAGTCGCCACCGGTGATCCGGTGTCCGTTCCCACCCGTCCCACCCACCCCGGACGGCACAGTGACGCACTTTGATAAACCCAGGCCGGACCTCGTACACCACTTTCACAGCGGGTACCCGTACACTCTGCGGGCGTGTGGCGTGGCGCACCTGCGGGCACGGCGGGCGCGAACGGCCCGACCGCCGGTGACGACCAGGGTAGAGGAGGGGAGCTCGGGTGGCTTCCAGCAGGGACCGGCAGCGCAAGCTCGCGCGGGAGAAGCTCGACCGGCAGTTGGCCCGGCGGGCCGCCGCCGCCCGACGGCGTCGACAGATCCAGGCCGGGGTCGGCGCGGCCGTGGTGCTGGTGCTGATCGTGGCCGGCGCGGCCTGGGGGCTGGGCGCCTTCGACCGCGACCCCGAGCAGAAGGCCGCCGAGGACGTCTGCCTCTGGACGCCACAGGACGCGGGCGCCAACACCAACCTCAAGGACGTCGGCACCCCGGCTGCCAAGGGTCTGCCCACCTCGGGGGTGCGCACGATGACAGTCGACACCGACCAGGGCGGTCCGATCACCGCGGAGCTGGATCTCGCCGGGGCGCCCTGCGCCGGGGCGAGCATCGCCCACCTTGCCGGCGCGTCGTTCTACGACAACACCAGGTGCCACGAGATCACCGCCGAGGGAGCGCTGCGCTGTGGCGACCCGAGCGGCACCGGCCTGGGCGGCCCCACCTACACGTTCTACAACGAGAACGTGCCGACCGGGCCCGAGGCGAGCCCGTCGGCCAGTCCGGCCCCCGGTGAGCCGCCGGCCTACCCGAAGGGCACGGTCGCGATGATCGGCAACCCGCCGGGCGCCAACGGCAGCCAGTTCCTGCTCTTCTTCAAGGACTTCAACCCGGCCCAGCCGGCGTACCCGGTCATCGGCCGGGTCACCGGCGGGCTGGACGTGGTCGAGAAGATCGGTGCCCTGCCGACCGTGGACAACGGGGCGGGCGCCAAGGTCAAGCCGAAGACCGACGTGGTGATCCGCAAGCTGACCGTCGGCGAGGCGCAGGCCGGATCGGCGTCGGCCACCGGTTCCCCGGCGGCCAGCCCTCCGGCGGCCAGCCCCAGCGCCGGCTGAACCGGCCCACCACCCGTACCTGCGGCCACGCCGCGCCAGAGAACGCCCAGGAGGAGTGACCGTGACGTCCACGAGAGAGCGGCAGCGCGCGGCGGCGCGGGCCCGACTTGAGCGGGAGATGGCCGAGCGCTCGGCCAGGGCCCGCAAGCGCCGGCAGACGCAGGCGATCGTCGGGGCCGCCGCGATCCTGGTGCTCGTGGTCGCCGGCACCGTCTGGCTGGCGACCAGCCTCGGCGGCGATGACGACGACAGCAAACAGCAGGCCGCCGGCACCGAGGGCTTCTCGCAGTGCGCCTACACCGAGGCCCCGAAGGAGGGCCGACCGGCGCAGATCAAGGACGTCGGGCTGCCGCCGACCCAGCAGGCCAACAAGGGCACCCAGACGATGACCATGGAGACCAACCTGGGCCCGATCGTCGCCAAGATCGACCGGACCAAGGTGCCCTGCACGGCGGGCAGCTTCACCCACCTGGCCAGCAAGGGCTTCTTCGACAACTCGAAGTGCCACCGCCTGGTGACCGAGGGCATCAAGGTGCTCCAGTGCGGTGACCCGAGCGCGACCGGCAAGGGCTGGCGGCAGACCGACGGCACCGGCGGGCCGAGCTACGCCCTGGCCGAGGAGAACCTGCCGACCGACAAGCGGCCCCCCTACCCGGAGGGTGTCATCGCGATGGCCAACTCCGGGCAGGAGGGCAGCACCGGCAGCCAGTTCTTCATCGTCTACGGCGACTCGCAGCTCGACGCGAAATACACCGTGCTGGGCACCGTCACCACCGGCATGGACCTGGTCAAGCAGGTCGCCGCAGCCGGTGACGACAAGGCGTACGCCCAGCAGGCCGGGGGTGGCCACCCCAAGAAGGAGGTCACCATCACCAAGCTGACGATGAGCGACATCGAGGGCTGACCCCTCCGGTACGACGCAGCGCCCGCCGGCTGAGCCGGCGGGCGCTGTCGTGTCCCCGGTGGCGCTGCCGGTCCCCCGAGGGCGCTGTCGTGTCCCCGATGGCGCTGCCGTCGCCGGTGACGCTGTCGTGTCGCTGGTCCGGGGTCTGTCGTGGCGCTGGCCTGGCTGCCCGTCAGGCGCCGGAGGTGACCCGGTAGGCATCGAAGACCCCGTCGACCTTGCGGACGGCGGCCATCAGGTGGCCCAGATGCTTCGGGTCGGCCATCTCGAAGCTGAACCGGCTGACCGCCACCCGGTCCCGGGTGGTGGTGACCGTCGCCGACAGGATGTTGACCCGCTCCTCGGAGAGCACCCGGGTGACGTCGGCCAGCAGCTTGTGCCGGTCGAGGGCCTCCACCTGGATGGCCACCAGGAACGTCGAGGCGGAGGTGAGCTTCCAGCTCACCTCGACCACCCGCTCGGCCTGGGCCCGCAGGTCCTCGGCGTTGGCGCAGTCGTCGCGGTGCACGCTGACCCCGCCGGAGCGGGTGACGAACCCGAAGACCGAATCCGGGGGCACCGGCGTACAGCACCGGGCCAGCTTGATCCAGACGTCGCTGACGCCCCGCACCACCACCCCGGGATCGCTGCTGTTCTGCCGGCTGTGCGGCGGACGGGTGGCCACGGCGGTCTCGGCGATGTCCTCCGCCGCGCCCTCCTCGCCGCCGTACGCGGCCATCAGCTTCTGCACCACCGACTGCGCCGACACCTGGCTGTCGCCGACCGCCGCGTAGAGCGAGGCGACGTCGGCGAGGTGCAGGTCCCGGGCGATCGCCATCAACGCGTCGGAGGTGAGCATCCGCTGCAACGGCATGCCCTGCTTGCGCATCGCCTTGACGATCGAGTCCTTGCCGGCCTCGATCGCCTCCTCGCGCCGCTCCTTGTTGAAGTACTGGCGGATCTTGGTACGCGCCCGGGGGCTCTTGACGAAGCTCAGCCAGTCCTGCGTCGGGCCGGCCGTGTCGGACTTCGAGGTGAAGATCTCGATCACGTCACCGTTTGACAGCGTCGACTCCAACGGCACGAGCTTGCCGTTGACCCGCGCCCCGATGCACTTGTGCCCCACCTCGGTGTGCACCGCGTACGCGAAGTCCACGGGCGTCGAACCGGTCGGCAGCGGGATGACGTCACCCTTGGGGGTGAAGACGTACACCTCCTGGCTGGACAGGTCGAACCGCAGCGCGTCGAGGAACTCCGACGGGTCGGCCGCCTCCCGCTGCCAGTCCAGCAGCTGCCGCAGCCACGTCATCTCGTCGATGTGCGCCGGCGGGCCGACGATCTGGGTGCCCTTGTGCTCCTTGTACTTCCAGTGCGCGGCGATGCCGAACTCGGCGGTGCGGTGCATCGCGTACGTGCGGATCTGCATCTCCACCGGCTTGCCGGTGGGCCCGATGACAGTCGTGTGCAACGACTGGTACATGTTGAACTTGGGCATCGCGATGTAGTCCTTGAACCGGCCCGGCACCGGCTGCCAGTTGGCGTGGATGACCCCCAGCGCCGCGTAGCAGTCCCGCACCGTGTCGACCAGGATCCGCACCCCGATCAGGTCGTAGATGTCGTTGAAGTCCCGCCCCCGCACGATCATCTTCTGGTAGATCGAGTAGAGGTGCTTCGGTCGACCTGTCGTCTCGGCCTTGATCTTGGCGGCCTTCAGGTCGGTGCCGACCTTCTGGGTGACCTGCTTGAGCAACGACTCCCGCTGCGGCTGGTGCTCCCCGATCAGCCGCAGGATCTCCTCGTAGCGTTTCGGGAACAGGGTGCCGAAGGCCAGATCCTCCAGCTCCCACTTGATGGTGTTCATACCGAGGCGGTGGGCCAGTGGCGCCAGGATCTCCAGCGTCTCCTTCGCCTTCTGCTCGCGCTTGGGCGCCGGCAGGAAGGAGAGCGTACGCATGTTGTGCAGCCGGTCGGCCAGCTTGATCACCAGGACCCGCGGGTCCTTCGCCATCGCCACGACCATCTTGCGGATCGTCTCCGCCTTGGCCGCGTCGCCCAGCTTGACCTTGTCGAGCTTCGTCACGCCGTCGACGAGCAGGGTGACCTCGGGCCCGAAGTCGGCCCGCATCTGGTCGAGGGTGTACTCGGTGTCCTCGATCGTGTCGTGCAGCAGTGCCGCCACCAGCGTGGTGGTGTCCATCCCCAGGTTGCCCAGGATGGTCGCCACCGCGAGCGGATGGGTGATGTACGGGTCGCCGGACTTGCGGTACTGACCGGAGTGCCAACGCGCGGCGGTGTCGAAGGCCCGCTGGAGCAGCCGGGCATCCGCCTTGGGGTGGTTCTCCCGGTGGCTGGCGATCAGCGGTTCGAGCACCTCGCTGACCTGGGAGCTCTGCCAGGGGGCGTTGAACCGGGCCAGCCGCGCCCGCACCCGACGCCCGGTCGGCGCGTTGGACAGCGCGAAACCGGCGCTCGGCGACGGGTCGTCGGCGGTCGACGACTCCACGGCCACGCCGTCGGGCGCGGCACCGGCGGCGTCGCCGACTCCCGCAGGGCTGGCCGGTGGATCGTTCTTCCGATCGGTCACCGCGCCGTCAGTGTCGCCTGTCGGGTGCACCGTGCCCTCCACCGGAGGGACGACATCGTGGGACACCGGCCTCCTCACCGATCGCCGGGACCACGCCGGCCGTGCGGCCGACGCCTTGTCTTCCAACCGGCCTTCGCGCCGGCATGTTCCCATCGACCGTCGTCGGGCCGATGGCGTTGCCCGCCGGCCGTGCGGCCGACGACGTGCCCACCGACCGGACGGGTGATCGCCCGGTCAGCAATGGGCAATGCTACCCGCACGGTAGGTGCCGTGCCGCTCCGCCGGACGGTCCGTCCCTGGTCGCCGGGACGTCCCGGGCGTCAAACGGTCAGCAGGGCATGGACCGGACGCCCGGCGAGCCGCTCCCGCCCGCCAAGGAAACCCAACTCCAGCAGTACGGTGAAACCGGCCACCGTGCCGCCGGCGCGCTCGACCAGGTCGAGGGTCGCCTCGGCGGTGCCTCCGGTGGCCAGCACGTCGTCGACCACCAGCACCCGGTGCCCGGCGGTGAAGGCGTCCTGGTGCACCTCCAGCGTCGCCTCGCCGTACTCCAGGGCGTAGGAGGCCGAGTACGCCGGCCGGGGCAGCTTGCCCGCCTTGCGCACCGGCACCACACCCAACCCGGTGGCGTACGCGATCGCGGCGGCGATCACGAACCCCCGGGCCTCGATGCCGACCACGATGTCGAAGCTGTCCCGCCCGTGGTGTGCGACGATCCCGTCGATCACCTCACGGAACACGTCGCCGTCGGCGAACAGCGGCATCAGGTCCTTGAACATGACCCCGGGCTTGGGGAAGTCCGGCACGTCCAGCACCCGGCTGGCGACCAGCCGGGCCACCTCCGGGCCGCTGTCTCCCCGTACACCGGTGCTGTGGGTCTCGGTCACGGTGGTCGGCTCTCCTTCGATACGACGACGGCGTCCGTCATGCTGCTCGCACAGCATGGCGGACGCCGTCGACTCGACGTGTGGCGGGTCGCCCGTCGGTCAGCGCCGCTTCGCGCCGCCGGGCCGGTTACCCCCGCCGCCGCTGGGCCGGCCACCCCGGGCCCCTGTCGCCCGCTTGGCCGCCGGGCGGGAACCGACCTTCGGCGCGCTGCCGGCCAGGGCCGCCGCCTCCGGGTCGATCGGCTCGTCGACGGTCTCGTCACCGGCGGGCCGGGCCGCGCCGCGCGGGGTGATCTCGCCCCGGGCGACCGCGCCCCGGCGGGCCAGCACCCGCTTGGCGTGCGCCTCGATCCGCGGGTCCTGGTTCTTCAGCAGCACCAGCAGCGGGGTGGAGAGCAGGATCGAGGTCAGGAACGCCATCGCCATACCGACGAAGAGCACCAGGCCGAGGTCCTTCAGGGTGCCCGCGCCGAGCAGGCCGGCACCGATGAAGAGCAGACCGCCGACCGGGAGCAGGGCGACGACCGAGGTGTTCAACGACCGCATCAGGCTCTGGTTGAGCGCCAGGTTGGCCGCCTCGCCGTAGGTCTGGTTGTTGTTGGCGGTGATGCCCCGGGTGTTCTCCTGGACCTTGTCGAAGACCACCACCACGTCGTAGAGCGCGAAGCCCAGGATGGTGAGGAACCCGATGATCGTCGACGGGGTGACCTCGAAACCGACGAGCGAGTAGATGCCGGCGGTGAGGATCAGGTTCATGAACAGCGAGATGATCGCGGCGACCGCCATCCGCCACTCGAACCGCAGCACCAGGTAGACCGCCACCACCAGGACGAAGATGACCAGGCCGAGCAGCGCCCGGGAGGTCACCTGACTGCCCCACGCCTCGCTGACCTGGCTGCCGCTGATCTGGTCGGCGTTGATGCCGAACTCGTCGGCCATCTCGGCCTTGACCGCGTTGGCCTGCTCGGCGCTGAGCTGCGAGGTACGCAGCTCGTAGTACTGACCGCTGGTGCTGCCGACCTTCTGCGCGGTCACCACCTTCGCGCCGTCGCCCTCGGCCGCCAGCGCGTCGTTGACCTTGGCCTCGGCCTGGTCCAGGGTGCCGACGCTGGCCGGCACCTGGAACGAGTTGCCGCCGGCGAACTCGATGCCCAGGCTGAAGCCGCGCACCGCGAAGCTGAGCACGGCGATCAGCACCAGCACCCCGGCGACGGTGAACCACAGCTTGCGCCGGCCGACGATGTTGAGACCGGCCTCGCCCCGGTAGAGCCGAGACGCCAGACCACTCTTAGCCATCTCAGGCCTCCTTGACGCGCGAGTTGCGGGCGGTGCCCGGGTCGGCCGAACGGGCGGGCAGGGCCCGACCGAGGCCGCTGACCCGGGGCGACAGGAACGCCGGGGTCCGGGCGAACATCGTCATGATCGGGTGCCGGAAGAGGAAGACGACCACCAGGTCGAGCACGGTCGCCAGGCCGAGGGCGAAGGCGAAGCCCTTCACCGTGCCGACCGAGACGATGTAGAGCACCACGGCGGACATCAGGGTGATCGCGTTCGCCGAGATGATCGTCCGGCGGGCCCGAATCCAGGCCCGGGGCACCGCGCTGCGCGGGCTGCGCCCCTCCCGGATCTCGTCCTTGAGCCGCTCGAAGTAGATGACGAACGAGTCCGCCGCCACACCGAGCGAGACGATCATGCCGGCGATGCCGGCCAGGGTGAGGGTGAAGCCGATCGACCGGCCGAGCACCACCAGCGCGCCGAAGACCAGCAGCGCGGAGAGCACCAGGCTCAGGAAGATCACCGAACCGAGCAGCCGGTAGTAGAAGAACGAGTAGATGATGACCAGCAGCATGCCGATGCCGGCGGCCAGCAGACCGGCCCGCAGGTGGCTGTCGCCCAGCGTCGCCGTGACGTTCTGCTGCTCCTGCGGCACGAAGGTGACCGGCAGCGCGCCGTAGCGCAGCTGGCTGGCCAGCGCGTTCGCCGAGGTGTTGTCGAAGCTGCCGGTGATCTGCGAGTCGCCGGTCAGCACGCCCTGGATCTCGGGCGAGGAGACGATCTCGTTGTCCAGCACCACCGCCACCCGGCACTTGCCGTCCTGGCCCAGCGCCGTCTGGTCGCAGCCGCCACCGGTGTTGTTGAACGCCTCCCGGGTCAGCTCGGTCCACTTGGACTGACCGTCACCGGTGAAGTTCAGGCTGACCACCCAGGTGCTCGCCTGGTCGAGGACGGCGTTGGCGTCCTTGACGTCGGTGCCCACCACCTTGGCCTGGTCGAGCAGGTACTTCGCCGCGCCGCCCTCACAGGCGACCGCCTGCTGCTTCTCGTCCTTGATCGACGCGGGGGGCCGCTTGTCGAGCTGGGCGCAGGTGATGGTCGGCACGTTGAACTGCATCTGCGGGGTCAGCACCGCGACCTCCTGCGCGGAGAGCGTGCCGAACGGCTTGAACGTCTCCGCCAGGGCCGGGTTGGTGGCCAGGTCGGCCGGGGCCTGGAGCCCGCTCGCGGCGGCCCAGGCGGGCGCGCCCACCTTCTTCTCGACGGCCTTGCGCTGCTCCTCGATGCTCTGCGGCACCGGGGCCTCGGTGGTGCTGGGCGAGGCGGCGGGGGCGCTCGGCGAGGGCGACCCGGACGGGGTGGCGCTCGGCGCGGGGGCGCCGCCGCCCTGACCACCGGCGCTCGGCGAGCCGGTCACCTTGGGCGACGCGCCGCCGGAGGCCTTCGGCGAGGGGCTGCCCGACGGGCTCGGCGCGGCGCTGCCGGACGGGGCCGGCGTCGGGGTCGCCGGGGCGGCGACCGCGCCGCTGCCGTCGGCGGCCTTGAGTACCTTGCGGAAGCGCAGCTCCGCGGCGCTGCCGACGTCGGTGAGGTCACGGTTCTCACCGGGCAGGGAGATGACGATGTTCCGGTTGCCCTCGGTGACCACCTCGGCCTCGGCCACCCCGTAGGCGTTGACCCGGCTCTCGATGATCTGCCGGGCCTCCTCCAGGTTGGCCGACGTCGGGGGCTTGCCGTCGAGGCTGTTGGTCGCCTCCAGCGTCAGCCGGGTGCCGCCGATCAGGTCCAGGCCGAGCCGGGGCTCCAACCGGTCCTTCCAGCCGCCACTGGCGCCGCCCGAGAAGAACACCAAGGTAAAGAGGACGACGAAGATGAACCCGAGCACGGCGAGCTGCCGCCCGGGGCGCATCTGTCCCTGAGGTGGTGCCACGGCTGTCTGTCTCCCTGTAACGGTCGCGCCGCCGGTGCAGCGGCGGCGAGGTCGGAGCGGAATTCTCGCCCCGACGTGCTCTGCGCGGACCACTCCCGACCGGCGGCACGGCGCACCGCCGCCGACGTGGGGGCGTCGAGCGGACGGGGCGCGTGCCGACCCTGGAGACCGGCCCACCTATCCAGTTGTCCCGCCTGCCCGCTCGGTGCGGGCGGGCGCTCACTCCTTGACGGCCTCCGCGTCCTCGGCGACCGGCTCGTCGGCCTCCGGCCGCTCGGCCCGGGTGACCACCCGGGCGATGGCCGGACGGGCGTAACGGGTCTGCACGCCGGGGGCCACCTCCAGCAGCACGGTGTCGTCCTCGACGCCCACGACCGTGCCGTAGAGCCCGCCGATGGTGACGACCTCGTCACCGGGGCCGAGCGCGGACTGCATGGCCTCGGCCTCGCGGCGGCGCTTCTGCTGCGGCCGGATCATCATGAAGTACATGACCCCGAAGAGCAGGGCGATCATGATGATCGGCGTCAGGCTGCCGGCGCCTCCGCCGGACTGTGCTGCGTAAAGCACGGTGTGCGACCTTCCCATTGGCCCCCGTCACGGCGCGTAGGCACCGGAGCGGAGGCGGATATTCACATCCTGTACAGACCGCGGCGAGTCTAATCCCTGCACCTGGGAACGCCGAATGCGGCGCAGATCACGTTCAGATCACGGTGGATCGGGCGCGTTCGAGAAGAGATCAGGCACAGCGGGGGCTTCCATGCCAAATGTACCATTTGGCGGCGTGCGGCCCAGGTGCCGCCAGGCAGCCTCGGTGGCCACCCGCCCCCGGGGCGTCCGCGCCAGCAGACCGGCCCGGACCAGGAAGGGCTCGCAGACCTCCTCCACCGTGTCCGGCTGCTCCCCCACCGCCACCGCGAGGGTGGACAGGCCCACCGGCCCGCCCCGGAACGAGTCGACGAGCGCGGTCAGTACCGCCCGGTCCAGCCGGTCCAGGCCCAGGGCGTCCACGTCGTACACGGTCAGGGCGGCGCGGGCGGTCTCCAGGGTGACCACGCCCTCGGCCCGGACCTCGGCGTAGTCCCGCACCCGGCGCAGCAGCCGGTTGGCGATCCGGGGCGTGCCCCGGGACCGGCCGGCGATCTCCACCGCCCCCTCCGGGGTGATCGGCACGCCCAGGATGCGCGCCGACCGGTGCAGCAGCGCCTCCAGGTCGGCCGGGGAGTAGAAGTCGAGGTGCGCGACGAAGCCGAACCGGTCCCGCATCGGGCCGGTCAGCAGGCCGGACCGGGTGGTCGCGCCGACCAGGGTGAACGGCTCCACGTCCAGCGGGATGGCGGTCGCCCCCGGCCCCTTGCCGACGATCACGTCGACCCGGAAGTCCTCCATGGCGCTGTAGAGCAGCTCCTCCGCCGGCTTGGCGATCCGGTGGATCTCGTCGATGAACAGCACGTCGCCCTCGGCGAGGCTGGTCAGGATGGCGGCCAGGTCGCCCGAGCGCTCGATCACCGGACCGCTCGTCACCCGGATGCCGGAACCCAGCTCGGCGGCCACGATATTGGCCAACGTCGTCTTCCCAAGGCCGGGAGGCCCCGACAGGAGGATGTGGTCCGGTGGGGCGCCGCGCCGCATAGCGCCCTGCAACAGCAGGTCGAGCTGGTCGCGCACCCGGTGCTGGGCGATGAACTCGTCCAGCCGCTTCGGCCGGACGCTGACCTCCGCGTCCCGCTCCGCGTCGTCGGCGTACGCCGAGACCAGGCCGTCGCCGGTCATCGGGTCCGGCCGAGCAGTCGGATGGCCTGCTTGAGCAGGACCGGCACCGGCGGGGTGGGGCCGTCCACGGTCTCCGCCACGGCGGCCACCGCCTGGTCGGCCTGCCCGGCCGTCCAGCCGAGCCCGACCAGTGCCTGGCGGACCTGGTCCGGCCAGGCACCGGCGGTCACCCCGGCCGCGCCGTCGGCGCCCACCGGCACCGGGCCGATCCGGTCGCGCAACTCCAGCACCAGCCGCTCGGCGCCCTTCTTGCCGATCCCCGGCACCCGGGTCAGGGCGGCGGTGTCGGCGTTGGCGATGGCCTTGCGGACCGCGTCCGGGGTGTGCACGGCCAGCACCGCCTGGGCCAGCCGCGGGCCGACCCCGCTGGCGGTCTGGAGCAGCTCGAACAGTTGCTTGGCGTCGTCGTCGGCGAAGCCGTAGAGGGTGAGCGAATCCTCCCGGACCACCAGGCTGGTGGCGAGCCGGGCCGGCTGGCCGACCCGCAGCTCGGCCAGGGTGCCGGGGGCGCACTGCACGGCCAGGCCGATCCCGCCGACCTCCACCACCGCGTGGTCCGGACCGGTCGCGGTCACGGTGCCGCGCACGCTGGCGATCATCGCGCTCCTCCTCGTCGTGCCCGGTCGGCGGCGACTGCCAACTTGGACCGGGTGCCGCCGCGCCACACGTGGCAGATGGCCAGGGCCAGGGCGTCGGCCGCGTCGGCCGGCTTTGGCGGCTCGGCCAGCCGCAGCAATCGGGTGACCATGGTGGTCATCTGCTTCTTGTCGGCCTGACCGGAGCCGGTCACCGCCGCCTTGACCTCGCTCGGCGTGTAGGTCTGCACCGGCAGCCCGGCCCGCGCCCCGGCCAGTACGGCGATCCCGCTGGCCTGGGCGGTGCCCATCACGGTGCGCACGTTGTGCTGGCTGAACACCCGTTCGACGGCGACCGCGTCGGGCCGGTGCTCGGCCACCAGGTCGGTCAGCGACCGGTCCAGGTGCAGCAGGCGCAGGGACAGGTCGTCGGCGGGATCGGTGTAGACGACGTAGTAGGCGACAAGCGTGCAGGGCCGCCCCGGCACGCCCTCGACCACGCCGACCCCGCACCGGGTCAGCCCCGGATCGACGCCCAGCACGCGCACGCCGCCTCCTCCCCGACCCTCGGCAGTACGTGTGTTCGACACCCTACTGCCGCACCCCGACGCGCCGGTGAGCGGACACGCCGTCCCCCGCCCGACCGGCACGGACGCGCTGCCGGCCACACAGTTCGGGGGTGGAGTATGTGTCGCCGACCCATGTGCCGCCGGTCGGTCAGCTCGTAACTTCTGCGCCATGACGGCAGAACCCGTGGCGCTCCCCCATGTCGTACACGTCGACCTCGCCGGTCGGCGTGCCCTGGTGACCGGTGGTGGCAGCGGCATCGGCCGGGCCTGTGCGCTGCGGCTCGCGGCGGCCGGCGCGGCGGTGCGGGTGGTGGACCGCAACGTCGAGGCGGCCAGGGCGGTGGCCGCCGAGGCGGGCGGGCGGGCGGAGGGGGTCGACCTGGCCGACCCCGAGGCGGTGGCGGGCCTCGACGCGGACGTCGACATCGTGGTCAACAACGCCGGGCTCCAGCACGTCGCCCCGGTGCCGGACTTTCCCGTCGAACGCTTCACCCACCTGCACCGGGTGATGGTCGAGGCGCCCTTCCAGATCATCCGCCGGGCGCTGCCGCACATGTACGCCCGCCGCTGGGGGCGGATCGTCAACATCTCCTCCGTGCACGGCCTGCGCGCCTCCCCCTACAAGGTGGCGTACGTGTCGGCCAAGCACGCCCTGGAGGGGCTGTCCAAGGTGGTCGCCCTGGAGGGCGCGGCACACGGGGTCACCGCCAACTGCATCAACCCGGCGTACGTGCGGACCGCGCTGGTGGAGGGTCAGATCGCCGACCAGGCGGCCCGGCACGGCATCGGCGAGGACGAGGTGGTCGAAAAGATCATGCTGGCCCGGGCCGCGATCAAGCGGCTGATCGAGCCGGCGGAGGTGGCCGAACTGGTGGCGTACCTGTGCGCGCCGCCGGCCGCCTTCATCACCGGCGCGTCGATCCCCCTCGACGGGGGCTGGACGGCGAGCTAGTGGGCACCCGGACAATGGGCGGCATGTCGTCGCCGGTCGAGTTCCTGGAGTTGCTCGCCCGGGAGGCGGCGGCTGTCGAGTTCGAGGGTCCGCTGGTGGCCGCCCGGGCCGCCGGGCTGCCCCCGGAGCGGCTGGCCGAGCTGGAGCAGGCCAAGCTGGTGGCGCTGCGGGTACGCGGCCTGCTGGAGCGTCGCCGCCGCCGGGAGAGCGAGCTGTCCGGGCTGTACGACACCGCCGGTGACCTGGCCGGGCTGCGCGACCTGGACGACGTGCTGCGGGCCATCGTGCACCGGGCCCGGCACCTGCTCGGCGCGGACGTGGCCTACATGACGCTCAACGACGACGAACGCGGTGACACCTACATGCGGGTCACCGACGGGTCGATCTCGGCGGCGTTCCAGCGGCTGCGGTTGGAGCTGGGCGACGGGCTGGGTGGCCTGGTGGCGCAGACCGGCACCCCGTACGTGACCGCGAACTACGCCGAGGACGAGCGGTTCCACCACACCGGTGAGATCGACTCCGGGGTGGGCGAGGAGGGGCTGGTGGCGATCCTCGGGGTGCCGCTGCGCCTCGGGTCGAGCGTCATCGGGGTGCTCTACGCGGCGAACCGGTCGGCCCGCCCGTTCGCCCGGGAGGAGGTGTCGTTGCTGGTCTCGTTGGCCGCGCACGCGGCGGTGGCGATCGACACCGCCCGGCTGCTGGCCGAGACCCGGGCCGCGCTGGCCGAGCTGTCGGCGGCCAACACCACCATCCGGGCGCACAGCAGTTCGGTGGAGCGGGCGGCGGCGGCGCACGACCGGATGACCGCGTTGGTGCTGCGCGGCGGCGGGATGCCGGACGTGGCGGCGGCCGTCACCGACGTGCTGGGCGGGGCGTTGCTGGCGCTGGACGCCGAGGGTCGGCTGCTGGCCCGGGTGGGCGAGCTCGGCGAGCCGGACCGGGCCGACCTGGTGGAGGCGGTGGCGGCCTCCCGTACCGAGGGGCGCAGCGTGCGGCGGGGCGACCGCTGGTACGCCGCCGTGGTGGCCGGCACCGAGAACCTGGGCGCGTTGGTGCTGCGTCCCGACGGTGACCTGGTCGACGCCGACCAGCGGATCCTGGAACGGGCGGCGCTGGTGACCGCGCTGCTGCTGCTGTTCCGGCGGACGGTCGCCGAGGCGGAGGGCCGGGTCCGGGGTGAGCTGCTCGACGACCTGATCGCCCGGCCGTTGCGGGACACCGACGCGCTGCGCAGCCGGGCCCGCCGGCTCGGGGTGGACCTGGACGCCCCGCACGTGCTGGTGGCGGTGGGTGACGACGCGTTCGCGGCGACCGGTTCGGCCCGGCTGCGGGTGTTGTCCTGGGCCACCACGTACGCCTCGACCCGCAGTGGACTCGCCGCGGCCCGCGACGGACGGGTGGTGCTGATGCTGCCGGGGGGCGACGCCGGGGGCAGCGCCCGCGCGGTGGCCCGGGACCTGTCCCGGGTGACCGGTCGGCCGGTGACCGCCGGGGCGAGCGGGCCGACGGTCGGTCCGACGGCGTTGGCGGCGGCCTTCACCGAGGCGGACCGCTGCCTCACCGCGCTGGGGGCGTTGGGCCGGGTCGGCGAGGGGGCGAGCACCGCGGAGCTGGGCTTCGTCGGGCTGCTCCTGGGCACCGTCGGCGACCAGGGGGAACGGGACGTGACCCGGTTCCTCACCGCGACCGTGGGGCCGGTGGTCGACTACGACGCGCGGCGGGGCACCGCGCTGGTGCGCACCCTGGAGGCGTACTTCGGGGTGGGTGGCAGCCTGGCCCGGGCGGCCGAGCAGCTGCACGTGCACGTCAACACGGTGACCCAGCGGCTGGAGCGGGTCGGGCAGCTGCTCGGGCCGGACTGGCAGCGGCCGGAGCGGGCACTGGAGGTGCAGCTGGCGCTGCGCCTGCACCGGCTGCGTACCCCCGGCTGAGCCCGGCCGGGCGCCGGTGGGGGCGGCTCAGCGTGGCCGCAGGCCGGCCAGCACCCCGTCGACGACCTTCTCCGGGAGGAGCCCGTCGTCCAGCTCCGGGTGCCAGCGCAGCAGGCGCTGGATCAGCATCGGCCCGGTGAGCAGCGCCATAGCCACCTCGATGTCGAGATCGGCCCGCAGCTCACCGGTGCCGACCCCACGGCGCAGCACCTCCCGCATCAGCTTCCGCCGGGGCTCGATGATGTTCTGGTAGAGCATGAAGTGGTCCGGGCTGCGGTTCACCTCGGGCACCAGGCACGGCATGATCCGGGCGGCCCGCGGGTCTATGTTGCGCCCTACCGCGCCGACCAGCAGCACCAGGTCGTCGCGGACGGAGTGCCCGGCGGGTTGCGCGGCGACCCCCTTGAGCCGGCGCAGCGCGTCCAGCAGCAGGGCGTCCTTGCCCGCCCAACGGCGGTAGATGGTGGCCTTGCCCACCCCGGCGCGGGCGGCGATCGCCTCGATCGACAGCGCCTCGAGGGTGCTGCCCTCGGCGAGCAGGTCGAGGGTGGCCTCGATGATGGCTTCGTCCGCACGGATGCTCCGCGGTCGCCCGGGCGACCGCGGAGCATCCGTGGTGGGGTTCGTCTCCGACATCGTCCCGCGGACCTATGTGGTCCCGGCCAGTTCCCGCTCCTCCACCGGCGTCGTGGTGGTGGCGGTGGCGGGCCGACCCGGCATCCAGCGCAGCACGATGAGGATGCCGAGGGCGGCCACCACCGTGGAGATCGCCGCCGCCCAGTGCATCGCCGAGACGAAGGAGTCGTTGGCCGCCGCGATCAGCTTCGGCGCCGCCGGGCCGAGCTGCGCCGCCGCCGCGTACGCCCCGGAGACGGACTCGTTGGCCGACTCCCGGGCGGGGGCCGGCAGGCCGTCGAGGGCCGAGGCGATGTCCTGCCGGTAGACCGCGGAGAGCACCGAACCGATGACCGCGACGCCCAGCGCACCGGCGATCTGACGGACGGTGTTGCTCACCGCCGACCCGACGCCGGCCTTCTCCCGGGGCAGCGCCGACATGATCGACTCGGTGGCCGGCGGCATGATGTTCGCCATCCCGACACCCTGGAGGAAGAAGGCCACCAGCACCACCCAGAGCGGCGTGTCGGCCTCGATGAAGGCGAAGGCGGCAAGCGACACGGCGGTCAGCACGAGGCCGACCGTGGCGACCGACCGGCCGCCGTAGCGACGCACCATCGCGGCGCTGCGGGGGGCGAAGACCAGCTGGGCACCGGCGAACGGCAGGAAGCACAGGCCGGTCTCCAGCGGGCTGTAGCCCCGGACCAGTTGCATGTAGAAGGAGCTGAAGAACATCACGCCCATCGCGGCGAAGAACACCAGGCCGACGATCGCCACCGGCGCGGCGAACCGGGGCACCCGGAACAACCGGACGTCCAGCGACGGGTGGTCGCTGCGCCGCTCGTGCGCGACGAACCAGGCGAGCACCGCCACCCCGCCGAGGATGGCGGCCCACACCGTCACCCGGCCGAAGCCGTGCTCACCGCCGTCGATGATGCCGTAGGTCAGCGCGATCAGCCCGACGACCGAGAGCAGCACGCCGAGCACGTCGACCCGGCCCGGTCGGGGGTCGCGGGACTCGGGCACCAGCAGGGCCACCAGCACCACCCCGACCGCCACCACCGGCACGTTGATCAGGAATACCGAACCCCACCAGAAGTGCTCCAGCAGCGCGCCGCCGAGGATCGGGCCGATCGCCACCGCCAGGCCGACCGCGCCGGCCCAGACGCCGATCGCGCGGCCCCGTTCCCGGGGGTCGAAGACGTTGGAGATGATCGACAGGGTCACCGGCATGATCGCCGCGCCGCCGACGCCCATCAGGGCACGGGCCGCGATCAGCTGGCCGGGGCTCTGCGCGTACGCCGACAGCAGCGACGACAGGCCGAACAGGACCAGACCGACGAGCAGGAACCGGCGGCGGCCGACCCGGTCGCCGAGGACCCCGAAGGTGAACAGCAGGCCGGCGAAGACGAGGGTGTAGGAGTTGATCGCCCATTCCAGCTCGCCCTGGCTGGCCCCGAGGCCGTGCACCGGGTCGGCCAGGGTGCGCAGGGCGACGTTGAGGATGGTGTTGTCGAGGACGACGACGAGCAGGCTGATCACCAGCACGCCCAGGATCGCCCACCGTCTCGGATGTCCGGTGTTCTCGTGCGGTTGCATGCGTCCGGCGCTCCCCCCGGTTCACCCGTCCCGTGCAATACGAGACGGGTAAGACTCGTAACGGCCCTCACCTTACGAGCGCGATGTTTCGATACGACACCGGTTCGTATCGGATGTGGTACGGGTCACCCCGCACCGGCGGAGGGCGGCGCGGGTCGGACCGGCACGCCGCAGGCGACCAGCGCGGCGGAGAAGCTGGTCAGCCGGGTCGACGGGGGCGGTAAGGGCTCGATCCACCCCGGGCCGGCGGCGTACACGCGTACCTCGGGGAAGTCGCGGCCGAAGCGGACCAGGCGGTACGCGCGGCCGGTGACCGGCGTCTGCGACCAGACCACCACGACCCGCGGGCGGGCCCGCAGGACGGCGGACCGCAGCGCCGCCCAGGGCAGGGCCGGCCCGAGGTGCACACAGCCCCGGCCCTGCTCGCGCAGCGCGGCGGCCACCGCGTGCAGACCCAGGCAGTGCAGCTCGTGCTCGGCCCCGGCGAGCAGCACGCCGTCGGTGCGCAACCGCCGACCGGGGTCGCGCCGGTGCACGTCCAGCCCGATCCGGACGCCCTCGGACACCGCGTGTTCGACGGCGATCTCGGCGGCGTCGCGCCCGCGCAACCCGGCCAGCAGCGGCACGCAGAGCCCCTCCCAGACCGCCGCCACCCCGACCTCGGCGGCGAACTCCAGCACCAGCGCGGCGACCAGGTTCGCGTCGAGGTCCTCGGCGGCCGCCGAGAGCCGCTTGCGCGCCGTCTCGACGGTCTGGACCGGCATCGGATCTGTCAACACCAGACGCACCCCCGGGTAGGTCACCACTACCAGGGGTTCGCCCGGACAGGGCCGAACGGATGCGCCGTCGGTGGATTTCTCGGCGCCGGCTCAGTCGGTGAGTGCCGCCACGGCCAGGTCCACGTCCGCCTCGGTGGTGTAGAGGTGGAACGCGACCCGCACCTGCCCGGCGCGGACCGCCGCCCGCACCCCGGCCCGCGCCAACCGCTGCCGCGCGTCGGGCACCTCCACCGCGACGATCGCGCTGTGCCCCGGTGGTTGCCCCAGCCCGGCCAGGAACCGGTTCGCCAGCGCCACGTCGTACTCCCCGATCACCGCCGGGTCGAGCTCGGCGACCAGTTCCAGGGCCGGTGCGGTGCCCACCCAACTGAACCAGGCCGGGGAGATGTCGAACCGGCGGGCGTCGTCGGCCAACCGCAGCGGCGGACCGTAGTAGGTGGAGTGCGGGTCCTTGCCCGCGTACCAGCCGGCGGCGTCCGGGCGCATCCGCTCCCGCAGCGCCGGTGCCAGGTAGGCCAGCGCCGAGCCGCGCGGCGCCATCAGCCACTTGTACGCCCCGACCGCGACCGCGTCGGCAAGCGAGGCGTCGAACGGCAACCATCCACACGCCTGGGTGGCGTCCACCACCACCCACGCGCCGTGCGCGCGGGCCGCGGCCACGATCTCGGCGTACGGGGCGACGACCCCGTCGGCGGACTGCACCAGGCTGAACGCCACCAGGTCGGTGTCGGCGTCGATCGCGTCGCACAACCCGGCCAGCGGCACGGTGCGCACCCGCACCCCCCGTTCCTCCTGCACCAGCCAGGGGAAGAGGTTGGAGGTGAACTCGACCTCCGGGACGACCACTGTGGCCCCGGCCGGCAGGGCGGCGGCGACCGGCGCGAGCAGCTGCGACACGGTGCTGCCGACCGTGACGTCCGCCGCCGGCACCCCGACCAGCCCGGCGAAGGCCTGCCGGGACCGCTCGGTCGCCTCCCCCCACACCTCCCACGAGGTACGCCCCACCCGCCAGTCGGCCAGCGCGTCCTGCACCGCCGTCCAGACCGGCTCGGGTGGGAGCCCGTAGCTGGCGGTGTTCAACCAGCCGGGCTCCGGCTGCCACAGCTTGCGTGCCTGTTCCAGCTCCATGGTGTCGAGGCTAGTGACGACCCGGTCACCCGGTCAGCGCCAATCGGCCGGTGGTGGCCCCCGCCCGCCGTCGGCCCGCCCACCGTCGGCCCGCCCGCCGCCGTCGTATGTCGGTGCCGGGGTCGGGATCGGGTGCCGGCGCGGTCGGCCTTGACGGGCTGGCCTAGGTTGATGATCCACATCGCGACGAACCCCTGGAAGGGTGATGCCCCGTGCCGGTCGGCTTCACATTCGCCGTCATCCTCGCGATCGGGCTGGCGATCGCCGGCGCGGTGGCGCTCCTCGCCCGCCACCGGGACGTCAAGCGCATCGCCGCCCTGGTCGCGCTCGGCTGCCTGGCCGGCGCGCTGCTCTTCGGTGTGGGGGCCAGCGCGCACTCCGTGCCGATCCGTTCGGTCGGCATCGTCACCAGTTTCAACAAGCCGACCGGCGAGGTCACCGGCTCCGGGCTGAAGTGGGTCGCCCCCTGGCAGAAGGTCGGCGAGTGGGACGCCGGCCGGCAGAAGTACGACCACATCGGCGGCGACCAGTGTGTCCGGGTCCGCACCGGCACCCTCGCCGACGCCTGCGTGGAGGTGCTGATCGAGTGGCAGGTCAAGCCCGAGAACGCGCCGAAGCAGTTCATGGACTACAAGGGCGACTTCGAGAGCTTCCGGGGTCAGCGGGTGGGGGTGCAGCTGGACAGCGCGGTCAACGACGCCTTCGCCGCGTACAACCCGCTGGAGAAGATCGACGCCCGGACGGGCAACCTGAACGTCGACCTCAAGCCGTTCGCCGAGGGCATCCGGGGCAACGCCGAGGGCCGTCTCTCCGGCGACGTCGACATCCTGTCCGTCACCATCACCCGGGTCAACCACGACGACAAGACCGAGGGCAACATCAAGGCCTTCCAGGACAAGCTCGCGCAGACCCGCAACCTCGAACAGGACCGCAAGAACGCCGACATCCAGAAGCAGATCACCGAGACCAACGCCAAGGTCGACAAGGTGTCCCGCTGTCTGGAGATCGCGGAGAAGAACGGCAGCACCCCCGGGCTGTGCATCAACCCGGGAATCGTCACCGGCGGCAAGTGACCCCGCCGGCTGACCATCGGCCGGCAGGTGACCACCGGCCGGGCGGTCAGCTCACGTTGGCCGGGCCGAGGACGCTCTTCAGGTCGCCCATCAGCGCGGTGGTGGCGGCCACCCGGAAGGGCCCGAGCCGCAGGGTGGTCACCTTGCCGCCGTTGAGCAGCTTGACGTGCACCTCGGTGTCACCGGGATGCAGCACCAGGGTCTCCTTGAGCCGTTCCACGAGCGGCGGGGTGCAGCGGTGCACCGGGATGGTCAGCGTCACCGGCTTGCTGCCCGGGGTGCTGCTGACGTCCGGCATGGACATGTCCATCGCCATGATCCGCGGGGTGTCGTCGCGCCGGTCCACCCGGCCCTTGACCACCACGATCGCGTCCTCGGCGATGTACTGCCCGATCACCTCGTAGGTGTTCGGGAAGAACAGCGTCTCCACCCCGCCGGCCAGGTCCTCCAGGGCGGCCGAGGCCCAGGCCCGGCCCTGCTTGGTGACCCGGCGCTGCACGCCGGAGAGGATGCCGGCCAGGGTGACCACGGCACCGTCGGGGACGGTGCCCTCCTCGGAGAGCGCGGCGATCGTGGTGTCGGCCGCCGCGCCGAGGACGTGTTCCAGCCCGAACAGCGGATGGTCGGAGACGTAGAGGCCGAGCATCTCGCGTTCGAAGGCGAGCTTGTCCCGCTTGTCCCACTCGGCGTCGCCGATCACCGGCATCGCCGTGGTGCTGCCGCCCGCGTCGGTGTCGCCGAAGCCGGCGCCGAACAGGTCGTACTGGCCGACGGCCTCCTTGCGCTTGACGTCGGCGAAGGCGTCGATGGCGTCGGCGTGCACGGTGAGCAGGCCCTTGCGGGTGTGCCCCAGTGAGTCGAAGGCGCCCGCCTTGATCAGGGACTCGATCGTCTTCTTGTTGCAGACCACCGCGTCGACCTTGGACAGGAAGTCGTAGAAGTCGGCGTACTCGCCCTTCTCGTCGCGGCACCGCATGATCGCCGCGACCACGTTCGCGCCGACGTTGCGCACGGCGGCCAGGCCGAACCGGATGTCCTGGCCGACCGGGGTGAACGGCCCGGCGGAGGTGTTCACGTCCGGCGGCAGCACCTGGATCCGCATCCGGCGGCACTCCGACAGGTAGAGCGCCATCTTGTCCTTGTCGTCACCGACGGAGGTGAGCAGCGCCGCCATGTACTCGGCCGGGTAGTGCGCCTTGAGGTACGCCGTCCAGTACGACACCAGGCCGTACGCCGCCGAGTGCGCCTTGTTGAAGGCGTACCCGGCGAACGGCACCAGCACGTCCCAGACCGCCTGGATCGCGGCGTCGGAGTAGCCGCGCTCGCGGCAGCCGTCCCGGAACGGGATGAACTCCTTGTCGAGGATCTCCTTCTTCTTCTTGCCCATCGCCCGGCGCAGCAGGTCGGCCTGGCCCAGGGTGTAACCGGCGAGGATCTGCGCGGCGCGCTGCACCTGCTCCTGGTAGACGATCAGACCGTGGGTGGGGGCGAGGATCTCCCGTAGCGGCTCCTCCAGCTCCGGGTGGATCGGGGTGATCTCCTGGAGGTTGTTCTTGCGCAGCGCGTAGTTGGTGTGCGAGTCGACGCCCATCGGGCCGGGCCGGTAGAGCGCCAGCACGGCGGAGATGTCCTCGAAGTTGTCAGGCTTCATCAGCCGCAGCAGCGAGCGCATCGGCCCACCGTCGAGCTGGAACACGCCGAGGGTGTCGCCCCGGGCGAGCAGTTCGTAGGCGGGCTTGTCGTCAAGCGGCAGGCCCAGCAGGTCGAGCTCCCGGCCGTGGTTGAGCTGGATGTTCTTGACCGCGTCGTCGATGATCGTCAGGTTGCGCAGGCCGAGGAAGTCCATCTTCAACAGCCCGAGCGACTCGCAGGTCGGGTAGTCGAACTGGGTGATGATCGCCCCGTCGGCGTCCCGGCGGGTCAGCGGGATGTGCTCGATGATCGGCTCGGCCGACATGATCACCCCGGCGGCGTGCACGCCGGTCTGCCGGATCAGCCCCTCGATGCCCTTGGCGGTGTCGATCACCTTGCGCACGTCCGGGTCGGACTCGTAGAGGCCGCGGATCTCGCCGGCCTCGGCGTAGCGGGGGTGCTTCGGGTCGAAGATGCCGGTGAGCGGGATGTCCTTGCCCATCACCGCCGGCGGCATCGCCTTGGTGATCCGGTCGCCGACCGCGTAGGGGAAGCCGAGGACCCGGGCCGAGTCCTTGATCGCGGCCTTCGCCTTGATGGTGCCGAAGGTGGCGATCTGGGCGACCTTGTCCTCACCCCACTTGTCGGTGACGTACTTGATCACCTCACCGCGCCGACGCTCGTCGAAGTCGATGTCGACGTCCGGCATCGAGACCCGCTCGGGGTTGAGGAACCGCTCGAAGATCAGGCCGTGCGGGATCGGGTCCAGGTCGGTGATGCCCAGCGCGTACGCGACGAGCGAGCCGGCGGCCGAGCCACGCCCCGGGCCGACCGCGATGCCCTGGTTCTTGGCCCACTGGATGAAGTCGGCGACCACCAGGAAGTACGAGGGGAAGCCCATCTGGTTGATCACGCCCAGCTCGTACTCGGCCTGCACCAGGTGGCCCTCGGGGATCCCGCCGGGATAGCGGCGGGCCAGCCCCTTGAAGGTCTCCTTGCGGAACCAGGACTCCTCGGTCTCCCCGTCGGGCACCGGGAAACGCGGCATCAGGTTGTGGAACTCGAACATCCCGCTCGGGTCGACCTTCTCGGCCACCAGCAGGGTGTTGCGGCAGCCCTGCTGCCAGAACTCCGAGGAGTCCACCGCGCGCATCTGGTCGGCGGACTTGACGAAGTAGCCGCCGCCCTCGAAGCGGAACCGGTTGGGGTCGGCGACGTTGCTGCCGGTCTGCACGCAGAGCAGCACGTCGTGCGCCTCGGCCTGCGCCTCGTGGGTGTAGTGCGAGTCGTTGGTGACCACCGGCGGGATGTCCAGCTTCCGGGCGATGGTGATCAGGTCTTCCCGGACCCGCTGCTCGATGGAGAGCCCGTGATCCATGATCTCCAGGAAGTAGTTCTCCTTACCGAAGATGTCCTGGTAGGTGGCGGCGACCCTGAGCGCCTCGTCGAACTGACCCAGCCGCAGCCGGGTCTGCACCGCGCCGGACGGGCAGCCGGTGGTGGCCATGATGCCCTCGGCGTGCTCGGCGATCAACTCCATGTCCATCCGGGGCCACTTGACGTAGTGCCCCTCCATGGACGCGCGGGAGTTGAGGGTGAACAGGTTCTTCAGGCCCTGTGCGTTGCGCGCCCACATGGTCTTGTGGGTGATCGCGCCGTTACCGGAGATGTCGTCGCTCTTCTGCTCCGGCCGGCCCCACTTGACCCGCGCCTTGTGATAGCGCGACTCCGGCGCCACGTACGCCTCGACGCCGAGGATGGGGGTGATCCCGACGGCCATGGCCTGCTTGTAGAAGTCGTTCGCGCCGTGCATGTTGCCGTGGTCCGTGATCGCCACCGCCGGCATCCCCAGCCGGTTGGCCTCGGCGAAGAGGTCCTTCAGCCGGGCCGCCCCGTCGAGCATCGAGTACTCGGTGTGCACGTGCAGATGCGCGAACGAATCACCCATGCGTGACGCCCCCCGGCGGTGTGGATCAAGCCAGCTGTCGAGTCGACCGGCCCACCCTACCGGCCGGTCCTGCGCCCTCGAAGCTGCCGCACCGGGTCGGTCCCGGCTGGTGCGACAGGGCCCGTCGGCGTCCGCACCGGGCCCGGGCCCGGCCGACGCGGACACCAGCCGGGACCACGCGGTGGACGCCTGGTGGACGCCGGTCAGGGCCGCACCGACCTGCCCAGCGTCCGGGGGCGGGGCCGTTCCGGATCGGGGCGTCGCTGAGCCGGCTCACCTCGGCCGGTCTGATCGACTGGACGGCCGTCGGGTGCGACGGTGTGGTCCAGGCCGGGGTCACCGGTGAGTGGGCCGGGGTGATCCTGGTGGCCTTCCGGGACGGCCGGCTGGTCGAGGTGGGTACCGCCACCGCCCCGCCCCGTTCACCGGCCGGGCGGCGGTGGGCATGTCCTTCGCCGAGTTGGCGCAGGTCCACGGCCCGCGGGGCGCCCTGATCCACAACGACGCCGGGGACGCCACGGTGTACCTGGTGCGGTTCGGCAACCGGGTCGGGCTGTTCACCGGACACCCGATCCGGCCGGGCGTCGGCTACTTCCAGGTCGGGCTGGCCGACCACGTCGAGCGGGCCTTCCGGCAGGGCCGCTCCTGCTGACACCCGTACGGGGCCGGGGCGTCGAGGGTTCCCGACGCCCCGGCTCGCATGGTGGCATCTCCCACATTGCTGTATGGCTCGACATTAGTGTGTGACACACACTATCGTGTGAAGCATGGTTAGGGACGAGATCCTGCGGACCCATCTCCAGGAGCTGCGGCGCGGGACGGTGGTGGTGGCCAGCCTGCTGGCCCTGCGCCAGCCCGGCTACGGCTACGCGCTGCTGCAACGCCTCACCGGGCACGGCTTCCCGGTCGACGCCAACACCCTCTATCCCCTGCTCCGACGGCTGGAGGAGCAGGAGCTGCTGACCAGCGAGTGGAACACCGAGGAGAGCCGGCCGCGCAAGTTCTACCGCACCAGCGCCGACGGGGAGACGGTCCTGGCCCGCCTGCTCGACGACCTCACCGCCGTACAGACCTCCGTGACCGGGCTGATCGAAGGAGCCGACCGATGAGCACCCTGACCGACCGCTACCTCGCGGCCACCCTGCGGGCGGTGCCGGCCCCCCGACGCGAGGAGATCGCCACCGAGCTGCGGGCCGCCATCGCGGACATGATCGACGACCGGGTCGGCGGCGGGCAGGACACCACCACCGCCGAACGTGAGGTGCTCACCGAACTGGGCCACCCCGAGCGGCTGGCCGCCCGCTACGCCGACCGCCGGCTCCAGCTCATCGGCCCCGCCTACTACCTGGTCTGGCAGCAACTGCTCCGCCGACTGCTGACCGTCATCCCCGGCACGGTCGGCGTGATCGTCGGGGTGGTCCAGGCGACCGTCGCCGACAACCCGGGCGGGGCCATCGGCGCGGGCATCAGCGTCGCCTTCCAGACGGCCGTGCAGATCGCCTTCTGGGTGACCCTGAGCTTCGCGATCCTGGAACGCACCGACATCTCGCTGAAGCTGCCCGAGTGGACCGTCGACCAACTGCCCGAGATGCCGGCAAAGCGCGACATCCGGCTCCCCGACACCTGCGCCTCGATGGTGACGATCCTGCTCACCCTGACCTTCCTGGCCTGGCAGCACTTCCGCTCCTGGGTCCGGGGCACCGACGGCGAACGCATCCCGCTGCTCGACCCGGCGCTGTGGACGTCCTGGCTGCCGGTGCTGGCCGCCGTCCTGGTGGCCGGTCTGGCGCTGGAACTGGTCAAGTACCGCACCGGTCGGTGGACCTGGCCCCTGGTCGCGGTCAACGCCCTGCTCGACCTGGCCTTCGCCGGGCCGCTGATCTGGCTGGTGCTCACCGACCGGCTGCTCAACCCGGACCTGGTCGCCCGGTTCGCCTGGCTGCGCGACGGTGCCGGCCTCGACGCCACCACCCGGGTCACGGTCGTGGTGATCGTGGCGATCACGCTCTGGGATGTCGTGGAGAGCGCGGTGAAGGCGCGTCGATCCGGCGCGCGGACCGCCATCTGAAGTCCCGGTCCCGGTCCGGCGCACACGGGGGCCGCCTGACCGGGACCGGTCACCTCGACGGCACGACGGTGCCGGACCAGACCGCACCACACAGGAGCTCCCGCCGGACGGCCAAGTCGCCCGGCGGGAACCGGTGCACCGGCCCGGTCGTCAGGCGTCCACCGCCGCAATGACCTCGTCCGGGACGTCGAAGTTGGCGTAGACGTTCTGCACGTCGTCGCAGTCCTCCAGCACGTCGATCAGCTTGAAGATCTTGCGGGCGCCGTCCTCGTCCAGCGGCACGTTGACGCTGGGGATCAGGGCGGACTCGGCCGACTCGTACTCGATCCCGGCCTCCTGCAGGGCGGTACGCACACCGATCAGGTCGGTCGGCTCGGAGACCACCTCGTAGGCCTCGCCGAGGTCGTTGACCTCCTCGGCGCCGGCGTCGAGGACCGCCATCATCACGTCGTCCTCGGTGGTGTCGGCCTTGGGGACGATCACCACGCCCTTGCGGGAGAACATGTACGACACCGAACCGGCGTCGGCGAGCGAGCCACCGTTGCGGGTCAACGCCGTGCGCACCTCGGTCGCGGCCCGGTTGCGGTTGTCGGTCAGGCACTCGATCAGCATCGCCACGCCGCTGGGGCCGTAACCCTCGTACATGATGGTCTGCCAGTCGGCGCCGCCGGCCTCCAGGCCCGAGCCGCGCTTGACCGCGCGGTCGATGTTGTCGTTCGGGACCGAGCTCTTCTTGGCCTTCTGGATGGCGTCGTAGAGGGTCGGGTTGCCGGCCGGGTCACCGCCGCCGGTCCGCGCCGCGACCTCGACGTTCTTGATCAGCTTGGCGAACATCTTGCCGCGCTTGGCGTCGATGACGGCCTTCTTGTGCTTGGTGGTCGCCCATTTAGAGTGGCCGGACATCTCGTACCTCCGTCTGTTGACTCACGCCTCGCGTCGGCTGGCCGCGCCGACTCCAGGCCAGGACCGGCCGCACTGGAGGGCTGCGACGGGCGGTGCCCGCGCCGAACCGCGGCAATCCTACCGAGAGCACCCGCCCCGCCGTCACACCCGGCACGTCAGCAGCACGAACCGCCCGCGAATCAACGGCCCTCGGTGGCCCGGACCAGGTCGGCGAAGTAGCGGTGCAGGCGCAGGTCGCCGGTCAGCTCCGGGTGGAAGGAGGTCGCCAGCAGGTTGCCCCGGCGGACGGCGACGATCCGGTCGACGGCCGGGCCACCGGTGATCCGGCCCAGCACCTCGACGCCGTCGCCGACCCGCTCGACCCAGGGGGCACGGATGAAGACCGCATGGAAGGGGCCGCCGTCGACCCCGGTGATCTCCACCGGGGCCTCGAACGAGTCGACCTGGCGGCCGAACGCGTTGCGCCGCACGGTCATCGCGATGCCGGCGAAGCCCCGCTGGTCGGGGCGGCCGTCAAGCACCTGGGTGGCCAGCATGATCATGCCGGCGCAGGACCCGTAGACCGGCATCCCGTCGGCGATCCGCTTGTCGATCGGCCCGCGCAGCGCGAAGATGTCCACCAGCTTGCTCATCGTGGTGGACTCCCCGCCGGGGACGACCAGCCCGTCGACCGCGTCCAACTCGGCCGGGCGGCGCACCGGACGGGCGTCCGCGCCGACCCCGGCCAGGGCGGTGACGTGCTCGCGGACGTCCCCCTGGAGCGCGAGCACCCCGATCACCGGTCCGCCCACGACCCCTCCTCCCGTCCCCGAGGGAACGACCACCGCGCCCGGGTCACCAACCGCGCTCGGCCAGCCGGTGCGGCTGGGGGATCTCGTCGACGTTGATGCCGACCATAGCCTCGCCCAGGCCCCGGGACACCTTGGCCAGCACGTCCGGGTCGTCGTGGAAGGTGGTGGCCTTGACGATCGCGGCGGCCCGCTGGGCCGGGTTGCCGGACTTGAAGATGCCGGAGCCGACGAAGACCCCCTCCGCGCCGAGCTGCATCATCATCGCGGCGTCGGCAGGGGTGGCGATGCCCCCGGCGGTGAACAGCACCACCGGCAGCTTGCCCGTCTCGGCGACCTCCTTGACCAGGTCGTACGGGGCCTGCAACTCCTTGGCCGCGACGAACAGCTCGTCGGCCGGCAGGGAGCTGAGCCGGGCGATCTCCTGACGGATCCTGCGCATGTGCATGGTGGCGTTGGAGACGTCGCCGGTGCCCGCCTCCCCCTTGGAGCGGATCATGGCGGCGCCCTCGGTGATCCGGCGCAACGCCTCACCCAGGTTGGTCGCGCCGCACACGAAGGGGACGGTGAACGCCCACTTGTCGATGTGGTTGGCGTAGTCGGCCGGGGTCAGCACCTCGGACTCGTCGACGTAGTCGACGCCGAGCGACTGGAGCACCTGCGCCTCGACGAAGTGCCCGATCCGGGCCTTGGCCATCACCGGGATGGAGACCGCCTCGATGATGCCGTCGATCATGTCCGGATCGCTCATCCGGGACACGCCGCCCTGGGCGCGGATGTCGGCCGGCACCCGTTCCAGCGCCATCACGGCGACCGCGCCGGCGTCCTCGGCGATCCGGGCCTGCTCGGCGGTGACCACATCCATGATCACACCGCCCTTGAGCATCTCGGCCATGCCGCGCTTCACACGGGCGGTGCCCATCACCTGGTCGGCACCGGTGTTCGGGGAGGTCGCTTCGGGCATGGTCCATCACTCCTCGGACGTGCTCGGGGGCTGGCTCCGGCTGATGCTACGACCCCTCGGACGCCGCTCCGACAGCCAATCGGCCCCACGGTGGCCTGCCCTGTGGCCCCCGTCACCCCGACCCGCACCGCCGCTCCGCGCGGAGCCGCACCGCGCGGAGCCGCACCGCAAGCCGTGGGTCAGCCCGTCGGGACGTCGGCGGGCAGGGCCAGGGTGGGATCGTCGATGTCGAAGTAGCGCGGCCACGGATGACGGCCGCCCATCCGGCACAGCCGCACCAGCGGCCGGCTCCGCGCGGCGCGGGCGTCCCGCACCAGGTCGGTGTGCACCTGCCGGGACAGGGCCAACCGCCGGCTCGCCGCGATCACCGCCTCGCAGGTGGGATCGGCCGGGTCCAGCCGGACCGACCGCAGTTGCCGGGTGAGATCGTTCTCGGCCGCCTCCCGGTCCTCGGGAACGGCGTCCAGGGCGATCCGGGCCGCCGCGTACAGCTCCACGCCGTACCGCCTCTCGGCCAGCACCGCGGCGGCGGCGGCCCGACGCAGCAGGTGGGCGTCGAGCGCCCGGGCCGCCGACTCCGCCCGGGTCTGCAGCCGCTCGACCCGACCGGCCGTCCAGACCAGGTAGACCCCGGTCAGGGCGACGGCGACCGCGGCGGCCAGCATCGCCCACAGGTGCGGCATCGTGGTCACCCCGGACCACCCAGCCCCGTCCACTCCTGGTCGATGACCCGCCCGTCGGTGGCCTCGATGGCCGCCGCGTAGACCTCCACCACCCGGCGGGCCACCACCGGCCAGTCGTAGTGGGCCACCACCTGCTCGCCGCAGGCGGACAACGCGCGGCGCTGCGCCGGGTCGTCGAGCAGCTCCGCCAGGGCGGCTTGCAGGGCGGTCGGGTCACCGGTCGGGAAGAGCCGGCCGGCCCGTCCGCCGTCGAGCACCCGGCGGAACGCGTCCAGGTCGCTGGCGACCACTGTCGCCCCGGCCGCCAATGCCTCGGTGAGGATCATGCCGAACGACTCGCCGCCGGTGTTCGGGGCGACGTAGAGGTCGACGCTGCGCAGCATCCGGGCCTTGTCGACCTCGGAGACCAGGCCGAGGAAGGTCACCCGGTCGCGCAGCTCGACCGGGAACCGCCCGAACAGGTCGTCCGGGTCGCCCGGCCCGGCCACCAGCAGGCGCAACCCGGGCCGGTGCGGGGCCAGCGCGACGAAGGCGTCCCGCAGGATCGGGAAGCCCTTGCGGGCCTCGGTGAACCGGCCGAGGAAGCCCAGCGTCCCACCGCTGCCGGTGGTGCACTCCCCCGGCCAGCCGGGCAGCGGCTCGACCCCGGCGAACTTCGCCACCGCGACCCCGTTGGGGATCTCCACCGCCCCGCCGTCCAGGTGCTCGACCTGCACCTTACGGGCCAACGCGCTGACCGCGATCCGGGCGGTGATCCGCTCCAGCAGGATCTGGAGGACACCCTGCGCGGCGGCCAGCATCCGGGACCGGGTCAGCGCGGTGTGGAAGGTGGCCACCACCGGACCCCGGGCCGACAGCACCGCCATCATCGACAGGCTCGGGATCAGCGGCTCGTGCACGTGCAGCACGTCGAAGTCGCCCCGGGTGATCCAGCGCCGCACCCGGGTCGTGTAGAAGGGCCCGAAGGCGATCCGGGCCACCGAACCGTTGTACGGCAGCGGCACCGTCCGGCCGGCGGCGACCACGTACGGCGGCAGTGTCGACTCCTCGTCGGCGGGGGCCAGCACGCTCACCTCGTGCCCCAGCCCGAGCAACGCCTCGGCCAGGTCCATGACGTGGTTCTGGACCCCGCCCGGGACGTCGAAGGAGTACGGGCACACGATGCCGATCCGCACTGGCGCCCCCTCCCTCAGACCGCACCGGCGCTGGCCGGAGGCGGCGGCGCGGTGGACCCGCCGTCGGTGGAGCCCCGCTGGTCCAGCCACATCCGCTGCAACATGTGCCAGTCTTGCGGATGACGGGCGATGCCGGCCGCCAGACAGTCGGCGATCCGCTGGGTGAGCACCCGGACCCGCTCGTCCAACGGTGCGCTGTCCGGCTCGGGCACCGTCAACGGGCCCTCCAACTGCGCGCGCGGCATCTCCGGTTCGTACCACAGCGACGCCACATAGAGCGGGGCACCGGTGCGGATGGCCAGCAGGGCGGGCCCGGCCGGCATCCGGGTCCGGCCGCCGAAGAAGTCCACCTCGATGCCCCGGGCGGACAGGTCCCGGTCGGCCAGCAGCGGCACCACCGTGCCGGCACGCAGCCGGTCCACAAGCACGTCGAAGGTGGGCCGGGCACCACCGTGGGTCGGCAGGATCTCCATGCCGAGGCCCTGGCGGAAGGCGAGGAACCGCTCGTAGACGCCCTCCGGCTTGAGTCGTTCGGCGACCGTGGTGATCGGCAGGCCACTGGCCGCCACCCAGGCACCGGCGGCGTCCCAGTTGCCGGCGTGCGGCAGCGCCACCACCGCGCCCCGGCCGGCCGCCACGTCGGCGACGAGCATCTCCGACCCGCCCAGGTGGAACCCGTCGAGGATCTGCCGGCGGCTCAGCGAGGGCAGCCGGAACGCCTCCATCCAGTACCTGGCGTACGACCGCAGGCCGCGCCTGACCAGCGCGTCCAGCTCCGCCTCGGGCAGCTCGGGGCCGACCACCCGGCGCAGGTTGGCGCGCAGTCGGGTGGCGCCCGTGCCGCCGGCGCGGTGGGCGCGGTCGGCGCCCGCCCGGAAGGCCGCGGCGACCACGGGCCGGGGCAACGCGCGGGCCAGCCGCCAGCCGGCGACGTAGCCGAGTTCGGTGAGGTTCACTCCCGGCCGACCAGTTGCGCCTGCCGGTACACGTGGGCCACCCGCTGCCCGACCGTGAAGATCGACACCGCGGCGAGCAGCCAGAGTGAGATCTCCAGGGCGGGCCCGACACCGAGGCCGGTCAGCAGGCCACCGACGCCGACTATCAGCAGTCGCTCGGTACGCTCGGCGACGCCCACGTTGCCGGTCATCCCCAGGCCCTCGGCGCGGGCCTTGACGTAGGAGACCAGCCCGCCGACGGCCAGGCAGATCAACGCGGCGGCCACCCCGGAGTGGTCACCCTCGGTGGCCAGCCAGTAGGCGACCGCGCCGAAGACCGCGCTGTCGGCGACCCGGTCCATCGACGAGTCGAGGAACGCGCCGAACCGGGTCGAGCCGCCACTCATCCGGGCCATCGTCCCGTCGAGCATGTCGGTAAGCGCGAAGAACGTCACGATCAGCGCTCCGGCGACCAGTTGACCGCGGGCGCCGAAACCGAGCGCGCCGACGAGCACGCCGACGGTGCCGGTCACGGTGACCGCGTTGGGGGACACGCCGGCGCGGAGCAGACCGCGCGCGACCGGCTCCACGACGCGGGTCATCCCCGCGCGGGCCGTCACTTGGAAGATCTTCGCCATGGCGGTCCCACGATAACGGCAGGCAGCGGCGGGCGATACGGCCGGTCGTCCGACCCGCCCGACGAGGCCCGTGCCGGGTCCGTCGGCAGGTGTGGGAGCGCAGTGAAAGTGAGCCAGCTCACCACCTGGCCCATTGACCGCCCGCCGGTCGGCGGACCACCGGAGGATATCGCCGCGGCATCCGACCGGGCCGCTTCCCGTCGCGTGCGGCGGTCGCCACCCACCACCGACTGAGGGAGGTGCGCCGCGATGGCGCAGAAGAACCACGAGAAGGGGGCCACCGGCGACGCGCCGGTGGTGACCGCGCCCGACCGGGTGCGCAACGTGGTGCTCGTCGGGCACTCCGGGGCCGGCAAGACGACACTGGTCGAGGCGCTGCTCGCGGCAAGCGGCACGATCGACCGGGCCGGCACCGTCGCCGCCGGCACCACCGTCTGCGACCACGACCCCGCCGCGGTACGCCAGCAGCGCTCGGTCGGCCTGGCCTGCGCCCCGCTGGTGCACGCCGGGGTCACTGTCAACCTCCTGGACACCCCCGGGTACGGCGACTTCGTCGGTGCCCTGCGGGCCGGCCTGCGGGCCGCCGACGCGGCGCTGTTCGTGGTCTCCGCCGTCGACGGGATGGACGCCGCCACCGCCGCCCTCTGGGAGGAGTGCGCCGCGGTCGACCTGCCGCGCGCCGTCGCGGTCACCCGGCTCGACCACCCGCGCGCCGACTTCGACGAGGCGGTGGCGCTGTGCCAGCGGGTCTTCGGGGACAACGTGCTCCCGCTGCACCTGACGATGCTCGGCGACGACGGTGAGTCGGTGGCCGGGCTGCTGGCGCTGATCACCCGGCAGGTCCACGACTACTCGGCCGGGCTGCCCGTCGTCGTCCGGGAGCCGGAGCCGCAGCACCTGCCGGCCATCACCGAGTCCCGGGGTGAGCTGATCGAGGGGATCATCGCCGAGAGCGAGGACGAGACCCTGATGGACCGCTACCTCGACGGCGAGGAGATCGACACCGGGGTGCTGATCGCCGACCTGGAGAGGGCGGTCGCCCGGGGTCACTTCCACCCTGTGGTACCGGTCTGCGCGGCCACCGGCGTCGGGCTGGACGTGCTGCTCGACGGGCTGGTGTCGGCGTTCCCGTCACCGCTGGAGCACGAGGTGCCGGCGGTCACCGGGCTGGACGGCTCCCCCCGCCCCCCGCTGGACTGCGACCCGGACGGCCCGCTGGTCGCCGAGGTGGTCGGCACCACCGTCGACCGGCACGCCGGCCGGGTCTGCCTGGTCCGGGTCTTCTCCGGCACGCTGCGCCCCGACCAGACGGTGCACGTGGCCGGGCACCCGACGGCCGACCGTGGCCACTCCGCCGACCAACGGATCGGGCACGTCCACCGCCCGCTCGGGGCGGACCTGCGGGAGGTACCCGCCTGCGTCGCGGGTGACATCTGCGCGATCACCGGCGTGGGTGGCGCGGAGACCGGCGACACCATCTCGGCGCGGGACGAGCCGCTGTTGATCGCGCCCTGGGAGATGCCGGAGCCGCTGCTGCCGGTGGCGGTCGTGGCCCGGCGTCCGACCGACGAGGACGCCCTGGCCCGCGACCTGGGCCTGCTGACCGCCGGCGACCCGACGCTGCGGCTGGAGCGCAACCCGCAGACTGGCCAACTGGTGCTCTGGTGCACGGGCGAGGCGCACGCCGACGTGGTGCTCGACCGGCTCCGGGCCGGCGGGGTGGAGCTGGACACCGAGCCGGTGCGGGTGCCGCTGCGGGAGACCTTCACGGTGGCCGCCACGGGGCACGGCCGGCACGTGACGCAGTCCGGCGGGCACGACGGGTACGCCGTCTGCGACATCGAGGTGGAGCCGCTGCCCCGGGGCGGGGGCTTCGAGTTCGTCGACCGGATTGCCGGCGGGGCGGTGCCGCACCACTTCGTACCGTCGGTGGAGAAGGGCGTCCGGGCGCAGTTGGCGCGCGGCCTGGTCACCGGGCACCCGGTGGTGGACCTGCGGGTGACCCTGGTCGACGGCAGGGCGCACAGCGTCGACTCCTCCGACGCCGCGTTCCAGGCCGCCGGCGCGCTCGCCCTGCGCGACGCCGCCGAGCGGGGCGGGCCGACGCTGTTGGAGCCGGTCGACGAGGTGCGGATCCGGGTCGCCGACTCCTCGGTCGGTGCGGTGCTGGGCGACCTGTCCAGCCGTCGGGGCCGGGTACTCGGCACCGAGGCAGATCCGGACGCCGAGGGCCGGACCCTCGTCCGGGCCGAGGTCCCCGCCCTGGAACTGCTGCGTTACGCCGTGGAGCTGCGGGCCCTGACCGCCGGCACCGGCACCTTCCGCCGCACCTTCTCCCACTACACCCCCACCCCGAAATAACCCCACCCCACCCAACCCTCCCCCTCCCCCACCCCGCCCTCCCCGCCCTCCCCGCCCCACCCGTGCCCGTGCCCCCACCCGTGCCCGTCGATCATGGAGTTGTGGTGGGGGCAACGCCCCTGTTTGCACCTTGTGCGGGGCACCACAACTCCATGATCGACGCGGGCGGGGTGGGCGCGGCAGGGTGGGGCGGGCAGGGTGGGGGTGGGGTGGGGTGGGGTGGGGGTTAGGGGCGGGCGGTGGGGATGGGGGGGAGGGGCCAGTACGGTCGGTCGGCGTCTCGGAGGGCGGCTGTGCGGAGGGCGGCGAGCTGCCTCTCCACCTCGGCGAAGTGGTCCGGGGTGAGCGGGCCGAGGCGCAGCGCGGCGGCGTTCTCCTCGACCTGGGCGACGGTGCGGCAGCCGGGAATCGGCACCGTCCGGTCGCTGCGCGCCCAGATCCAGCCGAGCGCGCCCTGTGCCAGGGTCCGCCCGTCGGCGGTGAGCGCGCCCCGCACCGCGGTGACCCGACGCAGCCACTCCGGTGCCGGCCGACCGCTGCGGAACCACTCCAGCCAGCCCGGGGCCATCCCCCGTACGTCGTCGCGGGGCAGCGTCGAGCCGGTGGTGTACTTGCCGGTGAGCAGCCCCATCCCGAGCGGGCCCCGGTTGACGCTGGCCAGGTCGTGCTTGTCGCAGGTGGCCAGCATCACCGGGGCGTCCCGCAGCACCGACAGGCTGTGCTGGATCGCGGTGGCGTGCGGGGCCACCTGGGCGAACCCGGCGGCCCGGTCGGCCCGGTCGGTGCTCCAGCCGTACGACCGGACCAGGCCGTCGGCGACCAGTTCCTCACAGGTGCCGACCAGGGCCTCCACCCGGGGCAGCGGCAGGTCGCCGAGGTGCAGTTGGTAGAGGTCGATCCGGTCGGTGTCCAGGCGGCGCAGCGAGTCGACCACCGCCCGCCGCAGATGGTCCGGGGAGGCATCCTCGCCGGTGGCCTGCCGGGACCGCTCGTCGAACGTGTATCCCCACTTGGTGGCGATCACCGCCTCGTCCCGACGGCCCGCCAACGCCCGCCCGAGGATCCGCTCACCGTGCCCCGCGCCGTACGTGTCGGCGGTGTCGAAGAGGGTGATCCCGAGGTCGAGCGCCCGCCGTACGGCGCGCACCGATTCCTCGTCGTCGACCGCGCCCCAGCCCAGCGGTTGGTGTCCCTCGGCCCAGGGGCCACCGATCGCCCAGCATCCCATGCCGAGGGCGCTGACCTCGATGCCGCTGCGACCCAACATCCGTGTCGTCACTGCCATCGCCGCATCGTGTCACCTTCGGGGCGCGCGGGGGGACGAAGCTGACGCATCGTGCCCGATCGACCACAAGCGACACCGGCGCGGCCGTTCCCGGACACCGCCGGCGCCCTCGTCACCAACAGCGCCCGCACCGGATCGACCCCACGCGGCACCGGCGGCCGACAGGCCCGGCCGCCGAGGTCAGCGCGGCAGCAGACGCGCCAGCGGCAGCGGTGTCGGCTGCCCCGGCCAGGCCCCGGTCAAGGTGGCGGCGGTCGACCCGTCACCGGGCAGCCCGTCGCCGCCCTGGTCACCGCCGGGCAGCCGGCGCGCGACGACCAGGTCGACGGTGTCGGTGACGATGCGGACCGGATCGCCGTCGACCACCTGGCGTACGCCGCCCACCACCGGGACGGCGACGCTACCGTGGACGGCCACCGCCATGGACGGCTCGCGGACCTCCCGTACGCCGTCGGTCTCGAAGTGTTCCTCGGCCTGCCCGGTGCCGGTCACGATCGCGGCGGCCAGCGCGGCGGCGTACACCGGGTCGCCGCAGGCGTCGTAGACCCAGCGGGGGCCGAGCACCGAGTGCCGGGTGGTGCCGATCAGCAACTCGTCGGCACCGGCCAGCGGCGCGCCCCGGTAGGTCAGCGGGACCTGGTACACCGGCCCGGCACCGACCCGGACCAGCATCGTCTCGATGCCCACCGCGCCGGCGGGGTCGTCGAACCGGTAGGCCGCCACCCGTGCCGGCTCGCTGTCGACCGGTCCCGCGTACCACCGCCGGCCGGGCAGCCAGGCGGTCAGGAGTTCGAGTTTGGTGGGGCGGATCTCCGCCCGGTGCAGCAGCGCCATGATCACATCCTAGGAACCGGCCGGTCCGGACGGCCAGGCGCGGGCGAGCAGCGCACGGGTGTCGGAGAGCAGTTGCGGCAGCACCTTCGTCCGGCCGATCACCGGCATGAAGTTGACGTCCCCACCCCACCGGGGCACCACGTGCTGGTGCAGGTGGGCGGCGATGCCGGCACCGGCCACCCCGCCCTGGTTCATCCCCAGGTTGAACCCGTGCGCGCTGCTGACCTGTCGGACCACCCGCATCGCGGTCTGGGTGAACACCGCCAACTCCGCCGTCTCGGCCGGGTCGAGATCGGTGTAGTCGGCCACGTGCCGGTAGGGGCAGACCAGCAGGTGCCCGGGATTGTACGGGTAGAGGTTGAGCACCACGAATACGTGCGCGCCCCGGGCGACCACCAGGCTCCGGTCAGCCGGCAGCCCGGGGGCCAGGCAGAACGGACAGCCGGCGGGCTTCTCGTAGCCGCCCTCGGGCCGGTCCTCCCCGGAGATGTAGGTCATCCGGTGCGGGGTCCAGAGCCGGTCCAGCCCGTCCGCCAGACCCTCGTCCGCCGGGCCTTCGTCCGCCGGGCTGTGGTCCGTGTCGCCGTCGAGGTGCCGCTCCGCCCCAGTCACACCGTCGATCCTACGATCCCCCGCGCGAACCGCCACCGGCCCGCCGGTGCGGGCCGGTGGCGACCGGGGTCAACTCCCGGCGGACGGCCCCGAGTTGGTACGCGAGGAGACCACCTCGAGCACGTGGCCGACCGCCTCGGCGACCGGCACCCCGTTGCGCTGGGAACCGTCGCGGTAGCGGAACGACACGGTGCCGGCGGCCACGTCGTCGTCACCGGCGATCACCATGAACGGGATCTTCTGCTGCTGCGCGGTGCGGATCTTCTTCTGCATCCGGTCGTCACCGGCGTCGACCTGGGCCCGGATGCCCTCGGCGCGCAGCGCCGCGACGAACCCGTGCAGGTAGTCGGTGTGGTCCTCGCGGATCGGGATGCCGACCACCTGCACCGGTGCCAGCCAGGCCGGGAAGGCCCCGGCGTAGTGCTCGGTGAGCACCCCGAAGAACCGCTCGATCGAGCCGAAGAGCGCCCGGTGGATCATCACCGGCCGCTGCCGGCTGCCGTCGGCCGCCTGGTATTCCAGGCCGAACCGCTCGGGCAGGTTGAAGTCGACCTGGATGGTGGACATCTGCCAGGTCCGGCCGATGGCGTCCTTGGCCTGTACGGAGATCTTCGGCCCGTAGAACGCCGCGCCACCCGGGTCGGGCACCAGGGTCAGGCCCGACTCCTGCGCGGCCGAGCGCAGCGCCTCGGTGGCCCGCTCCCAGTTCTCGTCGGTGCCGACCGACTTGTCCGGGTTTCGGGTGGACAACTCCAGATAGAAGTCGTCCAGGCCGTAGTCGCGCAGCAGTTCCAGGACGAAGGCGAGCAGCGACTTCAGCTCGCCGGCCATCTGCTCCTCGGTGCAGAAGATGTGCGCGTCGTCCTGGGTCATGCCGCGAACCCTGGTCAGGCCGTGCACCACACCGGACTTCTCGTACCGGTAGACCGTGCCGAACTCGAACATCCGCAGCGGCAGCTCCCGGTAGGAGCGGCCCCGGGACCGGAAGATCAGGTCGTGCATCGGGCAGTTCATCGGCTTGAGGTAGTAGTTCGCCCCCTCCACCTCCATGGGGGGGAACATCCCGTCGGCGTACCAGTCGAGATGCCCGGAGACCTCGTACAGGTGGCCCTTGGTGATGTGCGGGGTGTTGACGAACGCGTAGCCGGCCTGCTCGTGCTTGATCCGGGAGTAGTTCTCCATCTCCCGGCGGATGATGCCGCCCTTGGGGTGGAAGACCGCCAGGCCGGAGCCCAGTTCGTCGGGGAAGCTGAACAGGTCGAGGTCGACGCCGAGCTTGCGGTGGTCGCGCCGGGCGGCCTCCTCCAGCAGCTTCAGGTACGCCTTCAGCTCGTCCCGGGTCGGCCAGGCGGTGCCGTAGACCCGCTGGAGCTGGGGGTTCTTCTCCGAGCCCCGCCAGTACGCGGCGGCCGAGCGCATCAGCTTGAACGCGCCGATCAACCTGGTGTTCGGCAGGTGCGGGCCCCGGCACAGGTCCGACCAGCAGACCTTGTCCTCGCCGGCGGCGAGGTTGTCGTAGATGGTCAGCTCGCCGCCGCCGACCTCCATCACCTCGCTGGTGTCCAGCCCCTCGCCCTTGACGTCGATGAGCTCCAGCTTGAACGGCTCGGCGGCCAGCTCGGCCTTCGCCTCGTCCAGGCTGGCGAAGCGGCGGCGGCGGAACCGCTGCCCGGACTTGACGATCTCCTGCATCCGCTTCTCGAGCTTGGCCAGGTCGTCCGGCTGGAACGGCTTGTCGACGGCGAAGTCGTAGTAGAAGCCGTTCTCGATCGGCGGGCCGATGCCCAGCTTGGCCTCGGGGAAGACGTCCTGCACGGCCTGGGCTAGCACGTGGGCGGTGGAGTGCCGCAGCACGTCGAGCCCGTCCGGCGAGTCGAGGCTGACCGGCTCGACGGTGGTCTCCTCGGCCGGGGCCCAGTCCAGGTCACGCAGCTGGCCCTGCGGGTCGCGGACCACCACGACCGCCTTCGGGCCGGCGGCGGGCAGCCCGGCCGCGGCCACCGCGTCGGCCGCCGTCGTCCCGGCGGCGACGACGACGGGGTCGGCCACGACGGGGGTACGGGGTGCGGACACGGTGACTCCTCAACGGCAGACGGCACGGATGGGCCGGGTGTTCCGGCTCCTTCGATGCTATCGGGCGCCCGGTTCCGCCCGGTCGCCGGGAAAGGAAGCCCTCGTCGTGTCGTCGGCGGCCCGCGGGTTGAACCTTTTCGGCCCGCCGTCCGAACTACCAGGTGTGGCCGGAGCCGGTGTCGGCCACGGCGAGACGGATGGGGGCGGAAATGGCGACGACCCGCGATGGTGCCCGGCGGGGCCGGACCGTACTGGTGCTGGCGGCTGCGGTGGCCGCGGTGTTCGGTGCGCCGGTCGCGGCGTCGGCCGACGGGGTGACGTCCAGCCCGGGCCAGGCCGTGCAGGGCGACGCGGTGGAGCTGACGTTCGTGGTGCCCGAGGAGCGGCCCGGCACCCGCACCGAGAAGATCGAGTTCAGGCTCCCGCCGGACGCCCCGATCGGCGAGGTCTACCCGCTGTCGGTGGACGGCTGGGCGCCCCTGATCACCTCCCGCGACCTGGAAGCGCCGGTGGCCGGGATCCACGCCCCCTCGGTCAGCACGGTGACCTCCGCGGTGGTCTGGACCCGGGGGGCCGGGCCGGCGGTGCCGGGGCCGGCCCGGCTCTCGGTGGCCATGGGTCCGCTGCCGCAGCTCGACCGGATGACCTTCGAGGTGGTGCAGACCTACTCGGACGGCACTGTGGTGCGCTGGGCCGACCCGGCCGGGGGCGGGCACCCCGCCCCGACGCTGGCGCTGGTGCCGCCGGCTCCCGGGGCGGCCACCGGGCACGGCCACGGCGGTGCCGCCGACGGGACGGATGCCGGGGCCGACCCGGCCGTCGGGGCCGAACCCACGGAGGACGGCGGGGACGGCGGGCCCAGCGCGGACCTGCTGCTCGGCGGCGGTCTGCTGGTCGGTCTGGGTGGCGGCGCGGCGATCGGCTGGGTGGCGAACCGCTCCCGCCGCCGGTCCGCGGCCGGCGACGCGGACGCGGCCGACGAGAACACCGGCAGGGACGACGACCCGACGCCCGCCACCGATTCCACCCCGGACGACCGGGCCTGGCGCTTCGACGGGCACTCCCCGACCGACCGGAACCCCGCCGCCCCGGGCACCACCGGGCAGACCGGAACCCCGACCGCCGCCGAGGCGGACGTCGACACGGCCCGTACCACCACCGCCGGCACCGAGGCGCGGGCCGACGCGCGCTGAGCCAGGCAGACGTCCGCGCGCTGAGCCAGGCAGACGTCCGGTCAGCCGAGCCAGGCTGGCAGCGCCTCCCGGGCGGCGAGCCAGTCGGTCGGCACCCCGCCGGGCGTGCCGACCCCGGTGTGACAGCCGACGATCCCGCCGACGATCGCGGCGGTGGTGTCGACGTCCCCGCCCGCCTCGACGCAGGCGCGGATGGCGGCCGGGTAGTCGGCCAGGTGGGTGGCGGCCACCCAGAGGGTGAAGGCGACGGTGTCCTGGGCGGTCACCCGGGAGCCGTTGCCCAGCACCGCGACGACCTCGGCGAGGGGGCGGCCGAGTAGGCCGATCGCCCGGCGTGTCCCCCGGTGCACCTGGCCGGCCGGGTCGATCGCGCCGGCGACGGTGGCGAGCAGCCGGGCCGCGTCGGGGCGGTCCCCGTCCAGCCGGGCCCGCGCGGCGAGCGAGGCGGCGACGGCCACCGCGACCGCGCCCGCGATCCCCTCCGGGTGGGCGTGGGTGATCTCGGCGCTGGCGCGGGCCCGGGTCGCCGCGCGGGTGGTCGAGTCGGCGTACCAGGCCCCGAGCGGGGCGACCCGCATCGCCGCGCCGTTTCCGCAGGAGCCCTGCCCGTCGAAGGCCGAGGCGGCGGCCACCGGCCACGGGGTGCCGGTGCGGATCAACCGCAGGATCGTCACCGCACCCGGCCCGTAGCCCCGGTAGGGCTCGGCCCGGGTGGCGAACGCCAACGCCAGCCGGTCGGGGTCGACGTCGCCGTGGGCGGCCAGCTCGGCCAGCACCGAGCAGGCCATCTCGGTGTCGTCGGTCCACTGCCAGGGCGGCGTGGGTAGCCGCCCGGCCGCGAGGTCCTCGGGCCGCCGGCCCGGGACGAAGAACTGGGAACCGAGGGCGTCGCCGACGGACAGCCCGGCGAGGCTGTCCCGGGCCAATGCCAGCCGGGCGTCGGGGAAGAGGGTGAACGACATCGTCGTACCATTTTGCCCGGTTCGCGGATACGGCGCAACGGACCCGACTTGCCACGGGCAGTACGGTGCTGACGTGGCCACCGTGCTCCTGGTCGAAGACGACCACGTCGTCCGGGGCGCGATGCTGCGCTCGCTCAGTGAACGGGGGCACGCGGTGCACGCGGTCGGCACGGCGCTGGACGCGCTGCGCCGGGTCGCCGCCGAGACCCCCGATCTGGTCGTACTCGACCTGGGCCTGCCCGACCTGGACGGCTCGGACGCGCTGCGGATGCTCCGCGGCATCACCGACGTGCCCATCATCATCGCCACCGCCCGCGACGACGAGCAGTCGGTGGTCCGGCTGCTGCGCGCCGGTGCGGACGACTACATGGTCAAACCGTTCACCGGCGCCCACCTCGACGCCCGGATCACCACCGTGCTGCGCCGGGTCGGCCGGGCCAGCCGTACCGTGTCCCCGGCCGTGCACACGGTCAGCGGGCTGCGGGTGGACGTGGGCGAGCGCAGCGCGGTGCTCGACGGGGAGCCGCTGGCGCTCACCCGCAAGGAATTCGACCTGCTGGCCTACCTGGCCGCGCGACCTGGCCGGGTGGTGTCCCGGCGGGAACTCTTGGAGGAGGTATGGCGCCAGCCGTCGGTCGGCGAGGACCAGACCATCGACGTTCACCTGTACTGGCTGCGTCGAAAGATGGGCGAGTCCGCGGCGAAGCCGCGCTACCTGCGCACCGTGCGGGGGGTGGGGTTCCGGCTGGTGGCCCCCGACTGAGGCCGGCGCTGGCCGCCCTGACGGCCGGGATGTGCGCGCTGGTCGCGCTGGCGTTCCTGGTCCCGCTCGGGCTGAGCCTGCAGGGCGAGGTACGGGACGAGGCGCTGGCCGACGCGGCGCGCCGCGGGGCGATGGTCACCGGCGCGCTCGCGGTCAGCACCGAGCCGACGGCGGTCCGCCGGGCGGTCGAGGCCACCGGGGACGACCCGGCGACCCGACCGGTGGTGCATGGCCTGGCCGGCGAGCAGCCCGCCGGCCGGGCCTCGACCGCCGACCTGGAGCAGGCCCGGGGCGAGGCGCAGTCGCGGGTGGTCGACGTCGACGGCGGGTTGGTGCGGCTCGACCCGGTGGTGCTCGACGGCAGGGTCGCCGTGGTCGAGGTCTTCGTGCCCACCGCCGTCCTCGACGAGGGCGCGGGCGGCACCTGGTTGCTACTCGCCGGGGTGGCGGTGGCACTCGTCGGCGCGGCGGTGATCGTGGTGGACCGGGTCGCCGCACGGGCGGTCGACTCCACCCGGGGCCTGGTCCGGGCCGCGCTCGCCGTCGGCGACGGCGACCTGGGGGTACGCGTCGACCCGACCGGTCCACGCGAGCTGGCCGAGGCCGGGTACGCGTTCAACCGGATGGCCGACCGGCTGGTGGCCGCCCGTACCGACGAGCGGGAGCTGGTGGCGGACCTGTCGCACCGGCTGCGTACCCCGCTGACGGTGCTGCGGCTGGACGCCGAGGGGCTGGACTCCGACGACACCAGCGTCGGCTCGTTCAGCCCGGCGGAGTTGGACCGGCGGCGGACGATCCGGCGCATCCGGCAGGCGATCGTCACCCTGGAGGGGGAGATCGACGTCCTCATCAAGACGACCCGCAAGGCGATCGCGCACGAGGCCGGGCCGGCCGAGTGTGACGTCAGCGAGGTGGTCCGGGACCGGATGGTGTTCTGGGCGGCGCTGGCCGGCGACCAGAACCGACCACACCGGGTCAGCGGCGCCCAGTTGCGGATTCCGGTGCCGGTGCCCAGGGCCGAGCTGGCCGCCGCCCTGGACGCGGTGATCGGCAACGTCTTCCGCTACACCCCGCAGGGCACCGCGTTCGAGGTGGCCGTCTCCCGCCGGGACGGGTACGTGGCGATCCGGATCGACGACGCCGGGCCGGGCATCGCGAACCCGGACCGGGCGTTGCGGCGCGGGAGCAGCGACCAGGGCTCGACCGGGCTGGGGCTGGACATCGCCAGGCGGGTGGCGTTGCAGGCCAACGGTTCGGTGAGCCTGGACCGGGCCCGGCTGGGTGGGGCCAGCGTGGTGATGCTGCTGGCCGACCCGCAGGCGACCCCCCGTCAGGTCAACCGGTTCGGCCTGGTGGGCCGGATGGCGCGGGAGGCGCGGGAGCAGAAGAGCGGGGGCCGCCGCTGGCCCCGGCAACGCCCCACGGACGACTGACCGGTCGCCTCCGACAGTGCCGTGGCGGCGCTGACTGTGCTGCGGTGCAAGGTTTCCTTAGATCCGGATTAACGACGGCGACGCGGGGCGCGCGGGCTGACAGGATCGTGTCCGAACCCATCAGTTCCACCGGCCTGTCGCCCCTGACACCCACCGGCCGGTGGATCGGTACGCGCGGCGGGGGCACGGTCCCCCACACCAGTCCCCGCCGCGCGTACACCACTTCTTCCCGCTGTCACAGCCCGTTCCTGCTGTCACAGCCCCTTCCCGCTGTCACCGGCCGCCGACCCGGCCGACCCGGTCGCGGGTCAGCGGGTGGCCACGAGGGCGTCGATCTCGGCGGTGATCCGGGCCTTACCGGCCGGGTCGAGGAACGAGGCGGAGACCGCCTCCCGGGCCAGCGCGGCGAGCCCGTCGGGGCCGGCGTCGAGCAGCCGGGCGGCGACCGCGTACTCGTCGTTGAGGGTGGTGTTGAACATCGGCGGGTCGTCGGAGTTGATGGTGACCCGGACGCCCGCGTCGACCAGTTGCCGCAGCGGGTGCTCCTCGATCCGGGCGACCGCCCGGGTCCGCACGTTGGAGGTCGGGCAGACCTCCAACGGGATACGGTGCTCGGCCAGGTATCCGAGCAACGCCGGGTCCTGCGCGGCGGAGATGCCGTGGCCGATCCGTTCGGCGCCCAGCTCGCGCAGGGCGTCCCAGACGGTCTGCGGGCCGGTGGTCTCCCCGGCGTGCGGCACGGACCGCAGCCCGGCCGCCCGGGCCCGGTCGAAGTACGGCTTGAACTGGGGTCGGGGCACCCCGATCTCGGGCCCGCCGAGGCCGAAGCCGACCAGCCCGTCGGGGCGCTCGTCGAGGCTGATCCGCAGGGTCTCCTCGGCCGCCGGCAGCCCGGCCTCGCCGGGGATGTCGAAGCACCAGCGCAGCGCGATGCCGAAGTCGGCCTCGGCCCGTCGGCGGGCGTCCTCGATGGCCTCGCAGAACGCCGGCGCGGGGATGCCCCGGCGCACGTGCGAGTACGGGGTTACGGTCAGCTCGGCGTACCGGACCTGCTGCCGGGCCAGTTCCCGGGCCACCTCGTGGGTGAGCAGCCAGACGTCGTCGACGTCCCGGATCAGGTCGACGACGCTGAGGTAGACCTCGATGAAGTGGGCGAAGTCGCGGAACGCGAAGTAGTCCGCGAGCGCGTCCGGGTCCGCCGGCACGGGGCTGCGTCCCTCGTGCCGGGCGGCCAGTTCGGCGACGATCCGGGGGGACGCGGAGCCCACGTGGTGCACGTGCAGCTCCACCTTGGGCAGTTCGGCGATGAAGGTGGACAGGTCGGTCACTGCTTCTCCTCTGCACGGGCGCCGGTGCGGGCGACCACGAAGATCCGACGGAACGGGAAGTACACCTGACCCTGCCGTACCGGGTACACGTCGGCCAGCAGAATTCCCAGCGCGGCGCGGAAGTCGGCCAGGGCGGTGTCGTCCAGCACCGCCCGGACGGGGCGCAGGGCGGTGCCGTCCAGCCAGCTCAGCACGGGGTGCTCGGCGTCGGCGGGGGCGGGCAGCCGGTGCAGGTAGGTGGTCTCCCAGGCGTCGACGGCGCAACCGGCGGCGGTCAGCGCGGCGGCGTACCCGATCGGGTCGTCGACCGGGGTCTCGCGCAGCAGCGGCCGGACGGTGGCCGACCAGCGGCGGTCGGTGGCGACCTCGCGCAGCGCCCGGTGCGAGGGGCCGGTGAAGTTGCCGGGGACCTGGAACGCCAGCCACCCACCGGGCGGCAGTTCGCCGGCCCAGCGGCGCAGCAGGGCCGGGTGGTCGGGCACCCACTGGAGCACCGCGTTGGCGACCAGGACGTCCACGTCGGGGGTGGGGTGCCAGTCGGCGACGTCACCGACCGTGAAGTCGACAGGGGCGTCGAGCATCCGGGCCCGGTCGATCATCTCCGGGGAGGAGTCGAGGCCGGCGATCCGGGCGGCCGGCCAGCGGCGGGCGAGGGTCGCGGTCAGGGTGCCCGGTCCGCAGCCGAGGTCGACCACCGCCCGCGGTCGGTCGGCGTCGACCCGGGCGAGCAGGTCGTGGAAGGGTCGGGACCGTTCGTCGCCGTAGCGCAGGTAGCTGGTCGGATCCCACATCACGGCCTCCAAACCGTACGTACGTTTTGTGGTGACCCTACGACCCGCGCTGCGGCTCGGCAACCTGGTCACTAGGCTCGACCGCATGGAACAGCGCAGCTTCGACCGGCTCGGCCGGCAGGTGGGTGTGGTCGGTCTCGGTGCCTGGCAGCTCGGCGCGGACTGGGGACAGGTCAGCGAGGACGACGCCCTGGCCGTCCTCGCCGCCGCCGTGGACTCCGGGGTCACCTTCCTCGACACCGCCGACGTCTACGGCGACGGCCGCAGCGAGCAGTTGATCGGGCGGTTCCTGCGGGACAATCCCGGGCACGGGCTCACCGTCGCCACCAAGATGGGTCGCCGGGTCGAGCAGACGCCGCAGGCGTACACCCTGGACAACTTCCGGGCCTGGACCGACCGGTCCCGGGCCAACCTCGGCGTGGACACCCTCGACCTGGTGCAGCTGCACTGCCCGCCGAGCGAGGTCTTCGCCGACGACCGGGTCTTCGACGGCCTCGACACCCTGGTCGCCGAGAAGCGGACCGCCGGTTACGGGGTCAGCGTCGAGACCTGCGACCAGGCGCTCACCGCGATCGCCCGGCCGGGCGTGGCAAGCGTGCAGATCATCCTGAACGCGGTCCGGCTCAAGCCCCTCGACGAGGTGCTGCCGGCCGCCGCCGCGGCCGGGGTCGGGATCATCGCCCGGGTGCCGCTGGCCAGCGGCCTGCTCTCCGGCCGGTACGACGAGCACACCACCTTCGCCGCCGACGACCACCGCACCTACAACCGGCACGGGGAGAGCTTCGACGTCGGCGAGACCTTCTCCGGCGTCGACTTCGACCTCGGCCTGACCGTGGTCCGGCGGCTCGCCCCGCTGGTCGGCGACGGGCGCACGATGGCCCAGTTCGCCCTGCGGTGGATCGTCGACCAGCCCGGGGTGACCGTGGTCATCCCCGGTGCCCGCAGCCCGGAGCAGGCCCGGGGCAACGCCGCCGCAGCCGGCTCCCCGGCGCTGACGGCAGCCGAACTAGACACCGTCCGCTCGGTCTACGAAGAGCTGGTCCGGCCCCGGGTGCACGACCGGTGGTGAGCCACGCCGGCCGGGTCGTCGCCTCGGCGCGATCCGGCCCGCATCCTGGTGACCGGGCCGGATCGACCGGTCCACGGAAGGGGGACCGGTGAGAGGTTGGCTCACCCTCACCCTGGGCCTGCTGGCCGTGGTGGTCGGCGCCGTCTGGACGGTCCAGGGCCTCGGGTACGTCGGTGGCAGCGTGATGACCGACGAGCGGTTCTGGGCGTTCGTCGGGCCGCTGCTGGTGCTGGCCGGGCTGGTGCTGCTCTGGCGCGGCCTGCGCTCCCGCCGGCTGCCCTGATACCGCGCCGCGCCACCGGCCGAGGCGGCACAGCCGCGCTCCGGCAGCACAGCGCGCGGGAGACCGATCGCTCCGGCGGCACAGCGCGCGGGAGACCGATGCGGAAAGCCCCGCGTCCCTCGGGGACACGGGGCTTCTCGTCGATCCGGCTGGCCGGATCACCCGGGCCGGCAGCGCCGACCGGCTTGGCTCAGAGGGGGCGGACCTGCTCGGCCTGCGGACCCTTCTGACCCTGGGCGATCTCGAACTCCACCCGCTGGTTCTCCTCCAGCGAGCGGTAGCCGCTGGACTGGATGGCCGAGAAGTGGACGAACACGTCAGCACCCCCGCCGTCGACGGTGATGAAGCCGAAGCCCTTGTCAGCGTTGAACCACTTCACGGTTCCCTGCGCCATGTGTATCTCCTTCTAAAACTGGCGGCCGAGCATGCCGTGCGGCCGATTGGCCGTTTTCGAGCAGCGGAGCCTGAGGCGGCCTCCACAGTGGCAGGCTTCTCTCGACCCACGCCATCTCGCAACAGCGGGGATTAGCAAACCACGTACCCAAAAACTCTGCACAGCCTAATCGACGAAATTCTCCGACATGTGACCTGACGGATGCCCGACGCCCGCTTGCAGGGTCGCCGAAAACATGCGAAAGGCCCCCCGACCGTCGATACGTTCGGGGGGCCGACAGGCCGTCTGAGCCCAGTGTCGCGGCTGGTCGGCGGGCAGGTCGTGGTGACCGACCGGTCAGTCCGGCCAGCGCCCGGTCAACCGCCGCACGCCTACCGCACCGCCCCGGTCCACCGCCGCGCGGACGACCGAGAAGATCGCCCCCTGCAATGCCGCCGCCGCGAGAATCTCGCCCCAGCGACGATCCTCGTCGGTCGGGTCGGGCGCCTCACCGTCGCCGGCGGTCGCCTTCCAGACCTGCCGGAAGATCGCCCCCGCGAGCGTGCCCGCGGCCAGCCCCAGCAGCACCCCGACCGGCTTGTACGCGGTCCTGCCGATCCCCTTGCTCACCTACGCCTCCCCCGAACGATCAACAACACCACCACCACGGCGACCGCACCGGCCGCCACCGTCGCCCACGGCACCGGATTACGCCGGACCGCGACCCCCGTGTCGTACGCCTGCGCCCGCGCGATGTCGGCGCCCTGCGCCGCCTGGCCCCGTACCCGCGCCACGGTCAGCGCGGCCTGCTCACGCACCCGGTCCTTCGCCTGCTCCGCCGAGTCCTTCAACCGTGCCTTCACGTCGGCCTTGGCGGCCAGCATCTCCACGGTCTCGCCCAACTCCACCCGGGTCCGCCGGATCTCCTCGCGGAGCGCCTCGGTGTCACCGGTGCCGTTGCCCGCCCCGTTACTGCCTGTCGTGCCGGTCATGCCCGTCCCCTGTCCTTCACCGCGGCGGCGACGGTGTCCACGTCCGCGCGGACGCTGCGGACCGTCGCCTCCGGCATCGGGGGGACCGCCTGGCTGACCTGCTTCTTCCCGACCAGGGCGAGCACCCCGGCGATGAGGAAGAGCACCACCGCCACGATCAGCGCCGCCGCCCAGGCGGGCAGCACCAGGGCCAGCAGCAGGATCGCGGCGGCGACCAGCGCGCCGAGCCCGTACAGGGCCAGTGCCCCGCCCCCGCCGAAGAGGCCGATCCCGATCCCGGCGTGCTTGCCCTTCTGGGTCAGCTCCGCCCGGGCCAGGGCCAGCTCGTCCCGGACCAGTCGGGAAACCTGCTCCGTGGCCCGCTGCACCAGCTCGGCGGTGGACGGTTCGCTCCCGGTCCGGGACGTGTGGTGGTTCGCGACGTCAGCCATGCTGTCCTCCTTTCGTCATCACCGCGCTGTATGCCCGGAGCCGCCGTCCGTCAATCCTGCGCACGGTTACCAACCACATCTGACCCCAGGTCGGGCCGGAACGTCCGGCAAAACGCGGAAGCGGATCCGACGAAGCCCCACGACCCGGGGTCGCGAGGGCTTCGAGGTGGCTCACGCCGGGCAGCCGGCACCCGATACTCAACGCCGGGCGACAGCCGCCGGTGGCGCAGCGCCGGGCGACAGCTGCCGGTGGATCAGCGCCGGGCGTCCGCGTTCTGGTCGGCACCGACCAGGGCGTCGCCCCGGGCATCGGTGTCGGGGCCGACGAAGGCCTCGCTGCGGGCGTCGCCGTCGTCGCTGCCACCGAAGACCCGGGCGTCGTCGGGCACCTCGCCGTCCTGCCTGCGACGGGCCGGCCGGCGCGGCTGCACCCACTGCCAGGGCAGGCTGCCGGAGGAGTCACCCAACTCGGTACGGGTCCGGGGCAGCGCGGTGGGCCGGTGGTCGCGCACCCAGCCGACCAGGTGTTCGCGTACCAGGCAGCGCAGGTCCCACAGGCTGCCGGCGTCTGCGGCGCTGACCAGGGCCCGGACCTTGACCGCGCCACCGGTGGCGTCGGTGACCTGGAGCACGCAGACCCGGCCGTCCCACAGCTCGGTGCCCTCGACCAGCCGGCGCAGCTCCTCGCGCATCGACTGCACCGGGATCGACCAGTCGAGGTCGAACTCGGCCGTGCCGAGCACCGCCGCCTCGGTCCGGGTCCAGTTCTGGAACGGGGTGCTGGTGAAGTACGAGGTGGGCAGGATCAGCCGCCGGTCGTCCCAGATCTGGACCACCACGTAACTCAGCGTCAACTCCTCGATCCGGCCCCACTCCCCCTCGACCACGACCACGTCGTCGAGGCGGACCGCGTCGCTGAAGGCGAGCTGAAGACCGGCGATGACGTTGCCGAGCAGGCTCTGCGCGGCAAGCGCGGCGACCACACCGACCACCCCGGCACTGGTGAGCACGCCCGCGCCGATGCCGCGTACCGCCGGGAAGGTCATCAGCATCACGCCGACGGCGAGCACCACGATCACCACGATGGTCAGCCGGCGCAGCAGCACCACCTGGGTGCGTACCCGGCGGGCGTGCCGGTTGTCCGGCACGTCCACCCGCAGGAACCGGGCCAGCGCGGTGTCCTCCGCCACCACGAGCAGCGCGGCGACCAGCCAGGCCACCGCAGCGACCACGCCCAGTACCAGGATGTGCAGCATCGCCTGCCGCAACCCGGTGCCGATCGCGTAGCCGGTGGTCCAGCGGACCGCGAACTGCACGGCCACCACCGTGCCGGCGACCTGGAACGGCCGGTGCACGTGCGCGGTCAGCTCGGTCATCAGGTGGGACCGGCGGCCGAGCCGCCGGATCACCCGGTGCACCACCTCGACGAGCAGCAACGCGATCGCCGCCGCAGTGGCCGCGGCGGCGATCGTCTCCAGGTAGTTCCGCACGTGGTTGTCTCCTTCCGGCCGGGCGAGCCCGTTCGGGCAAAAGCCCAATGGTGCCCGGCGTTTCCGGTGTCGGCCAGGCTCAGATCTTCCGGAACCGGGACTGGAAGTAGCAGTAGACCCCGAACGCGGCGATACCGAGGGCCATCAGCGCCAGGATGAACGGGCCGTACGGCTGGTCCTGCAGGGTCCGCAGCGCGGCGTCCAGACCGCGTGCCTTCTCCGGGTCGTAGTTGATCGCGGCGACCACGACCAGCAGACCGGCGACGGCGAAGACCGCACCCCGGGCGATGTAGCCGGCCATGCCGAGCCGGCGGGTCAACTGCCGGGTCTTGGGGCTCATCTCGCCGGTCTTCAGGTTCCGCTCGAACTTCTTCTTGTAGCCGTAGATCATCATGCCGATGCCGACGGCGGCGAGCACCAGCCCGGCGAGCCCGACCAGCCAGCGACCGCCGCTGGAGGCCATCAGCTTCTCGCTGAACTGCTCCTGCTGGTCGGCGCTGTTGGAGCTGGCGTCCTGGACCACCTTGATCGCGGTCCAGGCGAGCCAGAGGAAGATGACGGTACGGACCACCGAGGCGATCCGCTCGAAGAGGCGTTCCCTGCCCTGCCTGGCGCGGTGGCCGACGGCCGCCTCCAGGGCCTGCCAGATGGCCATCGCGATCAGCCCGACGGCGATCGCGATCAGCAGGAACTTGCCCATCGGCTGGGCGCCCAGGGCGCGCAGCGCGCCGTTCTGGTTGCCCTCCTCGCCGGAGTTGGAGAAGGCGATCTGAAGGATGACCCAGGCGAAGAGCAGGTGCACGATCCCGTAGCCGATGAAACCGGCCCGGGCGAGGAGTTCCAGCCAGCGGCTGTCCGCGGTGCGGGCGGCGGTGGCTTCGGCGTTCCGGGTGAGTGGCATGGCGCCACAATCTCCGCTCGCGAAGCTTCTCAAACGTGGTCCGCCGCTGCTCCCGGGGGTTGGTCAGCTGCCGGCGTTGCGCGCCACCCGGATCTGCACCTGCTGGTCGGTGACGCTGTCCAGGGTGACCGCGAACCCCCCCACCTCGGCGGCCTGCTGGCCGATGGTGAGGGAGAGCTGCTCCCCGGCGACCTCGACGGTCACCTGGTCACCCTGCGCACCGATCAGCTTCGCCTCGACGCCGAGGATGGAGGCGCTGGCGTCGACGCCCCGGTCGAAGGTGACCGTGCAGGCGTCCAGCCCGCAGTCGGTGTCCGCGCCGTCCGAGCTGCATCCGGCAAGCACGGCCACGCCGAGCGCCAGGCCGGCCAGCAGGCCGGCGGTCCGACGGAGAGGGGTGGGGGCGGTGGCGCTTCGCTTCGTCACCCCACCAAGGGTACGAGACGCGGCCCACCGCGCCACCCGGGTGGATCTTCGACGGCCGGTGGCGGCGGGCTAGGGTCCGGGGCATGCCGTTCGACATCACCCGGGTCCGGGCCGCGTACCCCGCGCTCGCCGAGGGTTTCGCCCACTTCGACGGTGCCGGCGGCACCCAGACCCCGCAGTCGGTGATCGACGCGGTGGCCGACGCGATGCGGATCGCGGTGGGCAACCGCAGCACCGCCTCCGTGCCCGGCCGGCGCTCGCTGGAGCTGGTGGCGCAGGCCCGGAGCGCGGTGGCCGACCTGCTGGGCACCGCGCCGGACGGGGTGGTGCTGGGGCCGAGCGCGACCGCGCTGACGTACACCCTGGCCCGCACGCTCGGTGCCACCTGGCGTCCGGGCGACGAGGTGGTGGTCTCCCGGCTCGACCACGACGCCAACGTACGGCCCTGGGTGCAGGCGGCCGAGGCGGCGGGGGCCACCGTGCGCTGGGCCGAGTTCGACCCGACCACCGGGGAGTTACCCGCCGACCAGTACGCCGACCTGGTCGGTGACCGGACCCGGCTGGTGGCGGTGACGGCCGGCAGCAACGCGACAGGCACGATGCCGGACGTGGCGACGATCGCCGCGACCGCGCACACGGTCGACGCGTTGGTCTGCGTGGACGGGGTGCACTCGGTGCCGCACGGCCCGACCGACCTGGCCGCCTCGGGCGCGGACTTCCTGGTCACCAGCGCCTACAAGTGGTCCGGCCCGCACCTGGCGGCGATGGTGGCCGCCCCGGCCCGGTGGGCGGCGATGCACCCGGCCAAGCTGGTCCCCTCCTCCGACGCCGTACCCGACCGGTTCGAGGCCGGCACCCCGAGCTTCCCGCTGCTGGCCGGGGTGGCCGCCGCCGTCGACCACCTGGCCGGGCTGGACCCGAGCACCACCGGTGACCGCCGGTCCCGGGTCCGCGCCGGGCTGGCCGCCGCCCAGGCGTACGAGGAGACGGTCTTCGCCCGGCTGTGCGACGGGCTGGCCGCCAGGCCGGCGGTGACCGTCCTGCCGGCCGGCGCGCGTCGCTGCCCGACCGTGTCGTTCCGGCTGGCCGGGTGGACGCCGGCCGGGCTGGCCGCCGCACTCGGTGCCGCCGGGCTCTGCCTGTCCAGTGGTGACTACTACGCCTACGAGTACTTCCAGACGCTCGGGTGGCGCGGCAGTGGTGGTGCGGTCCGGGCGAGCGTCTACCACTACAACACCGTCGACGAGGTGGACCGGCTGCTGGCCGACCTGGACCGGCTGGCCGCCCGGCAGGAACAGCCGGTCGGCTGACCCACCGGTCCGGGCCGCCCCGGTGGGTCAGCGGGCTCCGGCGAGCAGTTCGGCGGCGGCGCGGGCGGCGGCCCGGGTCGCGCCGTGGGTGGCCAGGTGCAGCCGGCCGGTGACCAGCTCGGGCACGCCCAGCTCCACGACGACGGCGTCCGGCCGGGTGGCCAACGCCCGGTCGACGGCGGCCCGCATCCAGTCGTGCCGGTGCAGGTCCCGTACCACAAGCACCAGCGGCCGACCGGCGGCCCCGGTGGTCGGGTCGGCGGGCAGGTCGGCCTCGGTGAACCGCACGGTGCAGGTGCCGGGGAGCAGGTCGGCCAGGGGAGCGCCGAGGCCCCACGGGGTCTCCGCGCCGATGGCGATGTTGTGCGGTGGGGCGAACTCGACCACGTGCGCGGCACCGGTCAGCGGCAGCCGGCCGACCGGGTCGCCGCTGACCCGGACCGCCCGCCGGGCCGCGGTCAGGCCGACCGGTGAGCCGTCGACCGGGCGCAGGGCGCCGGCAGGGCGACCGACGCGGGCGGCGGTGCTCCACTCGGCGAGCTGACCGACCCGTTTCGCGGCCTCGGCGAGCCGCTCCTCGGGCAGCTCGCCAGCGAGCACCGCGGCCACGATGGCGTCGCGCAGGTAGCGGGCGGCGGCCTCGTCGGCGCGTTCCCCGCCGACGCAGATCGCGTCCGCCCCGGCGACGAGCGCCCGGACGGCGGCGCCGGCGAAGCCGTACCGGTCGGCGACGGCCCGCATCTCCACCGCGTCGGTGACCACCACACCGGAGAAGCCCAGCTCGTCGCGGAGCAGGTCGCCGAGGATGCGGCGGCTGAGGGTGGCCGGCAGGTCGGGGTCGAGGGCCGGGACCAGCAGGTGCCCGGTCATCACCGCCTGCACCCCGGCGGCGACGGCGGCCCGGAAGGGGACCAGCTCGCCGGCGTCGAGGCGGGCCCGGCTGGCCTCGATGCGGGGCAGGTCGTGGTGCGAGTCGACCCGGGTGTCGCCGTGGCCGGGGAAGTGCTTGGCACAGGCGGCCACCCCGGCGGACTGGAGGCCGCGTACCCAGGCTGCGGTGTGCCGGGCGACCAGGTGCGGGTCGGCGCCGAACGAACGCACCCCGATCACCGGGTTGGCCGGGTTGATGTTGACGTCGGCGTCCGGCGCGTAGTTGAGGGTGACGCCGAGGGCGGCGAGTTCACGGCCGAGGTCGCGGGCGACCTCCTCGGTGAGCGCGGGGTCGTCGACCGCGCCGAGGGCGAGGTTGCCGGGGCGGGAGCTGCCCCGGCCGGATTCGATCCGGGTGACGTCGCCGGCCTCCTCGTCGATGGCCACCAGCACGTCGGGACGCTCGGCGCGCAGGGTCGCGGTGAGCGCGGCCACCTGCTCCGGGTCGACGACGTTACGGGCGAACAGCACCACCGCGCCGAGCCCGTCGGCCAGCCACCGGCAGACCCAGTCGGGCGGGGTGGTGCCGACGAAGCCGGGTTGCAGGACGGTGGCGGCCAGGCCCGCCAGGTTGCGCTCGTTCATCCGGCCCCGGTACCCCCGTCGCGTGCCGACGGCCCGGTGCCGTCGCGGTGCTGCCATGGTCACACCGGGCGAGGTAATAGTCAATAAACCTTACTGTTACTGCCTGGCGTCGGTCGGGGCCGCGTGCGACAGTGCGGGGATGGACCTGCCGCCACTCGCCGACGCCACCTCGCCGACCGACATTCCCGGCGTACGCCTGCTCGGCCTGGTGGTCGGCGGGTTGCTGCTGCTGGCCGCCATCCGGGCAATGCTCGGTCGCCGGTGACCCCCAGCTGATCATGACGGCACCCCGGGTGACCGCCGATCGACCTGCCCCGCACCGCCCACACCGGGCGACGCGCGGATCCCGTGGGAGCGGTTTCGGCCTCGATCCACTCGGGTATCTCCGGCCCTCGATGAAGCTGTCCATGCACTCGACGACGTTGCGCCGCGCGGCGCGCAGCCTTTTCGGCTGGACCGCGCTGCGGCCCAACCAGCTCGCCGCCATGCGCGCGGTGATGAAACGACGCGACGCCCTGGTGGTGCTCCCCACCGGAGCCGGCAAGTCGGCGATCTACCAGATCCCGGCGAGCCTGATCCCCGGGCCGACGGTGGTGATCTCACCCCTGCTCGCTCTTCAGCAGGACCAGATCGCCGCGCTCAACGAACGCCAACGCCCCGAGCTGCGCGCGGTACGGATCAGCTCGGACGAGAGCGCGGCCCAGCAGGCCGAGGCGATCACCGAGATCCGGCAGGGGCGGGCCGAGTTCCTCTTCATCACCCCGGAGGCGCTCAGCAACCCCGACCGGATGGCCGAGGTGAAATCGCTGGCACCGGCCCTGGTGGCGATCGACGAGGCGCACTGCATCTCGGCCTGGGGGCACGACTTCCGCCCCGACTACCTGGCGTTGGGCCACCTGATCGACGGTCTCGGCCGTCCGCCGGTGGTGGCGCTGACCGCCACCGCCTCCCCGCCGGTACGCGACGACATCATCGCGCGGCTGCGGCTGCGTGACCCCGAGGTGGTGGTCTCCGGGCTGGACCGGCCGAACCTCTTCATCGAGGTCGCCTACTGCCCGACCGACGACTACCGCTGGCGGCGGCTGACCGCGCTGCTGCGCGACGACGAGCGGCCCGGCATCATCTACGTGCCGACCCGACGGGCCGCCGAGGAGCTGGCCGACCGGCTGACCACCGCCGGTCTTCCCACCCAGTACTACCACGGGGGGATGCCCACCGCCGCCCGGCACGCACTGCACGAGGCGTTCCTCGCCGACCAGGTGCCGATCATGGTGGCGACCTCGGCGTTCGGCATGGGTATCGACAAGCCGAACATCGCCTGGGTGGTGCACATGGCGCTGCCCGACTCGCCGGACAGCTACTTCCAGGAGATCGGCCGGGCCGGCCGCGACGGTGCACCGGCCCGGGTGCTGCTGCTGTGGCGGGCCGAGGACGTCGGGCTGCAACGCTACTTCTCCGGCGGGCTGCCGGACGAGACCGAGCTGCGGGACCTGGCCGCGTTGCTGCGTCGTCGGCCGGCCACGAAGAAGGCCCTGCGCGAGGCGACCGGCCTCGGGCCCCGCAAGCTCGGCCAGTACCTGGCCCTGCTGGAGCAGATCGGCGCGGCCGAGCCCCGGGCCGGGCAGAAGATCGGCGCCCCGCGCTACTCCCCCACCCCGGCCGAGGCCGGCGCGGCGGCCCTGGCCGAGGCCGAACGGCAGCAGACGGTGACCCGCTCCCGTACCGACATGATGCGCGCGTTCGCCGAGACCACCGGGTGCCGGGGGCAGGTGCTGCTGGCGTACTTCGGTGAGCAGATGTCCCAGATCTGCGGGCACTGCGACAACTGCCACGCCGGCACCAGCGTCGCCGACAGCGGTGCGGTCGGCCCGTTCCCGGTGCACAGCCAGGTCCGGCACCCGGAGTGGGGTCCCGGACTGGTGCTCAACTACGAGGACGACCGGATGACGGTGCTCTTCGACGAGGTGGGCTACAAGACGCTCTCCGTGCGCGTGGTGTCCGAACAGGGTCTACTGACGCTGGACTAGCCTGACCCGGGCGACCGCCGGCGTGCGGTGCCTGCAGTGAAACAACCGAGAGGGGCTCAGTCGTGATCGAACAGCCGGCGTACACCGGGTTCGGGTTCTCCGACGAGGAGTGGGGGCTGTTGGTCGGCCTGCCGCAGTCGGTCCTGACCGCGGCGAGCGCCGCCGAGTCGGACGGTGCCCGGCGGACCCGCGCCGAGAACGCGGCCGGGCTGGAGACCATCGGCACCGGACGGGAGTCGGCCAGCCCGCTGGTCGCCGCGGTCGCCGGGGAGATCGTGTCCCGGGTGGGCGACCCGGAGGCCGGCGAGGAGTTGCCGGTGATCTCACCGTCCGACCCGCAGGCGCTCATCGACGACGTGCTGGTCCGGGCCGGGCAGGCGTCCGCCCTGCTGACCGCCAAGGTCGACGAGGGTGAGGCCGGGGCGTACCGGCACTGGTTGGTGGAGATCGCCGAGCAGGTGGTCGGGGCGGCGTCCAGCGGAGGGCTGCTCGGCATCGGCGGCGACCAGGTCAGCGACTCGGAGCGGAAGTTCCGCGACCGCCTCTCCCACGTCCTCAACGACTGACGCCGAGCGTGGTGCGGGCCGGGTCGCCAGTGGGCGGCCCGGCCCGCCGCCGTGCCGCAGCGCCCACCCTCGGGTGGTCTCCACCACCTGACCCACCTGGCCGGCGTTTCCACCGAGTTCGAGGCGACGGCACCACCACCTGTGCGGGGTGCAACGGCGGCGGGCCTTGTCCGTCGACTGCAAGGTCATGCTCGAACGTGGTCGTAGTGGCCTCGCCATGCCCGAAGGCCCCTACAACCATGAAGTAGCACGAACCATGAAGAAGCACGATGTTGCGTGGCTGGCGACGGCACCGCAGAGGGGGCGGCCGCACCGTCGAGCCGGAACCGGCAGGCTGCCACAACAGACCGTCCACCTCCCACCTGACGGGTGACCCCCACCCATCCGGAGCCAGCACCGGGAAGCGATGAGCGGCGAGCCCGAATCCGCCGGTCAACTCAAGTTCGCCAATGTCGCCGTATCCCGTCGCGCCGAAGCAGCAGCGCGCCGTCCCGTTCCCGTTCCCGGTGCCGTTTCGATACCGCCATGTCGATGAGAATTGTGAGTCACTGCCGGTTGGGAGCGGATCGGTGGCCCCTTCGTCCAGAATGGAGGGGTAGTGCCCGCCGACGGGGAGGCCGGACATGGTGCACCGCGCAATGATCGACACCGAACAACTGCCACCTGCGGAACGGTTCGGGATGTGGCTCGACCTGGTCGCCCGGACCGCCGCGCCGTTGCGGATCCGCTCCGCGCACCAGCACGACTTCCGGGCCCGGGCCGAGTTCGTCGAGCTGGGGCCGGTCCAGTTGGTGCGCTACCGCTACCCGTCGCTGGAGGCGGTCCGCACCGCGAAGCTGATCCGGCGTACCGAGGTGGACTTCCATATGCTCGCCCTCACCACCGAGGGCGCCGGCGTCGTCGGGCAGGACGGCCGGCAGAGCCGACTGGGTGCCGGGGAGTTCACCTTCTACGACGGCTCGCGCCCCCACGAGGTCAGCGGCTTCGGTGACGAGGGCGAGCAGCAGCACGCCGCCTCGGTGGTCGCCCTGATCCCTTACGGCGCGATGCCGCTGTCGCCGGAGCGGCTCACTCCGCTGCTGGCGGGCCGGATGTCGGCCACCGAGGGGCTGGGCGCGCTCGTCGCCCAGTACCTGACCCGGATCACCTCGTACCCGGAGCAGTACCGGCAGGCGGACGCCGAGCGACTCGGCGGGGTGGCGCTGGACCTGATCTCCACCATGCTCGGCCGGCATCTGGTCGCCGAGGACGACATGCCCCGCGAGGTACGCCGTCGGGCGCTCCTCGCCCAGGTGCAGAACCACATCCAGCGACACCTGGGTGACGCCGGCCTGACCCCCGGCTCGATCGCCGAGGCGCACCACATCTCGGTCCGGAGCCTGCACCGGCTCTTCGAACAGGAGCAGACCACTGTCGCCTCGTACGTCCGTGAGCTGCGGTTGGAGCGGTGCCGGCGGGACCTGGCCGATCCGGCGCTGGCACACCGGCCGGTCCAGGCCGTAGCCACCCGCTGGGGCTTCCGGGACAAGGCCCACTTCAGCCGGACCTTCCGGGCCGCCCACCGGCTGACACCGCAGGAATACCGGACGGTCCACCTTCAACAGGCACGGATCGTCAACAGCCCGGCGTCCGAAGTCAACTCAGGACGGACATAATGACAGTGGGCCGAGGGTCATCCGACCGTGCGGCCCAACGGTAACGGGGGACCGTGGCGTGGCGTCCGTGACCCAGCGTCATGGACGGCCCGCCCGGTGCCGCACCCACCGGGTCCGGGCCGACGCCACGCGACAAGCTCCCCGACCGGCCAGGCCCCGGCCCCGTCGCATTTCCCCCAGGATTCGCGGCGGGGCCGGTCAGGCCTCCTCCAGTAGCTCCAGCACCGACCGTTCGGCCTGTTCACGGGGGAAACCGGAGGTCACCGGCAGTACCACGCCGTCGTGGTACAGGTCGACCACCCGGGGGTCCACGTACGACGTCCGGGCAACCGTGGGCGTGTTGCCGAGCAGGTCGGCCACCGCCCGCATCACCCCGGCCACCGCCCGGCGACGGGCCGTCACGGAACGTTGCGCCCCGACGGTGGCCAGCTCGGTGGCCGCGCGTACGGTGGCATGCCAGGTACGGAAGTCCTTGGCGGTCATCTCACCGCCGCTGGCGTCCCGCAGGTAGCCGTTCACGTCGTCGCTGCGCACGTCCCGCCAGGCCCGGCCGTCCCAGTAGCCGAAGAGCCGTTCCTCGGCCCGCCGCCGTCGACGCAGGTTGGTCAGCACCCGGCACAGCTCCGGGTCCTCGATCCGGCGGACCTGTGCGATGCCGCCCTTGGCCGGGAACTCGAAGACCACGCAGCCGCCCCGGGACCGGGCGTGCTCCGGGCGCAGGGTGGAGACACCGAAGGTGGCGTCCTCGCCGACGGCGTACTGCTCGTTGCCGACCCGGAAGGTGCCCATGTCGAGCAGCCGGGCGACGGTGGCCAGCACCCGGTCCCGGTTCAGCCCCGGGCCGGCCAGGTCGTCGGTGATGCGCGCGCGCAGGGTCGGCAGCCGACGGGCCACCTCCAGCACGTGGTCGAACTTCGCCTCGTCCCGCCTGCGCCGCCACTCGGGGTGGTAGAGGTACTGCCTGCGGCCGGCCGCGTCGGTCCCGGTGGCCAGGATGTGCCCGTTGGGATACGGCGCGATCCAGACGTCGGACCAGGCGGGCGGGATCACCAGCTCACCCAGCCAGGCCAGCACGTCGGGATCCCGGACCGGCGCACCGTGCCGATCCAGGAAGCTCCAGCCCTTGCCGCGCCGGCGACGCCCGTACCCCGCCCGACCCGGATCACTGCGCCGCAGTCGCACCTCAGACCCGTACCATTTCCTCGGCCTCGTCCACCGCGGCGAGCACCCGGTCGACCGGGAGCGCCGCCAACCTCGCCGCCGTTGCTACCCCGGAGGAACCGCCGCAATCCTCACCGAAGGCCCAGAGCACCCGGTGCCACGGCCGGTCCGGCGGCGGCCCCCAGCGGGCCGGCGGGACCGGGCCGAAGAGCAGCACCGACGGGGTGCGGTAGGCGGTGGCGAGGTGACCTACCCCGGTGTCCCCGCTGACCACCAGCCGGGCGGCAGCCACCAGCCCAGCCAACTCCCCCAGGTCGGTCCGCCCGGCCAGCACCGCCGACCCCGGCAGCCCCGCGCCCGCCGCCACCCGGGCGGCCAGCTCCCGCTCACCGGTCGAACCGGTCACCACCACCCGGTGCCCCCGGTCGGTCAGCCGTCGGGCCAGCGCGGCGAACCGGTCCGCCGGCCACCTCTTCGCCTCGACCTTGCTGCCCGGATGCACCACTGTCACCCCGGCCGGCAACCGCCCCGGTGATGGTCGACGCAACGCCAGGTCGGTGCGGTCGGCCCGGATGCCGTACCAGTCGAGCAGCCGGCACCAGCGGTCCACCTCGTGTTCGTCGTCGCACCAGTCGGGACCGTCCCGGTGCCCGGCCGACGGGCACCGGAAGGCAAGCAACCGGCCCGCGCCGGCCAGCATCCGATGCGACTCCGGCCCCCGTCCGTGCAGGTTGACCGCCAGCTCCGGCGGTGGGCCGGGCCACGACGCCGGGCCAGCCGACGACGGTGACCGACCGGCCGGTGGGCCGGGCCAGGGTGGCGGGCCGAGGTCGTCGGTGGGCAGCAGCCGGTCGATCCCGCCGACCAGTTCGACAAGCGGTCCCAGCCAGGCGGGCGCGGCCAACACCAACTCCTCGTCCGGATACCCGGCCCGCACGGCACGCAGGGCGGGGACCGCGGTGGCCAGGTCCCCGACGCCGAGCGCCCGCAGCACCAGGATCACGGGTACGAGGTCTCCTGTTCGGCACAGACCACCAACTCCCGAACGGCACAGCCGGGCGGCTGGGACAGCGCGAACATGACTGCGGCGGCGGTGTCCTCCGGGGCGTTGAGTTTGGCATCCGGCCCGGGTCGGTACTGCGGGTCACGGTCGTCGAAGAAGGCGGTCCGCATCCCGCCCGGGATCAGCAGGGTCACCCCGACGCTGCCGGCCAGCTCGGCGGCGAGCGACCGGGTGAAGCCGACCACCCCGAACTTCGCCGCGCAGTACGCGGTGGCGTCCCCGACCGCCTTGACGCCCAGGGTGGAGGCGACCGTGACGACGTTGCCCCGGGACGCCTCCAGGTAGGGCAGCGCGGCCCGGACCACCGCCACCGTGGCGAGCAGGTCCACCACGACGATCCGTTCCCAGGTCTCGCGGGGGACGTCGGCCAGCCGGCCCGGCACGTCCATCCCGGCGGCGGTCACCACCGCGTCCAGCCCGCCGGCCCGCTCGGCCAGTTCCCGGGTGGCCTCCTCGGCGGCCCGGGTGTCGGCCAGGTCGCACCCGACCCACGGCACCCCGTCGTCGTCGGGGCGGCGCCGGTCCAGCACCAACGGTCGTCCGCCGGCCCGCGCGACGGCGGTGACCACCGCCGCGCCGAGCCCGCTCGATCCGCCGGTGACCAGGACGGTCCGACCGGCCCGGAATGGACTGCTGCTCATCGTGCTCCCTCCGCTGTCGAACCCGCCGGCCCCGCCGCCTCCACCGGGGAACGGGCCGGTTCCGGCTGCGGGGCGTCGGCCGACGCGGCGGTCCGGCGTTCGCCCCGGGCCGCCGCGATCATGTCGGTGGTGGAGCGCCCGTCCAGGTACGGCACCACCACGCTGTCCCCACCCCACCGGCGGAGCAGGTCGGCCTCCGGCAGGATCGGTTCGTCCCCGACGCCGGTGGCGTAGTCCCCGCCCTTGACCCAGATGTCGGGTCGCAACCAGCCCAGTGCCGCGTGCGGGGTCGCCTCGTCGAAGACCACCACCGCGTCGACACAGCTCAACGCGGCGAGCAGCCGGGCGCGGTCGCCCTGCGTGGTCACCGGCCGGTCCGGACCCTTCAGCCCGGTGACGCTGGCATCGGAATTCAGGCAGACCACCAGGCAGTCGCCGAGTTGCCGGGCGGCCTGGAGGGTCGCCACGTGCCCGGCGTGCAGCAGGTCGAAGCAGCCACCGGTGGCCACCACGGTCCCGCCGGCCGCCCGTACCTCGGCCACCACCGCGCCGGCGGCGGCGGCCCCGATCCGCTCCCCGCCGCCGACGAGCACCGGCGGGCAGGCGCGCACGGGCGCGGGCAGCGCGGCGGCCACCCCTCCGTCCGCCACGTACGCCGATGCCGCACCGACCGCCGCCTGGACCGCTTCGGAGACCAGCGCCCCCCGGGCCAGCGCCAGCCCGGCCGCCGAGGCGAACCGGTCCCCCGCCCCGCAGGTGTCCCCCTCGGCGGAGACCGGCGCGGAGACCATCAGCGGAGTCTTCCCCGCGTGGGAGAGCAGCGCACCGTCACCGCCGAGGGTCACCACCACCGCGCCGGCCCGCCAGCGGTCCCGTAGCCTCTGCGCGGCCTGCGCGGCGGTCGTCAGCCGGGAGCCGCCCGGTGGCACCTTGGCCAGTTCCCGGGCCTCCGACTCGTTCGGGGTCACCAACTGCACCCCGGGTACGGCGACCGGGCCACGCGGATGCGGATCCCAGACCACCGGCGCCCGGGTCGCGGCCAGCGCCGCCCGCAGCGCCGGCTGCCGGGCCACCCCCCGCCCGTAGTCGCTTACCAGCACCGCGGACGCCCCGGCGATCAACCGGAGCACCGCATCGGTGGGGGGCCCCGGTTCACCCACGGCGCCGCCACGGTCGTGCCGCAGCAGCACCCGGCCCCTGGCCCGCAGCCGGATCTTCTCCGGCGTCGTCCCGGCCAGCGACAACCCGTACACCTGCACCCCGGCGGCGGTCAGCAGGGAGCTGAGCCGGGCGGCCCCGGCGTCGTCGGCGAGCGCGGTCACCAGCGCCACCTCGGCGCCCGCGGCGGCGGCGAAGACCGCGGCCAGGCCCGCCCCGCCGGGCCGGTCGGCGTACGCGGTCTCGTCCAGCACCGGCACCGGCGAGTCGGGACAGAGCCGGTTCACCGCGCCTTCGACGTCCCGGTCCAGCAGGGTGTCGCCGATGACCACCAGGGGACCTCTCACGCCGCGCCTCCCCGTTCCCCGTCGGCCGACGCCCCGTCGACGACCACCTCCACCCCGGTCCGCACCGGTCCACCGTCCGCCACCGGCGGGGCGGGCAGGTCGTCCACCGCCGGACCGTCCACCGCCGGACCGGGCAGGTCGGCCGCCACGGTGGCCGCCTGCCCGGCCAGGGCGGCCAGTGCCGTGGGCAGCGCCCGGTCGACGTACTCGCAGAGCACGTGGGTGGAGACCAGGTGCAGCTCCTGCACCACCTGGCTGTCCGGGGAGGCGACGGCGAGGGCCTCGTGGCAGACCCCGGCGAGCGGGTTCGGCGCCGGTCCGGTGAACGCCCAACAGCGCACCCCCGTCTCCCGGGCGGCGGCGACCGCGGCGAGCAGGTTGCCGCTGGCCCCGCTGGTGGACATCACCAGCAGGACGTCACCCGGGCGGCCGTGGGCCCGGACCTGGCGGGCGAAGACCTCCTCGTAGCCGTAGTCGTTGCCGATCGCGGTCAACGCCGAGGTCTCGGCGTGCAGGGCGATCGCCGACAGCGGCTGCCGGTCGTCGCGCAGCTTGCCGACCAACTCGGCGGTCAGGTGCTGGGCCTCCGCGGCGCTGCCCCCGTTGCCGGCGACGAGCAACCGGCCGCCGCCGACGAGGATCCCGGCCAGCTCGGTACCCCACCGGGCCAGCAACGGCTCCGCCGCGCGGTACGGCAGCAGCGCCTCGGCCAGCAGGTTCAGGTGCGCGTCCAGCAGGCCGGCCCGCGCCGCCCCGGTCGACGTCGTCATCAGGCGCCCACCCGGCTCGGCCGGCGGACCGTGGCGACCTCGGCGTACACCTCGGCCAGCCGGTCGGCGGCGGTCGCCCAGGAGTAGCTGCGGCGGGCCCGCTGCAACGCGGCGGTGGCGTACCCGAAGCGGCGGATCCGGTCGTCGAGCAGGCTGGCCAGCGCGGCGCCCAGGGCCTGCGGGTCGCGGGCCGGGACCAGGTCACCGGTCACCCCGTCGACCACGGTGTCCCGGATGCCGCCGACCGAGGTGCCGACGACGGGTACCCCACAGGCCATCGCCTCCAGCGGGGTGAGCCCGAACGGCTCGTACCAGGGGGCGGCGACCAGCACGTCCGCCGACCGGTACCAGCGGCCCATCTCCTCCCGGGGCACCGCCCCGACCAGCCGGACCCGGTCGGCGACCCCGCAGGTGCCGGCGAGCGCGCGCAACCGCCTGGCGTACGGGTCGGTCTCCAGCAGCCCGCCGGGCGGGCCGCCGACCACCACGCACTCGGCCTCGGGGACCAGCGCCATCGCCCGGATCACCGTCTGGAAGCCCTTACGTTCCACCAGCCGGCCGACGGTGAGCACCCGGGGACGGCCGGGTTCCCGCGCGACGGCCGGACCGAGCGGGGCGAAGGTGTCCAGGTTGACCCCGGACGGCACGACTGTCATCCGGGACCGGGGGACGCCGAGCCGGACCAGCTCCCCCACCTCGTCGCGGCACTGGGCGATCACCCGGTCGACCGCGCGGCCCAGCTCCCGTTCGTAGCCGATCCGGCGGGCCGGGCTGGTGTCCTGCACCCCCTGGTGGCGCTTCTTGACCGCGCCCAGCGCGTGGTACGTCTGCACCACCGGCACCCCGGTCTGCCGGCCGGCGGCCAACGCGGCCAGCCCGCTCATCCAGAAGTGCGCGTGCACCACCTCGGGGGTCCAGTCCCCGCCCCGCCACCGCGCGGTGAGCCAGTGGCTGAACTCCTTCATGTGCGGCAGCAGGGCGTCCTTGGCGACCGGCTCGGCGGGGCCGGCGGGGACGTGCACCACCTCGTACCCGTCCGGGGCCCGGACGGCGACCGGCAGGTCGACGGCATCGCGCCGGGTGTAGACCCGGACATCGTGCCCGGCCGCCACCAGCGCGGCGGAGAGTTCCGCGACGTGGGTGTTCTGCCCGCCGGCGTCCTCACCGCCCAGCACGGCGAGCGGGCTGGCGTGCTCGGAGATCATCGCGATGCGCATACTTCCTCCTCCAGCAGGCGGTCCCAGTCGGCGAGGAAACGGTCCAGGCCGTAACGGCCCAGGGCGGCGGTACGCGCCTCGGCACCCGCCCGGCGGGCCTCGGCGGGGTCGGCGACGAACCGGGCGGCGGCGGCCAGCAGGGTGTCGACCCGGGTGGCGAGCGCCCCCGCGCCGGGTGGCACCGCCTGTACGGCCTCGGTGGTGGCCAGCGCGACCACAGGCATGCCGATCGTCATGGCCTCGATCAGGCTCAGCCCCAGCGAGGTCCACCGGCACAGGTGCAGGTACGCCCGCCGCCGGGCCAACTCGGCGTGCATCAGGTGCTGCGGGACGTCGTCGTGGCTGGTCAACCGGTCGGCCGGCAGGCCGAGATGGTCGGCGAGCCCGGTCACCCCCATGCCGAAGACGTCCAGCGGGGCGATCTCGGCGAACCGGGCCAGCAGGTCGGTGCCGGTGATCCGGCCACGGCGTACCGGCTCGTTGATCACCACGGCGAGCCGGTCGAGTTCGCCGGTCCAGGTCACGGCGGGTGGCACGACGCCGTGTTCGACGACGGCGGTGCGGGTGCTCCCGTTGTCCCAGAACAGCTCGTTGAAGTGGGTGACGTGGGTGAGCAGCAGGTCGTCCCGGTCGGCCACCGGGTGCCGGGTGTTCGGCACGTCGCCCTTCGGGGTGTTGTGCTCGACGTAGATCGCCGGCACCGCCCGACCCACCGGTCGGCCGAGCCACTCGCAGGCCAGGTCGAACTCCTCGGGGCGTTGCAGCAGCACCACGTCGACGTCCTCCCGGCGCAGTTGCTGCGGGGTCACCTCGACGGTGCTGTCCGGCCAGGGGTAGGTGCGGGCCCGGCCCAACCCGTACGGTCCGCGGTCGGGGGTGACCGGCACCAGGTAGCGGTGCCTGCCGTGCACGAAGGACGTGGTCCAGGACCCGTGTACGTGCCAGAGCAGGATGTTCATCGGGCACTCCCCCGCCCGACGGTCACCGGCGTCACCCCGCCCGACGGCGGGCCGGACCGGACCGTCGGCGGCGAGCCGGCCGGTCGGGCCGGCGCGTCGGCGACGACGCCCAGCAGGCGTACCGCGTCGAGGACCCGGCCCGGTTCGACGGCCGACAGGCAGGGGTGACCCGCCACCGGGCAGATCGTCGCCCGGGTGTCCCGGCAGGGCGCGCTGGCGTCGCCCAGCCGCACCGCCGGCACCCGGTACGGCCCCCACTGTCCATAACCGACGGTGGGGGCGAACAGGCTGACCACCGGCACGCCCAGCGCGGCCGCCAGATGGGCGGGGCCGGTGTTGCCGACCACCAGCGCACCGGCCCCGGCGAGCACGGCGGCCAGCTCGGCCAGGCCGGTCCGGCCGCCGAGGTCGATGCCGGTGTCGCCGGCCACCCGGGCGGTCAACGCGGTCTCGTCGGGTCCACCGGTGACCGCCACCCGGTGACCGGCCGCGGTGAGCACCCGGACGATCCGGGCGGCCAACTCGGGCGGGACGGCCCGGCTCGGCACCGCCGAGCCGGGATGCAGCACCAGGTATCCGGGACCGCCGAGCCCGGCCGGGGCGGGCGGCACCCGGTCGGTGCGGATGCGCAGCCGCGGGTCGTCACCGTCGGGCAGGGTGAAACCGGCGGCGGCGGCCAGCGACAGGGCCCGTTCCGGCTCGGGCAGCCCGTCGGGGATCCGGTGCCGGACGTCGAGCAGGGAACCGGGGTAGTCGTCGCTGATCGCGCTGACCCTCGGCGTGCCGGCCATCCGCAGCAGCAGCGCCAGCGGCAGCGCCGACTGGTGGAAGGAGGTGAAGACGACGGCCTCGTCGGCCCGGACGGCGCGCAGCCGCTCGACGAGCCGACCGATGTCCCCCGGGTCGACCGGGGCGGGTACGCCGTCGATCCAGGGCAGCGGCCACTCGACGATCTCGTCGACGCCGGGCAGCAGAGCTGCGGCGTCCCGGCCCCGGGGACCGCAGAGCAGCACGACCCGCTCGGCGTGTGCGGCGACGGCGCGGACGGCGGGACCGGTGACCAGGACGTCCCCGGCGGAGTCGCTGCGGACCACCAGCACGGTGCCGGGCCGGCGACTGGGCAGGCCGGCGACCGGTGCGGGGACGGGCCGGTGCGGGGACAGGCCGGCGAGCAGTGCGGCCCGGTCCAGGATCAGCTGCACCGCGGCGGGCAGGTCGACGGCCACGTGCCCGGCGGCGGCCACCTCGGCGGCCCGGGTGGCCGCAGTGGGCACCAGCACCCCGGCAGCGCCGGCCGCGTCGGCGGCGGCCAGGTCGGCGCCGATGTCCCCGACCAGCACGCAGCGGTCCGGGGTGGTGCCGAGGGCCCGCGCGGCGGCGTGCACCATGCCGGGGGCCGGTTTGCGGCAGGCGCAGCCGGCCCGCTCGTCGTGCGGGCAGCACTGCCAGGTGTCGAACGGCCCGAGCAGTTGCTCGACCCGGGCGTTGACGGCCCGCAGTTGGGCGGTGGAGAACAGCCCACGGGCCAGGCCTGACTGGTTGGTCACCACGCCCAGCCGCAGGCCTGCGGCGCGCAGCCGGTCCAGCGCCGCCCGCGCCCCCGGCACCGGCCGGACCTTGTCCGGGTCGCCGTTGTAGGGCACGTCCTCGACCAGGGTGCCGTCACGGTCCAGCAGCACCGCGTCGTACAGCGCGGGGACGCCCTGGCCGGCGACCGGGTCGTCCCGGCCTGGCCTGCGCTGATACGGCTCCGCGTCCCGTCGCACGGGCGGCGGGTTCCCGAGGCCCCGAGGAGTAAACCTGGGCCTACCGGCCGGTACGGCGGGCGGGTCCGCGCGTGACCCGTCGCCGCCGGTCCGCCGCGCACCCGTTCGTCGTCAGCCGCGTCCGTCGGTGCAGCGTTACCCGTCGGCCCGGAGAAGCTAACCCGGCGGGTTAGCGTACGCCGGCCCGGGTACTGGTCGACGGTGGCGATTGTGGAGAAAGTGATCGATGCACCCCCGCAGCAGGTCTTCGACGTGCTGGCCGACGGTTGGACGTACAGCGACTGGGTGGTCGGCACGGTGCACGTGCGTGACGTCGACGCGCAGTGGCCCCGGGTGGGCACCCGCCTGCACCACCGGGCCGGCCCGTGGCCGTTCTCGCTGGAGGACGCCTCGACGGTGCTGGTCTGCGACCCGCCGCACCGGCTGGTGCTGCGGGCCGGGTTGTGGCCGGTCGGCGAGGCGGTAGTGGTGTTCACCCTGACCCCGGAGGGCGACGGCGCGACCCGGGTACGGATCGGTGAGGACTTCGCCGCCGGCCCGTTGCACTGGTTCCGCAACAGGCTCAACGACCTGGTGCTGCACCAGCGCAACAGGGAGACCCTGCGCCGGCTCTCCGACATCGCCACCCGGCAGAAGGCCGACGAGCGCGCCGAACGGTGACCGGGCGGTCGCGGGGAGCCTCGGCAGGGCCTCGGTCGGGCTTTGGCTACCCTGTGGGGGAATGCCGTCCGCCGACTGAGGATGTCCGAGATGATCGAACCCGTGGAGCTGCCGTCACCGTGGCGGGACGCACGCCTGACCGTCGTGGTCCCCACCTACAACGAGGCGGGCAACCTCCCGGTGTTGGTCGACCAGTTGCTGGCCCTGCCGCTGCCCGGCCTGAAGGTGCTCGTCGCCGACGACAATTCGCCGGACGGCACCGGTGAGGTGGCCGACAAGCTGGCCCTTGAGCATCCGGACCGGGTGCAGGTCGTGCACCGGGCCGGCAAGGAGGGCCTGGGCCGGGCGTACGTGGACGGCATCGGCCGGGCCCTGGACGGCGGCGCGGAGTACGTGGCGCAGATGGACGCCGACCTGTCGCACCCGCCGGCGGCGCTGCCCGGGATGCTGGGCGCGCTGCTCTCCACCCAGGCCGGCGTGGTGATCGGCTCCCGGTACGTGCCGGGCGGCCAGCTCGACGAGGCGTGGCCGCTCTACCGTCGCGCGCTCAGCGGGTGGGCCAACCTCTACGTGCACACCCTGCTGCGGGTGCGCATCCGCGACCTGACGGCCGGCTTCAAGATCTGGCGGGCGGACGCGCTGCGCGACATCGGCCTGCACCGGGTGCAGTCCAACGGTTACAGCTTCCAGGTGGAGATGCACTACCTGGCCACCAAGCTGGGGCACACCATCCTGGAGGTGCCGATCCGGTTCGAGGAGCGGCGCGACGGCTTGTCCAAGATGACCACCGCCACCAAGGTGGAGAGCGCGCTGATGCCGTTCAAGCTGCGTACCCGGCACCGCAACCTGGACTCCTGACCGACAGTCGCCGGCCCGGTGCGGACGCCGGGCCGACGACTGTGGTGGACGGCGACAGCCGTGGGGTGCCGCACCGGGGACACGGCGTCAGCGGTAGAGCGTCCGGTGCGCGGCGTCGATCATGCCGGCGTACAGACCACCGGTGACGGCGCGGTCGCGGGCCAGGGCCGCCCGGGCGGCGTTCGCGCCGGGTGCGCCGTGCACCCCGCCGCCGGGGTGCGCCGAGGCACTGGCCAGGTAGAGCCGGTCGACCGGGGTGTCGGCCCGGCCCAGGCCGGGGATCGGGCGCAGGAACAGCTGTTGGTACGCCGCGGCGGTGCCACCGCCCAGCGCCCCGCCGACCAGGCTCGGGTCGCCCTGCTCCAGCTCGGCCGGCCCGGCGACGTGCCGGCCGACGATCCGGCTGCGGAACCCCGGGGCGGCCGCCTCCAGCACGTCCTCCATCCGGTCCACCTGCCGGGCGATGTCCTCGGCCCGCCAGTGCCGCCGGAACGGCAGGTGGGTGTACGACCACATCGACTCGGTGCCGGCCGGCGAGTGCGTCGGATCGGCGGTGGTCATCTGCCCGGCGAGCAGGAACGGCTTCGCCGGGATCTCGCCCCGGGCCAGTTCGGCGGAGTAGGTGGTGAGCCCGTCGAGGTCGGCACCCAGGTGCACGGTGCCGGCGCCGGCCAACGCCGGGTCGGTCCACGGCACCGGGGTGGAGAGCGCCCAGTCGACCTTGAGGGTGGAGCCGTCCCAGCGGAAGTGGGCCAGGTCCTCCACCAGTCGGGGTGGCAGCTGGGCGGCGCCGACCAGGTCCAGGTAGAGGGCGGGGGCGGGCACGTCGGCGAGCACCGCCCGGCGGGCCCGCCAGGTGGCCCCGCCGACGGTGCGTACCCCCATCGCCCGGCCCCGGGCGGTGAGCACCCGGTCGACCTCCGCCCGGTAGGAGATCCGGCCGCCCCGCTCGGTGAGCCGGGCGACGAGCGCGTCGGTGATCCGCTGGGCGCCACCGACCGGCACCGGCCAGCCGACCTCCTGGCCCAGCATGGCCAGCAGCCAGCCGTACACGCCGGAGCCGGCCTCCTCGGGGGACAGGTCGGTGTGCAGGGCGCAGCCGGCCAGCAGCGCCGGGCCGCCCTCGCCGGCGAACAGCTCGGCACCGAGCTTGCGGACCGGCAGGACCAGCCGACGGGCCAGCCGTAGCGCACCGCCGACACGCAGTCGACGCAGCAGCCCCAGCCCGCCGCGTACCGGGGGGAACGGGGTGGTGATGGCGTCGAGCATCGGCCCGGACACCTGCGCCCAGTCGGCGTACGCGTGCCGCCAGCGCTCTCCGTCGCCGGGGGCGAACCTCTCCAGCGAGGCGGCGGTGGTGTCGAGGTCCCGGTTGATCACGGCGGCCCGACCGTCGGGCAGCAGGTGCGCCAGCACGTCCGGGGCGTGTGTCCAGTTCAGGCCGTACCGGGGCAGGTCGAGGCCGCCGAGCACCGGAGAGGCGTACCCGAGGGGGTAGAAGGAGCTGTAGAGGTCGCTGAGGTAGCCGGGGGCGGTGACCTCGGCGGAGCGGACCGCCCCACCGGGCGCGGCGGTCGCCTCCAACACCACCACGTCCCAGCCGGCGTCGGCGAGCAGGTTGGCGGCCACCAGGCCGTTGTGTCCGGCGCCGATGACGACGGCGTCCGCGGTGTCCGTGCCGGGCGAGATCATCGGATCCGGCTACCCCGCCGGCAACCGGGCGAAACGTGTTTGCTCCGCCGGGAGCCGGGCATCCCGCCGCATGTACCGGGTGGAGCAGTTGATCGGTGGGGTGTGGGGCGCGGGCGGCGAGGGCGGTGAGCTGACGGTGCACGACCCGGCCGACGGCTCCCCGGTCGGCACCGTGCCGGTGGCGACGGCCGACGAGGTGGCCAAGGCGGTCGGGGCGGCACGGGAGGTGGTCGCCGGGTGGGCGGCGACGCCGGCCGCGCAGCGGGCGCAGTTGCTGCACGAGGCGGCGGACGCGGTCGCGGCGGAGGCCGACGAACTGGCCGCCGCGACGACGGCGGAGATGGGCAAGCCGCTTGCCGACGCCCGGGGCGGGGTGGCGGCCGGCGTCGGCACCCTGCGCCAGTACGCCGAGCTGGGACCGCTGCGGGGCGGCCGGACGCTGCACGGCGGCGGTGACGCGATCGACTTCATGACGCCGCAGCCGCGTGGGGTGGTCGCCGCGATCACCCCGTGGAACGACCCGGTGGCGGTCTCCTGCGGTCTGCTCGGTGCCGCCCTGGTCACCGGCAACGTGGTGCTGTACAAGCCCAGCGAGCGCACCCCGGTCACCGGTTGGCTGCTGGCCCGGCTGTTCGACGGGGTGTTCCCCGCCGGGGTGCTGTCCCTGCTGACCGGGGGCGCCGAGGTGGGCGCGGCGCTGGCCGCCCAGCCGGTGGACGTTGTCGCGCACGTCGGTGCCACCACGACCGGCCGGGCGATCGCGGCGGCCTGCGCCCGCACCGGAGCCAAGGCGCTGCTGGAGAACGGCGGCAGCGACCCGCTCGTGGTGGACGCCGGGGTGGATCCGCGCTGGGCCGCCGACCAGGCGGCCATCGGGGCGTTCGCCAACGCCGGGCAGCTCTGCGTGGCGGTGGAGCGGATCTACGCGCACCGGGACGTCGCCGAGGACTTCGTCGACGCGCTGGTGGAGCGGGCCACCGCCCTGGTGGTCGGCCCGGGGCGCGACCCGGGCACCGAACTCGGGCCGCTGGTCGACCGACGGCACCGCGACCACGTGCACGGCCAGGTGACCGCGGCGGTGGCGCAGGGGGCGACGCTGCGCGCCGGTGGGGTGCTGCCGGACGGGCCGGGGGCGTTCTATCCGGCGACGGTGGTCACCGACTGCCGGCACGAGATGACAGTGGTCCGCGAGGAGACGTTCGGGCCGGTGGCCGCCGTGGTGACGGTGGACTCGTTCAGCGAGGCGCTGCGGTGCGCCGCCGACTCTCCGTACGGGCTGGCCGCGACGGTGCTGACCGGGTCGATGAGTCATGCCCAGCGGGCCTGGCGGGAGCTGCCGGTGGGCACCGTGAAGGTCAACGCGGTGTTCGGGGGCGCGCCGGGCGGTGCCGCGCAGCCACGCCGGGGCAGCGGCCAGGGCTTCGGGTACGGCCCGGAGCTGCTTGACGAGTTCAGCACGGTCAAGGCGGTCCACCTGGAGGCGCCGGGCGGCGGCCACTGGTGAGCCGGGGCCGCCCCGGTCGGGGCGGCCCCGCGTGGCGCGTACCCCGCAGTCAGTCAGTCGCCGCGGGCCCTGCGGGTGGCCCGGTCGTTGGCCTTCTCGATCGCCTTGACCAGTTCCGGCTTGGTCATCCGGCTGCGGCCCGGTACGTCGAGCTTCTTCGCCACCTGCATCAGGTGGTCCTTGGTGGCGTTGGCGTCCACCCCACCGGCGGTGGGAGCCCGCCGGCCGGGGCCGCCACCCTCCGCCTGCCGGTCGCTGGGCCCCTTGCGACCCTTCGGCTCCCAGTGGTCGCCGACCTTCTCGAACTGGTGCTTGACGGCGGCGAAGGCGGCACGGTGCGCCCGCTCCCCCTCGCCGTAGGTCTCCACCGCCGAGTCGTGCGTCTTCTCCCAGGTGCGCTGCGCCTTCTCCGGGGAGCGTCGCAGCGTGCTGGGCAGTACCTCGCGCCCGGGCATCTCGTCCTCCTTCGCGTCGACTGTCTGGCTGCCTGAACGGTTCCCGGCGCCCGCACCGGCAAACGCCGGCGTCGGGTTTGTCGATTTCCACCGTCGGGTACCGCCCGGCCCAGACGCGCGCCGGACGTCGGGTCCGCCGGGTCGTCGGGTGGACGAGGAGCCGAGGATGGCAGCGACGGAGCCGACCGTGGTCACCGGTGAGGGGCCGCAGGTGCGCATTCCCCGCCGGATACGTCAGCTGAGCTGGTCGACCTGGCGGGGGGTGCTGGTCCGCAGCGGTCAGGGCTTCGTCAACGACAACTGCGCCGACTGGGCGGCGGCGCTGACCTACTACGGGGTGCTCGCCCTGTTCCCGTCCACCGTCGTGGTGGTGGCCCTGGTCGGTCTGGTCTCGGACGGCGAGCGGACCGTGGACACGGTGCTGGACCTGGCCCGAGACATCGGGGCCGGTTCGGTGGTCGGCAACGAGGGCTTCGTCTCGGTGGTCCGCACGGTGGTCGACCAGCAGAGCGGGACGAAGGTGCTGCTCAGCTTCGGTCTGCTCGGCGCGTTGTGGTCGGCGTCCGGATACATCGGCGCGTTCACCCGGGCCTCCAACGCGATCTACGGGGTCGAGGAGGGTCGCCCGTTCTACCGGCTGCGCCCGTTGCAGATCGGCATGGCCGCGCTGTCGCTGCTGCTGCTGGCGGTGGTGGCGCTGGGCCTGATCGTCAGCGGTCCGGTGGCCGACGCGGTGGGCGACCTGGTCGGCGCGGGTGGTTTGGCCCGGACGATGTGGAGCGTCGCGAAGTGGCCGGTGCTGGCGATGGTCATGATGGCCCTGCTGTCGCTGATGTTCTGGATCGCGCCGAACGTCCGGCAGCCCCGGTTCCGCTGGCTCACCCCGGGCGGGGCGGTGGCGCTGCTGTCCTGGATCGTCGTCTCCTTCGGCTTCGGCCTCTACGTGGCCAACTTCGGCTCGTACGACGTCACTTACGGCAGCCTGGGCGCGGTGATCGCCTTCCTGGTCTGGCTCTACCTGTCGAACTCGGCGCTGATGTTCGGGGTGCAGATCAACGCGGAGTTGCAGCGGGGGCGCCGGTTGCAGGCGGGCCAGGAGGACCCGGGTGAGCCGGCGCTGCCACCGAAGGCCACCGCCGGTTCGTGACCGGTTGCCGGGTTCGGCGTCCGATCCGGCGTTTCCCCGGGACGGCTGCGGGTAGCACACCAGACATGGAACGTGGCAGCAGCAAGCACGCACCGAGGGTCGACGACCAGATGAGCCAGGAGGTCAGCGGCCTCGTCCAGGGGCCGGGCACCGGCGGCTCACGGGTCGAGGAGTTCCGCGAGGCGGAGCCGGCCGGCGAGGACCAGCCGGGTGCCACCACGGCCCCGGCGGGCGACCTGCGCACCGGCACCCCGCAGGGGATGAGTGCGGAGGACGTGGAGGCGCGCAGCCGGTTGGGCCGGTTCATCACGATGACGGCCCTGCCCGGCGACCGGCTGGCGTTGATCGCCAACGCCCGGGAGAACCAGGCGCCCGACGACCTGGTGGCCGCCCTGGAGCGGCTGCCGGAGGAGACGCGTTACCAGACGATCTCCGAGGTGTGGGCCGCACTCGGGCACCGGAACGAGACGACGCGCTGGTGACCGGATCGGCCCACGATCCGGACGACCACCAGCGGGCAGAGGAGGACTTCCAATGAGCGGCGTTATCGAGCATGTGGACGTGTCGGTACCGGTACGGACCGCCTACGACCAGTGGACCCAGTTCGAGGAGTTCCCCCACTTCATGGAGGGGGTGCAGGAGGTCCGGCAGCTGTCGGAGACGATGACCCACTGGACCGTGGAGATCGCCGGGGTCAAGCGCGAGTTCGACGCCGAGATCACCGAGCAGCTGCCCGACGAGCGGGTGGCCTGGAAGTCGACAGGCGGCACCCAGCAGGCCGGCGTGGTGACGTTCCACCGCCTCGACGAGAGCAACACCCGGGTGACCCTCCAGATGGACTTCGAACCGCACGGCGTGGTCGAGCAGGCCGGCGACAAGCTGGGCGTGGTCGACCGTCGGACCAAGGGCGACCTGGAGCGGTTCAAGCAGTTCATCGAGCGTCGCGGTCAGGAGACCGGGGCGTGGCGCGGGTCGGTCGACCGGCCCCAGCCCTGATCCCCACCCCGCACCCCACGAACCATCGACGGCCGCCGGCTCCCCCGGCGGCCGTCAGCGGTTCGCGGCCGGTGGTTCCTCCCGGTGCCTGGCCGTTTGCGACCACCGGGTCGGGGTACCGCGATGGGATGACGGACAACAACGACGGCAGGGTCTGGCGGGACGAGCAGAAGACACCGCTTGAGGAGTTGGACCGGGCGATCGCCCGGTCGACAATCGACGGGCAGGCCGACGACCCGACCGGCAACGACGCGGGCGAGGAGGCCGCCTTCGGGCACGGTCCCGAACCGGTGGACCGGGACGCCGGCCCGGCGGCCGAACGGCGGGAGATGACCGACACCGAGCGCGCCTACCGGCCCTCCACGACCGGACGTACCGGCCCCGACACGATGTGACGTCCACGCCCCGCCCGGCGGCGGTTCAGGCGGCGGGCGACGGGGCGGTACGGCGGGCGGCGGCGGCGTGCACCACCAGTAGCGCCACCGCCAGCACCGTCAACGCCGGGCCGAGCAGCCGGACGGAGATGTCGCCGAGCAGCACGCCGAGACCGGCCGGGATGAGGGCCGCCCCGATCCCGGCGGCACCGATCTGCACGCCGATCACCCGGTCCGCGTGCTGCCGGCCGACCCGCTCCGCGGTGCTCAGGGTGAGCAGCGGGAACACCGGCGCGGCGGCGAAGCCGAGCACCACCAGACCGGCCACCGTCACCGCGCCCGGGGCCGGCAACGCGATCAGCACCGCACCGGCCGCCATCCCCAGCAGGCTGCCCCGCAGCACCCGGGCGGTGCCGAGCCGCTCGGCCACCAGCCCCTGCACCACCCGGCCGACGAAGAGGCTGCCCCAGTATGTCGACACGCACACCCCGGCGACGGCGGCGGGCAGCCCTCGGCCCTCGGTGAGCAGCAGGAACGCGTAGAGCCCCGCGGACACCTCGATCGCCACGTAGACGGCGAAGGCGAGCGCGCCGAACCAGACCGCGGGCAGCCGGAGCGTCTCGGAGACCCGCACCACCGCCGGCCCGGTCGGCACTGACGCTCCGGTCCGGTCCGGCACCGACCCCGCGTCGACCGGAACAGCACGCTCCGACCGCGACTCGGACCCGGCAGGCAACGGGTCGGACCCAGCGGCGGGCAACGGGTCGTCGGCGGCCGACGCGGGCCGGGCTGCCGTACCTGCCCGGTCCCGCCACGCCCCGACGGTGAGCGCGAACGCGGTGGCCAGGGCGAGCTGGGCGGCGGCGGTGACCGCGTACCCCCAGCGCCAGCCCGCGCCGGTGCTCAACATCGCGGTCATCACCAGTGGGCCGATCGCCACGCCGAGGCCGAAGAAGGCGTGCATCCAGTTCATGTGCCGGGGGCCGAACGCTCCGGCGGCGTAGGCGTTGAGGCCCGAGTCGATGGCACCGGAGCCGAGGCCGAGGACCAGCGCGCAGCAGATCAGCACGGTCAGCGCGGGTGCGGTGGCGTACCCGGTCAGGGCCAGGCTCGCCAGCAGGGTGCTGCCGGCCAGCAGCCGGCCCACGCCGAGCCGGGCGAGGGTGAACCCGGCGAGCACGCTGGAGGTCAGGTACCCGACCGTGCCGGCGGTGAGCACCAGGCCGACCGCTCCGGTCGGTACGCCGAACTCGGCGCTGATCGAGGGCCAGCCGACGCCGAGCAGTCCATCGGGCAGGCCGAGACTGACGAAGGCGAGGTAGGCGAGCAGGAGCAGCGAGGAACGCGGCGGGGCGACGGACACGGAGGCTCATCCTGCCGCATCAGCGAGAACGGGTCGACGTGATTGTCGCCTCCCCCGAACCGGCAGAGTGGAACGCCCGGACGGGCAGGAAACCGGACAGGTCGTCCAGAATCCACCGTTCGGCTGCCGGCAATCCGAGGCGACCGCGCAAGACTTTCCGGATGCAACAGGGTTCCGGTTTCCTCACCCCTCGTCAGCGCCGCCTGGCTTGGCTCGGCTTCCTGCTCGCCGCCGTCCAGGCCCCGGTCGCCGCCAGGTTCGCCTCCGACGACTCGTGGTTGTTCAGCATCTGCGTCGCGCTCATGGTGGCCACCGTGATCATCGCCGACGACGCCAGCCGTCGCCGTCCGGCCGACGCCACACCCGCCGACTGACCTGCCCGGCACCGCCCGTCACGGGGTCGGGCCGGGGAACTCCCGCTGCGGGCAGCTGAGCGGGCGGGCCGGGTCGACCCGGTGCAGGGCGTACCCGGTGCCCTGGGTCGGGACGTGCGTGCTCGGCGTCCGGTCGCCGATCTGGACCAGAGCGTGCCAGCCGGTGCGCTGCGCGGTATAGCGCGTGCAGCCGTCGAGGACCTGGGTGTGCTGTCGGGCCGCCACGGTGGCCCGGCCCTGCACGAAGGTCGCCGCATCGGCGGGGTCGCTCTCCGCCAGCAGCAGCGACGACGCGGCGGTCGTGGTGTTCGCCCAGAACGACTCTCCCGCCGCCAGCCAGAGGTCGGCGACGGCGACCACGTCGTGGTCGACAAGGCTGGAGAAGGCCAGGTCGGGGTCGGCGGCGCCGGTGGTGCCGGAGTGGGTCACCGGCGGCAGGGTGATCGTCGCGGTGTCGGTGCGCTGCTGCACCCAGTAGGGACCGGCGGTGTACGCGGTGACCACTGCCGTGTACCCGCCGAAGGGTCGGTGCCCGGCGGTGGAGTCGACCACCACGAAGTCGGTCAGCCCGATGCCGTACCAGCTCGTGGCCAGGGTGACGCCGGCGGTGTCCCGCAGGGTCAGGTCCCAGTCGGCGGTCGCGGCGGGCTGCACGGCGACCACCGACCAGCGCCGCTGGTAGGTGCGGTAGGTGTAGTCCTGCGCGGTGCGGGCGACCAGCACGTCGCCGTCCCCGAGCGCGGTGCCGGCGACCGCCGCCCCGGGGTGCGGCAGCGGCGCGGCGAGGGCCACCACGAGGAGGCCGGCGAGGTGCACGCCGCACCACCGGCGGTCGGTTCGGGACGATGCCATCGACGGGATTCCTTCCGGGCGGGATCTGGACTGTAGCGACGGCGAGCGACCCGGGGGCGGTCACGCACTGTCGGATATCGGCCCCGCCGCGCCGACCGCGCCTGTGCAACCTTGTGGTCACGCCGCCACACGCCGAGGAGCGCCGACCGTGACGAGACGACCGACGGTGTGGATGTGGTGTGGTCCACCGGCCCGGTCGCCGCCGGTGCCACCCAGGGCTGGGTGTGGAACAACGCCAACCCGCTCGACGCGGCCTACCAGGTCGGCTTCTCCCCGACCGGGGCCAGCTCCACGACCCTCTGCCAGTTCGAGCTCAGCCGGAGCTGGTACTCCCGGGAGCCGAGCGGCGAGCGGCGCTTCCACTTCGTGGTCCGCAACAGCGGCACGGCCACCTGCGCGGCCACCATCCTGCTGTCCTGGCTGACCCCGACCCACGACTGATCGACCGGGACGTTGGCACCCGGGGCCACCGGCAACTACGGCTGGCCGGACGGCACCAGCCAACGGCAGTACGTCCTGACCGTCGGCAACGTCGGGCAACTGCCCTGCACCGGCACCCTCCTGCTCGGGTCGCTCACCCCCTGAGCCGGGCCACTGCCGTCCCGGGTGACCGCCGGCCGGCACCGATCCCACCGTCCTGCTGCGCGGCGATACCCCGCAGCAGGACGGGTTGCTCTGTCAGGCGGTTCCGGCCCACCCGGGGTCGCCGTCCCCGTTGGGCCGGTCCGTCACGTCGATGCCCACCTCGGTCCGGGAGGCGGCGGGTGCGCGCGGTGCTCCCGCTGGCCGCCGGGACCGGGTCGGTCCGCGCGGCGGAGTCCGACCGGCCGGAGGGGGTGCCGGTACCGGCCGAGCGGCCGACTCCGCCCCGGTTACCCGGTGGTTAACCTCGGTCCTCATGCGAGTGCCGTACCCCCAGGTCGCGACCGGGACCGCCGTGAGCGCGGCGCGCTCCCGCCTGGCCCTGCTCACCGCCTCGGTCGGCGCTCCCGGCCTCGCCGCCGCCGCGGCCCGGCCGGGCCTGCTCGCGCTGGTCGACCAGCACGCCGCGGCGATCCGGGACAGCCTCGACGGTGACCGTCGACCGCTGACCCCGGCGGCCCTGGCCGGCTATGCCGAGGGCGTCCGCGACACGGCCGGCGCCTACGGCCTGCTTCCCGCCGGCGCGGTCGACTTCGCCGCGCCGGACTGGGTGCTGACCCGACTACTCGCGGTCTGCGTCCTGGCCCGCGCCCTCGACCCCCGGCACCTCGACCCGGCCTGACCCGCCCCGGCCTGGCCCGCCCCGGACCGCGCCTGGCGCAGCGCCGACGGGAGGGCGCCCGCGTCGCGCGGACACCCTTCCCGGTGGTACGTGCCGACTCAGCTGCCCGGACGGCCGAACTGCTGGGTCTCGTCGCCGGGGGCTCCCGACTGGTAGGTGCCCCGGCCGCCGGCCATCGTCCGGGCCTCGTCGACGCGCGGCATGGCCTGCGTCCGCTCGCCGCCCCGGTCGGCCATCTGCCGGTTCATGTCGCCCTGTCCGGCCGCACGGGCCCGCCGGTGCTCCTGGACCGCCCGCGACTCCTCGGCCGCCCGGTCCAGCCAGCCGTCCCAGCGGGACTGCATCGGCTTCACCAGACCGCCGCCGACGCCGACGATCAGGATGCCGGCCACGGTGGCGAGCACCGCGATCAGGACCGGCGTGGTGACCGTGGTGGCGATGCCGACCTGGTTCAGTGCGGCGATCACCCCGAGCGCCAGGATGAAGATGGCCGTCACGTCGGCCAGCACCTTGCCGTACGACAGGCCGCCGAGCGCTCCGGAGACCAGGTCCCGGACGGCGTTGGCGATCGCGGCGGCGACGACCACGATGACGATCGCGATGAACGCCCGCGGCAGCCAGGCCACCACCCCTCGGATGAGGTCGCTGATCGCGTTGGGCCCCCACACCCCGAAGGCGAACTGCAGGGTGAACAGCAGCACCGCGTAGTACGCGAGTCGGGCCAGGATGTCACTGGCGTCGTACCTGGTCCGTTCCAACGCGCGTCTGATCCCGCCCCGTTCGACCGCCCGGTCGAAGCCCACCCGTTCCAGCGCCGCGTCCACGATCTTGAGTACCGCGCGGGCGATGAGCCAGCCCACCACGAGGATGACGATGAATGCGATGGCCCGCGGCACGAAGAGCAGCACCGAGCGCCACATGTCGGTCAAGGCGCTACCGATGTCGACCTGCCTGACCGCAAGGGTTTCCGGCATGATGTCCCTCCCTGTCCAATGGACTGCGCCGCCCGGTTACCCGTCCGCCGCGGCAGCACGCCGCAGAACCCGTACGGATTTTCCCGACATGTCTTTAGAAAAGGCCCCTGACCTGCACGAACATCTTCGGCAACGACGCCGGCCCGGCTGCGCGGGACACGATCCGTTCGGCCCGGGGCGGAGCCGGATAGGCTGCGGACATGCCAGGCACGGTCGGGCGGGCCCCGACGTCACCAGCCCCCGTACCGGGACCGGCCGGGGTCTCACCGGTGGTGGCGGCCGTACGGGCCCACCCGTGGGCCGACACCCCGCTCGGCCCACAGCAGGGCTGGGATGTGGCGGTCCGCGTGCTGGTCGACGTGATCCTGTCCTGTCCCGTCCCGATGGCGCTGCACTACGGCGACGACTTCGTCCTGCTCTACAACCAGGCGTACGCCGAGGTGATCGGCGACCGGCACCCCGGCGCGATGGGCCGCCCGGCCCCCGAGGTCTACGCCGACCTGTGGCACGCCCCCGGTGTCGGTGAGGTGATCGAACGGGCCTACCGGCACGGCGAGTCGTTCCTCCAGAAGGAGTCGGTGCTCCCGATCCACCAGCACACCGCCGCCACCGGTGAACACGCGGTTTTCACCCGTGGCCACTCCCCGGTCCGCGACAGCACCGGCCGGACCGTCGGCGTGCTCACCGTCGCCGCCCAGACCACTCAACTCACCCAGCAGTTGCAGAGCCTGTCCGATTTCGCCGCAGCCCTGTCGGGCACCCTCACCCTGGACGACGTGGCCCGGGTGACGCTGCGCTACGCGCTGCACTCCTTCGACGCCGACCAGGTGTCCTTCGCGGTCGACGACGGTCCCGCCTGGCGGCTGGTCCGGCGGATCCGGGGTGAACTGCTCGACGAGGCCGACGAGCGGCTGCCCCCGCTGTGGCGGCCGGTCCCGGCGGACACCACCGCTCCGGTGGTGGTCGGTGCCCGCAGCGGGGTGCCCTTCTTCGCGGGGGACGGCCAACCGCTGCGGGACATCGCGGTCGACCGGCACGACCAGAAGATCCGCTCGCTGGCCGCGGTGCCGCTGCGCTCGTCGGTGATCCGGGGTGGCCTGGCCGTGGGCTACCAGGCCCCGCACGGCTGGTCGGCGGCGGAACGGGCGCTGCTGGCCGCCTCGGCCGAACTGGTCGGCCAGGCGGCGGAGCGGGCCCGCCGGTTCGAGACCCAGCACGGCACCGCCCAACTGCTGCAACGCAGCATGCTCCCGGAGCAGTTGCCGGCGCTGCCCCGGCTGCGCATCGCCGCCCGGTACGACCCGGGTGTCGACGGTAACGCCGCCGGTGGTGACTTCTACGACGCCTTCCTGCTGCCCTCCGGCGACCTGGGTGTGGTGCTCGGCGACGTCGCCGGACACGACGTGCAGGCCGCAGCCCGGATGGGGCAGGTACGCGCGGCCCTGCGGGCGCTGGCGCTTACCGATCCGCGCCCGGACGCGGTCCTGGCCGGCCTGGACCGGCTGGTGGCGAGCCTGGGCACCGAGACCGGCACCCATGAACTCTTCGTGACGGTGGTCTTCGGGGTGGTCGACGCCGACCGGGGGGAGATCACCATGGCCAGCGCCGGCCACCCCCCGCCGTTGATCCGGCGTAGTGGGCCGGACGGCGTCGCCACCGCCACCTTCGTCGAACTGCCGACCGGGGCACCCCTGGGGCTGGGCTGCCGGCCCCCGACCGCCATCGTGCCCTTCGCCCCCGGCGACACCCTGCTGCTCTACAGCGACGGGGTGGTCGAACGGCGACGGCAGAGCCTCACCACCGGCCTGGCCGGGCTGGCGGCGGCGGTGACCGGGGCCGCCAGCGGTGACCCCCGGGCGCTCTGCGCGGTCGCCACCGGCGCCGTGCCCGGCGCCACCGAGGACGACGTGGCGGTGCTGGCGGTGGAGCACGCGCTCAAGCCGAGCCGGTCCGCCGGGATGGAGATGCCGGCCGAGCCGACCGCGCCGAGCCGGGTACGCCACTGGATGACGGCGCAGCTGGGCGAGTGGCAGGTGCCCGAGGCGGTGATCGGCGCGGCGGTGCTGTGCACAAGCGAGCTGACCACCAACGCGCTGCTGCACGCCGGCACCGCCGCCCGGGTGGAGATCGATCTCAGCCCGGAACGGCTGCTGGTGTCCGTCGCCGACTCCGGCACCCGGGGCACGGTGACCCGGGCCCAGACCGACACGCTGAGCAGCCGCGGCCGTGGCCTCGGGCTGATCGAACAGCTCTCCGACGCCTGGGGCACCGACCCGACCGTACGCGGCTCGACAGTCTGGTTCGAGATCCTGCTGCCCGCCGGCTGACCCCGGATCGGCGCCACCTTCCCACCGACCATGGGACAAGCCGGACACCCACGCTTAGCCCTGCCATCCACGGGGCACAGTCCCACCCCCGCTCACATTCGTGGCGGGGGTGAGAGGTGGTCGGGGTGGAACTGGTCGATGTCGAGTTCGCGCTGGTGGGCGCGGGGGCGCTGCTGGCGGGGGTACTCCCCCGGCTGCTGGAACGTCGCCCGCTGTCCATGCCGATAGCGTTCCTCGGCCTGGGGATGCTGGTCTTCGCCCTGCCCATCGGCCTGCCCGCCCCGGACCCGTTGCGCTACCCGCAGGTCGCCACCCACCTGACCGAGATCGGCGTGATCGTGGCGCTGATGGGTGCCGGGTTGAAGATCGACAGACCGTTGAGCTGGAAACGATGGTCCTCCACCTGGCGGTTGCTGGCCATCGCGATGCCGATCTGCATCGCGGCGGTGGCGCTGCTCGGCTGGTGGTGGGCGGGTCTGGTGCCGGCCGCCGCACTGCTGCTCGGCGCGGCCCTCGCCCCGACCGATCCGGTGCTCGCCTCGGACGTCCAGGTGGGCGAACCCACCGACGCCGAGGACTCCGAGGACGAGGTGCGCTTCGCGCTGACCTCCGAGGCCGGCCTCAACGACGGCCTGGCCTTCCCGTTCGTCTACGCGGCAATCGCGATCGCCACCGCCGGGCTGGCCCCGTCGGGCTGGTTCACCGAGTGGTTCACCGTCGACGTGCTCTACAAGCTGGCCGTCGGCGTCGGCGGTGGCCTGCTGATCGGCTGGCTGCTCGGCAAGCTCTTCTTCCGCGCCCCGAGCGAGCTGCGGCTGGCCCGGCACGCCGAGGGCTTCCTCGCACTGGCCGCCACCTTCCTGGCGTACGGGCTGGTGGAGGTGGTCGGCGGGTACGGCTTCCTGGCCGTGTTCGTCGCCGCGCGGGCGATCCGGGCCGCCGAGCGGACCCACGAGTTCCACGCCGTGCTGCACGACTTCGCCGAGCAGACCGAGCGACTGCTGACCGTCCTGCTGCTGCTGCTCTTCGGCGGCGCGGTGATCACCGGGCTGCTCGCCCCGCTCACCTGGCAGGCGGCGACCGTCGGGCTGGCCCTGGTCTTCGTCATCCGACCGCTGGTCGGCTGGCTGTCGCTGCGTGGCGCGCCGGGTCGACCGGCCGAGCACTGGGTGATCTCGTCGTTCGGCATCCGGGGCGTCGGCTCGTTCTACTACCTGGCGTACGCCACCACCAAGGCGGACTTCGCCCAGGCGGATCTGATCTGGGCGACGGTCGGCCTGGTGGTGGTGGTCTCGGTGGTGGTGCACGGGATGGCCGCGACCCCGGTGATGCAGTTGCTGGACCGGGCCGGTGAACGCACCTCCGACCCGTCGGAGCAGGGTCGACGCGACGAGCCGGCCCTGGACGGCGCCCGGGGCTGAAGGGGATCCCGCACCAGAGCCCCGGCCGGGTGGGACCGGCAGCGTCAGCCACCGGCAGCGTCAGCCACCGACCACGTCGGCCGCCGACCACGTCCGCCCCGCCAGCCGCCGACAACGCCGGACATCGGCCACGTCAGCGACAGAGCGCGGCGGCGGGGTCAGCGACCGGCGGTGAGTCGGCGGGCGAGTTCCCGGCCCAGGTCCCGGCCGGAGCGCCAGGCACTCTGGACCCGGGGTTTGCCGAAGGCGTCCCCGGCCAGCCCCACCAGGTCGTCGTCCAGATAGAACGTCCCGTCCGGAGCCGACTCGACCGGGCGGGCGTACGTCCACCGGTGTACGTGGGTCAGCTCGGCCGGGTCCGGCAGGCCGAGCAGGTCACGGACGGCCTCCTCGATCGCCGGCCCGGCAGCGCTGGGCTGGGCCAGGTGGCCGGCGGCGAACTCCGGCGTGGTGTGCGCGACCAGCACCGGGGCGTCGTCGCCACGCCGGTCGCCGTCGTCGCAGACCAGGGCGAGCACCGGATGCGCGTTGACGAAGGCACCCCGGAAGTCGACCCACCGCCGGTCGGGGAAGCGCAGCACCCCGGTGAGCACCGGTGACCACCGCTGTCCTTCGGCGGCCCGGGTGACACCGGTCAGCGCCGGGTCGAGCAGCAGGGCGGCCTGCGGACCCGGCGTGCAGAGCGCCACCGCGGCGGCGGGCGCGCCGTCCACCACCGGGCCCGGCCCGACGCCCGACACCCACCGGTCGACGGTCACCGGTAGCTCCCGGGCCAGCTCCTCGACCAGGGACCGCAGGCCGCGCGGCGCGGCCCAGCGGACCGGTCCGGGCACCTCCCGCCGGCCGTCCGGGCCGTACGCGACGAAGGTGTCGGTCCACTCCCGCACCAGCCCGGCGGCCTGCCAGCGGCGGACCACCTCGACGAAGCCGGGGTCGTCCGCGGTCAGGTACGCCGCACCCAGGTCGACCGGGCGACCGTCGAAGCGTCTGCTCGCCATCCGGCCCCCGGCCACCCGACCCCGTTCCCGGATCCCCACCCGTACGCCCGCCCGCACCAGCTCACCGGCGCAGGCCACCCCGGCGATGCCGGCACCCACCACGATCACACCCGAGTCCACCTGTTGATCGTATGCGCCTCGACCGGCATGACGACCCGACCGGCGGGGTATTGGCACGGCTGTTCGAGGAGAGGTGACCTGATGACCGACCGCAACGACCAGCAGCCCGACCCACGTGGGGCGATCAAGGACCCGGAGCAGTGGGTGACCGGCGACGAGCCGCCGACCGCCGCCCAGGAGTCGTACCTGCACACCCTCGCCCGGGAGGCCGGCGAGGAGGTGCCGGACGACCTGACCAAGGCGGAGGCGTCCCGGCGGATCGACGACTTGCAGGAGGAGACCGGCCGGGGCCGGTGACCTCAGCGGGGCGGCAGGCGGTGCAGCACGACCCGGTCGAGCTGTCCCGCCGCCGCCCCGGCGGTCAGGTACGTGGCATACGGCTGGGCCCGCCGGTCGGTGGGTGAGCCGGGGTTGAGCAGGCGTAGGCCGCCCGGTGCGACGCTGTCCCACGGGATGTGCGAGTGGCGGAAGACGAGCAGTGCGCGACGGGGCAGGTGGGTGTCCGCGATCATGAGCAGCCGCATCGGGCGGGCCTTCCGGGAGCGGGGCCGGGCGCGGCCGGTCGGCTCAGGCGCCCTGGCCCTGATTCTGCATCAGGCCGCCGTCCATGAAGTACGTCGACCCGGTCACGTAGTCGGCGTCGTCGCTGGCCAGGAAGACAGCCAGTTTGGCGATCTCGGCCGGTTCGGCGGCCCGCTTCCACGGGATGCTCTGCACCTGCTCCGCCAGGTAGTTCGGGTCGTCGATGGCCTGCTGGTTGAACGGGGTGAGCACCATCCCGGGCCCGATGTTGTTGACGTTCATCCGCATCGGGGCGACCTCCAGGGCGAGGCTCTTGGCCAGTTCGAGCATGCCGCCCTTGCTCGCGTCGTAGTCCGCGCCACCGGCCCGGGCCACCTCCTGATGGATCGAGGTGATATTGATCATCTTCCCACCGCCGCCCTGGTCACGGCGGTGCCGCACGAACCGCCGGGCGCAGAAGAACATCCCGTACAGGTTGGTACGGATGCACCGGTCCCAGGTCTCGGTGTCCAGGTCGGCCACACCGATGCCGGAGGCGTCGACCCCCGCGTCGTTCATCAGCACGTCCAACACGCCGAACTCCGCCAGCGCCTCGTCGAACATCGCCTCGACCTGGTGCTCGACGCTGATGTCGCCCTGTACCACCACGGCCCGCCGGCCGGCCTTCTCGATCTCGGCCCGGGTGTGGTTCGCGCCCGCGTGGTCGTCCAGGTAGTGCACCACCACGTCGGCACCCTCCCGGCCGAACTCGATCGCGGTGGCCTGCCCGATGCCCGAGTCCGAACCGGTGATCAGGGCGGTCCGGCCGTTCAGTCGTCCGCTCATCAGCGTGCTCCCTCCGTCGGTGCCGTGCCGGTCGGCACGGCTCGCGTCGACGTCGCCACGACATCGGCGCCGGTCGCCACGAGGTGTGGCCGGTCCGCCGAAACCTCGTGCCGTCGCTTGGCGACGTCGGTGAGCAACCCGGCCGCGTTGATCAGGCCGATGTGCGAGAAGGCCTGCGGGAAGTTGCCCAACTGCTCACCGGTGAACTGGTCGATCTGCTCGGCGTAGAGGCCGAGGTCGTTGACCCGCCCGGCGAGCTGCTCGAACAACCGGGCGGCCCGCTCCTGCTCGCCGGCCAGGGCCAGGCAGCTGGCCAACCAGAACGAGCAGATCACGAAGCCGGCCGGGTCACCGTCCCAACGGCGTAGCAGACCGTCGTGGGACAGCCGCCGTTCCACCACCTCGATGGTGGAACGCATCCTCGGGTCGTCTGCCGGCAGGAAGCCGACAAGCGGCATGAGCAGCACCGAGGCGTCCAACCGGTCGGAGTCGAAGGCCCCGGTGTACGCGCCCAGCCGGTCGTTCCAGCCCCGCTCCAGCACCGCCGCGCGGACCTCGTCGCGGGCCCGCGCCCAACGCTCGATGTCGGCCGGGTCGCCGAGCCGGGGACCGAAGCGCACCGCCCGGTCCAACGCCGTCCAGCACTGGACCTTCGACGACACGTAGTGCCGTTCGGCGTCACGGGTCTCCCACATCCCGGAATCCGGCAGGTGCCAGGCCCGCACCGCCTGGTCGGCCAGGGCGCACAGCAGATGCCGCACGTCGGGCGACATCGGGTCCAGGTAGTGCCGCATCAACCAGGCGGCGTCGAGGATCTCGCCGAGCACGTCGTTCTGCCGTTGTTTCCACGCGTCGTTGCCGACGATCACGGGCCGGCTGTCGGCGTACCCGCGCAGGTGGTCGAGGGTGTGTTCGGTGAGGTCCCGCTCCCCCTCGACGCCGTACATGATCGGCACCCGGCCGTCGTCGATCCGGCCCATCGCCCGTGCCACCCAGGAGAACTGCCTGTCGGCCTCGTCGGGGCAGGCCGACCGCCACAGCGCCTGGAGGGTGAGGCTGAAGTCGCGGACCCAGACGAACCGGTAGTCGTAGTTGCGGGGGCCACCGAGTTGTTCCGGTAGCGAGGTGGTCGCCGCCGCGACGACCGCGCCGCTGGGCTGGTAGGTCATGCCCTGCACCACCATCGCGCTGCGCCGTACCTCGTCGCGGTAGTGGCCCCGGTAGTCGTGCAGGTCGGCCCAGGAGCGCCAACCGGCCACCGCGTCGGCCACCGCCCGGTCGGCGTCGGGCAGCGCCGGATCACCGCCGCCGTAGGTCGGGGCGTACCCGAGGGTGAACCGCAGGGTGTCCCCGGCCCGGACCGTCGCCCGGCCGACGGCGTCGCCGTGTCGGCAGGCCAACGGCACGTCGGAGCGCAGGCTGAGCCGGCAGGCGCCGGCCCGCGCGTCGACCACCCCGGCGGACCGCCTCAGGTACGCGGTGACCCTGCCGTACTCGAACCGGGGTGCGAACTCGACCCGCACCGGCACCTCGCCGGAGAGCCCTTCGACCAATCGGGCGAGCACCCGGGGCGAGCGCAGGCCGATGTCGTGCCCGCGCGCGCCCGGCTCCAGCGCCAGGGCGTCGGTGACCGCCACCGACCCGGTGCCGGTGTGGAAGACGGTACGCAACACCAGCGTGTCGTCCAGATAGGAGCGGGTCACCCGCACGTCGTCGCCCTCGGGCGCGATCGTCCAGTGACCGGCCCGGTCGTCGAGGATCCGCCCGAACACCGAGGGGCCGTCGAACCGGGCGGGGCACCACCAGTTGACCGAGCCCTGCCGGTCCACCAGCGCGGCACTGCGCCCGTCGGCCAGGAAGCCGTGCTCACTGATCCGTCCGCTGTCCACGGGCCGGGTTACCCGGGCACCGCGTGCCGCATTCCTCGGCCGGGCCTGGTTCTCCCGGCCCGGCCCGGCCGAGTCGGGCCTGGTTCTCCCGGCCCAGCCCGGCCGAGTCGGGCCTGGTTCTCCCGGCCCGGCCCGGCGCTGCCGGACCGCATTGCCGCACCACCCGGTGTTAGGCCGGCGGACGTGCGGGAACGCCGGTCGTTGACGAAGGAGGATGCCATGACCAGAGCATCGAACCCGACCGCCACCTGGCGACCTGGGATGCCGGGCGGCGACAACCTCCCGTCCGGTCCGGCCGGACGGCCGGCGACGCCCCCGGGGGACGGGTACGGCCCGCAGGCCGGTGCGCCCGCGGTGACGATCGGCGCATACCCGGACTATCCGTCCGCGCAGCGGGTGGTGGACTACCTGGCGGACAACCGGTTCCCGGTGGAGCACACGGCGATCGTCGGGACCAATCTCACCCTGGTGGAGACGGTGCTCGGCCGGCTCACCACGGGACGCGCCGCTCTGCTGGGCGCCGGCACCGGCGCGTGGTTCGGCCTCTTCATCGGCCTGCTGTTCGGCATCTTCACCGTCGGCAGCTGGCTCGCGGTGATCCTGGTCGGGCTGGTGATCGGCGCGATCTGGGGTGCCGTGTTCGGCGCGGTGGCGCACGCCATGTCCGGCGGCCAGCGCGACTTCACCTCGGCCAGTTCGCTACGGGCCGGCCAGTACGCGGTCACCGTGGACGCCGCCCGGGCCGACCAGGCCCGGCAGCTGCTCGGCCGGATGCACCTGACCCCGACCGGGGCCACCGCCCGCTGACCGACCCGACTCCGCCGCCGCCCCGACGCGCCCAGCGCCGGGGCGGCGGTCGCGTCGGCGGCCCCTGACCGGGGCGAGCAGCCCGGCCACGACACGCCAGGGAGCACCCGTCACTCGGGCGACGAGATGGCCCCAGCCGACCGGAGGCCTTGAGATTCCTGATTAGCGGGACGTCCTCGCGAAGTCCACGAACCCCCGCCACGCACCCGGCGCGAACGCCAGCGTCCCACCGTCACGGTCCTTCGTGTCCCGTACCAGGACGACGCCGGGCAGATTGTCGGCGACCTCGACGCAATTTCCGCCGTTGTCCCCGCTCTTCGTGCTCTTACGCCACCGCGCGCCGGTCATGTCCATGTCGCCACCGCTTTCCTGATGAGGTCGAGAGACTGCGACCGAGGTAGGGCCTCGCCGACTATGCGAGCCCACCTCCGTTCAAGGCTAGCGATCTCTGCCGCGTCGTCGGTGATGTGTGCGCTGGCCGGACCGTCCTGGTGCGCCAGACGCGCACCGTCCGGCAGCTCGGCCAGCACGAACGGACCGCCCATGCCCAGATAGATCGGCGTGTCGAGCGGCACGACGTGCACCTGCACGCACGGCAGTTCGGCGCAGCCCGCGATGTGCTCACACTGCTCGCGCATCAGCTTGCCGTCGCGTCCTGCGCGCCGCCGGAGGGCCGCCTCATCGATCACCGCGACGACGAGCGGAGGCTGTGGCCGGTGGCAGAATCTCCTGCCGCTGCATCCGCGCCGTCACCAGCTCGTCGACCTCGTCGGGGGCGTGTGTCGCCAGCGCCAGCGTCGCCCGCGCGTACGCTTCCGTTTGCAGGAGCCCCGGGACCCACGCGAGTTCGAACCCCCGCAGCGCCACCGCCTCGCGTTCGATGTCCGCCCATCGTCGAAACCAGACAGGCTCGTGGCGCTTCAGCGCATCCGGCCAGAGGTCCAGAACGTCGCGGCCCAGAACCGCCGCGACCTTGGCGCGATGCCGGGTCTGCGGGATGCTCCCGTGGCGTGCCCACCTCGCTGCGGTCTTCGGGTCGACCCCGACCTGAGCTGCCAGGCTCTCGGCGGTCTCCCCGGTCTGCGCCATGGCCTCTTTGACTGCCAGATTCATCCCGCTCCCTCCCACGTTCCGGCCGGACGTTCCGAACGTCTGCCTTCATATCGCAACGCCATGTGTTCGGTCCACAACACTCGGCAAGGTAGATCCCAGAGCGACGCCGCCGGTTGGCGGGGACACCCGCCGGCCGTGTCTGCTGCGGGGGCCGTCTCTTGTTGAGGGGCAGGAGGCGGCCCCCCTTCCACCCGCCACGACGAAGGGGAGCACCATGCCGGACACACCGGAGCCCGACAGCTCACCGCCGCCCGAGCCGCGCCGGAAGCCTGAGGACGACCCACCGCCGGCACGCCCGTCGGTGCCCGGCCCGATCGGGCCGTTCATCCCACCGTGGCGGGGCCCCGGCCGGCTGGCGAACGCCGTCCCCTGGCACCGCTGGGCCGCCGGCTGGAACAGGAGCTAGCCCGGTGACCCCGCACATGATCCGCCCCGGCGACGTGCTCCAGCTGACGCGCGCCGCGAGCGTGCAGTTCATCCGCCCGATCACGGTCCGGGTGATCCGGGTGCTGACCGACTGGCACACGTACGACGGTTGGTTGTGGATCGACGCGTACGAGCTGGACGCCGCCGGCGACGCGGTCCGCCGACGGACCCTGTTCCTGATGCCGTCCGGAGCCACACTCCTGGAGCCCTCGCCCCGTCGACCGGCTCCGCGCAGACCGGTCTCGCGAAAGGTCGTGGTGACGTGACCGACCTGGTTCCCGGCCGACACACGCCACTACCACCCACCTGGCTCTGCCGGATCGACGCCCACCCGTGGCTTGCGGGGAAGCGAAGCTCGCGCCCCTCGCGGCGTACGCCGACGACCGGCCGGGCCTGCTGACCCTGCTGTCGAAGCTGAAGGAGGCGGCGGAAGACCATCTCACGCAAGTCGACAGCGGCAGGCCCGTGGACGTAACCGACCGATTCCTGACCTGGACCCGCCAACCCGGCCGCTGACCTTCCTCTCCCCATTGGTCCCGTGCCGGGTCGTACGCCCGTCTCCGGGCGGGGCAGCGACCCGGGACGGGTCGCTTTCTCTGCACACTCCTCGGCTCCCAGTGCAAGGCACCGCCGGTCCGACCCACCCCGAGCCTGGTACGGCGATACGGGTGGACATGTCGGTACCAGCCATGATCGTGCTCTATCCACGATGCAGTTGCCTCGTGACGATCAGATGCCACTACATCGTGGACAGCACCGTTGCGTTAGGTGGAACGGCTGTTCGTCAACCACCGCTGCCTCGCCGATCATGGAGTTGTGGTGGGTAACAGAACGCCCGTAAAGCCCCCAAGGTCGGCACCACCACTCCATGATCGCCAAGCGGGCCCACCCCGCTCCCCGATCGGGCACTTCCTGTCCCGGGTTGACCAGCCACCCACGGCGTTAACGCAACGGTGTTGACAACCAGGATCGAGCACGATCTTGCGGCGGGCGGCGGGCGGCGGGCGGCGGGGCGGGCGGCGGGCGGCGGGCGGCGGGGCGGGTGAGGCGGGGACGTGGAGGGTCAGCGGTCGCGGCGGGGATAGTCCAGTTCACCGGCCCGGATGGGCACGTCGACCGTGTTCTCCGGGGGTGCGAGAGGGCACGCGTACGAACTGTTGATCGCGCAGGAGGGGTTGTAGAGGTAGTTCGGGTCGAGCCGGACCCGATGGCCGGGAAGCACGGTCAGGCCCCGACCGAAGGTCCCCTTGACCGTGTCGGTGAGGTACCGACCACCGCCGTACGTCTCCCGGCCGCTCGTGCCGTCGCGGACCGGCACGAACAGTCCGCCGCCGTACGCCTCGATCCACCACAGGGTCAACGGCCCCCACGGGGTCTCGGCGACCGCCACCCGCCGGTAGCGCACCACCCCGTCCGGGCCGCCGGTGTCGATGCTCTCGGTGCCCGAGGCGGGGCGCAGCGGGGCCTCGACCACCGCCCCCGAGTCCGGCGGGAACCACCCCAGCCCGGGAAAGCCCGCCCGGTCGCCCGCCGGTAACGGGCTGGCCGGATGGGTCCGGAACAACTCGTCACGGCCCGTCCGGAAACCGACCAGGTCGGCGTCGGACAGGTACAGCGCCGCGGTGCGTTCCCGCCAGTCGAGCACATCAAGGTCGTCCACCCACCGACCCTAACCAGCCACCCGGTCCCACCCCCGGCCATCCCCGCCATCCCCGGTGATCAAGAGGTTTACGTCAACATTCCGTCGAAAAGTGACACGAACCTCTTGATCACCGGGGCGGGCAGCGGGCGGCGGGCGGGCGGGCGGCGGGCGGGCGGCGGGCGGGCGGGCGGCGGGCAGCGGGGTGGGTGGGGGTGGGGGGTCAGGGGTCGGTGGTGAGGCGGGCGTGCAGGTGTTCGTCGTGGCGGTGGCCGTCGCCGTAGCGGTGGGACTCGCGCAGGGTGCCCTCCAGCCGGTAGCCGGCGCGCTCGGCGACCCGGCAGGAGGCGGGGTTGGCCACGGCGTGGCACAGTTCGATCCGGTGCAGGTCGAGGTGGGTGAAGGCCCAGCCGGTGAGCGCGTGCAGCGCCCGGCCGGCGACCCCGCGTCCCCGGGCCGGGGCGGCGGTCCAGTAGCCGACGGCGGCGTTGTCGTGCCGGATCTGGTGTACGGAGACCGAACCGAGCAGCGTCCCGTCGGTGCCGTCGGTCACCGCGAGGGAGACGTGGCTGCCGTCGCTCCGGTCGGCCCGCCTGGCGATCCACCCGGCGGCCTGCGCCAGGTCGGTCACCCCCTGCCCGTTCCACCGGACGATGTCGGGGTCGACCAGGGCGGCCAGCACGGCCGGCGCGTCCGCCGTCCGCCAGGGGCGCAGCAACAGGCCGGCGGTGGTGATCTCCACGGGTTCCACCCGGGCAGTCTGGCAGGTCGCCTGGCGACCACCCGTCCGACTTTCCTTCAAATACCGAAGTTCCGCACCTCAAGTACGACTGTCTCGCCGCTCACACCACCCAAGGAGGGCTTGTTTAAATTTTAAGGAGTGCTACTGTTCGGGGCATGACGGAGAGCCTGGACAGCGAGCGGATGGCCTGCTGGCGTGCCTACATCGAGGCGAGCCAGCGGCTGTTCACCCAGCTCGAAGAGGACCTGCGCGCCGACGGGGAGCTGAGCTTCGCCGACTACCACGTGCTGGTCCTGCTCTCCGAGGCGCCGGGCCAGCGACTGCGCATGGGTGAGCTGGCCGGTCGGCTGGTCTTCTCCCCCAGCCGGCTCACCTACCAGATCTCCACCATGCAGCGGCGGGGTCTGGTCGCCAAGCAGTCCTGCCCCGGGGACCGTCGGGGCAGCGAGGCGGTGCTCACCGCCACCGGGCTGCTGACCCTGCGCGAGGCCGCGCCGGGGCACCTCGCCTCGGTCCGGCGGCACCTGATGGACGACCTCGACGACGCCGAGGTCACCACTCTGACCCGGGTCTTCGATCGACTCGGCCGGCGGCTACGCGCCGACCGGGACGCGTCGTCCACCCACAGCGACACCTGAGGAGCCCGAGATGCCCGCGATCACCGTCGACGACGTCCTCGTCCTGCCCCGCCTGCCCCGGCTCGACGAGACCACCAGCTACCGGCCGGTCCGCCGGCTGACCACCGCCCCCAGCGGTTACGAGGGTGAGGGCTTCCCGGTCCGCCGGGCCTTCGCCGGGGTGCCGATGTCGGATCTCGACCCGTTCATCCACCTCGACCAGATGGGCGAGGTGGACTACGCGCCGGGCGAGCCGAAGGGCACCCCGTGGCACCCGCACCGGGGCTTCGAGACGGTCACCTACATGATCGACGGGATCATGGACCACCAGGACTCGCAGGGTGGTGGCGGCACCATCACCGACGGCGACACCCAGTGGATGACCGCCGGCAGCGGGTTGCTGCACATCGAGGCCCCGCCGGAGCACCTGGTGGCCAGCGGTGGGCTCTTCCACGGCCTCCAGCTCTGGGTCAACCTGCCCCGGGTGGCCAAGATGATGCCGCCGCGCTACCAGGACATCCGGGGGCGGGAGTCGACCCTGCTGACCACGCCGGACGGCGGCGCACTGGTCCGGATCATCGCCGGTGAGGTCGCCGGGCACCAGGGGCCGGGGTCGACGCACACCCCGATCACCATCGCCCACGTCACGCTCCAGCCCGGTGCGGAGCTGAGCCTGCCCTGGCGGTCCGACTTCAACGCCCTGGTCTACGCGCTCTCCGGTCGGGGCACGGTCGGCACCGACCGACGTCCCTTCCAGGGCGGCCAGTTGGCCGTGCACGGTCCGGGCGACGCGCTGCGGATCACCGCGGGGGGCAAGCAGGACGGCAACACCCCGGCCCTGGACCTCTACCTCATGGGCGGAAAGCCCATCCGGGAGCCGGTGGCGCACTACGGGCCGTTCGTGATGAACACCCGTGCCGAGCTGATGCAGGCCTTCGAGGACTTCCAGGCCGGCAAGCTGGGCGTCGTCCCCGCCCAGCGGCTGCCGCACACCGGCGGCCAGGGCGACCGCCCCTGACGGCACGCGGCAACCCGACGGGCGTCCCGGTTCCACCGGGGCGCCCGTTTCGGGCGGTTCCGCCGCGGGCAGATACAGGCGGCGGAGGCCGTCAGGAGACCGCGAAGATCCCGGCAACCCCGAGGATCACCATGAGCAGTACCGCCAGGATCGCGCCGCGTTCGCTCTCGACCGCCTGGGTACGGTCCTGGGTCGCGGGGTTCGTCGTCTCGGCGGGCATTGCGGTGCCTCCTCGGCGTTCGCGGTCTGGGGTGCGGCAGGCCACCCGCCGGAGCGGTTCCGGGCCACCCGGAGTGCGCTCCGCTGGTGGGGGTCCTACCGTGAGGACGTCGTCGACCTCGGGAGGTTGGAACGTGGCGATCGAGGACTGGTTCCTGACCGCTGAGGAACGCGCCAACCCGGCCTCGGGGTTACCCGTCTGGACGACCGGAAACCTCGCCGAGCCGCTGATTCACGGCGTGGCGTACTTCGACCGGCTGGTCAGCGCGGTGGAGGCTCTCGACGCGGGCGACCACCTCTTCTTCACCGACTGGCGGGGCGACCCGGACGAACTGATGCGCCCGGACGGCCCGACGGTGGCCCAGCTCTTCGCGCAGGCCGCCCAGCGTGGGGTGGTGGTCAAGGGGCTGCTCTGGCGTTCCCACCTCGACACGCTGTCCTACAGTGAGGCGGAGAACCGCGACCTGAGCGAGACGATCAAAGCCGCCGGCGGTGAGGTGCTGCTCGACCAACGCGTCCGGCGGGGCGGGTCGCACCACCAGAAGCTGGTGGTGCTGCGTCATCCCGACGACCCGGAGCGGGACGTCGCCTTCGCCGGCGGGATCGACCTGTGCCACAGCCGCCGGGACGACGCCGACCACCACGGCGACCCGCAGCCCCTGGCCATGTCGCCGCGGTACGGCCCGCACCCGCCCTGGCACGACGTGCAGCTCGCCGTCCGGGGGCCGGCGGTCGGCGCGCTGGACACCACGTTCCGCGAGCGGTGGACCGACCCGATGCCGTTGGACTCGGAGAACCCGCTGGCCTACCTGCGGGACCGGCTGCGCGGCTCCGACCTCAGCCCCGACCCGCTGCCCGCCCAGCCGGCCGACCCGCCGCCCTGCGGCCCGCACCGCATCCAGGTGCTGCGCACCTACCCGGCGGTACGTCCCCGGTACTCCTTCGCCCCGGACGGCGAGCGGACGGTGGCCCGCGGCTACACCAAGGCGGTACGCCGGGCCCGCCGGCTGATCTACCTGGAGGACCAGTACCTCTGGTCGACCGAGGTGGCCGAGCTCTTCGCCCAGGCGTTACGCGACAATCCGGACCTGCACCTGGTCGCCGTGGTGCCCCGCCACCCGGACGTCGACGGCGCGTTGGCGCTGCCGCCGAACATGGTGGGCCGGGAGCAGGCGCTCTCGCTGTGCGAGCGGGCCGCCCCGGACCGGGTGCACGTCTTCGACGTGGAGAACCGGGCGGGCGATCCGGTCTACGTGCACGCCAAGGTCTGCGTGATCGACGACGTCTGGGCGAGCGTGGGCAGCGACAACTTCAACAGGCGGTCCTGGACGCACGACAGCGAACTGTCCTGCGCGGTGCTCGACGAGACCCGCGACGAGCGGTCCCCCGTCGACCCGGCCGGCCAGGGCGACGGGGCCCGGGTGTTCGCCCGGGACCTGCGGCTGCGGCTGTGGCGGGAGCACCTGGACCGGGATCCGGACGGCGCCGACGACGCCGACCTGCTCGACCCGGCCAGCGCGGTCGAGGCGATCACCTCGACCGCCGACGCCCTCCAGCGGTGGTACGACGCCGGCCGGACGGGCCCCCGGCCACCGGGCCGGCTGCGCCCGCACCGGCCCGAGCGGCTGCCCTGGTACACCCGGCTCTGGGCGCTGCCGGCGTACCGACTGGTCTACGACCCCGACGGCCGGCCGCTGCACGCCCGACGGAAGGGCACCTGGTGAGCGTCCGAGGATACGCAGTTGCGACGGGGGCGGGTGGGCGGCGAAGCCAGCAGCGGTCACGCCGGGTCAGTCCATCCCGGTGCGGATGATCACAAACCGTGCGAACCGTGTCCGATATTGTGGTTTCATGACTGAAAATCACTTAAGTACATCAGCCTTTCGGCTAGATATCCCCTCACCGATCAGGCTATGGTGACTCCCGAACGGCCCATCTGAAGTTAAACCGAAGCGTCACGTCTTTTTGTCCGCGGACGAGGTGCAGGGAGGACCACCAATGACCGCGCCAACCATGAGCGAGCAGGCGACCACACAGCCGGCCACCACCGAGAAGCTGGACCCGCGCGCCCTCACCGACAGCGCCGCCGACCTGCTGAACGCGATGGCCGCGCTGCCTGCCAACCACCCGTCCCGGGCGGCGCTGCGGGACCGCGCCATCGAGGCCTGGCTGCCGCTGGCCAACCACCTGGCCCACCGCTACAGCGGCCGGGGCGAGCCCACCGACGACCTGGCCCAGACCGCCGCCGTCGGCCTGATCAAGGCGATCGACAAGTTCGACCCGTCGCGCGGCGTCGACTTCGCCGGTTACGCGATCCCGACCATCATCGGCGAGTTGAAGCGGCACTTCCGCGACCGCACCTGGGACATCCGGGTGCCCCGTCGGCTCCAGGAGCTGCGGCTGGCCATCTCCGACGCCAACAGCTCGCTGTTGCAGACCCTCGGCAGGTCGCCGACGGTCGCCGACATCGCCGCCCACCTCAAGCTCACCGAGGAAGAGGTCCTGGAGGGCCTGGAAGGCGCCCGCGCCTACAACGCGGTGTCGCTGTCCACCCCGACCGGCGACGGTGACCGCGCCACCGAGCTGGGCGACATGCTCGGCGGCGAGGACAACGAGTTCGAGCTGGCCGAGCTGCGGGTCGCACTCGGCCCGGCGCTGGCCACCCTCGACGAGCGTGAGCAGAAGATCCTCACCCTGCGCTTCTACGGCAACCTGACCCAGTCGCAGATCGCCGACCAGATCGGCGTCTCGCAGATGCACGTGTCCCGGCTGCTCGCCCGGGCGCTGACCAAGCTGCGCGGTCAGCTCGACGGCACCTACTAGGGGGTGGAGGCGGTCACCGACCCACCGGGTCGGTGACGGCCAAGACCACCGGGCCCGGTCGGCGGTTCGCCGGCCGGGCCCGCTCGGCTCCGGAACCAGAGCGGCCCCGACGCATGCGCGTCGGGGCCGCTCGGTCGTCGTGCGGGTCAGGCGCTCGCCGGGTCCCGCCACATCGGATAGAACGGCGTGCCGTCCGGCAGCCGGAAGACCTCCCGGAGCCGGTAGCCGTGCCGGGCGTAGAGGTCCCGCCCGGCTTCGCTGCTCGCCTCCAGGTAGCCGGGCACCCCGTGGGCGTCCAGCCAGGCGTGATGGTGACCCAGCAGGGCGGTGCCCAGCCCCTGCCCCTGACGGTCCGGCCGGACCGCGAGCAGGGCCAGGTGGTGGTGGTCGGGATGCGGGTGGTTGGCGGCGAACAACTCGTCGAGGTGCCGGAACCGGGGGGTCCACTCCCCGCAGGCGGCGGCCAGCCGGTCGTCGTAGTCCACAGGTGCCGGCGACTCGTCACCGACCTGCGGGAACCAGACGGCCACCGCGTCCCGGTCGGCGGTGCCGAAGACCAGCCCGTGCCGCATCGCGTGGTCGACCAGGATCTCGAAGTTGTCGGCGAACACGGCCTCCCGCTTCGCCTCGTCCGGCACCAGCCAGTGGGTCGCCGGCAGCACCAGGAACGCCTCGGCGATCCGCTCGGCGACCCACCGGGTGTCGGCGGCGTCGAGCCGCTCGATGGCCACCCGGCTCATCGCCGGGCCTCCACCGGCACCGGCCCGTCCACCGGCAGCGTGAACAGTGAGGTGGCGGCGCTCTCCGCGCCCCGCCCGATCCGGGCGTAGACGTCGGGTCGGTGGGACCGCAGCACCATGCCCCAGAGGATGCCGATCAGCGCGGCGACCGGGTAGACCCCCGGGATGATCCAGCGCAGCGGCGAGTCCGGCGCGACGCCGAGCAGGGTGGCGAAGTTCGCCACCGCCACCGCGACGATGGCCGCCAGCGCGACGGTGGCCAGCGCCGGGGCGATCGCCCGCCGCCACAGCGACTCCGAGGTGTCGGACCGGGCGAAGTAGACGATCACGGCGACGCTGGTGCTGGCGATCAGCAGCAGCACCCCGAAGCCGCCGCCCGTGCCGGCGTAGTAGAAGAGCTGCACCACCGGGTCCCAGCCGTTGACCGCGTACAGCACGATCACCAGCAGGCCGAGCAGGCTCTGGGCCAGCGATGCCACCCGGGGCGCCCCGGTGCGCGGCGAGGTCTGCCCGAAGGCGGCCGGCAGCACCCGCTCCCGGCCCAGCGCGAAGGCGTACCGGGCGGTGGTGTTGTGGAACGAGATCATGGCAGCCAGCACGGAGGTCATGAAGAGCGCCTGGCCGATGGTGACCGCGGTGTCGCCGAGGTGCGCGGCGGCCAGGTTGAAGATCAGTTCGATGCTCTGCTCGCCGGCGGCGGCGGAGATGTTCTCCGGCCCGACGGCCACGGTCATCGACCAGGAGGAGAGCGCGTAGAGCCCGGCGATGATCGCCACCGAGAGGTAGGTGGCCAGCGGCACCGTCCGCTTCGGATCCTTGCTCTCCTCGCTGAAGACCACCGAGGACTCGAACCCGACGAACCCGGTCATGGCGAGCACCAGCAACGCACCGGCCCCCGGCACCAGCAGGTTCGACGGGGCCAGCGCGGCGAAGCTGGTCGAGCCACCCTCCGGGTGGCTGAGCTGGCCCAGGTCGAACACGAGGATCACCACGATCTCGGCGATCAGGAGGAACGCCAGGACCAGGCCGTTGACGTCCACCCGCAGCAGGCCGAGGAACGCGACGAGCGCCCAGGCGACCAGGGCCACCACGGCCCAGTGCGGTTCGACGCCGAAGAGGGTGCCGAGCACCGGGGCGGCCGCGGCGCCGATCGCGCCGTAGAGGCCGACCTGGAGGGCGTTGTAGGCGACGAGCGCGACCCAGGCCGCGCCGACGCCGGCCGGCCGGCCGATACCCCGTGAGACGTAGGCGTAGAACGCACCGGCGTTCTCCACCCGACGGGCCATCGCCACGTAACCCACGGAGAAGAGCGCCAGGACGGCGCCCACGGCGAGGAAGGCCAGCGGCATCCCGGTGATGCCGGTGACCGCGTAGCCGGTGGTGACCACGCCGGCCACCACGGTCAGCGGCGCGGCGGCGGAGAGGACGAAGAAGATGACCGACGGCACGCCGAGGCGGCCACGGGCCAGGGCGTCACTGACGTTGCTGGGTCGAACGACTGTCGGATGGGAGGGCATGGGGCTGCTCCGGGAGAGGGGAGAGGAGGGGGAAGGGGGTGGCGCGGCGAGGTCAGGGGATGCCGCGCAGCACCGCCGCGCCGACCGCGGCCTCGGTGTGCACGACCAGTTCCTTCAGGGGGGCGGGCAGCGACTGGACCAGGGTGGCGAGCCGGTGGTGGGCGCGCGGGCCGGCGCTCCACAGCACCTCACGGGTCAGCCCGGCGGCGGCCACCAGCCCGAGCAGGGTGGTGTCCGACACCAGTGGCTGCTCCGGCCGCTCGACCAGGGCCCGGAGCCGGGTCGCCGGCCAGGCGGCGGCGTTGAGGTCGATCGGCAGGTAGCTGACCGTGGTCCGCAGCAGCCGACGGTTCTCCTGCCGGCGCAGCACCCCGGCGCGGGCCAGTCGTTCCCCCACGGAGGTGGTGGACGACTGGGACAGGAAGGAGAGCCAGGTACGCACCGCCTGGTGCTGCGACTCGCCGATCAGTTGGTCGAGCACTGTGTGGGCCAACGCGTCGGCCGGGGGACGCCTGTCGATCACGGCGACCATTCCACCGGAGACGGTGATCTGTCCGAACAGGATCAGCTCGGCGAGCAGCCCGGCGGCGAGACCCAACCCGGTGGCGCTCGGGTGGAGCTTGGCCTTGCCCCGGTTGTCGTTGTGCGCGATGAGAAAGAACTCGTCGGCGACCAGCAAACGAGCCTCCCACGCATTGTCCATAGATGATCCACGCCGGGTGACAGGATGCCTCCACAATGGCGTCTTTGCAACTCCCGGATTCAAAGGTTGCACTCCGTGCTCGGGTGACCTGCGGATCTTGTCGTGACAGACTCGGAGGGTGACCGCCAGCCCCACCGTTCGCCGCCGCCGCATCGCCCGAGAACTCCGCCAACTGCGGGAACGTGCGGGGATGACCCTCGACGTGGCCGCCCGCCAACTCGACATGTCCAAGAGCAACCTGTCCCGGATCGAGAACGCCCAGATCGGCATCAAGCCCCGCGACGTGCGCGCCGCACTGGCCCTCTACGAGGTGACCGGCTTCGATGCCGAGGCGCTCATCGAGATCGCCCGGGGTGCCCAGCAGCGCGGTTGGTGGCAGAACTACAGCGACGTGCTGCCCGAGTGGTTCGAGTTCTACGTCGGCCTGGAGGCGGAGGCGGAGAGCCTGCGTACGTACGAGGCGGAGTCCGTCCCCGGGCTGCTGCAGACCGAGGCGTACGCCAGGGAGATGTTCCGTCGCACCGCGGGCGAGGAGGGGGTGGAGCGCAAGGTGGCCGCCCGGCTGCGCCGACAGGAGGTGCTGCACCGGGAGTCTCCCCCGGTCGAGTTGTCGGTGGTGCTCAACGAGGCGGTGTTGCTGCGCCCGGTGGGCGGGCCGGCCGTCATGGCGGAGCAGCTGACCCACATGGCCCGGATCGCTCAGTTACCGAACGTGACGTGCCACGTACTTCCTTTCGCGTCTGGCGGGCACCCGGCGATGAGCACCCCGTATGTCATCCTCACGTTTGCCGACGCGGCCGACAATTCAGTGGTCTACCTGGACAATCTCACCCTGGGTCTGGCGTTGGAGGAAGCGGTGCACGTGCGCGGGTATACCCTTCTGCACGAGGAGCTGTGCCGGATGGCACTGGATCCGGCGGGGTCGTTGGCCCGCCTGGAAGAGGCTGCTCGTCACTTTGCGTGATCGCACCGCGGCACGCCCTGGGGGGAACGTGAGGTACGGGATGCAGGCGCTGCCTCTGTCCATGATGGACTGGCGGACCAGCAGCCGCAGTAGCGGCAACGGCAACTGCGTGGAGGTCGCCGCGACAGCCGACCGGATCGCGGTACGGGACAGCAAGGACCGGTACGGGCCCGCGCTGGTCTTCTCCGCCGACGCCTGGACAGCCTTCGTCACCGGCATGGAGGCGGTACGCCCGGGGTGACCCCCGGCATGCCACAGTGGCAGTCGTGCTCTCCGACGTACCACTCGACCTGCCGGTCCGGCCGGCGCTGCCACCGCTGCTGCGGGCGCTGACCGGCACCGGCAGCGCGGTCCTGGTGGCCCCGCCCGGCACCGGCAAGACCACCCTCGCGCCGCTCGCGGTGGCCGACGGGGTGGCCGGCCGGGTGCTGGTGGCCCAGCCCCGTCGGGTGGCCGCCCGGGCGGCCGCCCGGCGGATCGCCGACCTGCTCGGCGAGCGGGTCGGCGACCGGGTCGGGTACGCCGTGCGCGGCGACCGCCGGGTCGGCCCCGGCACCCGGATCGAGGTGGTCACCACCGGCCTGCTGGTCCGCCGGCTGCTGCGCGACCCCGAGTTGCCCGGGGTGGACGCGGTGCTGCTCGACGAGTGTCACGAGCGGCAACTCGACGCCGATCTCGCGCTGGCCTTCACCGTGGAGGCCCGCGCGGCGCTGCGCCCCGAGTTGTGGCTGGTGGCCATGTCGGCGACCCCGGAGGCGGACCGGTTCGCCGCGCTGCTCGGCGGCGACGCCCCGGCCCCGGTGGTCCGCGCCGAGGCGGCCCTGCACCCGGTCACCCGGGTCTGGACGCCGCCGCCGCGACCGGTCACGCCGCCGGGGGCGGGCCGGGTCGACCCGGTGCTGCTCGACCACGTGGCCGCCACCGTCCGGCGGGCCCTGCACGAACAGGACGGGGACCTGCTGGTCTTCCTGCCCGGGGCGGGTGAGATCGGGGCGGTGGCCCGCCGGTTGGCCGACCTGACCGACCGGTTGGCCGTCCTGCCGCTGCACGGGCGACTGCCCGCCGCCGCGCAGGACGCCGCACTGCGCCCCGCCGGACGACGCCGGGTGGTGCTCGCCACCTCGGTGGCGGAGAGCAGCCTGACGGTGCCCGGGGTCCGGGTGGTGGTCGACGCCGGGTTGTCCCGGGTGGCCCGTACCGACCTGTCCCGGGGGCTGGGGGCGCTGGTCACCGTGCCGGTGTCCCGGGCCGCCGCCACCCAGCGGGCCGGTCGGGCCGGCCGGGAGGCACCGGGGGTGGTCTACCGCTGCTGGTCCGAGGCCACCCACGGTCGGCTCGCCGCCCAACCCGAGCCGGAGGTCGCCACCGCCGACCTGACCGGGTTCGCGCTGGACCTGGCCGCCTGGGGCAGTCCGGACGGTGTCGGCCTGGCGCTGCCAGACCCGCCGCCGGCCGCCGCGCTGACCGTGGCCCGCGAGACGCTGACCACCCTCGGCGCGATCGACGCCGACGGCCGGGTGACCGCCAGGGGACGGGCCATCGCCGCCACCGGCACCCATCCCCGGCTGGGTCGGGCCCTGCTCGACGGCGCGGGCCGGGTCGGCCGGGACCGGGCCGCCGAACTGGTCGCCCTGCTCGCCGAGGACGGCCTGACCGGGCGGCACGACGACCTCACTGCGGGCTGGCGGCGGTTGCGCGACGAGGTGGACCCCGGCGCCACCGCCCGCTGGCGGGCGGAGGTCCGCCGACTGCGCGCCGCCCTGCCCGCCGCACCGTCGGCCGCAGACCCCGGCCGGACCGGCACGGTGACCGGCCCGGCCCACGCCCGCCGCGCCACCCGCCGGGAAGACGACAGCGGACGGAGCAACGACAGCGGCGACGGGTGGTTGCCGGACGATCTGGCGGCCGGGTTGCTGGTGGGGTTGGCCTACCCGGAGCGGTTGGCCCGGCTGCGCCGGGCCGGCGGGACGTCGTACCTGATGACTGGTGGCACCGGGGCGGAGCTGGCGGCCGGGTCGGCGCTGGCCGGGACGGGCTGGCTGGCCGTCGCGGTCGCCGACCGGTCACCTGGCGCACCCACCGCCCGGGTCCGGCTGGCCGCCCCGGTGGACGAGGCCACCGCGCGGGAGGCCGGCGCTCCGCTGCTGACCGAGGTACGCGAGGTCGGCTGGGTCGACGGCGACGTGCTGGCCCGGGAGGTGACCCGGCTCGGCGCGATCGAGCTGGTCAGCCGCCCCCTGGCCCGGCCGGCGCCGGACCTGCTGGCCGCCGCGCTCGCCGACGGGCTGCGCCAGGCCGGACTGGACCTGTTGACCTGGACCCCGGCGGCCCGGTCGCTGCGCCAACGGCTGGCGTTCTGCCGGCAGGCGTTGGGCGGGGACTGGCCGGAGGTCTCCGATGCCGCGCTGCTCGACGCCGCCGACCGGTGGCTCGGGTCGGAGCTGGCCGCCGCCCGCCGCCGTGCCGACCTGGCCCGGATCGACGTGACCGGGGCGTTGCGGCGACTGCTGCCCTGGTCGCAGGCGGGCCGGCTGGACGAGCTGGCCCCGGAACGGATCGAGGTGCCAAGCGGTTCCCGGGTCCGGGTCGACTACGCCGACCCGGCCGCGCCGGTGCTGGCGGTGAAGCTCCAGGAGACGTTCGGCTGGACCGATGCGCCCCGGCTGGCCGGCGGACGGGTGCCGGTACGGCTGCACCTGCTCTCGCCGGCCGGCCGGCCGGTGGCGGTCACCGCCGACCTGGCGTCCTTCTGGCGTACCGGATATCCGCAGGTGCGCGGGGAGCTACGCGGGCGCTATCCGCGCCATCCCTGGCCGGAGGACCCGACCACGGCCACCCCCACCCGGCACACCACCCACCGCCGACGCTGACCGCTGTCACTCGTCGACGACATCGGCGATCAGCACGGTGATGTTGTCGGGGCCGCCGGCCCGCAGGGCCAGGTCGATCAGGCGGCGGGCGCAGGTCTCCCGGTCCGGGGTCTCCCGGAGCACCTCGGTGAGGGTGTCCGGGCGGACCACGTTGGAGAGGCCGTCGCTGCACAGCAGCCAGCGGTCACCGGCCCGGGGCACCATCGTCGCGTACGACGGGGAGACCTCCTCGCCCTGCAACGCCTGGGTGACCACGGCCCGCCGAGGGTGGCTGGACGCCTCCTCGGGGCTGATCAGGCCCTGGTCGACGAGCATCTGGACGAAGGTGTCGTCCCGGGTCACCTGCTTGAGGATGCTCTCGCGGAACAGGTAGGCCCGGGAGTCGCCGACGTGGGCCAGCGCCAGGCAGCTCCCCGTGCGGGAGAAGAGCAGGGCGGTCAGTGTGGTGCCCATGCCCTGCCGCTCCGGGTCCTCCTGGACCGCCTGGTGGATCCGCGCGGTGGCCAGCTCGATGCCGGTCTGCAACGCCGCTACCAGGGCGTCCTCGGGGGTCTCCACGTCCAGTGGGGCAACCGCGTCGATGGCGATCCGGCTGGCCAGGTCGCCGGCCGCCATCCCGCCCATGCCGTCGGCGACGGCGACGAGCCAGGCACCGCAGTGCAGGGCGTCCTGGTTTCCGCTGCGGATCAGCCCACGGTCGCTCGTCCCGACGGAACGAAGCTTCAGGGTCATGGGTGGCAGCCTGCCAGGCGGAGGGCGTTGTTGTCTCTAGGAGATCAGGAGGACTCCGCGTGGCGCGGTGAATCTCACTGCCGCAGGCGTCGATCCGGGCCGACCCGGCCCGCTTCGACCAGGGCCGAAGGTCATCCAGTCGAATCGATTGACAGGGACGAGACGCGCTGGAAACATCTGGCTGGTATTGGGAGCGCTCCCATCGATGGGCGGCGTTTCCACACCTCCACCGCCCGGAAAGGAATCCCGTGATCCTGACCCGACGACGTCGGCGGCATCTCGCGGTACTGGCAGCGACGACCCTGATCCTCACCGGAGCCGGTGCCGGCACGGCCCATGCCGAGGTCCCGCCGGACGCCCCCGAGCAGATCACCAACGGTGACTTCAGCGAGGGCGTCCCGCCCTGGTTCTCCTATGGCACCGGCCCGCTCGACGTCGTCGACGGCCGGCTCTGCGTCACCGTCCCCGCCGGGCTGGCCAATCCGTGGGACGCCGGCATCGGCCACGACGGGGTCCGGCTCAACGCCGGCGCGGAATACAAGCTGGGCTTCGACGTCTCGGCCACACCCGGCCTCACCGTCACCGCCGTGCTCCAGCTCGGCAGCGCCCCCTACACGTCGTACGCGACCGTCCCGGCCGTCGCCGCCCCGACGAGCAAGCGGGTGGAGCAGACCTTCACCGTCCCGGACGACAACCCCAACGCCCAGCTCGTCTTCCAGGTCGGCGGGGCCGCCGCCGAGCAGCGCCTCTGCCTGGACAACGTCTCGCTGCGCGGTGGCGAGGCCGCCCCGCCGTACGTGCCGGACACCGGGCCCCGGGTCCGGGTCAACCAGGTCGGCTACCTGCCCCACGGCCCGAAGAACGCCACGGTGGTGACCGAGTCGACCGAGGCGCTTCCCTGGCAGCTCAAGTCGGCGGCCGGCACGGTCGTCGCCAGCGGCGCGAGCACCCCGCGCGGGGTCGACGCCGCCTCCGGGCAGAACGTGCAGACCGTCGACTTCTCGTCCTACCGCACGCCCGGCACCGGCTACACGCTCGTGGCCGACGGGGAGACCAGCCACCCGTTCGACATCTCCGGCGACCTCTACGACCGGCTGCGCGCCGACTCGATGCAGTTCTTCTACGCCCAGCGCAGCGGCATCGAGATCGACGGTGACCTGATCGGCGAGGAGTACGCCCGCCCGGCCGGCCACCTCGGGGTCGCCCCCAACCAGGGTGACACCCAGGTGCCCTGCCAGCCCGGGGTCTGCGACTACTCGCTGGACGTGCGCGGCGGCTGGTACGACGCGGGCGACCACGGCAAGTACGTGGTCAACGGTGGCATCGCCGCCTACCAGTTGCTGAGCGCCTTCGAGCGGACCAAGACCGCGGAGACCGCCGCCGGTGGCGCCGCGCTTGGTGATTCGACGCTGCGGGTGCCCGAGCGGGGCAACGCGGTGCCGGACATCCTCGACGAGGCCCGCTGGGAGATCGAGTTCCTGCTGCGGATGCAGGTGCCGGCCGGCAAGCCGCTGGCCGGAATGGTCCACCACAAGATCCACGACAAGGCGTGGACCGGCCTGCCGCTCGCCCCGCAGGACGACGCGCAGCCGCGTGAGCTGCACCCGCCGTCGACCGCCGCCACCCTCAACCTGGCCGCCGTCGCCGCCCAGTGCCAGCGCCTCTTCGCCCCGTACGACGCGGCGTTCGCCGCCCGCTGCGGCACCGCCGCGTCGACCGCGTACGCCGCCGCCAAGGCGCACCCGGCGGTCTACGCCGACCCGACCGACGGCACCGGCGGTGGGGCGTACGAGGACAGCAACGTCACCGACGAGTTCTACTGGGCCGCCGTCGAGCTGTACCTGACCACCGGCAAGAAGGCGTACCTGGACGACCTGACCGCCTCGCCCCACCACACCGGTGAGGTGTTCGCCGCGGGCGGCGCGTTCAGCTGGCAGAGCGTGGCAGTGGTGGGCCGGCTCGACCTGGCCACCGTGCCGAACGGCCTGCCGGCCGCCGACAAGGCCCGGGTCCGTGCCTCGGTGACCGCCGCCGCCGACAACTACCTGACCACCCTGCACGCCCAGGCGTACGGCCTGCCGGTGCCGGGTGAGGCGGCAAGTTACGTCTGGGGCAGCAACAGCAACGTCATCAACAACATGGTCGTGCTGGCCACCGCCTTCGACCTGACCCGGGACGCGAAGTACCGGGACGGCACGGTGCAGGCGACCGACTACCTGCTCGGCCGCAACGCGCTGAACATGTCGTACGTGACCGGCTGGGGCGAGCAGAACGCGCGCAACCAGCACAGCCGGATCTTCGGCCACCAGCTCAACCCGGCCATGCCGAACCCGCCGGCCGGCTCGCTCGCCGGCGGCCCGAACGCCGCCCTGCAGGACCCGTTCGTCGCCCAGCTGCTCAAGGGCTGCGCGCCGATGTTCTGCTACGTCGACGACATCAACTCGTACTCGACCAACGAGGTGGCGATCAACTGGAACTCGGCGCTGGCCTGGCTGGCGTCGTTCCTCGCCGACCAGGGTGACGCCAAGGCGGTGGCCCCGCGCACCTGCGCGGTCAGCTACCAGGTGCACGGCACCTGGCCGGACGGCTCCAACACCCAGGTCGTCGTCCGCAACACCGGCGACACCGCGATCGACGGCTGGACCCTGCGGTACGCCTACACCGGCGACCAGAAGGTCACCCAGGCGTGGACGGCCAAGGTGACCCAGTCCGGGGCCACCGTGACGGCGAAGAACGAGTCGTACAACGCGAAGATCGCGCCGGGCGGCAGCGTGACCTTCGGCCTGCTCGCCAGGACCGGCACGCTGGCCAACCCGGCGCCGGACCTGATCACCGTCAACGGCGCCGCCTGCACGGTGTCCTGACCACGGTGTCCTGACCGACGTGTCGACCCTCGGGCCCCGGGCTGCAGCCCGGGGCCCGGGCGCGCCGGGCGGTCGTCCCCCGATCGCCCGGCGCGCCCGCTCCTCTTCCCCGCCCACCGCGACCGCAGCGCCCACCCGGCGCGTCCCACCCGCACACCCCGCCCCCGGCCCGGCCGTCACACCCACCCGGCGCGTCCCACCCGACCGCCCGGTAGAGCCCGCCCGACCGCCCGACATGTCCCGCCCGGCCACCATTGGAGACGAGTTGCATGCCCGAGCTGACCACGATCTCCGACGCCGAACGTCGGCGCATCGTCTGCGAGTTCGTCGACGAAACCGTCGGCGACGCCCGCCCCGAGGTCGTGGCGATGGTCCGCGACCTCACCCACCGGGCCCGCGACACCGTCGAACTGGCCCGCGCCGCCGGGATCACACCGGAGTCGGCCCGCGCCGGCCACGTGGTGACCGCGCTGGTAGCCGCGTACGGCGAGGTCTTCGACCGGGTCGATGACGCCGATTACCGCAGCGCGTTGCTGGCCCGCCTGGAGGTGGCGAACGACCCGCGGACCGAGCGGTACTTCCAGCTCCTCACGACGGTCAACGGCTGGACCCCACCCCCCAACCTGACCCCCGTCCTGGACTGGTTGATCGCCGCCCTACGCCAACACCCCACCCCCTGATCCGCCCAGCCCCCTGCCCTCAGACTTCGATCCGCCCCGCATGCTGCCTCACCCGCATGCGGCTTCACCCACGCACTGACCCACCCACGCACTGACCCACCCGCGCACTGACCCACCCCGCACGCTGACCCACCCCGCACGCTGACCCACCCCCGCGCTCACTCCACTCGCCGACGTTCCTGCCCACCGGAGCCAAGGGGAGCTTTCCCGCCGTCTCCCCGTCGACAGCGGCTCCCCGGCGTCTCGGTCGGCGAGGCGGAACGGTGGCAGCCTGGCCGCCCCCGCCCAGCGCTGCAGACGACCCGGACCGCCACCTCACCCGGCGGGCCTGCCCTGGGTGCGCGCCTCGGGTCACTGCCGGGCTGAAGTCACTGCCGGGCACGAGGGCACCGCCAGGCACGAGGGCACCGCCAGGCACGAGGGCGACGCCAGGCACAAGGGCGACGCCAGGCACAAGGGCGACGCCAGGCACAAGGTCGCATGGGCGTCGCTCGGCCGATCGGTGCGGTGCCGGCGACCACCACTCGCGCTCGCTGGCTCGGCTCGTCCGCCCACCCGCAACCCCGCCCACCGCATCCGCCCCGCAAACCGCGCCCACGGCCGCCATACAACGTCCCGGGACGTCTATGCCTGTCCGTCATAATTATGACGGACAGGCATAGCAGTTAAAGGGAGGACATACCCACCCCCATCTCACTTAGGGTGAACACCCGCCAGCACCCAACCGCCAACCAGGACTACGGGTAGTCACCGAGTCGGACAGCCTGCAGACATTAGGAAGCCGCATACCCGGGCGATCGGGTGTATCGGCCGGACACCCAGGGCGAAAGCCGGGGCGGGGGCGGGGGCGGGGGCAGGGCGGGGGCGGGGGCAGGGCGAGCGGGAGCCGGACCATGGCTACAGCGCAGGCAAAGGCCGGCCGCCGCGAGTGGATCGGTCGGCGAGCCGGGCGAGCGGGAGCCGGGGCCGAAGGCCGAGGTTCGGGCGGGCATTCAGATCGGCGGCGGCATGTCGAGCCGAGCGCCCGCCTCAGGCACCGGAGCCGAGCGCCCGCCTCAGTACGGGAGGCGGGCGCCCGATCCGGGTGGCGCTCAGGCGGCGGGGCTGCCGCTGACCGCGACGGGAACGGCGGCGGGCCCGACGACGGTCCCGCCGGTCCAGACGTAGCTGGTTCCGACGGGCGGGGCGGCGAGGGAGCCGGCGAAGAGGGCGTTGACCCGGGACGCCTCGGCGGCGCTGGGCTGGGCGTTGCGGCACGAGACCGGGGCGCTGCTGCCGGACATCAGGTCGGTGCACAGGCCGGTCCGGTTGTCCGGCAGGCCGAGGATGTGGCCGATCTCGTGGGTGGCGATCCGGGTCCGGTCGTATCCCTGGTCGACGGCCTGGGTGCCCATCCAGACCCGGCCGTTGCCCAGGCTGGTGGTCTGCGCCCGGGGCCAGCCGGTGTCGACGTAGATGGTGATGTTGCCCGGCGTGCGCGCGACCAGCCTGACGTTGGTCACCGAGCTGTTCCAGATCGTCGCGGCCTGGTCGAAGTTGGTGCGGAACTCCCCGGCCCGGCTCGCGTCGTAGTAGACGGTCCGCGCGGCGGCGGACGCGCCGGTGCCGGCCGCGGTGACCGCGCCGGTCGCCGCCAGCACCAGGGCCAGCAGGGTCCCGGCGGTACGCGAGAACTCTCGTCGTCGGAGCATCCGACCTCCCATCGATAGATGTTCACCGATGTTAGACCGTCGGCCGGTCCAGGGTCGAATAGCGGATCCGTCATACCGCCGCGACCGTCCGGTCAGCCGCCCCGCTCAGCCGCTCCCCGCCTCAGCCGATCTCCTCGTCGACGTAGCACCAGCGCCAGGACTCCCCCGGCTCGATCGAGCGCATCACCGGGTGCCCGCTCGACTCGAAGTGCTTCGTCGCGTGCTGGTACGGCGACGAGTCGCAACATCCCACCTGCCCACACTCCAGGCAGGACCGCAGGTGAACCCAGTCGTCGTTGCCGACGGCGACGCACTCCGGGCAGACGTCGGTGACGGTCGGCTCGGCGGTCCCCGCCCCGGTCAGGTGCGCACAGCTCATCAGTCGGTCTCCCGTCGCAACAACGACTCCTCCAGGTCCAGGTCACGGTAGGCCCGCACCAGCACCTCCTCGGGAATCCGTCCCTCGTCGCGGGCGGCCCGGAAGACCTCCCGCTCGGCGTCGATCATCTCCTGCCGCAACCGACCGTACGCCTGGGACGGGGTCTCCCGGTCGGTGCCGCCGAGCCGTTCCCAGGCCAGATTGGTGCGGCTCTGCACCAGCCCGCGCAGCCGCTCCACCACGGCTGCGGGAGCGCCCTCGGCCAGTTCGTCCAGCCGCTCCCGGGCCGCCCGCCCCGCCTGCTGCTGCACCGTCGCGGCGGAGAGCGCGTCCTGCACCGGGTCGTCCGGGGGCAGTTTCAGCCGGCGGGCCAGCCAGGGCAGGGTCGCCCCCTGTCCGAGCAGGGTCGCCATGATCACCGCGAAGGCCAACCAGATGAACAGCGCCCGCTGGTAGGGCTGCTCTCCGGCCAGCGTCAACGGCAGACCGAGCGCGGCGGCCAAGGTCACCACCCCGCGCATCCCCGCCCACCCGATGACGATCGGGAACTGCACCGGTGGGGCCGGGTCACGCTGCCGCACCCGGGGCACCAGCCGGGCCAGATAGGTGGCCGGGAAGACCCAGACGAACCGGGTCAGAAAGACCGCCGCCAGCACCGCCGCGGTGATCCCCACCAGCCGCTCGGTCGGCTCGTCGAGATCCCGCAGCACCTCGGGCAGTTGCAGGCCGACCAGCAGGAAGACCAACCCCTCCAACAGGAACTGGACCAGTCGCCAGAACGCGCCGGTCTGCAACCGGGAGGCGGCCGACAACAGCAGCGGCATCTTGTGGCCGATCCCCAGCCCGGTGACCACCACCGCCACCACCCCCGAGGCGTGGATCTCCTCGGCGGCGAAGACCACCGCGAACGGCACGATCAGCGACAGCGCATTGTCCAGCAACGGGTCGGTGGTCCGCTTGTGCAGGAACCCGAAGACCACCACGCCCAGCAGCCCGACCAGCACCCCGCCACCGGTGGCGACCACCACCTCCTGCGCGACGTACCCGAAGCTGACCGAGCCGGCGCTGGCGGTGGCCGCGACGATCGCCACCCGCAGCAGCACCAGCGCGGTGGCGTCGTTGACCAGGCTCTCCCCCTCCAGGATGGTCACCACCCGCCGGGGCAACCCCACCCGCCGGGCCACCGCGGTGGCGGCGATCGCGTCGGGCGGCGCCACCACCGCGCCCAGCGCCACGCAGATCGCGTACGGCAGATCGGGCAGGAACAGGTGCACCACCGTCCCCACCACGAAGGCCGTGAAGATCACCAGCCCCACCGCGAGCAGCAGGATCGGCCGCAGGTTGAGCCGGAACGCCGGTACCGAGGTGCCCAGGGCCGCCACGTACAGCAGCGGCGGCAGGATGCCCACCAGCACCAGGTCGGGATCGAGCCGGACGTGCGGGAAGCCCGGCACGAAGGAGAGCCCCAGGCCCAGCACCACCAGCAGGATCGGGGCGAGCAGACCCAGCTTGCGGGCCAGCGCGGCGCCGAAGGTCGCGATCGCCAGGAAGACCACGACCTCGAACAGAGCTTCCATGGGGTAGCAGCCTAGGCGTACGACCAGGCCGCCGTGATCACCCGGCGGCGCGCAGCTTCGGCAGCACCTCCGCGCCGAACGTGTCGATGAAGGCGCGCTGCTCCTGCCCGACGTGGTGCAGGGCGATCTGGTCGACGCCCAGCGACAGGTACTCCTCCAGCCAGCCGACGTGCCGGCCCAGGTCGGCCGAGACGTTCACCACCTCGGTGACCTTCTCCATCGGCACCTGCTCGCTGACCGCGTCGAAGTGCTCGGCGGTGTCGAGGTCCCAGCAGACCGGCGGGGCGAAGACGTTGCTGCGCCACTGCTCGTACGCGATCGACTCCGCCTCGGCCTGCTCCGGCGCCCAGCTCACGTGCACCTGGAGGTGCACCGGCCCGCGCCCGCCGGCGTCCCGGTAGGCGTCGATCATCTCGCGCAGGTGCGCGGTCGGCGCGTTGACGGTGATCAGGCCGTCCGCCCACTCGGCGCACCAGCGGGCGGTGGCCACGCTGACCGCCGCCCCGATCAGCGCCGGCGGTTCCTCCGGCCGGGTCCACAGCTTCGCCCGGTCCACCCGGACCAGCCCGTCGTGGCTGACCTCCTCGCCGGCCAGCAGTGCCCGGATCACCTCGACACACTCCCGCAGCCGGGCGGTACGCACGTCCTTACGCGGCCAGCCGTCCCCGGTGATGTGCTCGTTGCTCGCCTCGCCGGTGCCCAGCGCCGCCCAGAACCGGCCCGGGTACATCGCGCCGAGAGTGCCGATGGCCTGCGCGATGATCGCCGGGTGGTAGCGCTGGCCGGGGGCGTTGACCACGCCGAACGGCAGCCCGGTGGCCTGGAGCGCGGCCCCCAGCCAGGACCAGGCGAACCCGGACTGCCCCTGCCGGGTGCTCCACGGCGAGAAGTGGTCCGACGACATCGCGGCGTCGAAGCCCGCGCGTTCGGCGTGCACCACCGCCTCCAGCAGGCGACTCGGATGGATCTGCTCGTGGGAGGCGTGGAAGCCGAACACCGTCATGGCGTCCTTCCGTACCCATGACGGTGTCCGGTTAAAGCTCGGGGCCGCGCCCGCCACCCGGCGGGGTGGGCGGGCGGCGGCGGGCGGTCACTCGGCGTGTGCGCCGGCGCCGGCGGTGGCGGCGCCCTCCCCCACCCAGACGGTCTTGGTGTTGCAGAACTCCCGCATCCCCAGCGCCGACAGCTCCCGGCCGTAGCCGGAGTTCTTCACCCCACCGAAGGGCAGCTCCGGGTACGAGGTGGTCATGCCGTTGACGAAGACGTTGCCGGCGTCCAGGTCGGTGGCGAACCGCTCCTGCTCGGCCGGGTCGGTGGTCCAGGCGTTCGCGCCCAACCCGAAGGGAGTGCCGTTGGCCACCTCGATCGCCTCGTCGTACGACGACACCCGGTAGAGGCCGGCGACCGGCCCGAAGACCTCCTCGGCCCACATCCGCATCTGCGGGTTCAGGTCGGTCACCACGGTAGGCGGGTAGAACCAGCCGTCGCCTGTCGGCTTCTCGCCGCCACAGAGCACCGTCGCGCCGTGCGCCACCGCGTCCTGCACCTGGGCGTGGATCTCGTCCCGCCCGCTCTCGCTGGCCAGCGGGCCGACGTCGGTGTCGGCGTCCATCGGGTCGCCGACCCGCAGCGCGGCCATGTTCGCGGCGAACTTCCCGGCGAAGGCGTCGAAGACGTCGGTGTGCACGATGAACCGCTTGGCGGCGATGCAGGACTGGCCGTTGTTCTGGCAACGGGCGGTGGTGGCCACCTCGGCGGCCCGGTCCAGGTCGGCCGAGGGCATCACCACGAACGGGTCGCTGCCGCCCAACTCCAGCACCGTCTTCTTCAGCTCCCGGCCGGCGATCTGGGCGATCGAGCGGCCCGCGCCCTCACTGCCGGTCAGCGTGGCTGCCCGCACCCGGGGGTCGCTGAGCACCCGGTCGACGGCGTCCGAGCCGACCAGCAGGGTGGTGAACGCGCCCTCGGGGAACCCGGCGCGGCGGAACACGTCCTCCAGGTAGAGCGCGGTCTGCGGCACGTTGGAGGCGTGCTTGAGCAGACCGGTGTTGCCGGCCATCAGGGCCGGCGCGGCGAACCGCAGCACCTGCCAGAGCGGGAAGTTCCACGGCATCACCGCGAGCACCGGCCCGATCGGTTGGTAGCGCACGAAAGCCCGCTTGGCCTTCACCGCGGCGGCGTCGGCGGGCTCGTCGGCGAGCATCCGCTCGGCGTGGGCGGCGTAGAACCGGCAGGCGGTCGCACACTTGGTGACCTCGGCCTTCGCCGCGGCGTACGTCTTGCCCATCTCGGTGGTCATCAGCCGGGCGGTCTCGTCGCGCTCGGCGTCGAGCAGGTCCGCGGCGGCGTTCATCCACTGCGCCCGCTGGGCGATCGTGGTCCGGTGCAGATCCCGGAACGCCAGGTCGGCCCGTTCGATGGCGGCGTCGATCTGCTCGGTCGACATCGGCTCGTACGACTTGAGCAGTTGACCGGTGGCCGGGTTGGTGGTGGCGATGGGCATCTCGTACTCCTGTCACTCGAAGAGTGAGTGCCGCGCGCCCGGCTGCTCACGGCGGCGGGCAGCGCGGCGGCGCTGGATGACGACCAGGTCGACCACCGCCACGACGGCGAACAGCACGCAGACCGCCCCCAGCCAGACCAGCCCGGCCCAGAACGCTCCGACCGCGAAGACGGTCATGGTGACCAGGCCGAACAGGGCCAGCGCCAGCCGGAGGTTCAACGCACTGTACGCGTGGCCGACCGTGCCACGGGCACGCCGGGGCTGCGATCTCGTCATCGTCTCGGGCTACCCCCGCACGGACGCCACTAACCGGCCCCGACGCCCGAATCGCCCGCAGCGGTGCCGCTGGCCGCCCGACACCGACCCGGAGGCCGCCCGCACCCCGCCGACGCCACTCCTACCAGATTCATGTTTCCAGATGTGGATTCTGCCCGGAAGCCGACACGAGCGGACCATCCCACCCCACCCGGCCCGTAAAGTGACCGCGCTGTCGCTCTGCGCCATCGGACCGGGGGAAGACGCATGCCTCGACGCTGGGTCGCCGCCGTGGCCTGCCTGTTGGCGCTGGTCGCGCTCGGCTGCGAGGAGGGCGGTGGGGCATCCCCCCGGCCCACCAGGAGCGGGTCGACACCGACCGGGCTGCCCACCACGATGGCCGCCCTCGGCGACTCGATCACCACCGGCTTCGGCTCCTGCCTGGTGCTCACCTCGTGCCAACGCAACTCCTGGTCCACAGGCGACGGCATCCGGGTGGAGAGCCACTACCGACGGCTGCTCGACGCCGACGCGCCGATCCGCAACCGGGCCCGCAACCATGCCGTACCGGGCGCCCGCGCCGAGGCCCTCGCCGGACAGGCCGGTGCTGCCGTCCGCGACAAGGCCGACTACGTCACGGTGCTGATCGGCGCCAACGACGCCTGCCGCAAAGACATCGACGCGATGACCGCTACAGCCACCTTCCGCAGCCAGGTCGACCGGGCGTTACGGGTGTTGCGGGAGGGCCGCCCCAAGGCCCGGGTACTGGTCGCCAGCATCCCCGACCTGAACCGGCTCTGGGAGATCGGGCACACCGAGTCCCGCGCGGTGCGGATCTGGAAGACCGGCATCTGCCCGGCGCTGCTGGCGAACCCCACCTCGGACGCCAAGGCCGACCGGGCCCGCCGGGCCCGCTTCGCCGAGCGGATCGACGCGTACAACGACCAGCTCAAGGCGGCCTGCCGGGCGTACGGGTCGCGGTGCCGCTACGACGGCGGCGCGGTGCACCGGGTGCGGTTCAGCCTGGACGAGGTCAACGCGCTGGACTGGTTCCACCCCAACGTGGCCGGGCAGAACCGGCTCGCCGACGCGACCTTCCCGGCCGCCGGTTGGCGACTCTGAGGCCGCCGGCCAGCGCCTCCGCACCTGCCCTCGGCGCCTCTGCGGCCACCGGTCGACGACGCCGTGCCGCGCCCGACGGCTGGCCGGGCGCGGCGTGGTGGTCAGCTGATCAGGAGCGGCGCGGTTGGGGCACCCCGCCCCGGTGTTCCCGGTAGAGCACCTGGGCGCGCTCGGCGAGATCCTTGGTGGCCGACGAGTTGGCCCAGGTGCCGAGGATGATCGCGGCTCCCGGAATCACCTTGGCGAAGACCCGCTTCGCCGCCCGCACCCCGGCCATCCGGGCCAGCCGGACGCCCAGTTGCAGCATCACCCGACCGAGCGGGTTCTGGGCCGCATGGCCGAACAACGCACCGGCCCGTTCCCGACCGGCGGCGACGCCCAGCGCCAACCGGGCCGTCTCGGCAGCCTTGTGCACCTTCTGCAGGACGAGCAGATCGGTGGCCCGGTCCGGGTGCACCGGGTCCGCCCCGTACGCGGCGGCGACGTGCAGCACCAGCCGGGCCTGGGTCCAGGCCAGCACACCGACGTCGATGACCGCACCCGGCAGCCCCGCCGCGCCGGAGACCGCACCGGAGAGCCGGGCCCGGTTGACGAAGCGTCGGATCGCCTGCTCGGCCAGTTGGTCGGCGGTGGCGTCGGGTCGTTCCGCCCGCGCCTTGGCGATCCACTGCGCCGCCTCCGGGCCGAGTCGGCGGACCGCTTCCAGGGCGAGGTGCTCCGGGGCGTACTGCGGATCGTCGCGCATCCGGTCCCAGAGCCGGGCCGGTGGCGCCTCGGGAGCGTCGCTCGGATCACCGGCCGGTGCCCCCGGCACCGGCGGCACCGTCCCCGCAGCTGTCGGGGCGGAAGCTGGTGTCGGGGCAGGAGCCGTCGGGACCGTGGCTGTCGACGCCGGGACGGCCGGTGTCCCGGGGACGGCCGGAGTGGCCGCCGGGACCGGCGGCGTGGGGACGGTCGGTTCGTCGTCGACGGGCACGGCGTCGGTCACAGATGCTCCCGGGGTGGATATCGGTTCGGCGGGGTCAGCGGCGGCGACCCGACAGCTTTCCGGCCGCCTGCTTGAGCCGCGCCTGGTTCTCCGGCTTGGCCAGCTCGCGCCGCCCCCGGTCGACCAACTGCTGCCCCTTGGGTGAGCGCAGGAAGGAACTGATCCGCTGCATCAATGCTGACATGTCGTCCTCCGATCGGATGTCCTGCGTCATGTGTACCCGCTCGGAGCAACAAACAATCGTCCACTGTGGTCATTCTCGGACGGTCCGGGGAGCCCGGCGACCCGGCCCACCCGAGCGGGGCTCGGTGGACCGGGTCGGGTGGGCGGGACCGCTCAGACCAGGACGGCGGCGACCACCTCGGTCGCCCGCCACTCGTGCTGGGCGTAGAGATCCGGGTAGGCGGAGATCTGTACGGCCTGCGCGGCGACGGTGAGCGGCAGGTCCTCCCACCCGGGGATCTCCAGCAGCACGGTGAGGAACGCCCGGGTGGCGAACGCCGGGTCCATCAACTGGCCGACCTCGCCCCAACCACTGCTCGGGCGCTGCTGGAACAACCCGACCGAGTCGTGGTCCCAACCGATCGCCTGGTGCGGGTAGTCCTGCGACTCGGGCAGCACACCACTGGCGTAGTTGTAGAGGTTGCTCTCCTGCATCGCGGTGGCCACCGCGATGACCAGGGCCCGGCGGGGCACGCCCATCGCCCGCCCGGCCTTGACGATCTTGATGGCGTTGTCCATCTGAGCCCGGTCGAGGCCGGCTACCGGGACGATCCGCTTCGGCCTCGGCTTCGGTGTGGGCCTGGGCCTGGGTCTGGTGGTCCTGGTCGCTGCCGGCGTCGGGGTGGCGGTGCTCGGGGTGGCGGTGCTCGGGGTGGCGGCAGGGGTGCTGGGCACGATGGTGACCGGCGTACGGACCTCACCGCGGGAGGCCGCCTGCTGAGCACGCTCGGCGAGCGCGGCCTCGGTGCCGACCCGGTCGCCGGCCCGATCGGCCGGTAGGGCCTGTACGCCGGCGACGGCGGTGGCACCCAGGCAGCAGAGCACGCCGGCAGCGATGGCCACCCGGGTGCCGGCCGGGCGCCGGTACAGGGGGTTAACGAGCCCGCCGAGGCGGGTACGGAGGAAACGGGGTTCACGGAGAACGCCGACCTGAACGGACGAGGGGGTGTCGTCCGAACGGCCAGTCATGCCACTGGGGGCGCCCTGGTCGTCGATGGTGTCGTCGTCACGCATCCGCCGAGGCTAGGCATGCCCTGCTCCGGTAACCCACCGTCACAGAGTGGGCCTCGCCACAATCGCCGACCTCCCGGCAGGACGCGCACCCTGGACGGGTCGCCCGGCCACCAGACCTCCCGCAACGGGCATTACGGTCAGCGACCGCGCACGGCGTCGTGAGGTGTGGTCGACAGGCCAGACCACACCGGCCACCTACATGATCCACCATGTCCGCCTTTTGGCCGACAGGACGGAACCGTCCGGCCCAGCCGACCCGGCACACCTGGCGAATTGGCGGCTTCCTCCGGGTTTGGTAGCCGGATCGGTCACGACGCGCCCAGTGATGGAATGGATGGCGGTGACGGGTACGTTCCCCGAACCGGGTGCCGTCCGTGCGAGCCACCCGTACGCGCGTTTCCTCAGGAGGTCCGACCGGTGCTCGACCCACACGAGCTGTACCAGCTCACCGACGATCTGCCCGACCTCGGTCAGCCGGTGTTGATCCAGGCGCTCACCGGCTTCGTCGACGCCGGCAACGCCAGCCGGCTGGCCCGCGAGCAGCTGCTCACCTCGCTGGACGCCCGCACGATCGCCACCTTCGACGTCGACCAGCTCTTCGACTACCGGTCCCGCCGGCCGGTGATGACCTTCGTCGAGGACCACTGGGAGGAGTACGACGCCCCCGAGCTGGCCCTGCACCTGCTCAACGACGACGACGAGACGCCGTTCCTCCTGCTCACCGGCCCGGAACCGGACCTGCAGTGGGAACGTTTCGTGGCGGCGGTCGGGGTGGTGGCCGCCCGGCTCGACGTCCGGCTCACGGTCGGGCTCAACTCGATTCCGATGGCCGTTCCGCACACCCGTCCCACCGGGGTCACCGCGCACGCCACCCGGCGGGAGCTGATCGCCGGCTACGAGCCGTGGTTGCAGCGGGTGCAGGTGCCCGGCAGCGTCGGGCACCTGCTGGAATACCGCCTCGGCAAGCTCGGCCGGGACGCCCTCGGATTCGCCGCGCACGTGCCGCACTACGTCGCACAGACCGAGTACCCGGCCGCCGCCGAGGTGCTGCTCTCCTCGGTGTCGCGCAGCACCGGGCTGCTGCTACCCAACGACAGCCTCCGCTCCGCCGCCGAGGTGGTCCGGGTGGAGATCGACAGGCAGGTCGCCCAGACCGACGAGGCCGCCGCGCTGGTCAAGGCCCTGGAGGAGCAGTACGACGCGTTCGCCCGGGGTCGGGGCGAGAAGAACCTGCTCGCCGCCGAGTCCGGCCCGCTGCCCACCGCCGACGAGCTGGGGGCCGAGCTGGAGCGTTACCTCGCCGAGCAGACCCGCCCCGGCGACACCCCCGGCACCTGACCCACCCGTACGCCGGCGGCGACGACCTCGGTCGGGACCGCCGTCGCGCGGAGCACCGCCGGTCGGGTGGCTCCGGCCGGCGCTCCCGCCCGGCAGCGCCCCCACGCCCGCCGGGCAGACGCGCGGAGGTCCCGACCCGGCGGAAGCGCACGACGGGGCCGGCAGCACGAGTCAGCGGCACGGCGGAACCGGCGGCATGACGGAACCGGCAGCACGACGGGGCCTGGCAGCACGAGTCGGCGGCACGGCGGCACGGCGGGCCGTCCCGGCGCGGCGGGCGGTGATGCGGCAGGCTTGGCACATGCGCCTGGCGACCTGGAACGTGAACTCGGTGAAGGCCCGGCTACCCCGGCTGCTTGACTGGCTGGCCGGCACCGCGCCGGACGTGGTCTGCCTCCAGGAGACCAAGTGTCCCGACGGGGCCTTCCCCGTCGCCGAGGTCGGTGAGCTGGGCTACGAGGTGGCCAGCCACAGCGACGGCCGGTGGAACGGCGTGGCGATCCTGTCCCGCGCCGGCCTGACCGACGTCACCGTCGGCTTCCCCGGCGAACCGGGCTTTCCGCGGCCCGAGGCGCGGGCCATCGCCGCCATCTGCGCCGGGGTCCGGGTCTGGTCGGTGTACGTCCCGAACGGCCGGGCGGTCGACGACCCGCACTACGCGTACAAGCTGGCCTGGTTGGCCGCGCTGCGGGACGCGTTGGTGCCCGAGGTGGCCGCCGGTGGGCCGGTCGCCGTCTGCGGGGACTTCAACGTCGCCCCGACCGACGCCGACGTCTGGGACCCGGCGCTCTTCGCCACCTCGACGCACGTCACCCCGGCCGAGCGGGCCGCCCTGGCCGCCCTGCGCGACCTCGGGCTCAGCGACGTGGTGCCCACCCCGATGAAGGGGCCGCACCCGTACACCTACTGGGACTACCGGGCCGGCATGTTCCACCAGAACAAGGGCATGCGGATCGACCTGGTGTACGCCTCCGCGCCGCTGGCCTCCACGGTCCGCGCCGCTTACGTCGACCGGGAGGCCCGCAAGGGCAAGGGCCCCTCCGACCACGCCCCGATCGTGGTCGACACCGACCTCCCGCCGGCCGTCGACGTGCCCTGACCCGCCCCGGGACAGCGCCGCCGAGCAGACCGGGTGTGCCCTGCCTATCGGGGCACGGGACACCCTGGCTGTGTCTCAAGGGTTGGCCGTCTGGGCTGATTATTGAGGACGGGACGCCTGGGCCGGTCTATTGAGGGCGGGACGCCCTCGCTGCCTACCCGTGCGGCACGCCGTGGCTGCCTATTGAGGGCGGGACGCCCTGGTGAAGGCGACGAAGCCGCGCCACGCGGCCGGCGCGAAGGTCAGCATCCCGCCGTCGCGGTCCTTCGTGTCGCGGACGAGGACGACGCCGGGCAGGTTGTCCGCCACCTCGACGCAGTTGCCGCCGTTGTTGCCGCTCCGGGTGCTCTTGCGCCACCGCGCACCGGTCACGTCCATGCTGCCGCCACCTTCCGAATGAGATCCAGGGACTGGGCCCGAGGCAGGGCCTCTCCCACTATGCGCGCCCAGCGCTGCTCCAAGGTAGCGATATCCTGACGCTGGTCGATGATCTGCGCCCGCACCTGACCGTCCACATGCGCCACCCGCGTCCCGTCGTCGAGGTCGGCCACGATGAACGGCCCACCGAGGCCGGCGTACATCCCGGTGTCCGCCGGGACCACGTGCACCTGCACGGTCGGCAGCTCGGCGCACTCGGCCAGGTGGGCGCACTGCTCGCGCATCAGCTCGGGCCGCCCCCGCACCGGCCGGCGGAGCACCGCCTCGTCGATGACGGCGACCAGCAACGGCGGACGGGCCCGGTGCAGGACCGACTGCCGGCCGATCCGCGCCTTGGTGAGCTGGTCGACCTCCTCCTCGGTGAGCGCCTCACCCGCCAGGGTCGCCCGTGCGTAGGCTTCGGTCTGGAGCAGCCCGGGAATCCAGGCCAGCTCGAACCCGCGCAAGGCGATCGCCTCACGCTCGATGTCGGCCCACCGGCGGAACCACACCGGCTCACGCCGCCGCAGCGCCTCCGGCCACAACTCCAGGATGTCCCTGCCCAGCGCCATGGCGACCTGCGCGCGGTGACGGGTCTGGGGAATCCGTCCGTGGCTCGCCCACCGTGCGGCGGTCTTGGGGTCGACCCCGACCCGGGAGGCGAGACTCTCGGCGGTCTCGCCGCTCTGGGTCATCGCCTCGATCACTGCCCGATTCATCCCGAGTCCCCTCCGGACGTTCTGAACGTTCGCCGCCATCCTGCTACGCGGTGTGTTCGGACCGCAACTCTCGGCAGGGTGGACTTCAGAGCGACGCCGCCGGTCCGGGTGAGATCCCCACCGGTCGCGTCTGCCGAGGGGCCGTCCGGTAGGAGGGGACCGGACGGCCCCTCCTCCAACACCTCACGAACAGAAGGGACCCCGCCGTGCCCGAGGAGCAGCCGAAACCACCACCCGCCCCGAACCCACCGCCGCCGCCCCCACCACCCGCGCGCCCGATCGTCCCCGGCCCGATCGGTCCGTTCATCCCGCCCTACCGGGGGCCGGGCCGGATCACCGGCGTCGTGCCGGCGCACCGCTGGGCGGGGCGGCGCAACCGGGGGCCGCAGTGCCCGGGGTAGCGGTCGCCGCCGGTGACCTGCTGCACCTGACCAGGGAGGCAAGCGTGCAGTTCAGCCGGCCGATCACGGTCCGGGTCATCCGGGTGCTGACCGACTGGCACACGTACGACGGGTGGGTGTGGATCGACGCGTACGAGCTGAATGGTGCCGGTGACGCGGTGCGGCGGCGGACCCTGTTCCTGATGCCGGCGGGTGCCCGCCGGCACACCCCGCAGCCGGGGCCGCCGGCCGGGTCTGTTGATTCTGCTGTCCCGGTTGTCGGTGGAGGCGACCGACCACCTGACGCAACTCGACAGCGGTCGCCAGGCCGACCTGACCGACCGCTTCATGACCTGGGCCCGCCCGCCCGCCTACTGAACCGTCCCGCGCTGGCCGCGCTGCTCCCCACCACTCTGCCGACGGCTGCCCGCCCCCGCCCGCCACCCGGCCGGCGACCGGGCGACGCAGGCGTATTGTGGAGAGTTGTTGCGCCCCTGGCGCCCCTGGCGACTGCCCCTGGCGACAACAACTCTCCACAAAGCCGCGTGCACTCCGCGCTCCCCCCGCCGGAAGCGCGTCTCCCCGCGCTCGGCATGCGCCCACGCCCCGCAGCCCGCGCGCCGCGCACCGCACCGGGTCCGCCCGCCGCATCCTGCACGGCAGCTCCGCGTCGCGCGGGCACCACCGACGGCGTACGGCCAGGCTGGCCGCCGGACGGTCCGGCGGCAGTGGCGGGGCTAGGGTGGTGGGATGGCAGTCGTGAAGATCAACGCGATCGACGTCCCGCCCGGTGCCGGCGAGGAGTTGGAGAAGCGGTTCGCCGCGCGGGCCGGGGCGGTGGAGAACTCCCCGGGCTTCCTCGGCTTCGAGCTGCTGCGCCCGGTCGCCGGGGAGAGCCGCTACTTCGTCTACACCCGGTGGGAGACCGAGGAGGCCTACCAGGCATGGGCGGCCGGGCCGTCCCGGGCCGCGCACGCCGGTGGTGAGGGTGGCGAGCAGCGGCGACCGGTCGCCTCCGGCGCGACGCTGCTGGAGTTCGAGGTGGTCCAGCAGGTGACCGGCAAGGGCTGAACAGCGATGCCGTCGGGCCGGGCCGGGACTCCACCGCCACCGGCCCGACGGGGAGCCGGCACCGTCAGCCCGACAGGTAGCCGGCACCGTCAGCCCGACAGGGACCGTCCGACGACGTCGACCTCCCACGGCCACCGATCGACACGTTCGACGCCACCCACCGGAGTGACGGCCGGCGGACCGACTGGGCGACGGACCGGGTCAGACGGCGGACCGGGTCAGAGCCAGGGTAGGACGGGCGCGGTGGCGGGGGCGGCCAGCCGGGCGAGCCAGCCGGCGATCCCGGCGGCGCCCTGCATGAAGCCGGGCTCCGGCGGCAGCTCCGGCGGGGTCCGGGTGTGCTCGGTGTTCGACCAGGTGCCGCCCGCCGGGGTGGACAGGGCACGGGAAAGAACGTCCTCGGCGAGCGTGTTCGCCCAGGTGAGCAGGGCAGGGTCGGCGGCGTCCTGGAAGCGGTCGACCAGCAACTGCCCGACCCCGGCCGTGCCGCAGCAGCGGGCGAGATTGTCCCAGTACCCCGGGTACAGCCGCTGCGGGACACGGCTGTCGCGCAGCGCCCCCAGGCACTCCTCGACGGCCTGCCCCCAGCGGGGCTGCGGGTCGACCGTGTCGAGGAGAGCGAAGAGCCGCACCGTACCGGTCGGGCCGTGGCACCAGCCGAAGGCGACCGCCGGGCGGTCCGGGTGGGGCGGAATCAGCAACGGCAGGGCCCACCCGTCGGGGCGGCGACCCAGGGCCAGCAGGCCGTCGGCGGCGCGGACGGCGATGTCGCGCAGATCGTCGCGATGCAGGGTGACGCCGGCAGCGGCGAGGGCGTAGGCGACGCCGGCCGTACCGTGGGAGAAGCCGGGCATCAGGCGCTCGTCCCCCGCCCGCATCCGCCAGTGCGGCCCGTCGGGCCGCTCCTCGGCCAGCCCCACCAGCCCGTCGGCGAGGACGTGTGCGGCCTGCGTCACCACACTGTCGGCACCATCGTCGAGGGCGTCGAGGAGGGCCAGCAGGATGCCCGCGTCGCCGGAGATGACGTCGGAACACCGGCCCGGGTCCACTGGCCGGTGCAGCAGCCGTTCGGCGATCCGTGCCGTCACCGACGCGGCGGTGTCGAGGGCCGTCCGGTCGCCGGAGACCCGGGACCAGGCGCGCAACGCGACAGCGACCCCGGCCCAGCCGCCGAACAACCCGTCGTCGGGCAACGTCGCGGCGTCCGGCTCGTGCCGGGCAAGATGCACCAACCGGCCCCGGGCACCGGCCGCGACCCGGCCGAGCGCCGACCCCGCCGCGGTGGCGACGCCACCGTCCGTCGTGGTGACGGCAGGCCCGTCGGCAGGGTGGCGGCCGGTGCTGGTGGCCTCGGCGCAGCCGAGCAGCACCCCAGCGGTCCCGGCATAGAGATCGTCGAAGCGTTCGCCCGCCTCCTGCCAGCCCAGACCACCGTCGGCGGGCACCGCCACCGACTCGATCCACCTGAACGCCTGCTGCACCACGTCCGCCGTCACCGCGCCGATCCTGCCATCGCCGCCCGATGGCGTCCCCGCAATATCGCGTGGAGCGCGGCCGTCAGCGCCGGGTCACGGCAGGTGCTTGCGGGCACGCCCCGACAGGGTGAGCGGGTCCCGGCCGGCACCTGGGGCACGACGGTCAAGACCGGATCATGGCCGGTGCCTGGGGCACGGGGGTCAGGGTGAGCGGGTTTCGGCCAGCGAGGCGAAGGCGATGACGTTGTCGGCGTAGCCGGTACGCCCGCCGATCCACTGGCCGCCACAGGTGATCAACCGCAGGGCCGGCGCTCCGCTGTCGCCGTAGACCCGGTCGGCGGGCAGTGCCGACTTGTCGAAGAACTCCACCGAGTCGACCCGGAACATCACCACCCGGCGGTCGTCCCGGGTCACCTCGATCCGATCGCCGGGTTTGAGCTTGCGCAGGTCGTAGAAGACCGACGGCCCGTCCTTCGAGTCGACGTGCCCGACGATGATCGCCCGGCCCGGCTCGCCGGGGGTCGGGCCCCGGTCGTACCAGCCGGTCTCGTGGTGCCGGTCCAGCGGGGGGACGTCGATCGACCCGTCCCGGGCCTGACCGACCGGGGCCACCGGGGCGGCCACCTTGATCGCCGGCACGGCGAGCCGCACTGGTCGGCTGGCCGGCAGACTGCCCGGTGGAGGGCTCGTCCGGGCACCGGCCACCGGGCGCTGCGGCGACGCGTCGGTCCGGTCCAGGGGCCCGACCGTACGACCCAACCCGGCCCCGGTGGCGAAGACCCCGAGCAGCACCAGCAGCACAGCCACCGGCACCGACCAGGGGTTCCGGGTCGACGCCGGGGGACCACCCGGCGACGCCGCCGGACCCGGGGCGCGCAGCTGCGCGGACGGCCCACCGGTGGGCGGGAACCAGCCACCACGCGGCGGGAGCGAAGAGATACCCGGCGGCACCGGCCCACCGGGCGGCGGGAACGGACCGTTACCCGGCGTCACCAGGCTACCGGGCAGCCGGATCGGGTCGTGGTGCTGCGGGTTCGGGCTGGCGGGTGGCGGGAGCGGGCCGCTTCGGGGACCCGAGGAGGCGGGTGGCGGGGGCATGGTCAGCTCCCGGCGACGCCGCGCGGCCGACGGGCCGCCACGATCCCGACGACGGCCCCGGCGATGGTCAACGCCAGCCCGCCGGGCACCAGCAGGCCCCCGGGCACTCCGCTGTCGGCCGCGCCGCCGAAGCCGGTGTGCGGCCCAGGGCTGGGCTTCACCTTCTCGACCACCTGGAGAGACGTCGAGGCGGTCGCCCCGTCGGGGCATTCCAGCTTGATCCGGTAGCTGCCGGGCCTGACCCGTTCCCTGACCATCGGAGCAGCCCTGAGCAGCCCCTGCTGCGGCTGGACCTGGACCCGGCCGAAGGCGTCCGAGACGACTGTCGCCGGGATCGAGTTGTCGTGACAGCTCGCCCGGATGCCGACCAGATAACCCGGCTCGACGGTGCCCGGCGTCACCTCGACGAAGAGGACGCCGGGCGGCGGCTGCGGGTTCCCACCCTGGTCCGGCCCAGGCTGCCCCGGCCCGGGAACCGGAGCGGCCACCGGCGGGGCGGCCACCTGTCGAACAGCCGGTAGCGAAACGACCTCCCGCGCGTCGGCCGCCGACCGGGCAACCGCCGGCGGACCAGCAACCGGTGAGGCGACAAGCGGCGGGGCGTTCCGCAGGGGGACGGCCGAGGCCGGGGCGGTGCTGCACCAGGCGGAGGCGAGGGCACCGGCGGCGACCGCCAGCGCGGCGCGGTGCAGCATGATCGACACCATTCCCCCTCCGGCGTCCCGGGCAGCGCCGGACCGACCTGCGCGCCGACCTGCCGTACGGGATGAATCGTCTCACCCTCCGACCGACGGCACATCCGATACGACGGAACCGTCGCGTACGCTCGGGTCGCTGTGACCTCCCTCGACCCTGACCCCGCCGTCCCGGTGGCCCCGCCGGCCACCCGGATCCGCACCTTCCACCCCCGGCGTGGCCGGATGAGCGGCCGGCAGACCGATGCGCTGACCCGGCTGTGGCCGGCGTACGGGACAGCAATCGCCGACCTCGACGGGCCGGTCGATCCGGCCGGGTTGTTCGGCCGCGACGCCCCGGTGGTGCTGGAGATCGGCTCCGGGATGGGCGACGCCACCGCGGCGATGGCCGCCGCCGACCCGGGCCGCGACTACCTGGCGGTCGAGGTGCACACCCCGGGCATCGCCCGCCTGCTCGACCTGGTGCAGCACCACGGCCTGGGCAACGTCCGGGTCGCCGAGGGCGACGCGTTGGACCTGGTCCGGGCCATGCCGGAGGGCTGTCTGGACGCGGTGCACGTGTTCTTCCCCGACCCGTGGCCCAAGTTGCGGCACCGCAAGCGGCGGATCATCCAGCCGGAGCACGTGGCGCTGCTGCGCTCCCGGCTGGCCCCCGGCGGCACCCTGCACTGCGCGACCGACTGGGCCGAGTACGCCGAGTCGATGCGGTCGACGCTGACCGCCGACCCGGAACTGGAGGACGTGTACGCCGGTTACGCGCCCCGCCCCGCCCACCGCCCGGTCACCAAGTTCGAGCGCCGGGCGTTGACCGCCGGCCGCCCCGTCTTCGACCTGATCCACCGCCGTCGCTGACGGCACGCCTCCGCTGTATCACCGATCGGTGGCGTCCGACCGCTGGCGATACCGCTACTTCAGCGCTCTTGCGATTCCACACGGCACTGCCGGCGCATGGGCGGACGGGGGCTGACCGGGGGCGGGCGGCGGTGACCCGGTTGGCGTGGGGGGTGGTGTTGCGGGCACGATGGGGGCGCTATGACGCTGACTGCCGCGCTGCCTCGAAGCGCCGACCCCGACACCCTCTTCGACGCGTTCGCCGGCTGGGCGTCCGAGCGTGGGCTGGACCTCTACCCGCACCAGGAGGAGGCGGTCATCGAGATCGTCTCCGGCGCGAACGTGATCATGAATACGCCTACCGGTTCGGGCAAGAGCCTGGTCGCGATCGCGGCGCACTTCACCGCCCTGGCCGACGACCGGACGAGCTTCTACACCGCCCCGATCAAGGCCCTGGTCTCGGAGAAGTTCTTCGCGCTCTGCGAGGTGTTCGGCGCGGAGAACGTCGGCATGCTCACCGGCGACGCCAGCGTCAACGCCGACGCCCCGATCATCTGCTGCACCGCCGAGATCCTGGCCAACCTGGCGCTGCGCGAGGGGGCACGGGCCGACGTCGGCCAGGTGGTGATGGACGAGTTCCACTTCTATGCCGAGCCCGACCGGGGCTGGGCCTGGCAGGTGCCGATCATCGAGCTGCCGCAGGCGCAGTTCGTGCTGATGTCGGCCACCCTGGGGGACACCACCCGGTTCGTCGACGACCTGACCCGGCGTACCGGCCGGTCCACCGCCGTCGTCCGCTCGGCCGAGCGGCCGGTCCCGCTGATCTTCTCGTACGCGATGACCCCGCTGCACGAGACGCTCGAAGAGCTGCTGGAGACCAAGCAGGCCCCGGTGTACGTCGTGCACTTCACCCAGGCCGCCGCGCTGGAACGCGCCCAGGCGCTGATGAGCGTCAACGTCTGCACCCGGGCCGAGAAGGACATGATCGCCGCCGCGATCGGGAACTTCCGGTTCACCTCCGGCTTCGGCAAGACACTGTCCCGACTGGTGCGCCACGGCATCGGCGTGCACCACGCCGGCATGCTGCCCAAGTACCGCCGACTCGTGGAGACGCTGGCCCAGGCCGGGCTGCTCAAGGTCATCTGCGGCACCGACACGTTGGGTGTGGGCATCAACGTGCCGATCCGCACGGTGCTCTTCACCGGCCTGAGCAAGTACGACGGGGTACGCACCCGGCTGCTCAAGGCCCGCGAGTTCCACCAGATCGCCGGCCGGGCCGGTCGGGCCGGCTTCGACACCCTGGGGCGGGTGGTGGTGCAGGCCCCCGAGCACGTGATCGACAACGAGAAGGCCCTGGCCAAGGCCGGTGACGACCCGAAGAAGCGCCGCAAGGTGGTGAAGAAGAAGCCGCCGGAGGGCTCGATCGGTTGGGGCGAGCCGACCTTCCAACGCCTGGTCGAGGCCGAGCCGGAGCCACTCACCTCCAGTTTCCAGGTCAGCCACTCGATGCTGCTCAACGTGATCGGTCGGCCGGGTGACGCGTTCGCCTCGATGCGGCACCTGCTCACCGACAACCACGAGGACGCCGCCGCCCGGCGCCGGCACATCCGCCGGGCGATCGCCATCTACCGGGCGTTGCGCGCAGGCGGGGTGGTCGAGCAGCTCGACACGCCCGACGAGACCGGCCGGCGGGTCCGGCTCACCGTCGACCTCCAGCTCGACTTCGCGCTCAACCAGCCGCTCTCGCCGCTGGCCCTGGCCGCCATCGAACTGCTCGACGTCGAGTCCCCGTCGTACGCCCTGGACGTGTTGAGCGTGATCGAGTCGATCCTCGACGACCCGCGCCAGGTGCTCTCCGCGCAACAGTTCAAGGCGCGCGGCGAGGCGGTCGCCGCGATGAAGGCCGACGGCATCGAGTACGAGGCCCGCATGGAGCTGCTCGACGAGGTGACCTGGCCAAAGCCGCTTGCCGAACTGCTGCACGCCGCGTACGAGATGTACCGGCAGGGGCATCCGTGGGTCGCCGACCACCAGCTCTCCCCCAAGTCCGTCGTCCGGGACATGTACGAACGCGCGATGACCTTCGGCGAGTTCGTACAGTTCTACGGGCTGACCCGGTCCGAGGGGCTGGTGCTGCGCTACCTCGCCGACGCGTACAAGACGCTGCGGCAGACCGTCCCGGAGGACGCCAAGACCGAGGAGCTGATCGACCTCATCGAGTGGCTGGGCGAGCTGGTCCGCCAGGTCGACTCCAGCCTGATCGACGAGTGGGAACGGCTGCGCAACCCCTCCGACGTCGCCGACGCGGCCAAGGCGCACGCGTCGCTGGAGGAGCGGGTGCCGGCGGTCACCCGCAATGCCCGCGCCTTCCGGGTGCTGGTCCGCAACGCGTTGTTCCGTCGGGTCGAGTTGGCCGCCCTGCGCCGCTGGTGGGACCTCGGCGAGTTGGACGGCGCATCCGGGTGGGACGCGGACGCCTGGGCCGAGGCGCTGGAGCCGTACTTCGAGGCGTACGACGGGATCGGGGTGGGACCGGACGCCCGGGGGCCCGCGCTGCTCATGATCGAACAGGGGCGGGAGAAGTGGACCGTCCGGCAGATCCTGGACGACCCGGAGGGCGACCACGACTGGGGGATCAGCGCCGAGGTCGACCTCGGCGCTTCCGACGAGGTGGGGGCCGCCGTGGTCCGGGTGACGGACGTCGGGCAGCTCTAGCCTGCTCTTCGCAGGGGCCGTCGAACTTTCTTTCCAGGGGCCGTCCGGTGCGTCCGGACGGCCCCTTTTCTGCCCTGGGCGATGTCACCCCCGTCGATTAGAATGTATGTACTAATCGACCTTCTGAGCTGGGAGGACGCCCATGACCGCGCCCACCTCCGCCCCCCTCACGCCGTACGCCACCCTGCTCGGTTTCACCCGGTACGTCGACCGCACCGGCCCCACCAAGGCCAGCTTCGTCGGCGGGCTGCGCAAGCAGCGGGCCAGCCGGCACGGGTTCAACCCGCACGGCCAGTTCGTCAAGGCGCTCAAGGCCGACATCGCCTTCCACACCGGGGGCACCCACCTGGCCGGCATCGCCGACGTGGTCAAGCCGCGCTGGCGTCCGCTCTACCAGGCGCTGACTCCCGGCGCGACGGCCTGGCTGGAATCGCTCGGCGAGCCGACCGGCATCGACCTGGCGCAGACCCGCGACGCCCTCGCGATGCTCGGCGACCTCCCAGTCAAGATCAACCCCCACTTCGGCATCCGGTACGCCGACGGTCACGCCGAGGCGGTCCGGCTGCACTTCGACGAGGCCCCGCCGAGCGAGGAGGCGGCCCTGGCCACCCTGCACCTGATGGCCCGACACATGGACGCCGTGCTGCCGCACGCCGAGCCAGTCCTGGTCGACGTCCGTCGCGGCGTGGCGCTCCGGACGCCCGACCACGTCAAGCCGGCACAGGTCGAGCAGTGGCTGGCCGGCGAGGCCGCCGCCTTCCGCGCCATCTGGTCCACCGCCGCCTGACCCCGACAGGCCAACCCCGACAGGGCCAAGATTACTAGGCAGGGCCCACTCCCGACCGGCAGTGACCCCGTCGTCCCCGCCACCCACCCCGACGCGCCACGAGCCTCCACCGCCAGCAGCAAGCCCACCGCCAGCAGCGTCCGTGCCTCTTCGAGGCACGGACGCTGCTGCGTCGTCACCCACCCGCCCCGCCCGGCGTCCTACTGGACACGATCACCGAGCAAGATCGTGCTCGATCAATGTTGTCAACACCGTTGCGTTAACGCCGTGGGCGGCTGGTCAACCCGGGACAGGAAGTGCCCGATCGGGGACCGGGGTGGGCCCGCTCGGCGATCATGGAGTGGTGGTGCCGACCTTGGGGGCTTTACAGGCGTTCTGTCACCCACCACAACTCCATGATCGGCGAGGCAGCGCTGGGTGACGAACAGCCGTTCCACCTAACACAACGGTGTTGTCTATGTTGTAGTGGCATCCCTAGTCTTGGTTGTAGTGGCATCCCTAGTCTTGGAGGCCACTACAACATGGGTGCAGCGTGATCTAGCCTCCCGAGGGCAGCTCGACCTCTCATGCCGGCGTCAGTCGACCCGCCCGAGTTATCCACAGTTCGCCTCACCTTATTCGAGCACCTTAGGGTCACCTAGCCGAGGATTGTCGATCCACCTGCGGTTTCGTGCCGGCGGCGGACGTCACGACGGGTCGGCCAGGACGGCATCGGCCTCACGCCGCCCGTCGGCAGCGTCGGTTCGGCTCGCCGGGCCGGTGGTGGGCCGAACCGGACCGCCGGACGACAGTGCCCGCTCAGTCCTCCGAGGCGGGTCGGCTCGCCGGGACAGTCGGCATCGGCCAGTGACCGGTCCGGACGATCGCCGACGCGTCGAGGCGCTGGTCGGCCCAGACGTACGTCTCCGGCAGCAGGTCGGTGACCGGCAGCTTCCGTAGTGCGTCAAGCGGCCCGACGATGACCTGGATGCCCGGGTGGTAGTCGAGCAGCACCTGCCGGCACCGGCCGCACGGCGGAATCACCCCGCGCCCCCGGTCGCCCACCGCGACGATGGCCTCCAGCTCCCCCGCACCCTGGGTGGCGGCGGCACCGAGGGCCACGATCTCGGCGCAGGGGCCACCGGTGAAGTGAAAGAGGTTCACTCCGGTGAAGACCCGGCCGTCGCTGGTCCGGGCCGCCGCCGCGACGGTGTGGTTCTCGCTGCGGCAACGCAACTTGGCGACCGCCGTGGCGGCCTGGACCAGTGCGCGGTCGGTGTCCAGCATCGTCGTCGTCATCCGGCAGCCCCCGTGGTCGCGTCCTCCGGCGGTCAGCGTAGCCCGGCGACAGCTGGTTTCCCGGGCAGCGCTCCGGCGGACGCGACCGCATCCGGACCGGGCCACCGGGGGCTGCGGGGAGCCGCGCTGCGCCGCGAGGGCGTAACCCGGGGGCGGTCCGGCGGCGCACTGCCTATCCTTGGCGACGACATGCAGAATCCAACCGCCTCCGGCCCCGCCACGCCCGCCGACGCCGTTTCCGCCCGTGAGCTGCACCGCCGCCTCACCCCGCTGATGTTCCGCGACCAGCGCCGCCTCCAGCGTCGGCTGGACGGGGTACGCAAGCTGCGCGACCCGCAGCGACGCGACGAGGCGCTTGTCGAGATCGCCGGGGAGGTGTCCCGGGCGGAGTCCCGGCTGGCCGCCCGGCGGGCCGCCGTGCCGACCATCACCTATCCGGCGCAGTTGCCGGTCAGCGAGCGCCGCGACGACATCGCCGCCGCCATCCGGGACCACCAGGTGGTGATCGTGGCCGGCGAGACCGGCTCCGGCAAGACCACCCAGCTGCCCAAGATCTGCCTGGAGCTGGGGCGCGGGGTCACCGGGCTGATCGGGCACACCCAACCCCGCCGGTTGGCCGCCCGGACGGTCGCCGACCGGATCGCCGAGGAACTCGGCACCGAGCTGGGCGACGTGGTCGGCTACAAGGTGCGCTTCACCGACCAGGTGAGCGACCGCAGCCTGGTCAAGCTGATGACCGACGGCATCCTGCTGGCCGAGTTGCAGACCGACCGGATGCTGCGCCAGTACGACACGTTGATCATCGACGAGGCGCACGAGCGCAGCCTCAACATCGACTTCATCCTCGGCTACCTGCGTCAGCTGCTCCCCCGCCGTCCCGACCTCAAGGTGGTCATCACCTCGGCGACCATCGAGACCGCCCGGTTCGCCGAGCACTTCGCCGACGCCGAGGGCAGGCCCGCGCCGATCGTCGAGGTATCCGGACGGACCTATCCGGTGGAGGTGCGCTACCGGCCGCTGGTCGAGGTGACAGAGGGTGACGAGGACGAGGGCGACGACGAGGAGAACGTCCGCGACCAGATCCAGGCGATCGGCGACGCGGTGCAGGAGCTGGCCGCCGAGGGGCCGGGCGACATCCTGGTCTTCCTCAGCGGCGAACGGGAGATCCGGGACACCGCCGAGGCGCTGGGCAAGCTGACCCAGTCGAAACGCTCGCTGCTGGGCACCGAGATCCTGCCGCTCTACGCCCGGCTGTCGGCCGCCGAGCAGCACCGGGTCTTCGCCGCCCACCCCGGACGCCGGGTGGTGCTCGCCACCAACGTCGCGGAGACCTCGCTGACCGTCCCCGGCATCAAGTACGTGGTGGACCCGGGATCGGCCCGGATCTCCCGCTACTCCAGCCGGTTGAAGGTGCAGCGGCTGCCCATCGAACCGGTCTCCCAGGCCTCGGCCAACCAGCGTAAGGGCCGCTGCGGCCGGACCTCCGACGGCATCTGCATCCGGCTCTACGACGAGCAGGACTTCGCCTCCCGGCCGGAGTTCACCGACCCGGAGATCCTGCGCACCAACCTCGCCTCGGTCATCCTCCAGATGACCGCGATCGGCCTCGGTGACCTCGCCGCGTTCCCGTTCATCGACCCGCCGGACCGGCGCAACGTCACCGACGGGGTCAACCTGCTGCACGAGCTGGGCGCGCTGGACCCGACCGAGGCCGACCCGGCCAAGCGACTCACCCCGTTGGGCCGGCGGCTGGCCCAGCTCCCGGTCGATCCCCGGCTGGCCCGGATGGTCATCGAGGGCGAACGCAACGGCTGTGCCACCGAGGTGCTGGTGATCGCCGCGGCGCTGTCGATCCAGGACCCCCGGGAGCGGCCGGCGGAGAAGCAGGCCCAGGCCGACCAGGCGCACGCCCGGTTCGCCGACAAGGAGTCCGACTTCGTGTCGTTCCTCAACCTCTGGCGTTACCTGCGCGAGCAGCAGCGGGAGCTGTCGTCCAGCGCGTTCCGCCGGATGTGCCGGGCGGAATACCTCAACTACCTGCGGGTCCGCGAGTGGCAGGACATCGTCGCCCAGTTGCGCCAGGTGCTGCGTACCCCGGAACAGGGTGACGGGCGGCGGGGCCGGCGGGGCGCGACGCCGCCGACGGCCGACCGGGGCCGGCGCGGCCCGGCCGCCGACCTGCCGGAGGAGATCGACACCCCGAAGGTGCACCAGTCGCTGCTGCCCGGCCTGCTGTCGCACATCGGGCTCAAGGACGCCCAGAAGCACGAGTACCTGGGCGCGCGGGGGGCGAAGTTCGCGGTCTTCCCCGGTTCGGCGCTGTTCAGGAAGCCGCCGCGCTGGGTGATGGCAGCCGAACTGGTGGAGACCTCCCGGCTGTGGGGCCGGGTCGCCGGGCGGGTCGAGCCGGAGTGGGTGGAGCCGCTGGCCCAGCACCTGGTCAAGCGCAGCTACAGCGAGCCGCACTGGGAGAAGAACCAGGCCGCCGTCATGGCCTACGAGAAGGTCACCCTGTACGGCGTCCCGCTTGTCACCTCCCGCAAGGTCAACTTCGGGCGGATCGACCCGGTGCTGAGCCGGGAGCTGTTCATCAGGCACGCCCTGGTCGAGGGCGACTGGCAGACCCACCACCCGTTCTGGCGGGACAATCGTCGGCTGCTCGCCGAGATCGAGGAGTTGGAGAACCGGGCCCGCCGCCGGGACATCCTGGTCGACGACGAGAGCATCTTCGCCTTCTACGACCAGCGCATCCCCGCCGACGTGGTCTCCGGACGACACTTCGACGCCTGGTGGAAGAAGGCCCGGCACGAGCAGCCCGACCTGCTCACCTTCACCCGGGAACTGCTTGTCAACGCCGGGCGCGGCGGGGTCGACGAGGCCGACTTCCCGGACGAGTGGCGGGCCGACGGGGTGACCCTGCCGCTGACGTACACCTTCGACCCGACCGCGCCCACCGACGGCGTCACCGTCGACATCCCGCTGCCGCTGCTCAACCAGGTGCCGGCGGAGAGCTTCGACTGGCAGGTACCGGGGCTGCGCGAGGAGTTGGTGATCGCGTTGATCCGGTCGCTGCCCAAACCGGTCCGGCGCAACTTCGTCCCGGTGCCGGACTTCGCCCGTGCGGCGCTCGCCGCGATCACCCCGGGCGAGGAGCCGCTGCTGGACGCGCTGGCCCGGCAGTTGCGCCGGATGACCGGGGTGAACGTCCCCCGGGAGGCGTGGGAGCCGGCGAAGTTGCCGCCGCACCTGCGGGTGACGTTCCGGGTGATCGGCGACGAGGACAAGCCGGTCGCCGAGGGCAAGGACCTGCCGGCCCTGCAACGCCAGCTCCGCCAGGAGGTACGCCAGGTGGTGGCCGCCGCCGCGCCCGAGGTGGCCCGCACCGGGCTCACCGCGTGGAGCATCGGCACCCTGCCCCGCACCATCGAGCAGGTACGCGCCGGCTACGCGGTGACCGCCTACCCGGCGCTGGTGGACGAGGGCACCACGGTCGGGGTGAAGGTCTTCGACTCGGAGGCCGAGCAGGCCGCCGCGCACTGGGCGGGCACCCGGCGGCTGCTACGGCTGACCGTGCCGTCACCGGCGCAGTTCCTCCAGGGGCGGCTGAGCAACGAGGCGAAGCTGGCGCTGAGCCGCAACCCGCACGGGGGGGTGCAGCAGCTCATCGCCGACGTCGCCGGGGCCGCCATCGACAAGCTGGTCGCCGACGCGGGCGGGCCGGCCTGGGACGCCGACGGCTTCGCCGCCCTGCGCGACAGGGTGCGCGCCGACCTGGTCGACACGGTGGTCGAGGTGATGGGCCGGGTCCGCCAGGTGCTCGCCGCGGCGTACGCGGTGGAGCAGCGCCTCGGCGCGACCCGCAACCTGGCGGTGGTGGCCGCCCTCGCCGACCTGCGTCAGCAGCTCACCGGCCTGGTGCACGACGGCTTCGTCACCGAGGCCGGCTACGCCCGGCTGCCCGACCTGCTGCGCTACCTGACCGCGATGGAACGCCGGCTGGACCGGTTGACCGCCAACCCGCAACGGGACAGGGCCCAGCAGGACCGGATCGCCACGGTGCAGAAGGAGTACCGGGACCTGTTGGCCGGGCTGCCCCCGCCCCGCCGCGCCGCAGCCCCGGTACGGCAGATCCGCTGGATGATCGAGGAGCTGCGGGTGAACGTCTTCGCCCAGGCCCTCGGCACCCCGTACCCGGTCTCCGAGCAGCGCATCTACCGCGCGATGGACGACGCCGAAGCCCGCTGACCGACGACGCCGAGGCCCGCTGGTCACGCAAGTGGTTCCACCCCCGGCGGCAGCTCGCCGGTGGTGGTGGCCGCGTGCACGTAGTCGAGGAGGATGCGGCGCAGCTCCCGCCCGGCGTGGGTGGGTACGACGTCGCGGCGGCGGGCCACCGCGATGGTCCGGCGCACGCCGGGCGGGGCGAGCCGGGTGACCCGGACGCCGGGGCGGCGGCTGACCACGATGCCCGGCACCAGGGCGACGCCGAGCCCGGCCTCGACGAAGCTGAGCACCGCGTCCATCTCGCCGCCGTCGACCGAGAAGGTGGGCTCGAACCCGGCCTCCCGGCAGGCCTGGATGGTGGCGTCGCGCAGGTCGTAGCCCTCGCGGAACATCACGAGCGGTTGCCCGCGCAGGTCGGTGATCCGCAGCTCACCGCTGCCCGAGGCGGCGGGCAGCGGATCCACCGAGGCGACCACCAGGCTCTCCCGCAGGATCGGGTCGACCCGCAGCCCGGGGTCGGCGCCCTGGGCCGGCATGATGATCAGGGCGAGGTCGAGGTCGCCGCGCAGCAGGTCCCGGACCAGGTCCTGGGAGCCGCTCTCCTCGACCCGCAGGTCGACTGCGGGGTGGGCGTCGCGGAACCGGCGCAGCACCGGTGGGGCGAGCGAGGTGGCCAGGCTGGGGGTGGCACCGAGCCGGACCCGGCCCCGGCGCAGGCCGACCAGTTCCTGGACCTCCCGGGTGGCGGTGTCCACGTCGGCGAGGATGCGTTTGGCAAGCGGCAGCAGCACCTCACCGGCGGCGGTCAGGGTGATGTTTCCCCTTACCCGCTCGAACAGCGGGGCACCGAGGTCGGTCTCCAGGGCGTGAACTTGCTTACTCAACGACGGCTGGGTTATGCCGACGATGTCGGCGGCTTGGGTGAAATGTCGCACTTCGGCCACCGCGACGAAGTACCTCAGCTGATGGAGCTGCATCTTCATAGCTTACGGCTATCGAGACTGCGAGTTCGATGCATTGGACGACTGGTCGCAGGACTCCTAGCGTCGGTCAGGTGGTAATCACGAAAACTCGGTCGCCCATCCGCTCGAACGTCGGCCTGAAGGCCGTCATGGCGGTGACGGGCATCCTGCTGGTGCTGTTCCTCGTCGCCCACATGCTCGGCAACCTCAAGGTGTTCACCGGCGAGACCTCGTTCGACCACTACGCCCACTGGTTGCGCGACATCGGCAAGCCGCTGCTGCCGGGCGTGTGGTTCCTGTGGATCCTGCGCACCGCGCTGGTGGTCGCCGTCGTCGCGCACATCTGGGCGGCGACAGTGCTGGCCGTACGGGCCCGTGCCGCCCGCCCGGTGCGCTACGCCCACCGCAAGAAGGTCCAGGGCAGCTACGCCGCGCGCACCATGCGCTGGGGCGGGGTGATCATCCTGCTCTTCGTGATCTACCACATCCTGGACCTGACCACCGGCACCCTGAACCCGGTAGGCGACGCCAGCAACCCGTACGGCAACGTGGTCGCCGACTTCGCCCCGGAACGCTGGTACGTGACGCTCTTCTACACCCTGGCGATCGTCACCGTCGGCTTCCACCTGCGGCACGGCGTGTTCAGCGCGCTGCGCAGCCTCGGTCAGCAGACCCCCCGGGGTGAGCGCCGGGCCCGTACCGCCGCGCTGGTCTTCGCCGTCGTGCTCTGCGCCGGCTACCTGGTGGTCCCGTTCGCCGTACTCACCGGATTGGTGTCCTGACATGGAACTCTTCACCGAGGGCGACCCGGTCGCCGACACGAAGGCTCCCGACGGCCCTGTCGAGAAGCGCTGGGAGACCCGCCGCTTCGAGGCCAAGCTGGTCAACCCGGCGAACCGACGGAAGATGACGGTGATCGTGGTAGGCACCGGCCTGGCCGGTGGCTCCGCCGCCGCCACCCTCGCCGAGCAGGGCTACCGGGTCAGGAGCTACTGCTACCAGGACAGCCCGCGCCGGGCGCACTCGATCGCCGCGCAGGGGGGCATCAACGCCGCCAAGAACTACCGCAACGACGGTGACTCGGTGCACCGGCTCTTCTACGACACCGTCAAGGGCGGCGACTTCCGCTCCCGCGAGTCGAACGTGCACCGGCTCGCCGAGGTGTCCGTCAACATCATCGACCAGTGCGTCGCCCAGGGCGTACCGTTCGCCCGCGAGTACGGCGGACTGCTGGACACCCGGTCCTTCGGTGGCGCGCAGGTGCAGCGCACCTTCTACGCCCGGGGGCAGACCGGCCAGCAGCTGCTGCTCGGCGCGTACCAGGCGCTGGAGCGGCAGATCGGCCTGGGCAACGTCGAGATGCACACCAGGCACGAGATGCTGGAGCTGGTCGTCGTGGACGGCAAGGCGCGCGGCATCGTGGTGCGGGACATGGTCACCGGTGAGATCAGCACCGAGATGGCCGACGCGGTGGTGCTCGCCTCCGGCGGCTACGGCAACGTCTTCTACCTCTCCACAAACGCCAAGGGCTGCAACGTCACCGCCAGCTGGCGGGCGCACCGCAAGGGCGCGTACTTCGCCAACCCCTGCTACACCCAGATCCACCCGACCTGCATCCCGGTCTCCGGCGACCACCAGTCGAAGCTGACCCTGATGAGCGAGTCGCTGCGCAACGACGGCCGGGTCTGGGTGCCGCAGAACAAGGACGACGACCGCGCCCCCCGGGACATTCCGGAGGACGAGCGGGACTACTACCTGGAGCGGATCTACCCCTCCTTCGGCAACCTGGTCCCCCGGGACATCGCCTCCCGCGCCGCCAAGAACGTCTGCGACGAGGGCCGGGGCGTCGGGCCGACCAAGCTCGGCGTCTACCTCGACTTCGCCGACGCGATCGACCGGCTCGGCCGTAAGGCCATCGAGGCCAAGTACGGCAACCTGTTCGAGATGTACGAGCGGATCACCGGCGAGGATCCGTACCAGGTCCCGATGCGGATCTACCCGGCCGTGCACTACACGATGGGCGGTCTCTGGGTCGACTACGACCTCCAGTCGACCATCCCCGGCCTGTTCGTGATCGGCGAGGCGAACTTCTCCGACCACGGCGCGAACCGGCTCGGCGCGTCGGCGCTGATGCAGGGCCTGGCCGACGGGTACTTCGTGCTGCCCACCACGATCGCCCACTACCTGGCGTCCGGGCCGCTGGAGAAGATCGACGCCAGCCATCCGTCGGCGGTGCGGGCCCGGCGCGAGGTGGAGGACCGGATCGCCCGGCTGCTCGCCGTCGACGGTGACCGGACGGTGGACTCGTTCCACCGGGAGCTGGGCCAGATCATGTGGGAGCACTGCGGGATGGAGCGCTCCGAGGCCGGGCTGCGCAAGGCGATCGACGAGATCCGGGCGCTGCGGGAGCAGTTCTGGCAGCGGGTCCGGGTGCCGGGCGACGGCGAAGGGCTGAACCAGTCGCTGGAGAAGGCCGGCCGGGTGGCCGACTTCTTCGAGCTGGCCGAGCTGATGTGCGTCGACGCCCTGCACCGGGAGGAGTCCTGCGGCGGTCACTTCCGGGCCGAGCACCAGACCCCGGACGGCGAGGCGCAGCGCGACGACGACCGGTTCGCCTACGTGGCGGCCTGGGAGTACACCGGCACCGGTGAGCCGGCCGTGCTGCACAAGGAAGACCTGACCTTCGAGTACGTCCACCCCACGCAGCGGAGCTACAAGTGAACCTGACCCTGCGCATCTGGCGTCAGTCCGGCCCCCAGGACAAGGGGCGGATGGTGACCTACCCGGTCGACGACGTCTCCCCCGACATGTCGTTCCTGGAGATGCTGGACGTGCTCAACGAGCGGCTGATCCTCGCCGGGGAGGAGCCTGTCGCGTTCGACCACGACTGCCGCGAGGGCATCTGCGGCATGTGCGGACTCATGATCAACGGGGACGCGCACGGGCCGCAGCGCGGCACCACCGCCTGCCAGCTGCACATGCGGCAGTTCTCCGACGGCGAGACGATCGACATCGAGCCGTGGCGGGCCCGCGCCTTCCCGGTGATCAAGGACCTGGTGGTCGACCGGAACGCCTTCGACAAGATCATCGCGGCCGGTGGCTACATCACCGCGCCGACCGGCAGCGCCCCCGAGGCCCACGCCGCCCCGGTGGCCAAGGCCGACGCCGACGCCGCCTTCGAGTCGGCCGCCTGCATCGGCTGCGGCGCCTGCGTGGCAGCCTGCCCGAACGGCTCCGGAATGCTCTTCACCGCCGCCAAGGTCACCCAACTCTCGCTGCTGCCGCAGGGCCAGCCGGAGCGCTACACCCGGGTGATCGGCATGGTCGACGCGCACGACGAGGCCGGCTTCGGCGGTTGCACCAACGCGGGCGAGTGCACCGCGGTCTGCCCCAAGGGCATCCCGCTGAACACCATCGGCCGGCTCAACCGGGACTACCTCACCGCCACCGCCAGGCGCGGCGACACCCCGGGTTCCTGACCACACCGGCGGCCCCCGCCCGCCGTCGACCCACCGCCCGCCGCACCCCGACCCGGGGGGTGCGGCGGGCGTTCCGTCCCGGGAGTACGGCGGTCCCCCCGTCCCATCGCCCGCCGCCGCGCCCCACCCCACGCATCGCACCCCACGCCGCGCCCACTCACCGCGCCCCCCACATGCCGCGACCCACGCCGTCCCGTGCGCCCGCGCGCTCGATCCTGGATGTAGTGGCCTCACAGCGCACGGAGACCACTACAACGTGGATCGAGCACGATCAAGGCCCGGTGGGACGGGGACCTCGTCCGGCCTGCGGCGGGTTCAAGCGTCTCCGCTCGGGTAGCAGTCCCATGGACGGCACCGAGAGGGGAAGCGGCATGAAGGCACTCACCTGGCAGGGCAAGCGGGACGTACGGGTCGAGGAGGTCCCCGATCCGAGGATCGAGTCGCCGACGGACGCGATCGTCCGGATCACCTCGACCGCGATCTGCGGCTCCGACCTGCACCTGTACGAGGTGCTCGGGCCGTACCTGAAGCCCGGCGACATCCTCGGGCACGAGCCGATGGGCGTCGTCGAGGAGGTCGGCTCCGGGGTGACCCGGCTCAAGAAGGGCGACCGGGTGGTCGTCCCGTTCAACATCGCCTGCGGGCACTGCTGGATGTGCGAGCGGCAGCTGTTCGCCCAGTGCGAGACGACCCAGGTCACCGCCGAGGGCAAGGGCGCGTCGCTGTTCGGTTACACCTCGCTCTACGGCTCGGTCCCCGGCGGGCAGGCCGAGTACCTGCGGGTCCCGCAGGCCCAGTTCGGCCCGATCGTCATCCCGCAGGCCGGTGCCGACGAGCGTTACCTCTACCTCAGCGACATCCTGCCCACCGCCTGGCAGGCGGTGAAGTACGCGGACACCCCGCCCGGCGGCACCCTGGCCGTGTTCGGTCTCGGCCCGGTCGGGCAGTTCTGCGCCCGGATCGGCCGGCACCTCGGCGCGGGCCGGGTGATCGGCCTGGACCTGGTGCCGGAGCGGCTGGAGATGGCCCGCCGGCACGGCATCGAGACGCTTGACGTCAGCCAGCTCGACGACGTACCCGGCGCACTTGTCGACCTGGTCGACGGGCGCGGCCCGGACGCGGTGATCGACGCGGTCGGGATGGAGGCGCACGGCTCCGCAAGCGGCAAGCTGGCCCAGCACGCCGCCGGGCTGCTGCCGGACAAGCTGGCCGACAAGATGATCGACAAGGCCGGTGTGGACCGGTTGACAGTGCTCAAGGCCGCCCTCAAGGCGGTGCGGCGCGGCGGCACCGTCTCGATCTCCGGGGTCTACGGCGGCGAGGTGGACCCGATGCCGCTGATGGAGATGTTCGACCGGGGCATCCAACTGCGGATGGGGCAGTGCCACGTGCGGCGGTGGACCGACGAGATCCTGCCGCTGCTGGCCGGTGACGACGACCCGCTGGGCGTGGAGGACCTGCGTACCCACCGGATGCCGCTTGTCGACGCGCCGAAGGCGTACGAGATGTTCCAGAAGAAGGAGGACGGCTGCGTCAAGGTCGTGCTGGCACCGTGAGTCGGGTGGTGGTGGTCACCGGGGCCACCAGCGGCATCGGCCGCGCGGCGGCCCGGGAGTTCGCCGGGCGCGGGGACCGTCTGGTCCTCGCCGCCCGCTCCCCCACCACCCTGGCCGACGTACGCCGGGAGTGCCTCGACGCCGGCGCGGACCGGGTACGCACGGCGCCCACCGACGTCACCGACCCGGCAGCGCTCGACTCCCTGGCCACCGCGGCGGTACGGGAGTTCGGCCGGATCGACGTGTGGGTGCACACCGCGGCGGTGATGGCGTAAGGCCGGTTCGAGGAGGTCCCGGCGGAGGTCTTCGACCAGGTGGTCCGCACCGACCTGCTCGGTGCGGCAGGCGTCGTCCGGGTGGCGTTGCGGCACTTCCGGGCGGCCGGTGGGGGCACCCTGATCCTCACCGGCTCGGTGCTCGGGCACGTCACCGCCCCGTACATGAGCGGCTACGTGACAAGCAAGTGGGGTTTGCAGGGACTGGTCCGCACCGTGCGGCAGGAGGCCCGGGACCTGCCCGGGGTGCACGTCTGCCTGGTCACCCCGGGAAGTGTGGACACGCCGGTCTACCAGCAGGCGGCGAACTACCCCGGTCGGGCGGGCCGGCCGCCGCTGCCGATCACCACCCCGACTGTGAAGGCGCTCGCGACGGGGGCGGCGATCGCGGCCGGTGACGCGGCACGGCGTCAGCGTCGGTGAGCGGGCACCCGGGAGGCGGTCCGCTCACCTAGAGTGGTGGCCCGGGGACAGTTCGGGGCCCCACTCGACGGGAGAGACGTGACCACCAGGGTGAACCGCAGGACCGCGTTGGGACTCGGAACGGCCGCCACCGCCGGGGCGGTGCTCGTCGGGGGCACACCGGCGTCGGGTGCCGTCCGGCCGGGCCGGTCCGCTGCCGCCGCCGCCAGCCCGGAACTCGTCGCCCCGAGGATCGCCGCGGCCTTCCAGCGGGAGAAGGCGCTGACCGGGGGCAACTGGCAGGTGCACCTCAGCCTGGAGAACGGTGTCACCCCGCTGGTCGCGGTCTCCGAGTCGGCCGACCGCCGGGTCGAGGCGTACAGCGTCAACAAGATCGCGGTGGCCGTCGCGGTGCTCGACAAGATCGACCGGGGGCTGCTCACCCTCGACCAGCGGGTCGAGGTGGCCGCCTCGACCGTGGTGCCCGGTGGGGACGGCATCTTCGTCCTGGACACCGCCTACCCCAGCTCGGTGACGCTGGGGCACGTGCTGGCCAACCTGCTCACCGTCTCCGACGACACCGCCTCGCGGCTCTGCGGCCTGGTCTGCCCGGCCGCCGAGATCAACCGGATCCTGGTCGGCAAGGGCTTCCCCGACACCCAGGTGCAGCCGCTGTCCAACCCGAACCGCTTCTACCTCGGCACCAGCACCGCCCGGGAGATGCACGCGCTGCTGCGCGCCCTGGTCGCCGGCACGCTGCTCTCGCCGTCGTCGACCGCTCTCGTGCTCAAGCTGCTGCGCTCCCCGGTCGCCTTCACCGACGGCATCCGGCGCACCATGTCCTCGGCGGAACGGGCCCGGGTGGCCACCAAGGCGGGCTGGTTCGTCGACGCCCGGCACGAGGCCGGCGTGGTGTTCGACACCTCCGGGGCGGCCGTGCTGACGTACGTGCTCTTCGCCGACGGTCAGGCCGATCGGGACAACTTCGGCGCCACCCACCCGGTGGTGCAGGCCCGGGCCCGGCTCGGCCGGTTCATCCTGGACGCCACCGCGCAGCTGACCGGTGCCACCGACGCGCCCCGGCACCGGGTCGCCCGGCAGCGGCCCAGCAACGGCGGCTGACCGTCCGGTCGCACCCGGCCGGTCGCCCGCCGGTCGCCGTCGTCGGGCGGAGCACGGGGCAACGTGGGCGGACGGGTCCGCTGGTGACTACCGTGTACCGCGGGACACCGGCGAGGGGGACGAGAGCATGCGGGAACCAGCGGAGCGAACGGTCGAGCGGACGTCCGGCGGGCGGCTGTGGCAGGTGGCGGGGCTGGCCGCGATCGCCGGGCTGGCGTGGGCGGCACGGGACGTGCCGGCGGCGCTGGGCGGCCGGCTGACCGGGGCACGCGCCGAGCGGGCGGCCCGCTCCGCGCAGTTCCGCGACGGCACCTTCCACAACCGGGTCGCCACCCGGACGATGCCCGGCGGCGATCCCGACCGCAGCCTGCTCCGGGAGCTGCTCTTCGGCCAGCAGCGCCGCCGGCCGACCGCCCCGGTCCCGTTGCTGCGGCCCACCGCGGCCCCGACGACAGGCGTCGACCGTGAGCTGAACATCGTCTGGTACGGCCACGCCTCGGCGCTTGTCGAGATCGAGGGGCAGCGGGTGCTGATCGACCCGGTATGGAGCGACCGCTGCTCGCCGTCCGCCGCGATCGGGCCGAAGCGGCTGCACGAGCCCCCGGTACGCCTCGACGAACTGCCCACCGTCGACGCGATCCTGATCTCCCACGACCACTACGACCACCTCGACATGACCACCGTCCGGGAGCTGGTCCGGCGGCAGTCGGCACCGTTCCTGGTGCCGCTCGGCGTCGGCGCGCACCTCGACCGGTGGGGGGTGCCCGCCGACCGGATCATCGAGCTGGACTGGTCGGAGGGGCACCGGGTCGGTGGTCTGGAGATCACCGCCACCGCCGCCCAGCACTTCTCCGGCCGGGGGCTGCGCCGCGACGGCACGCTGTGGAGCTCCTGGGTGGTCGCCGGCGCGCACCGACGGGTCTTCTACACCGGCGACTCGGGCTACTTCGACGGGTACGCCGAGATCGGCGCCGCGCACGGGCCGTTCGACGCGACGCTGATGCAGATCGGCGCGTACGACCGGGCCTGGCCGGGCATCCACATGTTCCCGGAGGAGGCGGTCACCGCCCACCTGGAGCTGCGCGGCGGCCTCTTCGTCCCGGTGCACTGGGCGACGTTCAACCTGGCCCTGCACGACTGGTCCGAGCCGGTGGACCGGCTCTGGGCCGAGGCCAAGGCCCGCGACGTCCGGCTGGCGGTGCCCCGGCCCGGCGAGCGGGTGGTGGTGGACGACCCGCCGCCGGTCGACGGCTGGTGGCAGACCATCGCCTGACCGGAGGGTTCCTGTCGCCGCCTGTCAGAGGACGAAGGCGTCGGTCCAGAGGGCGCCGGAGCGACCGGACAGGACGTCCAGCATCGCCACCGCCTGGCCGTCGGTGAGCTGGGCGACGAAGTCGACGATGGCCCGGCCCCGGGCCCGGCCGATCCGGTCCGGGGTACGCGGGTGCAGCTCCGCCTCGGCCAGCTCCACCAGGTCGGGCAGCCGGCGCGGCAGCCGGGACTCCTCCTCCGGGTCGAGCAGCCACTCCCAGAGCGACTCGACCAGGGTGCCCAGCAGCCGGGCCTGGCCCCGCTGGTGCAGGGCCAGGTCGGGGCGGGCCAGCACGAACCGGTGGTGGACGAACTTGAGCACCTGCACCTCGTGCCACTGGGCCTTGGCCAGCAGCACGTGACCGGAACGCACGTCCGGGACGGCGGTCACCGTGATCGCGTCGACCAGCCGGGTGGTCCACCGGGCCGAGAACCGGGCCACGTACTGCTCGGCCTCGATCGAACCGTCGAAGGGCAGCGCCAGCAGCCCGTCCACCAGTTCCTCGCGGACGTGCTCGACGGCGGCGGCGAACGCGTCGTCGTCGGCGATCCAGGCGTCCTTACGGTGCAGTTGCCGGCGCAGCGCCTCGATCGCCGAGCCGGGGCGGCGGGCGGCACCGGCCAGCGCGGCGTCGGTGACCGCCCGCAGGTGCCCGCCCTCGCGCTGCCAGGCCATCAGTTCGGCGGCGACGGTGCCCTGCTGGAGCACCCCCACCCGGTAGAAGTCCTCCACGTCGTGGATGGCGTACGCGATGTCGTCGGCGGTGTCCATCACCGACGCCTCGACGGTCTGCTGCCACTCGGCGATCCGCCCGGCGAACGGCGCGCGGGCCTGCCGCAGGTCGGCAAGCTCCGTGCCGTACGCGCCGAACTTCAGCGAGCCGCTGTCCGGGTCGTCCGGCGGGGCGGCGGCACCCCGGGGGGCGGGACGCAGGTGCCGGGGGTGCGGGGCGGGGTGGTCCAGCCGGGTCCACGGGTATTTCAGCATCGCCGCCCGGACGGCGGCGGTCAGGTCGAGACCGGTGGTGGCCGCGCCCCGGATCTCGGTGCTGGTGACGATCCGGTACGACTGGGCGTTTCCCTCGAACCCGTCGGCCAGCCCGAGCCGCTGCCGGGCCAACCGGTCGAGCACCCGCTCCCCCAGGTGCCCGAACGGCGGGTGACCGAGGTCGTGGGCGAGGGCGGCGGCCTCCACCACGTCCGGGTCGCAGCCGCCCAGTTTCTCCAGCAGGTCCCGGTGCGTCGGGTCGGCGGTCAGCCGCTCGGCGATCGCCCTGGCCACCTGGGCCACCTTGAGGCTGTGGGTGAGCCGGTTGTGCACCAGCAGCCCGGAGCCGACCGGGCTGATCACCTGGGTCACCCCGCCGAGCCGGGCGAAGAAGGGTGAGGCGACGATCCGGTCCCGGTCGGCCCGGAACGGGCTGGTGGCCAGATCGCCGAGGGCTCGGGCACTGCCGCCGAAGAGCCGACGGGCACGCGGATCCGCAGGTTGTTCCATGATCGCCACGCTAGCGCAGCCGGCCGACCGGCAACGGCGGCTCGGCGCCGGTGGGGCCGGACTGGCGTTCGGCACGGGCGGGGGTCACCAACGGTGTCGGCCCGGGGCGGCAGAATACGACCGGAACCCGAAGCGAAGGCGGAGCGACATCGTGACCCAGTCAGTCCATCAGCGGATCGCCGAGGAGCTCGGCGTGGCCGAGCGCCAGGTGCGGGCGGCCGTCGAGCTGCTCGACGGCGGCGCGACCGTGCCGTTCATCGCCCGCTACCGCAAGGAGGCCACCGGCCTGCTCGACGACGCCCAACTGCGCACCCTGGAGGAGCGGCTGCGCTACCTGCGCGAGCTGGACGAGCGGCGGGCCGCGGTGCTGGAGTCGATCCGTAGCCAGGGCAAACTGGACGAGACGCTGGAAGCGCAGATCATGGCGGCCGACTCGAAGTCCCGGCTGGAGGACATCTACCTGCCCTACAAGCCCAAGCGGCGGACCAGGGCGCAGATCGCCCGGGAGGCCGGGCTGGAGCCGCTTGCCGACGCGCTGCTGGGTGACCCGACCCGGGAGCCGAAGGAGACGGCCGCCGGGTTCGTCGACGCCGGGCGCGGGGTGGTCGATGCCGCCGCCGCGCTGGAGGGCGCGCGGGCCATCCTGATCGAGCGGTTCGCCGAGGACGCCGACCTGATCGGCACGCTGCGCGAGCAGATGTGGTCGCGGGGCCGGCTGGTCTCCCGGGTACGCGACGGGCAACAGGCCGCCGGCGCGAAGTTCGCCGACTACTTCGACTTCGCCGAGCCGTACCCGAAGCTGCCCTCGCACCGGATCCTGGCGATGTTCCGGGGCGAGAAGGAGGGCGTGCTCGACCTCACCATGGCTCCCGACGCCGAGGAGGACCCGGACGCCCCGCCCACCGGCCCCACCCGCTACGAGGCGGCCGTCGCCGGCCGGTTCGGCGTCACCGACGCGGGCCGCCCCGCCGACAGGTGGCTGGCCGACACGGTGCGCTGGGCCTGGCGTACCCGGATCCTGATCCACCTCGGTGCCGACCTGCGGATGCGGTTGTGGCAGGCGGCCGAGGAGGAGGCGGTCCGGGTCTTCGCCACCAACCTGCGCGACCTGCTGCTCGCCGCCCCCGCCGGCAGCCGCACCACCATGGGTCTCGACCCGGGCCTGCGTACCGGGGTGAAGGTGGCGGTGGTGGACGCCACCGGCAAGGTGGTCGCCACCGACACGATCTACCCGCACGAGCCGCGCCGGCAGTGGGACGCCTCGATCGACACGCTGGCCAGGCTGGCCGGGGCGCACGGGGTGGAGCTGGTCGCGATCGGCAACGGCACCGCCAGCCGGGAGACCGACAAGCTCGCCGCCGACCTGATCACGCGGCATCCGCAGCTCGGCCTGACCAAGGTGATGGTCTCCGAGGCCGGCGCGTCGGTCTACTCCGCCTCCGCGTACGCCTCGCAGGAGCTGCCCACGTTGGACGTGTCGCTGCGCGGCGCGGTCTCCATCGCCCGCCGCCTCCAGGACCCGCTGGCCGAGCTGGTCAAGATCGACCCGCGCTCGATCGGCGTCGGCCAGTACCAGCACGACCTGTCCGAGGTGAAGCTGTCCCGGTCGCTGGACGCGGTGGTGGAGGACTGCGTCAACGGGGTCGGGGTGGACGTCAACACCGCCTCCGCTCCCCTGCTGACCCGGGTCTCCGGCATCGGCGCCGGCCTGGCGGAGAACATCGTGCTGCACCGGGACGCCAACGGGCCGTTCCGCACCCGCGCCGAGCTGAAGAAGGTGGCCCGGCTCGGCCCGAAGGCGTTCGAGCAGTGCGCCGGCTTCCTGCGCATCCCCGGTGGCACCGATCCGCTCGACTCGTCAAGCGTGCACCCGGAGGCGTACCCGGTGGTGCGCCGGATCCTGGCCAGCACCGGGCAGGACCTGCGTTCGTTGATCGGGAGGTCGACGATCCTGCGCGGGCTGCGGGCCACCGACTTCGTCGACGACACCTTCGGCCTGCCCACCGTCACCGACATCCTCGCCGAGCTGGAGAAGCCCGGCCGGGACCCGCGACCGGAGTTCCGCACCGCCACCTTCGTCGAGGGGGTGGAGAAGATCAGCGACCTGACCCCCGGGATGCTGCTGGAGGGCGTGGTCACCAACGTGGCCGCGTTCGGCGCGTTCGTCGACGTGGGCGTGCACCAGGACGGGCTGGTGCACGTCTCGGCGATGTCGCACACCTTCGTCAAGGACCCGCGCGACGTGGTGAAGTCCGGTGACGTGGTCCGGGTCAAGGTGCTCGACATCGACGTGCCGCGCAAGCGGATCTCGTTGACCCTGCGGTTGGACGACGAGGCGGCGGCGGGGGCACGCCGGGCCGACGTCGACCGGCCGCACCGGGGCGAACCGGGCCGGGCCGGCCAGGGCCGCGGCGACCGAGGTCAGGGCGGCCAAGGTCAGGGCGGCCAAGGTCAGGGCGGCCAAGGTCAGGGCGGCCAGGGTCAGGGCGGCCAGGGCCAGGGCGGGCAGGGGCGGAGCGGGCAGGGAGGGAGCGGGCAGGGGCGGAGCGGTCAGGGACGCGGCGGTCAAGGTCAGCCCGGACAGGGCCAGGGTGGTCAGGGGCGCGGCGGACAGGGACGCCAGGGGCGCGGCAGCGGTGGGCCGCCCGCCGACAGCGCGATGGCCGACGCCCTCCGGCGGGCCGGCCTGCTCTGAGGCCGGCCCGCCGGAGGGCTGGTCGGCTGCCTACTGTCCACGGTCGACCTGCCGACCGCCGTGGCCCGGGGCGGCGACGGCGGCGGTGACCGGCGTACCGTCGGGTGATGGTCACGGACGACGGCGCGGACTGGCGCGAGACGCGACGGCACGCGGTGCAGGCGCACGCCGCCGCCGACGAGCGGCGGCGTGCGGCGGAGCAGGCGGAGGCGACGGAGTTGGTCGACGCGTTCGTCGCCGAGGCACGACAGCGGGGGCTCGCCACCACCCGCCTCGTCGCCGTGTCCTACGACGGGCGGCACCGCTACCGGACCGGGCTGCACGGTTGGTACGTCGACCGGGCCCGGCACCGGGCGGTCGACGTGTCGGGGCGGTTCCACCTGTTGACCGTGCCGGCCAGCCTGCGCGCGCTGCTGTTCGGCGCCACGCCGGAGCCGTCCCCGCCGCCGCTGGTGATCGGCCGTGGTGGCCGTGACGGGGAGTCGCTACCGCTGGAGGTGCTCCTGCGCCGCCGGCTCAGCGCGGGCGACGACTGGCCCTGACCGGCCGTCGGCCACCATCTCGTGCAGGGTCCGCTCGACCCGGTCGGCACCGGCGGCCACGGAGAAGACCCGGTCGTAGTGCGCCCGGCCGGCCTGACCGAGCAGTTCCAGCTTCTCCCGGCCCAGGTCGCAGACCTCCCGCAGGGCGTCGGCGATCGAGTCGGGGTCACCGGGTCGGGCGGTGATCCCCGCACCGCTGTCGCGTGCCACGGCGGCGGCGTCGCCCTCCGCGGCGACCAGGAGCGCGCGCCCGGCGGCGAGGGTCGCCTGCACCTTGCTCGGCATCGTGTACGCGGACATGCCGCCGGGCCGCAGGCTCACGTAGTGGACGTCCCCGGTGGCCATCAGCGCGGGCATCCGGTCCCGGGGCAGCTGCCCGAGGAACCGGACGTTCGTCGCCCCCACCGCCCCGGCCCGATGACGCAGCCGCTCCTCGGTGGTGCCGGAGCCGGCGATCAGGCAGACCAGTCGGGGGTCGCCGGTGCGGGCGCAGGCGTCGATCAGCGAGTCGAGCCCCTGTGCCTCGCCGAGCGCGCCCGCGTACACCAGCACCACCTGGTCGGTGCGCAGCCCGAGTTCGGCGCGCAGGTCGGCGGCGCGGACACCCAGCGTCTCGTCCGCCCACACCGGGATGTGCACGAGTTTCTCCCGGGGCACCCCCCGGCCGGCGAGCAGATCGGCGGCACCCGGTGAGACGTGGGCGACCCGGGCCGCGCTGCGGTACATCGCGCCGCACCAGGCGGCCATCCCCCGCTCGACCGTCCGCGACACCCGACCGGTGCCGAGGAAGCCGCTCGCCACCACGCTGTCCGGCCACAGGTCCAGCACGTGCAGCAGCACCGGCACCCGGTGCACGTACCGGGTGAACCACATCGGCAGGGCGACGCTGATCGGCGAGTTGCCGACCCAGAGGGCATCCAGGCCCCGCAGCGCCGGGGCGCCGGAGACCAGCGCGGAGACGGCGAAGGACCCGTAGTTCGCCACCCGACGCGGCGCGGAGCGGTCGTGGCTGGGATAGAGGGCCACCCGGCGGACCCGGAGCGGGCCGTCGGTCTCGTCGAGGCGGCGGGCCAGCCGGTAGCCGGGTGCCAGCCGACCGGTCGGGTAGTTCGGGAAACCGGTGAGCACCCGGACCTCGTGTCCCCGGTCGGCGAGGGCGCGGGCGAGCATCCCGGGCAGGGCCGCCGGGCCCGGCTCCGGGTCGAACCACTGGGTGAGCAGGCCGATCCGCATCGACCTCACCCCGCCGCCACGCCGGCCACCGGGCGGGTGGGTTGCGCGCCGTCGGCCCCCCACAGGGCGCGCAGCGAGTCGGTCAGGTCGTACGCCGGGGCCCAGCCGAGCACCCGACGGGCACGGTCGAGGTCGGCGCACATCCAGGGCACCGCGGCCGAGCGGGTGGCGTCGGGCGGGAAGGTGCCGGGCCGGATCTGACCGGGGAACCCGGCCACGTCGGCCAGCAGCCGGACGACGTCCCGCGTCGCCACCGCGCGTCCGCTGCCCACGTTGACGACCCGCTCCGTGCCCACGGCGCACCGGGTCGCGGCCAGCACCGCCGCCGCCACGTCCCGCACGTCGACGAGATCCCGGTAGGTGTCGTGCAGACCCAGGGCGAGGTCACCCGCCCCGCCGGCCGCCGCCGCCCGGACCATCGCGGTCACCCGGGCCAGCATGTTGCCCGCCGGCATCCCCGGCCCGACCGGGTTGAAGACCCGCAGCACGATCGTGTCGAGGCGGCCGGCGTCGCCCGCGAGCTGCGCCAGGCGGGTCGCCGCCAGGTGGCTGAGCCCGTACTCGCTCACGGGTGCGGCCGGGTGGTCCTCCCCGACGGCGAGGCCGTACGGCACGACGCCGTACTCCGCCGCCGAGCCGATCCGGATCAACCGGGCCCCGGGTGCGGCGACGGACACCGCCTCGATCAGTTTCGCGGTGGTCACGACGTGCGCCCGCACGAAGTCCAGCCCGGAGCCGACGATCCGGCCCGCCACGCTCACCACCACGTCCGGTCGTTCCCGGGCGACCAGCGCGGTCAACTCGGGCAGCTCCATCCGGACCAGGTCGCACTGCGCGCGGGTGGGCGACCGCAGGACGGTGTGCCCGGCCAGCACGGCACCGATGTGGCGGCCCAGGAAGCCACCGGCGCCCAGCAGCAGCACCCGGTTCATCGGCGGTACGCGGCGTCCCGGTCGTCGACCGACGACGCAGCTGGCGGGTCGTCGACCGACGACGACGCAGCCGACCGGCCGGCGACCGACGACGCAGCCGGCCGGTCACCGGCCGACGACGGCGCGGGCGGCTGGTCGTTGCCGGTGAACTCGTGCCAGGTGGCCGCGCCGGGAGCCGAGATGCCCTCCCGGCTGAGCACCACCCGGACGGTGGTCAGCAGGATCTTCAGGTCCAGCAGGAAGGACCGCCGGTCGACGTAGTCGATGTCGTAGCCGAACTTCGCCTCCCAACTCAGGGAGTTGCGTCCGCGTACCTGGGCGAGCCCGGTGATGCCCGGCCGCACCTCGTGCCGGCGGGCCTGCTCGGCGTTGTAGAGGGCGAGGTACCGCACCAGGTGCGGACGGGGACCGACCACGCTCATCTCGCCGCGCAGCACGTTCCAGAACTCCGGCAGCTCGTCGAGGCTGCTCGCCCGCAGCCAGCGGCCCACCCGGGTGAGGCGCTGGGCGTCGGTCACCAGCCCCCGCACCGGGTCGGGATGGCGCATGGTGCGGAACTTCACCACCTCGAACAACTCGCCGTGCAGGCCGGGCCGGGTGTGCCGGAACAGCACCGGCCGCCCGTGCGTCACCAGCACGACCAGGGCGACGAGGGCCAGCAGGGGTGCGCCGACGGTCAGCACGACGAGGGCACCGAGCACGTCGAGGAGCCGCTTCCAGCGATCGTACGGTCGCCGGGTCGTCGGGGCGGCTCCCCGTCCGGCCGCTGGGCCGTGGGCACCGGCGCGCGGCTGCGCCGCGGGGACAGCAACTTTGGGCATGGAACACACCTATCACCATTGCGGCGGACGACCCGCGCTTTCACATTCGCCACCCCGGGCGGGTCGGCAATGGCGCGCGCAACGCACCCGGCAAACGTGAAACGTGACTGCTCCTCCCTTTACCGGAAGCGCGCCCGGTCTCGTTATGGCAACAGTATGGTCACCATTGACGAGATCGCGATTCCCGAGGATGGTCCGCCGGGATACAGGCAGGAGGAGATATGCTTTCCTCGCTTTCGGACAGGCGTTTCCTGATCACCGGTGGCACCGGGTCGTTCGGCCAGACAATGGTCTCCCGACTGCTCGACGCCGGTGCCGCCGAGGTGCGGGTCCTCAGCCGTGACGAGTCGAAACAGGACGCGATGCGGCACCGCCTCGGCAATGACCGGGTCCGCTACTACATCGGCGACGTCCGGGACTACGACAGTGTGCTCAAGGCCGCCCGGGGCATGGAGTTCGTCTTCCACGCCGCGGCCCTCAAGCAGGTGCCCTCCTGCGAGTTCTTCCCCCTCGAGGCGGTCCGCACCAATGTGCTCGGCAGCGCCAACGTGGTGGACGCCTGCGAGCGGGTCGGCGTGGAGACGCTGGTCCTGCTGAGCACCGACAAGGCCGTCTATCCGGTCAACGCGATGGGCATGACCAAGGCGTTGATGGAAAAGGTGGCGCAGGCGCACTCCCGCAACAACGCGGCGGCCCGGACCCGGGTCTGCTGTGTGCGCTACGGCAATGTGATGTACTCGCGCGGCTCGGTGATTCCACTGTTCATCGACCAGATCCTGCGCGGGGGGCTGCCGACGGTCACCGAGCCGACGATGACCCGTTTCCTGATGTCGCTGCCCGAGTCGGTCGAGCTGGTGGAACACGCGTTCGCGTTCGGCCAGCCGGGGGACGTCTTCATCCGCAAGGCCGACGCCTGCACCATCGGCGACCTGGCCACGGCACTGTGCAACCTGTTCGGGGTGCCGGCGAAGTTCAACGTGCTCGGCATCCGGCACGGTGAGAAGCTCTACGAGACCCTGGCCAGCCGGGAGGAGCTCGCGTTCGCCGAGGATCTCGGCGACTTCCTCCGGGTGCCGGTGGACAGCCGTGACCTCAACTACTCCCTCTACTTCGAGGAGGGCGACGTCGAGCACGGTGGCCTCGCCGACTTCCACTCGCACAACGCCCGCCGACTGTCCGTACCGGAGATCGAGTCGTTGTTGATGACGCTGCCGGAGGTACGCGCGCAGGTCCAGGCCGCCGCGGCGGCCGTGGTGACGACATGAGCACGGCCGCCGACACCGGCCGACCCGACCGGGTGCCCCGGCGGCGCAGCGACCACCAGGCCGACCAACGGGGCGACCACCAGGCCGACCAACGCCCGGCACGCCGGGTTCTCGTCGTCGGCGTCACCGGCATGCTCGGCCACGCCGTGCTGCGCGAACTCGACGACGACCCGGAGCTCGACGTCCACGGTCTCGCCCGCACCATCGACGACCGGGCCGGGTGGTTCCCCCGGCAGCTGCTCGCCCGCATCGTCCCGGCCGTCGACGTGACCCGGTTCGACCACGTCCGGCGACTCGTGGACGAGCTGCGACCGGACGTCGTCGTCAACTGTGTCGGCGTCATCAAGCAGCGGCCGGACGTACAGGACGCGGTGCCCACGGTCACCCTCAACGCCCTCTTCCCCCACCTGCTGGCCGACGCCTGCGCGCAGGTCGGCGGCCGGCTCGTGCACGTCAGCACCGACTGCGTGTTCTCCGGCCGCCGGGGCGGTTACGTGGAGGACGACCTGCCCGACCCGCCCGACCTCTACGGTCGGTCCAAGCTGCTGGGCGAGGCGACAGGGGTCGCGGCGCTCACCCTGCGCACCTCGATCGTCGGGCACGAGCTGACCACGAACCGTTCCCTGGTGGACTGGTTCCTCTCCCAACGCGGTCAGGTACGCGGTTTCACCAGGGCCATCTACAGCGGGGTGACGACCGTGGAGTTCGCCCGGTTGCTGCGCACGGTGGTCCTGCCCCGGGCGGAGCTGACCGGCCTCTACCACGTCGCCGCCGCACCGATCTCGAAGTACGACCTGCTCCGACTGGTCGCCGAGGTGTACGGGTGGTCCGGTGAACTGGTGCCGGACGACGAGTTCACCTGCGACCGGTCGATGCACGCGGACGCCCTCGCCCAGGTCACCGGCTACCGTCCGCCGAGCTGGCCGGACATGATCGCGGCGATGCACGCCGCCCGGGCCCGCTGGGCGCTCGACCAGGCCCGGCCGGGCCTCGCGGGCGTGTCGGGCTGACGGACCAAACGACCACCGCCGGCACCGCCGGCCTGCTGGAGTCAAAGGACATCACGTGGGGAACCGAGTGGGTCAACTGTGCCTGATCGTCGGGGCGGTCGTCGTCGCGGTGGTCACCACCGTCGCGAGCGTCAACCTCCCGCTGGTCGCGGTCGCGTCGGTGGCGTTGCTACTGCTCGCGCTGTTCGCGCTCGCGCAGCAGGTGGACGGCTGGCGGTGGCTGCTGGGCCTGACCATGGCGCTCCTGGTCTGCGCCTCGTCCAAGGTGCCGACCCTGGTGGAGGCGAGCTTCTATCCCCGGTACGCGGCGGTCGGCGCCCTGATCGTCTGGGCGCTGCGCACCCCGGGTGCGACGATGGTCCGGCTCGACCCGTGGACCCGTCTGCTGATCGGCGCGCTCTGGGCGATGGCGGGTCTCGCCACGCTGAGCTTCACCTGGTCGGTGGTGCCGCTGGAGACCCTCCAACGCGGTGTCGCGCTGCTCCTGCTGGCCGCGCTGGTGCACGTTCTGATCCGCTGCCGGTGGTCGGACCGGGCGGTCATGCTGGCCGACCTGCGCGTGGTCTACCTGGTCCTCAGCGGCTCCGCCCTGATCAGCCTCGGCCTCGGGCTCGCCGACGGCACACTCGTCGCCGCGCTGTCGCAGACCGAACGGTTCGAGGGGCTCTACAACAACCCCAACATGCTCAGCATCGTCTGTGCCCTGACCACCCCGCTGGGCTGGGCGGTCTACCGGCAGTCCCGGCGGCGGCTGGAACTGCTCGGCATGGTGCCGGCCGCTGCCGGCCTGCTGCTCTCCCAGTCCCGCACCGGGTTGATCGCCGTGCTCGTCGGCGCCCTCTGGGTCGTGCTGCGGCACGGGCTGGGCCGGATGGTCCGCCTCGCCGCCGGGCTGGCCGCGGGGCTCCTGGTGGCCTACCTGTTCAATCTGCTGCCGATCATCTTCGCGGGCCCGTGGATGCGGCAGTTCGTGCTGCGCTTCACCGACCCCACCGGCGGCGACCTGTCCAACGGCCGCACGGAGATGTGGCAGGCGACGGTCGACCTGTGGTGGCAGAACCGCCCCGCCCTGGGCTTCGGGTACGCGTCCCGCAACCACCTGTTCGCCCTCGCCAGTCTCGACGAGTCCTTCGGGACCGGGGTGAGCGTGGTGCACAACAGCTATCTGCAACTGCTGCTGGAGTTGGGGCTCACCGCCGTGGCACCGCTGGCGCTGCTGCTGCTGGCCGTCGGGCGGGTCGCGCTGCGGGCACCGGTGCGCCGGGCCGACTCGGGTCTGGTCTGGCTCGTCGTCACCGGCCTGCTGATCCAGATCACCGAGTCGGCCATCTTCGGCACCGGGCAGACCTACCCGTACGTGTTCTGGCTCGTGACCGCCGGTGTGCAGCGGCACCTGCCCGCTGCCCTGACCGACGCGGACAGCGTCGAGCCGTCCCCCTCGCAAGCCCACCCGCAACGGGTCCCCGGCCCGGTGGACGCCGTGCCGCACCTGCCGGTTCCGGCGCTGCGCTGAGGTCACGCAACGGTGCTGGGCTGAGATCACACGACGGTGGGCGTCCCGGTCGGGACGCCCACCACCTGTCAGACCCTCCGGGTCAGCCCCGGTCGTCGGCCGCCACGAAGGCGCTGACCCGGTCCCGCCAGGCCCGGTGGTCGAACGACTCGCGGGCCCTCGACCGGGCCGCCCGGCTCATCGCCGTCCACTCCTGGTCGGATAGCCGTAGCGCCCGTTCGATCGCCCACCGCACGTCGTCCGGGCCGTTGTCGTCGAGCACCAGCCCCTCGACGCCGTCGTGCACGTAGGCGGCCAGGTCGCTGGTGTGGTTGAGCAGCACCGGGCAGCCGGCGGCGAGACTCTCCGGCACCTTGGACGGGAAGCCGTTGGCCGCGTAGCCACCGGTGGGGCGGACCAGCATCGAGAAGTGCGACTCCGCGAGCAGCGTCAGCACGGTGGCGCGGGGGACCCGACCCAGGAACCGCACCTCGGCGCGGAGGCCGTCGAGTACCGAGACGTCCAGATCCGAGTGGGCGGCGGCGTCCTCACGGGTGACCCCGGCGATGGTGAGGCTGACCCGCCGCTGTTGGTCCGGGCCGAGTCGGCTGATCCCGCGCACGATCACGTCCAGCATGTCCTTGCGGCCGGGGGTGCCGGCATAGAGCAGGCGCAGGCCGGTGGAGAGCGCGGGCGGCTGCCCGGCCCGGAAGTCGTCGCAGTCCACCTGCGGCGGCACCACCAGCACCTCCAGCCCGTGCGCCGCAAGGTAGCCGGCCAGCGTGGTGGAGACCGCCGTAGCGCGACCGACGAGCCGGGTGGCCAGGAACGTCGACCAGCGGTGCCGGACGAAGTACGGGGTCAGCCAGCCGTGCCGGAACTGCCGCCGGTCGTGCCGCTCGCTGGCGTCCACCACCACCGGGCAGCGCAGCGCCAGGCGCAACACGGTCCAGTTGCCGAGGGTCATCAGCGCCATCGGCAGCAGCACCACGCTCACGTCGCCACGGCGTACCCCCTGCCGGCGGGTGGCCCGCAGCACCCGGACCGGGCGGGCCAGCCGGGCCGGCAGCCGGGTGAGCCGGTGCAGACCACGGATCCGCAGGGTGACCAGGTCGATGCCGGCCGCGCCGGGCGGCCGGATCGGGAAGGTGACCTCGCACGGCCAGTCGTTGACGACAAGCGTGCGGCTGCCCTCGGGGGCGGCGGACCGGGCGAGTTGCAGCAGGCGGTTGGAGGTGGCGTCCCCGTGCGGGAAGGCGTACGCGCCGATGAGCAGCGGACGGGGCCGGTCGGACCGCCCGGTCGATGCGCCGTCCGGCCGTGGCTCCCGGCCGACGACCATTGTCTGATCGGTCATCTCGCTCACCGTCCCGAGCCGACCGGTGGTCGGCTGCTCTCTCGTGGCACCCGGTCCGGCCCCGGGCGGGCCGCCGCCCACCGTCGGTAGATCTCCAGGTGGATGGCGGTCGCCCGGTCAATGGCGAAGACGCTGTGGACGAACCGGTCGGCGGCCACCGCAGGGGCGGTCGACGCGGTGAATGCCGCCGCCCGGTCCACCGCCCGCGCCCACACCTGCGCCGGAGCGTCGACATCGACGATGGTCACGCCGGGTAGCCGCTCGCTGATGAAGCGCACCCCCGGCAGGTCGGCGGCCACCGTGCCGACGCCCAACGCGACGGGTTCCAGCACTCCCCCGGGCAGCCCTTCCAGGCAGGAGGGGTGGACGACGACATCGGCCTGCCGCAACAGCCCGCCCACGTCCTCGCGCGGGCCCAGCAGGTGCACCCGGTCGCCGAGCCCGGCGGCAGCCGCCGCCGCCCGGACGCGGTCGTCGTCCGCCCGGTCGCCCGGCCCGACGAGCACGGCGTGCGCGGACACGCCCCGGTCCCGCAGTGCCGCCAGGATCGGCGGCAGCAGCCAGCGGCGCTTCTCGGGCGAGGCCCGGCCCACGGTCACGCAGACCAGGTCGCCCGGTCCCGCGCCGATCAGGGTCCGGAGGTCGTCGGGGCTGGGCCGGCGGAGCCGGTCGAGGTCGAGTCCGTTGAGCACCACCTGGCAGCGGGGGTCGGCACGCCAGCCCGGGTGGTAGCCGAACGTCAGCGAGCTGGGCGAGACGCCGAGGATGTCGGTGGCGGAGATCCCCAGCAGCCGCCCACAGATCCACCGGTGGATCCGTCGGCGGAGGGTGCGGTGCTGATTGTCGTCCCCCCGGAAGTGCGCGACCCGTCCGGGCACGCCGCGCAGCGCGCCGAGCGCGAGCGGCACGCCGGAGAAGTTGGCACAGTCGGCGTGCACCACGTCCGGGCGCAACTGCCCGAGCAGGCGCACGAATCGGACGGGGAAGCGCAGGTCCAGCGGCATCGCCGTGACGGTGCCGCCGTGCCGGGTGACCATGTCGGCCAGCGGCCCCGGTCCGACCGCGTCGCTGAGGGTCACCAGGTGCAGCTCGGTGCCGGCGGCGGCGAGCCGGGGCAGCAGTTCGGCCGTACGCATCTCGGTGCCGCCGAAGTTCAGCTCGCCGACGACCCGCAGCACCCGGACCCGGCCGGTCACGACGGCCCGCACCGGGCGAGGGCCCGCCGGTATCCCACCAGCGCCGCCGGCACCATGGTGAGCAGGTACGCGACGCAGGCCGCCCCGGGCAGGCCGGCCAGGCCGAACTGCCGCAGCCCCCAGACCTTGAGCACGGTCGCCAGCACCAGGAACGACGCCCAACCGACGAACTGCGGCCGGAGCAGGCCGATGCTGTTCTGCACCATGAGCAACGGGGAGGTGACCGCCACCAGCAGGGACCAGCCCGCCAGCCCGACGAGGACCGGGAGCCGGATGGTCGACCGGTCGACGGTGCCGACCCAGAGTTCGATCAGCCGGTGGCCGTAGCCGACCAGCAGCAGCCCGACCGCTCCCACGATCACGCCGTAGAGCGCCACCATGCGCCGGGTGTTGCGGCGTACCCAGGCCACCTCGCCCCGCGCCAGGGCGGCGCCGTTGACCGGCCAGACCGTCATGCCCACCAGTCCGACGAAGATCCACAGGACCCCGAACAGCTTTCCCACGACCGCGTAGTGCGCCGCCACCGTCAGTCCCAGGACGTTCGCGACCAGTGGGTTGTCCACGTTCAGCGCGATCGACGACATCATGGTGAGCGCGAAGAACTGCAGGCCCAGCCGGAGCAGGCGGACGACGGTCTCCCGGTGCACGAGTCGCGGCGTCGGCCGGTCGGCGGGCCCGGCGGACCAGAAGTAGGTCACCGTGTTGAGCAGGTTGGTCACCGGCACGGCCAGCACCGCGCCGCCGACGACCACCAACGGTCCCCAGTCGGCGGCGATGGCGACCAGCACGACGACCATGGCAGCCAGCGCACCGGCCGACTGCCACACGTTGCTCTGCACCATCTGGCCGCGGGCGTACTGGATCCGCTGGATCAGCGAGAGCGGGATGTTGACCGCGAAGGCACCGAAGCAGATCAGGACCAGGGTGGTGGTCTGCACGGCCACGGTCGGGTCACGGACGGCGAACAGGTCCACCCAGGGCACCACCGGGGTGACCACCACGAGTGCCGCCAGCAGCAGCACCGCGACCACGCCGAGGGTGGCGAAGGCCCCGGAGATCTCCCGGGCCTGTTGTCGGGGGTCGTCGGCCAGTTGACCGAGCCGGGTGAGCAGCCCGTTGCCCAGCCCCAGATCGGCGAACCAGGCCATCCCGGTGAGCGCGGTGATCGCCATCCACAGGCCGTACCGCTGGTCGCCGAGATACCGGAAACAGACGGGCGTGATGACCAGTGGTGCGGCCAAGCCGATCCCCTTGGCCACCATCGCGGTGGCGATGCCGACCGTGACCGTGCGGTCCCGACCGGGCCCCGACGGCGGGCCGGACACCGATGCCGCATCGGACGTCGGGACCGGGGAGGCGACCGTCGTACCGACCGGCGGCGCGGCAACGACCGTCGCCCCGCCAGCTGTGAGCCCGGCAGGGATCGACCCGGCAACCGGCGGCCCGGCGCCGACCGGGCCGGCAGTAGGCGACCCCGCAGCGACCCCGGCAGCAGGCGGCCCGGCAGCGACCGGCCCGGCAGTAGCGAGCCCGGCGGCGACCGTCTCGGCGGAGCCCTGGCCCACGGCCCGGGTCACCGGAGGGGGGCGGGGGCGACGCCCAGCCGCGCGGCCATCCACTCGCCGGTCGCCCGCAGCCCCTGCGCCCGGGCGACCGGCGTGACGTCCGGGAACAGTTGCCGCAGGGTGGTGTTGTCCGCCAGCGAGTGTGGGACGTCACCGGTGCGCGGTGGCGCGTGTTCCCGGTCGATCGGCCGCCCGAACAGCTCCTCCAACTCGTCGAGCACCTGGAGCAGACTGGCCCGCGCCCCGAAGGCGAGGTTGACCGGATGCGGGTGGTGCACCCGGCGGCGGAGCGCGTCGAGGATGACCTCGCAGACCGTGCCGACGTAGGTGAAGTCGCGGGACTGGGTGCCGTCGCCGTGCACCACCACCGGCTCGCCGCGCAGGGCGGCGTGGGTGAACCGGGGGATGACGGCCGCGTACGCGTGGTCGTGCCGCTGCCCGGGACCGTAGACGTTGAAGAACCGGAAGGCCAGTGTGGGCAGCCCGAACGACGCCTGGTGCGCCAGGGCGTACGCCTCGGTGGCGAGCTTGCTGGCCGCGTAGGGGCTCATCGGACGGGTCCAGGTCAGCTCCGCCTTGGGCAACGCCGGGTTCATGCCGTACACCGACGAGGAGGAGGCGACGAGCACGTGCCCGATGTCGTGCCGGCGGGCCGCCTCCAGCACCATCAACGTGCCGGTGGCGTTCGCGTGGTGGGAGGCCAGCGGATCGCGCAGCGAGCGGGGCACGCTGGGCAGGGCGGCCAGGTGGACCACCGCCTCCCGGCCCGCCATCGCCGTGTCCAGGGCGGCCGGGTCCAGGATCGACCCCTCGACGAGATCGACGTCCAGCCCGTCGAGGTTGCCGCGCAGCCCGACCGAGAGGTCGTCCAGGACGCTGACCTCCTTGACGGCCGGCTCGCACAGGGCGGCGCGGGCCAGGTTGGCGCCGATGAAACCGGCCCCCCCAGTGATCAGAATGCGCATGAACAACCCCCCGGATACGCACGTCACCTGTTCATCGAGCAGGTGTTCAGCACATTACGGCAGAAACGGGCACCTCATCCCATTAAGGACAAAGTTCGCAGTTGTCCATCGCGGCGGCCCGGCCGGGGTCCACCGAACGGCCGGTGGTGCTGTCCGGGAGCCGACCGACAACCGCCGCCAGCTGCGCAAACGCGCACAGTGACAGCATCGTCGCAGGTCAACACCGGAGGTGTGGAGGATGGCTGAGCTGATCGTCTACCGGTCCAACGCCCTGATGTCCGTCAGATCGCGGATCGACGCCACCCGGGACGTGGTCATGCCGGTCAACCTGGCGTACGCGGAGAGCATGGTCGGCCTGTGGCACTCCGGCCTGCCCCAGGTGAGCCTCGTGCCCTCGACCGCGACCGACGCCCAGGTGTGGCCCGTCATGTCCGCCGTCGGCACCAGGATCCACGACACCTCGGACGACAACTGCCCGATCAACACCGGCTGGTCGTACGTCGGCGGCAACCACGGCTACAACGTCGGCAACCAGATCGTCGTGACCAACCACGGCAAGACGACCGCCGACGTGGGCTCGCAGTGGAGCGACGGGACCCGCATCTTCACCCTGCTGGCGGTGACCAACGCCAACAGCCTGCTCTTCGGCAACCCGTACACGATCGTGGACGGCATCGCCCAGGGCGCCCGGGTCAGGCCGGCCGCGCCGCTCACCCACGTCTCGGGGGCTACCAACCGGACCACCGTGCCGATCACCGGCCTCACCCCCGACGTGCAGATCCGCCCGGCCACCCACTCCCACACGGTGGCCGTCGAACTCGACGGCCGGCCGGTGCCCGCCGGCCGGTCGACGGGCCAGGAACTGGTGATCCGGGAGTCCTACGTCATCCCCACCTACCAGGGGATGATCGACACGGCCCGGGCGCGGATCGGCACCCCTATCGCCACGATCATGCCGCAACTCCCGTCCCTGTGCCGGATCTCGAACGAATACCGCTGGTCGCCCGGTGGCAGCCTGATCGTCGCGCAGACGGTCACCGCCCTGAGCCGGTTCACCCTCAACGCGGGGGTCACCCAGTGCGGGCCGTTGACCCCGGTGGCCGGCGGCACCCGACGGCAGTTCATGCCGAACGTGGGGGTGGCCGGCGGCCTGAACTGGTCCGTCTGGGCGAACATCGACACCCTGACGGCGCTCACCGACTTCACCCCGGCGACGCTGCGGAACCGGCTGATGCCGGCGAGCAGCATGACCCAGTGGGTGGTCAGCGGCGGGGGTGTCCAACAGTGGGGCATCGCCGTCGGGCTGCTGCCGGTCGCGGACGGAGAGCCCGAGATCCGGGTCCGGTACACCACGGCCAAGGGCTGGTTCATCAGCTCCAGCCTCAAGAAGAACTACCCGCAACTGGTCTGGGGCCGCACCCTGGCCGCCGGCGAGTCGGTGACCGGCACCGCCTACCGCCGCTACCTGGCGCCGCCGTCGACCGCCACCGAGATCGTGGTGTCCGCCGACGGCCAGGACTTCGTGGTGATCGAACGGGTCGGCACCGTGGCGCAGGCCGAGATGGCGGTGCCGCAACTGTTCCACCGGCTGCTGGTCCCGGTCGGCCCGACGAACCTCGACGTGCCGGATCGGGTCACCGTCGACGGCATCCCGTACGCCGTGCCGGTCTCCCCCGGGTACGGGACGTGGCGCGCGGAACCCGACCGGGCCGCATCGGGACCGCTACCGGGGGCGACCGGGCCCCGGGGCAGTTACTTCCTCGTCCGGTCCGGCCCGACGCTGAGCCGCACCTGCACCGGCACCTACCAACGGCTCCTGCTGCACCCGGTCTTCCTGGCCGAACCGACCCCGGTCGACCGGGCCTGTGTGGAGGTCACCGTGGCCGGCACCGGCGTCCTGCGGCACGGCGTGTACGCCCACGATCCGGCCACCGGACGTCCCGCCGTCCTCGGCCCGATCGCCGACTTCGGCACCGTCGCCGTCACCTCGGTCGGGGTGCAGGAGTCCGTGCTGGGCGCTCCCGTGGTGCTGCCCGCCGGCTGGCACTGGTACGCGCACGTCTGGCAGGCCAGCGGCACCACGCCGCCCGCCGTACGGGCCAGTGGCGTCGGCGCCGCCACCACGCTGAACCTCGGTGCCGGCGCGGCGGCGATGACCGGGGACCGGTTCGGCTACGAGGTGACCGGGGTGACCGGGGCGCTGGGGGCGATCACGATCAGCGGGGTACACCAGTTCCCCCCGCCGCAGGTGGCGTACCGGCGGGCCTGACCGGGTGGCCCGTGCCCCGGCGGGACCGGCGGGCGTCAGCCGGTGGTGACGCCGTAGATCCGCTTCATCGCCGCGTGTTTGGCCGGGACGGGCAGGTGCCCGATGCCCAGCGACTTGGCCCGCAGCCGTTCGAGGTAATCGTCGGTCGTGCGCACCGGCCGCGCCGGGACCCCGGCCGCCACGGTGTTGTCCGGGATGTCCCGGGTGACGATCGAACCGGCCCCGATGACGCACCGGTTTCCGATGGTGACGCCGGCCAGGATCATCGCACGCATGCCGATGTAGACGTCGTCGCCGATGGTGATCGGCGCGGTCCAGTCGAGGTCGGGGTGGTCCTTGCGCAGGATCAACGTGCCACCGTCGTGCGTGACGAACTGCACCTCGGAGGTGATGAAGACGTTATCGCCGATGGTGATCAGCCACGGCTCCGAACCGAACATCGCCCGGTTGACCCCGTAGAACCTGACCCGACCGGTCAGGTTGACCCCCAGGGACCGGACGAACGCCTCAGGATCACGGGATGCGGCCAGGTGGTCCCGCACTCGCCGGACCATCGTACGAACGCGACTTGGCACTGGGCTGTCCTTCATCGCAGGGTGCAGGGCTATGGACGACCGGACCCGCGTACCTGGATCCGGTCATTGAGCCAACGAGCCGGATCCGACCACGGTGACGCAGTTCCCGCGCGAACGGATCAGCGACAGAACCGGCGGGCGTGCTCCAGCACATTGGGTTCCCGGTTCCGCTGCCGCCAACGCCGGTACCGCCGCCCGGCGGTCCCCTTCGCCTCGGCCCGTTCCCCGGCCGACCGGTCGGCGAGCAGGTCGAGGACCCGGCTGAGGCCGGCCGCCGTCGCCGGCCGGACCACCACCCCGCCGGTGTCGACGATCAGCTTGCTGAACGGCGTGTTGTCCGAACAGATGACCGGGCAGCCGGAGGCCAGGCTCTCCAGGATCACGTGGCCGAAGTTCTCGCCGAGGGTGGGGAAGAGGAAGGCGTCGTACCGGCTGAAGGTCGGCATGACGTCCGCCGCCGCGAGTTCGCCGAGGTAACGGACCCAGACGTGACCGGGCATGGCCGCGATGATCTGTTGGCAGCGCGACCAGTAGGGCGCGTCCTCCGGCGGGCCGAAGATGTCGAACTCCACCGGCCGGGTGGTCCCGGCCACCGCCTCCAGCGCCATGGACAGGTTCTTCATCGGCGAGATCCGGCCGACGAAGACCAACCGCAGCGGCCCGTCGTGTGCGACTACCGGTGGAGCCGGATGCTCCGGGATCGGGCTCTCGTTGCCGTTCACCATCACCTGCGCCCACGGCAGGTTCGCCCGGATCTGCTTCTCCTCCAGCTCACTGCACGCCTGCCAGCGCACCCGCAGCCAGCGCAGCAGCGGTGCCCACAGCGCCAGGAAGAGCCGCTTCTTGAGGGCCCGGATCGCGAGGGCGCCGGGCGACAACTCGCCGCGCGGGGCGACCAGGATGGCCCCGACGCGCACCAGACGCAGCGCCACCGCCAGGATCGACACCACCGAGAACGGCGACCAGATGCTGTTGACGTAGAGCAGGTCGATCGGGCGGGAGCGGACATGCCGGATCAGTCGGACCCAGTGCCGCGGTGCCCGCGGGTCCAGATAGAACACGGCGGAGCGGTCGTCGCGCCGCAGCAACCGTCCGGACAGCCCGGGGTAGGGTGCTGGCGAGTGGAGATCCCGGTCCCGGGTGATCAGGGTGACGTCGAGGTCCCCCGGCAGGGTGTCCAGGATGAAACGTAGGGAACGGATCGGGCCACCACCACGGAAGCCCGGTTCGAACACACCTGCGGTCGCGACCACCCGGTAGTTGCCCGTGGTCCCGGCGGGCCGGACCGCCCGCTTCGGCGACGTCGCAGCGGCGTCGTCGCGGGGGCGGGTTCTTGTCAGCTTCACCATCGGGCCCACCTTCACCGTGCCGTCCGCGGATCGGCACTCCACCTGAGTATCGGGAACGCAATGACAGCGAGGAGGGCGTCGGAAGCCGTCGGGCGCGGCCCGTACCGGATGCCCTCGCGACCTACGGACACCGGCCACCGCTGCCCTGCCGGCGCGGTCGGTGCCGCGGGGGGGTCCGGATGACGGAGAGCGACAGGCGTTCTCCGTGGCCGAAGGAGCAGCGGTTGACTACCGACGTGGTAATCGTAGGTGTGGGCGGGATGGGCCGTGAGATATACGGCGTAATTCGACTGCTGAACGCCCGGCCGGTCGACGGGACCGGATGGCGGGTGCTCGGCTTCGTCGACGACCACCCCACCGAGCCCAACGTGGAACTCGTGCGACGGCTCGGTGTCCCCTTCCTCGGGCCGACCCGCTGGCTGGCCGGACAGCCGTCCACCACCCGGGTGGCGCTGGGCGTGGGACACCCCCGGCTGCGTCGCGAGACCGACCAGGTCCTCGCCCGGTACGGGCTGCCCGCCGCCACAGTGGTGCATCCGGCTGCGGAGATCGGCCCGGACTGCGTCTTCCGGGAGGGCCTGTTCGCGGCGGGCGGTGCCAGGGTGACGACGAACGTGGTGCTGGGCCGGCATGTGCACCTCAATCAGAACTGCACCGTGGGCCACGACGCGGTCCTCGGCGACCATGTCTCGGTCAACCCCCTCGCCGCGGTCTCCGGCTACTGCCGGCTGGGTGACGGCGTCATGGTGGGCACCACCGCCGCCGTCCTGCCGAGGCTGACGGTCGGCCGGGACGCCGTGGTGGGCGCGGGCGCGTGCGTGACCCGGGACGTCCCGGCGGGCGCGGTGGTCACCGGCGTGCCGGCCCGGCCGGTGGACCGGTCAGCGGCGGATGCCCGCCCAGTCGTGGTGCCTGCGCACGGTCGAGAGGATGAAGTCGACCACCCGGCGTGACGTGTCCGGGACCTGGTAGTCGAGCGGGCAGGTGACCGGGCCGGCCGTCACCTGGGCCACCACGACCCGCACCCCCTCCACCACACCGGCCGGGTCCAGACCCGTCATCACGATCGCCCCGCAGTCCAGCGCCTCGGGGCGCTCGATGGACTCGCGCAGGGTCACCGCCGCAAACCCGAGAATCGCCGCCTCCTCGCTGACGGTGCCGCTGTCGGACAGCGTGCACCGGGCGTGCTGTTGCAGGGTGACGTAGTCGAAGAAGCCGAACGGCTCGTGGAAGGTGATGCCGTCCAGGAGCGTGCCGTCGACGGCGAGCGACTCCAGGCGCTTGCGGGTACGCGGGTGGGTGGAGACCAGCAGCGGCAGTCGCCACTCGTCCCGTACGGCGCAGAGGCAGTCCAGCAGCCGGCGGAGTCGGTCCGGGTGGTCGACGTTCTCCTCCCGGTGCGCGCTGACGACGAAGTAGCCGCCCGGTTCGAGTTCGAGCTGCGCCAGGACGGTGGACCGCTCGATCTGCGGGCGGTAGTGGGCGAGCACCTCCCGCATGGGTGAGCCGGTGTGCAGGATCCGGCGGGGATGCAGCCCTTCGGCGAGCAGGTTGCGCCGGGCGTGCTCGGAGTAGACCAGGTTGAAGTCGGCGACATGGTCGACCAACCGGCGGTTGGTCTCCTCCGGGACGTTCAGGTCGAAGCAGCGGTTGCCCGCCTCCATGTGATAGACGGGAACCTTCATCCGTCGCGCCATCAGCGCCGAGATGGCGCTGTTGGTGTCGCCGAGCACCAGCAGCGCGTCCGGACGCAGCTCACCGATCGCCTGCTCGGTGCCGACCAGCACGGCACCGAGCAGGCTGCCGAGCGACCGGGTGTCGGCCCGCAGGAATCGGTCGGGCGGCCGGACGCCCAACTCGGTGAAGAAGATGTCGGACAGCGCGGGATCCCAGTTCTGTCCCGTGTGCACCAGCGTGTGCTCCACGGTCCGGTCCAACGTGTCGATCACCCGGGCCAGCCGGATGATCTCCGGCCTGGTCCCGACGACGGTCATCACCCGGGTCACTGCACGCCTCCTCGTAGTCGATGGTGGGGTTCGGAGCGCCGCCCGGCGGGCGGCGGGTCGGTCTCACGACGATCGGCCCTGTGGAGGCACCCGGCACACCGGGTCGTCGATCGCCTGCCGTGCCTGGTCGAGAACGCTGATCAGCGGCCGGCTGGCCCGCCACCGGCGGTAGGCGTTCCCCGCCGCCACCCGGGCCGCCTGCCGCTGTGCGGGCGAGGCTGCGGCGAGCCGGGTGACCAGCGCGCCCAACGCCGCCGGGGTCAGCTCGGTGAGGACCTGCCCGCCACCGTCGCGCAGCACGGACGTCCACGGTGTCCGGTCCGAGCAGATCACCGGGCAGCACGCCGCCAGGCTCTCCGCGATGGCGTTGCCGAAGTTCTCACCCCGGGTGGGCAGGACGAACGCGTCATACCGGGAGAAGGTCTCGCCTACCTGCTCGGGGCGCAACTCTCCCCGGTAGCTGACCACGGACGGGTCCGGCAGGGCCGCTCGTAGCTGCACGCAGCGCTGCCAGTACTTCGCGTCCTCCAACGGGCCGTAGATGTCGAGCCGCACCCGGGCCCGCACCTGGGCGAGTGCGGCGAGCAGCAGGTCCAGGTTCTTTATCGGTGAGATCCGTCCGATGAAGACCAGTCGCGCGTGGTCGGTCGCCGGCAGTTCGGCCGGCGCGTGACGCGGCTCCGGGCCACTGGCGATCGCGACGACACCGATCCGGGCCCGGGGCAGCGCCCGCCGGATGTCGACGGCCTCCAGCGGCGTGCTGGCGTGCCACAGCACCCTGGGCCCCCGCAGCATCCACCGCCAGCCGGCCAGGAACATCCGCTTTCGGGCCCGGTGCAGGCCGAGAGCGGCCACACCGAACTCGCCCCGTGGAGCCACCAGGATGCGATCCACCCGCAACAGGCCGAGCCGGGCCGCGACGATGGGCAGGATCGAGAAGGTCGACCAGACGCTGTTCACGTAGAGCAGGTCGAATCGCACCGGCCGCAGGGAACGCCAGAGCGTCCGCCAGTGCGCCGGGTGTCGGACACCGAGGTAGAAGATGCTCGTCCGGCCACGTCGCACCCAGGTGCCGGAGAGCCCGGAGTAGGGATCGCTGGCGCCGAGGTCGCGGTCCCGGGTCAGCAGGGTCGTCGAGACGTCGGCGCTGGCCGTTGCGAGCACGTCGGAGATGGAGCGGACCGGGCCTCCGGCACGCCAGCCCGGGCTGAAGTAGCTCGCTGTGACCAGGACTCGGAACTTCCCCCTGCCGACACCCGCCGACCGTGTTCTCACGTCCGCCGCGGGGGTGGTGTCGCTGGCCATCCTCGCTCCTCGCTCAAGAGGTGGAACTGAGTGGGCCAACGAGCGAACGGCCATTCAGTGACTGCGCCTCGCAATTTAATCCAATTCGCCGCCACGGCCCGAATAATGGCGGCCGGCCGCCCGAATCAAGGTATAAGGATGTCGCGGAAAAAGTCCCTGGCGCAGCACGAGAGGATCTCCATGTCGCGAGTGGCACTCATATCCGGCACCACCGGCCAGGACGGCAGCTACCTGGCAGAGTTCCTGCTCGACAAGGGATACACGGTGCACGGAATAAAGCGAAGGTCGTCCTCGTTCAACACCGAACGGATCGACGGAGTCGACGTCCATCCCCGCAGTGGCGACGCACGCCTTTTCCTCCATTACAGCGACCTGTCCGACCCGGCCTCGCTGACCTCGCTGATCCGGGATATCCGGCCCGACGAGATCTACAATCTCGGCGCGCAGAGCCACGTGCGGGTCTCCTTCGACATCCCGGGTTACACCGCGGACGTCACCGGGCTGGGCGCCCTGCGGATGCTCGAGGCGGCGCGGGCGGCCGACCTCGACTGCCGCTTCTACCAGGCGTCCTCCTCGGAGATGTTCGGCTCCACCCCGCCCCCGCAGCGCGAGCAGACCCCGTTCCACCCCCGCAGCCCCTACGCGTGCGCCAAGGTCTACGCCTTCTGGTCGGCGGTCAACTACCGCGAGTCGTGGGACATGTTCTGCGTCAACGGCATCCTGTTCAACCACGAGAGCCCCCGGCGGGGCGAGAACTTCGTCACTCGCAAGATCACCCGCGCGGTGGCCAGGATCGAGGCCGGCATCCAGGACAAGCTCTACCTGGGCAACCTCGACGCCGTCCGGGACTGGGGTTACGCCCCGGAGTACGTCGAGGCGATGTGGCTGGCCCTGCAGCAGGACACCCCGCAGGACTACGTGGTGGCCACCGGCGAGGGGCACACCGTACGCGAGTTCGTCCAGGCCGCCTTCGACCGGGTCGGGCTGGACTGGCAACGGTACGTGGAGATCGACCCCGCCTACTTCCGGCCCGCCGAGGTCGACGCGCTCATCGGCGACTACTCCAAGGCCCGGCGGCACCTGGGCTGGGCACCGAAGACCCTGTTCGGCGACCTGGTACGGGTGATGGTGGACGCCGACCGACAACTCCTGGAAGACGAGCGGATGGGACGCCTCGTGCGGGTGGACCGATGAGGATCACCGTCGACGCCACCCCGATCCGCCCCGGCCACGCCGCCGGGGTCGAGGCCTTCACCTACGGCCTGCTGACCGGCATGGCCGCCGACACCTCCCACGACCTGCGGGTGAACATCCTGCGGGGCACCCTCGACCAGTGGCGTGACCAGGTGCCCACCGATCAGGTCGGTTGGACCGAGGTCGCCCAGCCACTGCGCTCGGACACTCCTCCCGGGCAACTGTTGCGCCGCTGGACACCGACCCGGGTCCGCGACTCCCTCGCCGTCCGCAGGGCGGTCAACGCGGTCCGGCAGCGCTCGGTCCCCCGGCAGCGGGGATCGGACGTCACGCTGTACCCGTTCCACAGCGCCCCGATCGGGCCCGGCCCGTCGGTCGTCGTCGTGCACGACCTGCGCCACCTGCACGCCGCCTTCCACGCCCCCGGCTTCGCCGCCGTGGTCCGGGAGAACGTGGCCCGCGCGTCCGCCCTCGTGGTCACCTGGCCCCACCCGTACCGGGAGACCCTGCGGTTGTTTCCCGAGGCGGCGGAGCGGACCGCGCTCATCCCGACCCCGACGTTCCAGCCCGCGCCCGCCCGCGCCGCCGCGCGACCGGAACCGGGCCTGCTGGTCTACCCGTCCTCCACCGCGGCCCACAAGAACCATGCGACGCTGCTGGAGGCGATGGCGTTGCTCCCGCAGTGCCGGCTGGTCTGTCCCGGCCCGCTGGTCGAGCCCGAGGCCAGTCGCCTGCTCGCCCGCGCAGCGCTGCCCGACCTGCGGGGCCGGGTGTCCTTCCCCGGGTTCGTCACCCTCGACGAGTTGAACGCCCTCTACGCCCGCGCCGACGCCGTGGTGATCCCGTCGCTCTGGGAGGCGGCGAGCGGTGCGATGCTGGAGGCGTTCAGCTGGGGGCTGCCCGTCGCCTGCGCCGACGCCGAGCCGCTGCTGGCACAGCTGGAGTTCACCGGCGCCGAGGCGACGGTCTTCCGGGCCACGGAGCCGGCGTCCCTGGCCGGGGCGGTCCAGCGGCTGCTGGCCGACCGGGCGCACTACGCCACCGCCGCCCGGCAGGCCAACGGCCGGTTGGTCACCCGCACCTGGGCGGCGACCGGTGCCGACTACCTCGACGTGCTGCGCTGGGCGGCGCAGGGACGACCGGGGCCGATGCCCCGATCCACGTTCGCCGCCGAACTCACCAGGGAGGAAGCACCGTGAGCATGGCGGACGACCGCTATCCGGTGGCCCGGCCGAGCCTCTCCGACCTGGAGGAACGGTACGTGGTCGACGCCCTCAGAAGCGGCTGGGTCTCCTCCCGGGGCCCCTACCTCGACGACTTCGAGAGCCGCTTCGCCCGGCGGTGTGCCGCCGACACGGCGGTGGCCACCGCCAACGGCACGGTCGCCCTGCACCTGGTCCTCGCCGCCGCCGGCATCGGTCCGGGCGACGAGGTCATCGTCCCCGCGCTCACCTACGTGGCGACCGCCAACGCCGTCGCGTACTGCGGGGCGCGCGCCGTCTGTGTGGACGTGCTGCCGCAGAGCTGGTGCGTCGATCCCGCCGCGGTCCGGGCCGCGATCGGGCCACGCACCCGGGCGGTCATCGCCGTCGACCTGTACGGCCACCCCGCCGACTATCCCGCCCTGCGCGCGCTGTGCCACCGGCACGGCCTGCTCCTGGTGGCCGACGCGGCGGAGTCCTTCGGGGCCACTGTCGACGGGCACCCGACCGGTTCGCTGGCCGACGCCACCACCTTCTCGTTCTTCGGCAACAAGGTGATCACCGCAGGTGAGGGCGGCTGTGTCACCACGTCCGACGAGGCGCTGGCCGACCGGATGCGGCTGTTGCGCAACCAGGGCATGGACCCGCAGCGGCGGTACTACTTCCCGGTGCTGGGCTACAACTACCGGATGACCAACCTGGCCGCCGCGCTGCTCTGCGCCCAGCTGGACCGGGCCGACGAGATCATCGCCCGGCGGGACGCGGTGATCGCCGGCTACGAGGCGCAGCTGGCCGACGAGCTGGCGCTGTCGGCGCAGCCGGTGGTCGCCGGTGTCCACCGGGCACCGTGGATGGCCGCATTCCTGGTCGGGCCCGAAGGGGACGCCACCTCCCGGGACACGGTGGCGCGGGTGCTCGACCGGCTCGGCGTGGAGACCCGGCCCTTCTTCGTGCCGATCCCCGACCTGCCGGCGCACCGTGATCCGGGCGCGCACTGCCCGGTGACCGTCGACCTGAGCAGGCGCGGCATCAACCTGCCCACCTATCCGGAGCTGACCGACGCGGGGGTCAAGACGGTGGTGGAGCGCGTCCGCGCCGCCCTGTCGACCGTCGCCTGACCCGTCGGCCCGCCCCCTGCGGCCCGCCCGTCGGCCCGCGCCCGGCTCACCCACCGGGCGGTCCCGCCCCGGCTCACCGGCCGGGCGGGACCGGGTCGAGCCGGCGGTGTGCCGGCGCGCGGTGCGCCGCACGGTGCCGCAGCAGCAGCAGGTAGCTGCTGGCCCAGGCGACCGCGCTGACCAGAGCGAGCACCGCGAGCGCACCGGCCGCACCGGTGGCCCCGAACAGCACCGCCGCGCCGACGACCACGGGCACCCGCAATCCGCCCAGCAGGATGCCGAGCAGAATCGCCCGCCGGTTCGCCTGCTCCACCCGCAGCCCGGCGAAGCCGACGGCAGCCGGCACCGCGAACAGGCTCTCCAGCGACAGCAGCACCAGCAGGCTGCGGGCCAGGTCCCAGTTGCCGCCGAGCAGCGTCCTGCCGACCGCGTCGGGCAGGAGGGCGACCGCAGCCGTCATCGGCAGGATGCCGGCAGCCACGAGCAGCGAGACCCGAACGGCCGCCCTGGACCGCACCTCCCGGGACTCGGTGCGGCTGCGGGCCAGGTACGGCAGGGTCAGCGTGGCGGCGGTGGAAAGCACCAGGTTCACCGGCCCCAGCAGCGTCCTTCCGGCGCTCAACGCCCCGACCACCGAGGTGCCCGCGAAGGCGGCCACCGCGCTCAGCGACAACTGCGCCGATCCGGTGGTCAGCAGGAACTGCGTGCCGAACCCCACCGCGACGCGGCTCTCCGCCCTACCGATGCGCCAGCCGGGTCGCACCACGTAGCCGCGGCGGACCCCGACGACCACGCCGATCAGCCCACCAGCGAAGGCCCAGATGCCGACCACGTACGGCGCGTCGAGCAGCCGGAGCAGGCCGCACAGCGCGGCGCAGCCGGTCACCGCCGCCCAGGCGGTCTCCTGGAACAGCGCCCCCGACGGGGTGCCGACGCCGACGGCGATCGCCTTCGCGTAGTCGTAGAGCACCAGACCCGGCAGGGCGAGGCCCACGCACACCAGATAGGGCGAGCCGTACGCCGCGCCCGCGGCCCCGAGCACTGTGCCGCAGACCGTGCCGAGCAGGGTGACCCTCCGGGCGGCGGAGGTGACGCCCGTCCCCGCCGCCAGGACGGCGTCGGTCACCATGCTGCGGACCAGCCCGGAGCCGAGAACGTAGAACGAGAAGGCCAGGGCGAACTCGCCCACCCCGCCGATCGACTCCAGCCGGGTGACGGTGATCGCCACCAGCAGGTTGCCGCCGCTGGACAACCCTCCGACGAGCAGGGCGAGCACGGCCCGACCACCGCTGCGGGGGACGACCGGGGCGTCGCCACGACCGACGCGGGAGCGGGCCCGAACGGTCACCGGGCGGCACCCACCAGCAGTGGCACCCGGTCGTCCCGCCCGACGGGGGCGCGACGGGTCAGCCACAGCAGGAGGAAGACCGGTACCGCCGACATCAGGTGTTGCAGGAAGCCGATGGTGGAGTCGGGATAGGTCCCGGACCAGAGCAGCACATCGGAGAAGACCAGGCAGAACAACGTCAAGCGGGCCGGGCCCGGTCGACCCCGCCAGCGCAGCAGCAGCGCCACGAACCCGGCCCAGAAGGCGTGCACGGCCACCACCCCGACGGGACCGTCGAACAACCAGATGTTGCCCAGCAACAGGAAGTTGAAGGCCGACGTCGGCCCGCCGCCGAGGAACTGGTTGATCCGTTGCCCGGTGGACAGCGCCGGCCGGTCCGGATCAAGCACCCGGGGCACCAGCCCGTACCGGATATAGTCCACGACACCGGGCTGGCCGATCTCGACCGGCACCTCGAAGCCCGCCACCGCCGTGAGTTGACTGTCCAGACGGATCCGGTCGGCGGCGGTGACCTGGGTGTCCACCACGACTCCGTGCTCCTCCCGGATGGTGTTGCGCTGGGCGAACATGGCGGGCCAGGCGAGCAGGAGGACCACCGCCCAGAGCAGGAGATGACGCAGCCGGAAGACGCCGCAGACCGCCCCGGCGGCAGCCACGAAGAACACCAGCGCGACCAGTGGCGCGGAACGGGCGGTCAGCGCTGCGACGTACGCCTCCACGCCGACGAGAGCGGTCAGCCAGCAGTACAGCTTCGGCTGCGAGAGCCGACCGCTGAGTCGGCTGCCCACCAGCAGGGCGAAGCCCAGCGTGCCCCAGCCGGAGAAGAGCGCACACACCATCCCCAGAGGTGTGTCGGACAGGTCGCCGGTCACCTGGGCGACGACGGTCCCCCGACCGAGGTGGGCCCCGACGATGTTCGCCGCGATGCCGGTCAGGGTCACCAGCCGGGCCACCGGATAGATCTGGGGGTACCGGGCGGTCGCCTGTCGCATGCCCTGCCGCCACTGCGGATCGGGACGCCCGAAGGCCAGGCCGGCCGTCTCCACACAGACGCTGCCCAGCAACGCCAGGCCCACCAGGAACACGAGGAAACCGGTACGCGGGTTGTGGTGGAGCACCACCATCGGAACGATGAACACCGCGTACGGGGCGAGCACGAGGAAGCTGACGGGATAACACCGCAGCAGCCCGCCGACGAACTCCCGCTGACGTTCCACCCGGGCACTTCGCCCCGGTCGGGTCATGCGCGCGTCCGGCCGGGGAAGCTCCGGGCCAACCACAGCAGAGAGAAGACCGCCATCGCCGACACCACGTGTTGCACGAACCCGATCATCGAGTCGGGATAGGTGCCGGACCACAGCAACGCGTCGGAGAACACCAGACAGACCAGACTCAACCGGGCCGGGCCGGGCCGTCCCCGCCAGCGCATCAACAGCGCCACGAACCCGGCCCAGAAGGCGTGCACGGCCACCACCCCGTCGGGACCGTCGAAGAACCACATGTTGCCCAGCAACAGGAAGTTGGAGGCCGACGTCCGGCTACCGCCGAGGTACTGGTTGATCTGTTGTCCGGTCGTCAGAGCCGGCCGGTCGGGGTCCAGGATCCGTGGCACCAGACCGTATCTGAGGTAGTCGACGCCCTCGGGCTGACCGAGGTCGACGGGAACCTCCGTCTCCGAGACGACAGTCAGTTGCCGGTCCAGGCGCATCCGGTCCGTCGCGGTGACCGCGTCGTCCACCGCGACGCCCTGGTCCTCCCGCAGCCCGTTGCGGTAGTCGAACATGGCCGGCCACAGCAGCACCAGCATCAGCGTGCCGACCATCAGGTACCGCAACCGGAACACGCCGCAGACCACCCCGGCGGTGACCGCGAAGAAGACGAAGGCGATCAGTGGCGCCGTGAGGGCGGTCAGCACGGTGACGACGGCCTTGCTGACGACGAGCGCGCCCAGCCAGACGCACAGCTTCGCCTTGGACAGGTAACCGCCGAGGTGGCTGGCGACCAGCAGCGCGAACCCGAGCGCCGCCCAACCGGAGAACAACTTGGTCACCGCCACCATGGGCGTGTCGGCCGTCTCCCCGGAGATCTGCGCGACGAGGTTCCCCTCCCCGAGGTGCGCCCCCAGCAGTTCGGCCGCGATGCTGATCAGCACGACCAGGCGGGCCACCGGATAGATCCCGGGGTGCCGGGCGGTCGCCTGGCGCATGCCGCGCCGCCACTGCGGATCGGGCCGCCCGAGGAGCAGGCAGAACGTCTCCACGGTGACGGTGCCCAGCAACGCCAGGCCCACCAGGAACACGATGAAGCCGGTGCGCGGATTGTCGTTGACCACCGCCATCGGCAGGATCAGCAGCGCGTACGGGGCGAGCACCAGGAAGCTCACGGGATAGCAACGCAGCAGCCGGCCGACCAGTTCCCGCTGACGTCCCGACGACGCTGCACGGGCCGGACGGGCTGCCCGGGGGTCGACGACACCGATCTCGGAGCCAGGGTCGGAGACCGCCCTGGACCAGGTCATCGTCCGCCCCCCTCACCCGTTTTCGGTCGCCTCATGCGCAACGATCGAGTCGAGATCACGAAACGCTCCGGAGCGGAAACTCCGGGTACCGGGGGCAGCACGGCGTGCGCCCCGCCCGGTGGCCGGACGGGGCGCAGGGCAGCCTCCGGGACTACGCCAGCACGGCGTCGACCAGGGCCTTCGCCTCCTGTTGAAGCTGGGCCAGGTGCTCCGGCCCCTGGAACGACTCGGCGTAGATCTTGTAGACGTCCTCGGTGCCCGACGGCCGGGCGGCGAACCACCCCGACTCGGTGGTCACCTTCAGCCCACCGATGGACGCCCCGTTGCCCGGGGCGCTGGTCAGCGTGGCGGTGATCGGCTCACCGGCCAGCTCGGTGGCGGTGACCTGCTCCGGGGAGAGCCGGCCGAGCACCGCCTTCTGCTCCCGGCTCGCCGGGGCGTCGATCCGGGCGTACGCGGGTGCGCCGAAGCGTTCGGTCAGCGCGGCGTAGTGCTCGCTCGGGGTCCGGCCGGTGCTGGCGATGATCTCGGCGGCGAGCAGGCAGAGCAGGATGCCGTCCTTGTCGGTGGTCCAGGTGCTGCCGTCGCGGCGCAGGAACGACGCCCCGGCGCTCTCCTCGCCGCCGAAGCCGACAGTGCCGTCGAGCAGCCCGGGGACGAACCACTTGAAGCCGACAGGCACCTCCAGCAGCGGCCGGCCCAGGTCGGCCGCGATCCGGTCGATCATCGAGGAGGAGACCAGGGTCTTACCGACGGCCGCCGCCGGGTTCCACCGCGACCGGGTACGGAACAGGTGGCCGATCGCCACCGCCAGGTAGTGGTTGGGGTTCATCAGGCCACCGTCGGGGGTGACGATGCCGTGCCGGTCGGCGTCGGCGTCGTTGCCGGTGGAGACCTGGAACCGGTCCCGGGCGGCGATCAGCGACGCCATCGCGTTCGGCGACGAGCAGTCCATCCGGATCTTGCCGTCCCCGTCCAGGGTCATGAACCGCCAGGTCGGGTCGACCAGCGGGTTGATCACGGTGAGGTCGAGGCGGTGCCGCTCGGCGATCTCACCCCAGTAGGCGACGCTGGCCCCGCCGAGCGGGTCGGCCCCGATCCGCACCCCGGCGTCCCGGATCGCCTCGATGTCGAGCACCGATGGCAGGTCGTCGACGTAGCCGGCGAGGAAGTCGTACGTGCCTGTGGTGTCGGCGGCCCGCGCCCGCGCGTACGGGATGCGTCTGACCTCCTTGAGCCCGGCGGCCAGGATCGCGTTCGCCCGGTCCTGGATCCACTTCGTGACGTCGGTGTCGGCGGGCCCGCCGTTGGTCGGGTTGTACTTGAAGCCGCCGTCGTCGGGCGGGTTGTGCGACGGGGTGATCACGATGCCGTCGGCGAGCCCGTCGGTGCGCCCCCGGTTGTGGGTGAGCACGGCGTGCGACAGCGCCGGGGTGGGGGTGTAGCCGTCCCGGCTGTCCCGCAGCACGGTGACGTCGTTGGCGGCGAGCACCTCCAACGCGCTGACCTCGGCGGGAGCGGAGAGCGCGTGGCTGTCCCGGGCCAGGAAGAGCGGGCCGGTCAGGCCCTGTTCCCGGCGGTAGTCGCAGAGCGCCTGGGTGACCGCGAGGATGTGATCCTCGTTGAAGGCGTTGCGCAGGCTGGACCCCCGGTGGCCGGAGGTGCCGAACGAGACCTGCTGCGCCGGGTCGTCCGGGTCCGGGTGCTCGGCGTAGTAGGCGGTCACCAGCCGGGGCACGTCGACCAGGTCGGCGGGACCGGCGGGCTGTCCGGCACGGGGGTGGGCCACTGCGGAAACCTCCTCGATGGTACGGATGGAGCGCTGTCTTCCCCGGCGACGGCCGGGCCGCACCCGGCTCAGGGGCCGGGCCGCACCCGGCTCAGGGCTCGATGCGCTGGCCCTTGCCGATGACGACGATGCCGTTGTCGGAGACGGTGTAACGCTGCCGGTCCTTTTCCAGGTCGACGCCGATCTCGACGCCCTCGGGCACGAAGACGTTCTTGTCGAGGATGGCGTTGCGGACCACCGCGTGCCGGCCGATCTCGACGCCCTCCATCAGCACCGCGCCGTCGACCTGCGCCCAGGAGTGCACCTTGACCTTGGGCGAGACGACCGAGTTCTCCACCAGCGAGCCGGAGATCACCGCGCCGGGCGAGATCATCGACCCGACCGCCCGGCCGACCCGCTCGCCCCACTGGTGGACGAACTTCGCCGGCGGGTACGGCGGCTGGTCGGTGTAGATGGGCCAGTCGAAGTTGTAGAGGTTGAACACCGGGTGCACGTTGATCAGATCCATGTGCGCGTCGTAGAACGAGTCGAGCGTCCCCACGTCCCGCCAGTACCCCCGGTCCCGGTCGGTGCTGCCGGGCACCTCGTTGTCCTGGAAGTCGTAGACGTTGGCCTCGCCCCGCTCGACGAGCATCGGGATGATGCTGCCGCCCATGTCGTGCTTGCTGGTCTTGTCGGCCGCGTCGCGCTCGACGGCCTCGCAGAGCGCCCGCGTGGAGAAGACGTAGTTGCCCATCGAGGCGTAGATCTGGTCGGGGGCGTCGGGCAGGCCCACCGCGTCGGTCGGCTTCTCCCGGAAGGCCCGGATCCGCTTGCCGTCCTCGCCGACCTCGATCACGCCGAACTGGTCGGCCATCGACAGCGGCTGCCGGATGCCGGCGACGGTGACCGCCGCGCCGGAGGCGATGTGGTCGTCGACCATCTGCCGGGGGTCCATCCGGTAGATGTGGTCGGCGCCGAAGACGATCACGTGCTCCGGCTGCTCGTCGTTGATCAGGTTGAAGCTCTGGTAGATCGCGTCGGCGGAGCCGGCGAACCACCAGGGGCCCCGTCGCTGCTGGGCCGGCACCGGCGTGACGTAGTTGCCGAGCAGCGTCGACATCCGCCACGTCTTGGTGATGTGCCGGTCCAGGGAGTGGGACTTGTACTGGGTCAGCACGACGATCTTGAGAAAGCCGGCGTTCGCCAGATTGGACAGGACGAAATCGACCATGCGGTACATCCCGCCGAACGGGACGGCCGGCTTGGCCCGGTCCGCGGTGAGCGGCATGAGGCGCTTGCCCTCTCCGCCGGCCAGGACGATCGCGAGCACCTTGGCAGCCATGACCAGACGCTATCCATACCGCTGCGACTTCACCACTCGTACGGGCACAGTTCCGTGCCGGGTGCGCGGCCGGTTTCTGCACTAGGGTGCCGGGCATGACCGACTCCGCCCCGCTGCGCGTGGACCTGCTGACCCGGGAGTACCCGCCGGAGGTGTACGGCGGCGCCGGGGTGCACGTCGAGTACCTGGCCCGGGAGCTGCGCCGGCTCGCCGAGGTCCGGGTGCACTGCTTCGGCGCGGCGCGCACCGAGCCGGGCGTCACCGCGTACCCCGAGCCGGCCGGCCTGACCGGCGCGAACGCCGCGCTGCGCACCATGGGCGTCGACCTGGCGATGACCGCCGGGTGCGCCGGCACCGACGTGGTGCACAGCCACACCTGGTACGCCAACCTGGCCGGGCACACCGCCAAGCTGCTGTACGGGGTGCCGCACGTGGTGACCGCGCACAGCCTGGAACCGCTGCGCCCGTGGAAGGCCGAACAGCTCGGCGGCGGCTACGCGCTCTCCTCCTGGTGCGAGCGGACGGCCATGGAGTCCGCCGACGCGATCGTCGCGGTCAGTGCGGGGATGCGGCGGGACGTGCTGACCGCCTACCCGGCGGTGAACCCGGACCGGGTCCGGGTGGTCTACAACGGTATCGACACCGCCCAGTACGCCCCGGACCACGGCACCGACGTGCTGGACCGGCTCGGCATCGACCCCGCCCGCCCCAGCGTGGTGTACGTGGGGCGGATCACCAGGCAGAAGGGCCTGCCCTACCTGCTGCGCGCGGCCCGGGAGCTGCCCGCCGACACCCAGTTGGTGCTGCTCGCCGGCGCCCCGGACACCCCGGAGATCGCCGCCGAGGTGGAGGGGCTGGTCACCGAGCTGCGGGCCAACCGGTCCGGGGTGGTCTGGGTGGCCGAGATGCTGCCCAAGCCCGAGGTGATCCAGGTGCTCACCCACGCCACCATCTTCGTCTGCCCCTCGGTCTACGAGCCGATGGGCATCGTCAACCTGGAGGCGATGGCCTGCGAGACGGCGGTGGTGGCGACCGCCACCGGCGGCATTCCCGAGGTCGTCGCCGACGGCGAGACCGGGCTGCTGGTGCCGATCGAGCAGGCCGGCGACGGCAGCGGCAACCCGCTCGACCCGGACCGGTTCGTCGCCGACCTGGGCAAGACGATCAACGAGCTGCTGGCCGACCCGAAGCGCACCGGGATGTTCGGTCTCGCCGGCCGACGACGGGCCGTGGAGCACTTCTCCTGGGACGCCATCGCCGTCCAGACCCTGGAGCTGTACCGCTCGCTACTGGCATAGGGCCCCGTCCTCCTCGACCATGTCGGCTGCTCTCGGCTGACGCGGAGGGTGGCGGCGAGGCGGGCCAGGGCGGGCGGGTCGGCGGCCAGCCAGGCCACCTCCGGCCGGTCGACCTTGAGCAGCACCAGCGCGACCGGGCCGTACCCCCGGTGCCTCGACGTGGCAACGGGCCAGCGCGGCCAGCACCGGCTCGACGTCGGTGACGGGTTCCGGTCGCGCCGACTCCCCGGCGACCCACCGGCAGCGCGAGCAGTACCGGTCGAGCGCCTGGCCGGTGCGTCACCCCGACGGGGGTACCACTCCCCAGAGAGTCGTATGCCTGTCAGGCATAAATATGCCTGACAGGCATACCGATCTACGACGAAAGTGCTGCCGAGCGAAGCCAGGTCCATGACCATCCCGATGGGCTATCGGAAGATAGCCGCCGACCTGCACGCCCGCATCCAGCAGGGCGAGTACCCACCGGAGAGCCGGTTGGCCTGCCGTCGAGAGGAAACGGAGGGAGGGCTGATGAGCGACCTCCATGACTGGGACGACATCCGCGCCGATCTACACGACGGCGACGACGGCGACGACGACGCGCTGGACGTGACGCCCGGATCATCTTCGACTACGGCAGCGACCTCCGTCAGATTGCCTGACCTCGGCCCATCGCGTCGTCGGTGGATAGCCCTCGACCGCGTCGGCGACCTGGACGGCGATCACCGTCAGAGGCGGAAACCCGGCCTTCCAGCGGGTGGCGGACCGGCCGGGCCGAGCGCGAGGGGATCTCGCACAGTAGGTTGAGCGGGTGAGCGGACGGTTCCCGATCGAAGACGTCTCCCCCATCGTCGCCTGCGGTCGCTACCCGGCCAAGGCGGTGGTCGACGAGGTAGTACCGGTGTCGGCACGCGCCTACCGGGAAGGGCACGACGCGCTCGGCTGCAACGTGGTCTGGCACGGCCCGGACGGCGCGACCCGCCCGTTCACCCGGATGCTCCCCGGTGAACCGGGGCAGGACCAGTGGCACGCCACCATCCGCCCGGACGCGGTCGGCGAGTGGACCTTCACCGTCGAGGCGTTCCAGGACCCGTACCTGACCTGGCACAACGCGGTGACCAAGAAGGTCGCCGCCGGGCAGGGGGCGGCCGAACTGGCCAACGACCTGGCCGAGGGCGTCCGGGTGTTGACCGCCGCCCTGGCACTCGTACCGGCAGGTGAGGCCGGGCGGGTCGAGGCGGCGGTGGCCGCACTGGGCGACAAGGAGGCCGACCTGGCCCGGCGGGTAACCCCGGCGCTCGACCTGGCCGACCTGCTCTGGGCATACCCGGTGCGGGAACTGGTCACCGCCGGCACGCCGCACCTGCTCTGGGTGGACCGCCCCCGGGCCCTCTTCTCCGCCTGGTACGAGTTCTTCCCCCGCTCCGAGGGCGCGGTCCCGGCCACCGTCGACGCGCCGGCCCGCTCGGGCACCTTCGTCACCGCGCTGGACCGGCTGCCCGGGGTCGCGGCGATGGGCTTCGACGTGCTCTACCTGCCGCCGATCCACCCGATCGGCCGGGTCAACCGCAAGGGCCGCAACAACGCGCTGACCGCCGGGCCGGACGACGTCGGCTCGCCGTGGGCGATCGGCGCGGCCGAGGGCGGCCACGACGCCATCCACCCCGACCTGGGTACGCCGGCCGACTTCCGCGAGTTCGTCGCCGCCGCCGCCGAGCAGGGCCTGGAGGTGGCGATGGACCTGGCGTTGCAGTGCGCCCCCGACCACCCGTGGGTGACCGAGCACCCGGAGTGGTTCACCACCCGCGCCGACGGCAGCATCGCGTACGCGGAGAACCCGCCCAAGAAATACCAGGACATCTACCCGGTCAACTTCGACAACGACCCCGACGGCATCCGGGCCGAGGTGCTGCGGGTGGTGCGGCACTGGGTCGGCGAGGGCATCCGGATCTTCCGGGTGGACAATCCGCACACCAAGCCGTTCGACTTCTGGCACCGGCTGATCGCCGAGGTCAAGCGCACCGACCCGGACGTGCTCTTCCTGGCCGAGGCGTTCACCCGGCCGGCGATCATGCACGGGCTCGGCAAAATCGGCTTCACCCAGTCGTACACCTATTTCACCTGGCGTACGACGGCGGCCGAGATGCGGGAGTACTGCGAGGAGCTGGTCGCCTCGGTCGACTGGATGCGGCCGAACTTCTGGCCCAACACGCCCGACATCCTGCACGAGTCCCTGCAACACGGGGGGCCACCGATGTTCAAGATCCGGGCGGTGCTGGCCGCGCTGCTCAGCCCGTCCTGGGGCATCTACGCCGGTTTCGAGCTGTTCGAGCACGTCGCCCGCCCCGGCGCCGAGGAATACCTCGACAACGAGAAGTACGAGCTGCGCCCCCGGGACTGGGCCGGCGCGCAGGCGCACGGCCGCTCGCTCGCCCCGTTCGTCGCCACCCTCAACCGGGTACGCCGGGAGCACCCGGCCCTGCACCGGCTGCGCAACCTGGTCTTCCACGACATCGACAACCCGGCGTTGCTCTGCTGGTCCAAGCGCGACCCGGACACCGGCGACACGGTCATCGTGGTCTGCTCGTTCGACTCGCACACCGTGCAGTGGGGCAACACCACCCTGGACATGCCGGCGCTCGGCTTCGACTGGCACGAGCGGTTCACCGTGCACGACGAGCTGACCGGGGCCGGCTACGAGTGGGGCCAGCGCAACGCGGTCCGGCTCGACCCGTACCTGCAACCCGCGCACGTGCTGACGATCCGCCGCCCGCCGACACCGCCCACCGCGATGCCGGCCGGTACGGAACCGGCCGCGCTGACCGTCGAGGACGTGCCCGGCGAGCTCTCCGGCGGCACCGCGCCGACCGCGCCCGCCCCTGAGGTCGCCCGGTCGCCCGACCCCACCACGACCCGCACCGCCGGGACCGGCCGCAAATTCAAGAACGGCCGGACCAGGACCGGCCGGACCCCGCACGGCAGTACTCCGACCGACCCCGCCTCGAAGGACGCCAGATGGACCAGCTGATCGCCGGCGCGACGCACGACCCGCACGCCCTGCTCGGCGCGCACCCCGCCGACGGGTGGACCACGATCCGCACCATGCGGCGGGGCGCCGGTGACGTGGTGCTGCTGGTGGGCGACGACCGGCACCCGATGAAGCGGGTGCACGACGTCGGCGTCTTCGAGGCCCGCGTCGAGGGCAGCGTGCTCGACTACCGGGTCGAGGTCGACGGCTGGCTCACCGACGACCCGTACCGTCACCCGCCGACCCTCGGCGAGCTGGACCTGCACCTGATCGGCGAGGGCCGGCACGAGCGGCTCTGGGAGGCGCTCGGCGCGCGGGTGCGCGACGACGGCGTCGCCTTCTCGGTGTGGGCACCCAACGCCCGTGGGGTGCGGGTGATCGGCGACTTCGTCGGCTGGGGGCCGGACGACGGTTGGCCGATGCGCTGCCTCGGGTCCAGCGGCGTCTGGGAGATCTTCGTGCCCGGCGCACCGGAGGGGGCGCGTTACAAGTACCGCGTCCTCGGTGCCGACGGGCAGTGGCGGGACAAGGCCGACCCGCTTGCCAACTACGCGGAGGTGCCGCCCGCCACCGCCTCGGTGGTGCACCGGTCCCGCTACGAGTGGACCGACGCGCGATGGCTGGAGCGCCGGGCCCGCCGGCAGCCGCACCAGGAACCGATGAGCGTGTACGAGGTGCACCTCGGCTCGTGGCGGCCCGGCCTCGGCTACCGGGAGCTGGCCGAGCAGCTCACCGCGTACGTCACCGAGATGGGCTTCACGCACGTGGAGTTCCTGCCGGTGATGGAGCACCCGTTCGGCGGTTCCTGGGGCTACCAGGTCACCGGCTACTTCGCGCCCACCTCCCGGTTCGGTGACCCGGACGACTTCCGGCACCTGGTGGACCGGCTGCACGCCGCCGGCATCGGGGTGCTGCTGGACTGGGTGCCCGCGCACTTCCCCAAGGACGAGTGGGCGTTGGCCCGCTTCGACGGCACCCCGCTCTACGAGCACCCCGACCCGCGTCGCGGCGAGCACCCCGACTGGGGCACGTACGTCTTCGACTTCGGCCGCCGGGAGGTGCGCAACTTCCTGGTCGCCAACGCGCTCTACTGGTGCGACGAGTTCCACATCGACGGCCTGCGGGTGGACGCGGTCGCCTCGATGCTCTACCTGGACTACTCCCGCCCCGAGGGGCAGTGGCTGCCCAACCAGCACGGCGGCCGGGAGAACCTGGAGGCGATCGCCTTCATGCAGGAGGTCAACGCCACCGTCTACAAGCACCACGCCGGGGTGGTGATGATCGCCGAGGAGTCCACCGCCTGGCCCGGGGTGACCCGGCCCACCGCCGACGGCGGGCTCGGCTTCGGCTTCAAGTGGAACATGGGCTGGATGCACGACACCCTGCTCTACACCGCGAAGGACCCGATCTACCGGCAGCACCACCACCATCAGCTCACCTTCTCCCTGGCGTACGCCTGGAGCGAGAACTACGTGCTGCCGATCAGCCACGACGAGGTGGTGCACGGCAAGGGCTCACTGGCCGGCAAGATGCCCGGCGACACCTGGCAACGGCTGGCAAACGTACGGGCGCTGCTGGCGTACATGTGGGCGCATCCGGGCAAGCAACTGCTCTTCATGGGCTGCGAGCTGGGCGACGACCGGGAGTGGAGCGAGGAACGCGGGCTGGACTGGTATCTCCTGCACGATCCGGCGCGGGCCGGGGTGCAGCGGCTGGTCGCCGACCTCAACGCCGCCTACCGGGACACCCCGGCGCTGTGGGCGCAGGACACCGACCCGGCCGGGTTCCGCTGGATCGCCGGGGACGACGTCGCCAACAACGCGGCCTCCTTCGTCCGGATCGCCCCGGACGGCGCGACCCTGGTCTGCGTGGCGAACTTCTCCGCGAGCCCGCTGGAGGACTACCGGGTCGGCCTACCGGCCGGCGGCAGCTGGACCGAGGTGATCAACACCGACGCCCAGCACTACGGCGGCTCCGGGGTGGGCAACCTCGGCGCGGTGCACGCCCAGGACGTCCCCTGGCACGGCCTGCCCGCCTCGGTGGCGCTGCGGGTCCCCCCGCTCGGCGTACTCTGGCTCCGCCGCGACTGAACCACCCGCACGGGACGCCGGTCGGGCAGCTCAGACCAGGCCGGCGTCGCGGAGCAGCTTCCACAGCCCCGCGCCGTCGGGGGCGGAGAGCCACTTCTGCCCCACCGGCCCCGCCGACGACGGCCTGTCGTTCGGCACGGGCAGGCTGCCGGCGAGCACCGACTGGGTCGGCGAGAGCCGGCGGATCGCCACCCCGGCGACGTTCTCCGGGTGGGCGGCGGCGAACTCCCGGTAGATCTCCTGGTCGTGCTGCCCGTCGTCGCCGATCAGCAGCCAGCGCACGTCGGGGAACTCGGTGGCCAACCGGGCCAGGGTGGCCCGCTTGTGCTCCCGGCCGCTGCGGAACCAGCGGTCGGCCGTCGGCCCCCAGTCGGTGAGCAGCAGCGGGCCGGCCGGGTAGAGGTGCCGGGACAGGAACCGGGTAAGCGTCGGCGCGACGTTCCACGCGCCGGTGGACAGGTAGAACACCGGGCTGCCCGGGTGGGCGGTGACCAGGCGTTCATAGAGCACCGCCATGCCGGGCACCGCCGTGCGGGCGTGCTCGTCGAGGACGAAGGTGTTCCACGCGGCCAGCATGGGCCGGGGCAGCGCGGTCACCATGACCGTGTCGTCGATGTCGGAAAGGATGCCGAGGCGCACCTTCGGGTCGATGACCCGGACCAGTGCCTCGACCGGTTCGGCGTCGGCCACCCGCAGCCGCACCGAGGCCCAGCCGGGGGTGAAGTCGGCCTTGACCACCGTGTCGACGAAGCCGCTGCGGTCGGCGCGGGCGGTGTGCACGCCGTCGCCCGCCTCGATGGTGACCTCGACGTGCTTGGCGGGCAGGGTGGCGAAGCTACGCCAGCCGCGTACCTTCTCCAGCCGGCCCTGCCGACGGTCGGGGCGGCTGAGCAGCACCCGGCACAGCACCCGCGCCCAGCCGGGGGCGCCGTAGCCGGCGTACGCGACGATGTTGGGTTGCCATCCGGTGCGTCGCAGCCGGCGCTCCACCAACTGGTGCAGGGCGTCCTCGATCCGCGCCGCCCGGTGCAGGGTGGGCACGGCCAACTGGCTCGTGGTGGAGGAGGAGGGCACGGTGCAACCCTGCCACAGGAGCCCGGCAGCGGCCAGGCGAGCGACCAGCAGCACAGCGAACGAGCGCCCAGGTCGGCGGGCGGGTTCGGCGGCCGACCGTGCACCGGCGGGCCGGCGCGGCGGATGCCGGACAGGCCAACACGGCAGGTGCCCGACGGGCCGACACTGCAGGCAGGCCGGAGTGCCGGCCAGTCGCCGTTTTGCCCGTTTCGGCCCGGGAGTGCCGGTCGGCGTGCCAGACTCCGGCCGGGACGACGACGGAGGCGTTGGTCGTGTCGACACCTGTACCGCCCGACCGCGCGCGGTTCGACCGTCCGGCGCTGGTCGCGCTGCTGCTCGGGCTGGCCGGGGTGGGTTACCGGTTGGTCCTGACCCTGCTGACGGTGCCCGCCGCGAACAGCGACGAGGCGACCTTCGGGCTGGCCGCGATGCACATCGCCGACGGCCGGGAACACCCGGTCTTCCTGTACGGGCAGCACTACATGGGCATGATCGAGTCGTACCTGGCGGCCCCGCTGGTGGCGCTGGCCGGGGCGGACTGGCCGGTGCTGCGACTGCCACTCGTCGCGTTGTACGCGGTCTTCCTCTGGTTGTCCTACCGGCTGACCCGACGGCTCTACCGGCCGTGGTTCGCCACCTTCACCGTGGGGCTGCTGGCACTCGGCACCGAACGGGTGGTCCGCGACCAGCTCACCGTGGTCGGTGGGCGGGCCGAGGGGAAGCCGATGGTGCTGGCGATCCTGCTGATCGCGGTGGGCCTGGCCGGGCCACGGGTCCGGTGGCGGCGCACCTGGTGGCGGCGGGCGGCGGCGGTGGGGTTGGCCGGGTTGCTCGCCGGGGCGGCGCTCTGGTCGGACTGGCTGCTCGCGCCCTACCTGGCGGTCGCCGGCCTGCTGCTGATCTACGCCGTCCGCCGGGAATTGTCGGGCTGGCCGGGGCTGTTGCTGGTGGCCGGCTTCGGGCTCGGCGTGGCCCCGCTGGTCTGGGACAACCTGACCGCGCCGCCGGGCGCGGACTCGCTGTCGGTGCTGCGTCAGCTCAGCGCCGGCACCGGCCCGCCGCCACCGTGGGCGGACCGGCTGCGGGGCGGGCTGCTGGAAGGGGTGCCGCTGGCCAGCGGCCTCTGCCCGCCCACCGGCTGCGCCCGCTGGCAGGAGTGGTTCGGCGTGCTCTACCCGGTGCTGGTGGCCACCGCCGCCGTGCTCGCGCTGGTCGGCTACCGCCGGGCCGCGCGCCGCCCGACGGCCGTGCGGGTCCGGCCGGTCACCCAGCTCACCCTGCTCGCCGGTGCCGCCCTGACCCTGCTGGCGTACGTCCGCAGCCCGCTCGCCGCGACCGAACCGCTTGCCAACGCCCGCTACCTGTCGGTGTTGCAGATCTCCCTGCCTGCGGTGCTCTGGCCGCTCTGGCTGGCGGCGGCGGCCTGCTGGCGGGGCACCGTGGGGATGGCCGGCCGGCTGGTCGGGGCGGGTGCCACGGCGGTGCTGGCCGGGTTGACCACCGCCGCAGTGGTGGCGACCGGCCTGTTCCTGGTGGCCCTGGACGGCCCCATGGCCGACCAGCGGCGGGCCCGGCAACTTGCCGACGCGGTACGCCGTACCGGCCTGCGGGAGGTCTACGGCGACTACTGGACCTGCAACCGGTTGACCTTCGACACCGGTGAACGGGTGGTCTGCGCGGTGCTCGACGGGCAGCTCGGCCCGGGGTACAACCGCTACCGGCCGTACTGGCGTCGGGTGGAGCGGGCGGCGCGGCCCGGGTACGTGCTGCCGGTCGACTCCCCGGCCGAGCGTCGGCTGCGTGACCTGCTCGGTGACCGGGCCGACACCGCCCGGCTGGTCGAGGTGTCAGGCTATCGGGTGTACCACCCGACGAGTGCCGTGCGGCCGGGGCGCTGACCTCGGCCCGTACGCTCTCCGGGTGCTCATCCTGCTGCCGCCCTCCGAGGGAAAGGCCGACGCCGGCACCGGTCGTCGGCTCGACCTGTCCCGGCTCTCCCTGCCCGAGCTGACCCCGGCCCGGGAGGAGGTGTTGACCGCGCTGATGTCCCTCGACGGGTCCGACGGTACCGAGGACGCCGCGCTGGCCGCTCTCGGGTTGACCGTCGGTCAGCGTGGGGAACTGGCCCGTAACGCCCGGCTGGACCGGGCCGCCACCGCACCGGCCGGGCAGGTCTACACCGGGGTGCTCTACGAGGCGCTCGGTCTGGCCACCCTGCCTCCGGGAGCGCTGCGGGCAGCCCGCCGCTCGGTGCTGGTCAGCTCGGGCCTGTGGGGCGCGGTACGACTCACCGACCGGATCCCGCCGTACCGGTGCCCGATCGGGGCGCGGTTGCCGGGGGTGGGGGCGCTGTCGGCGTACTGGCGAAGGGTGTTGTCGCCGGTGCTGACGGCGGCGGCCGGCGGCGGCCCGGTGCTGGACCTGCGCTCCGCCGCCTACGCGGCGACCTGGACGCCGCCGGCGGAGCTGGCCGCACGGACCGTCACCGTGCGGGTGCTGCACGAACGCCGGCCGGGGGAACGCACGGTGGTGAGCCACTTCAACAAGGCGACCAAGGGACGGCTGGTCCGCGACCTGCTGGTCGCCGGCGCCCGGCCGCGCAGCGCCACCGCCCTGGTCGGCGCGCTGCGTGACCTGAAGTACCAGGTCGAACAGCAGCCGGTGACGGCGGGCCGCCCCCGGCTGGTCGAGGTGGTGGTGACCGAACTGTAGGAACGCAAGATTTCCTCAATTCCGGTGCGGATGGCTGGAGACGCAGGGACCGGCAGGTGACGGTAAGGGGACCCGAAACCGAGAAGGAACGGTCAGATGACCCCCGAACCCCGCCTGCTCGACCGGCCGCGCCTCCCGTCGACCCCGCCACCGCTGGACTGGATGACCCTGGCCGACGCGTTCGAGGTGGCCTGCCTGGTGCGCTGCACGCCGGCCCCGGCGGTCACCAGGCCGGGACCGACACCGCCATCCGAGCGGGGGGTGGTGGAGTTCAACCGGGAGGACGCCGCGCTGCGGTTGCGGCAGTTGCTGGTCCGGCTGGACGTGCCGGTCGCGCACGAGGTGGTCACCGGTGGCCTGCGCCGCCGGTACGAGCTGCACCGGTTGCACGTGCCGGCGGACCGACTCACCGGGTACGCGACGTTGCGGGAGGCGGGTTGGCGGCAGGGACGGCGGGAGCTGCTCGGACCGGCCGTCGGTTCCTCCACCCCCCGGGCCGCCTGGCGGGCCCGGCTCGCCGCGGCGGCCTGGCGCTCGGCGCTGATGGCCGGCGGGCGGCACGTCCGCCGGCACATCCTCGGCATCCGGCTGGCCGATCGGGAGCTGGCCGCCGTGCTGGTCCGGTCGGCGTCCCTGTTGGAGGTGTCGGCACTGCTGCGACCGGGGGCCGGCTGTCTGGTGGTGAGCGTCGCGGACGGCCCGGACCGGCTACGGATCATGGAACGGGCCGCGTTGGCCCCGGTCCGCCTGCCCACCGGCGCCTGACCGCCGTGCCGCCGACGCCGCCGGCCGGATCCTGCCGGCTCACCCGGACCGGGGCTGTCCGCGCCGCGAGCTGACCCGGAACCCGGGCCCCGGACCGGCCGGCTGAGGTTGCGCCGAGAGCGGTGACAGCGCAGAGTGCACCGCGTGAGCCCTAGCTGGACCGGACGCTGCCGGCGGCCTGCCTCCGCCGGCGGGGTGCTGCTGATGCTGCTGGTCGTCGCGCTCGGCGGGCTCGCCGCCTGTCAGGACTCCCCCGACGAGCCGGTCCGGATCCGGATCGCCACCGGTAGCCCGACCGCCGTCTACCATGCCTTCGGCCAGTCCCTGTCCACCGTCCTCAACCGCGAGCTGCCCGGGGTACGGGCCAGCGTGGTGGTCACCGCCGCCTCCGCCGAGAACGTCCGGCTGGTCGGCTCGGGCGCCGCCGAACTGGGCTTCACCCAGGCCGACGTGCTCGACACCACCCCGACCAGCCCGCCGAAGGTACTCGCGGTGGCCCGGGTCTACGACGACCTGCTGCACCTGGTCACCACCGCCGGCGGTCCGATCCGCGACCTCGCCGACCTGCGCGGGCGGCGGGTCTCGGTGGGCGCCCCCGGCTCCGGCACCGAGATCACCGCGACCCGCCTGCTGGAGGTGGCCCGACTCGGCGGCGACCGGATCCGCCAGGAACACCTGGGCCTGGACGACTCGGTGACGGCACTGCGGGCCGGCCGGATCGATGCCTTCTTCTTCTCCGGCGGCCTGCCGGTACGCGGGGTGGCGGCGCTGTCCGACGCCATCTCGATCCGGTTGGTGGACCTGGGCGAGTGGACCGAACCGCTGCGCCGTAGCTACCGCGAGGTGTACGTCTCCCGGGACATCCCCCGCTCGGTGTACGGGGTGGATCCGGTCACCACTGTCGCCAACCCCAACTATCTGATCGTCCGGGCGGATCTGCCGGAGCCGTTGGTTCGGGAGGTCACCCGGCTGCTGATGGAGCGTCGGGCAGAGTTGGCCGCCGCACATCCGGCAGCCGGCCGGATGAGTCCCCGCTCGGCGATCGCCACCACCCCGCTGCCGCTGCACCCGGGCGCGGCCGACTGGTACCGGTCCGCCAAACCCTGACCTCAGCCGGCGGGCAGGGCCGCGTCGACGGACCGGGCACCGGATCCGGGGTCGGTGTCGGTGTCGGGCGGGGCAGGGAACCACAGCTCGGCGACCAGGCCGCGCGGTTCGCCGGGATGCATGGTGAGCCGACCGTCGGAGGCGTCCACCAGCACCGCCACGATGGTGAGGCCGAGGCCGGCACCCTCGATGTTCTGCGTGTCGGGGGCCCGCCAGAACCGTTCGGTGGCCTGGTCGAGCTGGCCAGGCGTCATCCCCGGGCCGGTGTCGCGCACCTCCAGGGCGGTGCCCCCGTCGGCGTTCCGGACCGCCACGGTCACCTCCCCGCCGTCACCGCTGAACTTGATCGCGTTGTCGATCAGCGCGTCCAACGCCTGGTCGACGGCGGTGGGCACGGTCCGCGCGTACGCCGGGCCGGACGCCGCCAGGCGCAGGGTGACCGAGCGGTGCCGGGCCAGCGGCTCCCACGCGGCGACCCGGGACGCGGCCACCGCCGCCGCGTCCACGGTGACCCGCTCGTTCTGCTCGCGCTCCGCGCGGGCCAGGGTGAGCAGCCCGTCGAGGACCAGCGCCAACCGGTCGGTCTCCTCCAGGGCCAGCCGGTGCTCGGCCCGTCCGTCCGGGTCGACCACGCTCGGTCCCAACTCCTCCACCCGCAGCCGCAGCGCGGTCAGCGGGTTGCGCAACTGGTGGCTGGCGTGCGCGACGAAGGCCCGTTGCCGGTCCATCACGTCGGAGACCACCGCCGCCATGTGGTTGAAGCTGGCCGCCAGCCGGCGCAGCTCGGGCGGACCCCACCGGTCCTGCACCCGGGCACCCCGGTCCCCCTCGGCGATCTCATGGGTCACCGCGTCCAGTTCGGTCACCGGGCGCAACACCCAGCCGGCCAGCCCGAACGCGGTGGAGACGCAGGCCAGCACGGCGAGCAGTCCGATCCCGGCGAGCAGCAGCCACCAGGCGGTGACAGTGCGGCGGACCTTCTCCACCGGGGTGGCGGTGACCACCGCACCGAGCACCTCACCGCCGTCGTTGATGGGCACCGCCACCACCAGCGGGCCGTCCACCCAGGGCCACACCGAGTCCGACCCGTTGAACTGCTGCCCGGCCAACGCGCTGTCCAGCGCCGCCCGGGTGTCCCGGCCGGTGCTCCAGCTGGCCGACACCACAAGCGTCCGGCCGTCCCGGTCGACCACCGCCGCACCGATGCCGTACAGCTGGTCGTAGCTGACCAGCTCGCCGGTCAGCGGCCCGGCACCACCCCCGCGCAACGCCGGCCCGGCCAGCGAGGCGAACCGGGTCGCGTCGGCGAGCCGGTCGGCGCGCACCCGGTCGGTCTCCCGGGACGCCAGGGTGGCCGCGAGCGGGGTCTCCAACGCCAGGAGCACCAACACCATCAGCAGCAGGTAGCTGATCACCAGTCGACGACGCACCGGCTGCCCCTCACGCCGCCCGGAGCCGGTACCCGACCCCGCGTACGGTCTCCACCAACCGGGGGTCGCCGAGCTTGCCGCGCAGCGAGCCGACGTGCACCTCGACGGTGTGCCGGTCGGCCCAGGTGGTGCCCCAGACGTCGAGCAGGATGCGGTCCCGGGGCACCGCCGTGCCGGGCTGGCGGGCCAGCGAGAGCAGGATGTCGAACTCCTTACGGGTCAGCGCCACCGGCTCGCCGTCGACGGTGACCGTCCGGCCGGACACGTCGATGCGGACCGGACCGGCCTCGATGAGGTCCGGCGCCGGCACCGCGTTGGCCGCCCGCCGCAGCACCGCCTCGATCCGGGCCTGCAACTCCACCATCGAGAACGGTTTCACCACGTAGTCGTCGGCGCCGAGTCGCAACCCGAGCACCCGGTCACGTTCCTCGCCCCGGGCGGTGACCGCGATGATGCCGAGCTGGCTGCTGCGCCGCCGCAACTCCCGGCACACCTCGGTGCCGTCCCCGTCGGGCAGGGTGAGGTCGAGCAGGACCAGATCGCAGGGGGCGGCGGAGAGCGCGGCGGCGACGGTGGCGGCGTGCTCGACCTCGTACCCGCGTCGGGTCAACGCCGAGGCGAGGGCGGCGGCCACCCGTCGGTCGTCCTCGACCAGCAGGATGCGCACCGGTGATCCCCATTCGTCGTACGGATGACGAGCGAATGGTGGCAGAAACACCCGTGCGGTGGAAACGGCGGGGAACCCCGGGCCGGGCTGTGGGACTCCGACCACCTCGACCACCCCGACCGTCGGCCCGGTGCCGCCGTCCGGTCAACGGCGCGGGGCCCGGGACGAGTGGTCGTCCCGGGCCCCACAGCACAGCCGGTCAGTGGCAGAGCCGACCGATCTCCTCCTGGAACCGGTCCATCGGGTTGGTCTCGGCCGGGCCGAGCAGGTAGGTCTTCAGGTCCCGCCGGGCGTCGGTCATCGGGTCGTCGCCGGCCCGGGTCAGCGCGAGGATCTTCGCCAGCTCACCGCAGTCCCGGGAGAGCAGGTACGCCCCCCGGGAGGTGGGGAACTCGCGCCGGAACTCGTCCTCCGGCAGCCCGCTGGGATTGGCCACCACGTACGGCCGCTGGCTCTGCACGAAGTCGGAGACCACACTGGATATGTCACTGACCAGCAGGTCGGTCTGGTTGAAGCAGTCGAACAGTGCGGGAACCCGGCCGGTGACCACCCGGTGCCCGGGGCCGTCCAGCGACCCGGCGTCCGGATCGCCACCGGCGGCCCGGACCAGCGACACCAACCGCTCGTGCACCGCCTTGGCCTCCCTGGACCGGGAGCCGGTCAGCGGGTGCGGCTTGTAGACCAGCCGGACCTGCGGGGTGGCCAGCACGCCCTGGACGATCCGCTCCCCCATCAGCACCAGCGAGGTGTGGTAGGGGTCGTCGTCGAGCCAACCCTCCCAGGTGGGGGCGTAGAGGACGGTGAACGGCCGGTCGGGGGCCGTCGAACCGAAGGTGTGCACCCCGGCGAGCTGGGGTCGGCCGATCTCCACGATGTCGTCGTCCCGTACGCCGACCGCAGCGCGCGCGTACCGCTCCCGGCCGGCCAGACCGGCGACCCAGACCTCGTCGTACACCTTGCTGTAGGGGTTGACGCTGGCCTGCTTGTCGCTGTCGCCGTGGCCGACGAAGACGTGCTTCATGCCCGGCTCGCGCAGCATGTGGATGTTCGCGCCGACGTTCGCCGCGTAGAGGGCGGCCCGGACGGTGCCCAGTTCGAGGTTCATGAAGTCCGGTCCGGTCGGCACGCAGATCACCGGCAGCCGGGTGTCGGCCAGCTCGAAGAACGCCTCCTTGCTGCGCATCAGCACGACCGCCCGCTGGTGCAGCGCCTCGGTCGGGGCCAGCCACATGTTGGCCTGGTAGACGTCCTTGGCCGGGCCGGCGAAGTAGAGCGCCACCTCGGGGCGGTGGTTGTCGAGCCAGCGCTGGAGCACCGGCAGCACCGGGCTCTTGCCGGTGCCCCGGCCGCGCAGCCAGGTCACCGCGACCACCGCGCCGACCAGCGCGGCGAGACCGGCGGCCAACGCGGCGACCGCCAGGACGGGGACGGCGTCGGCCCGGACCGCGGCGACCACGGCGGCCGGGATCAGCAGCACGTTGAGCACCGCGAGCTGGACGCCGGCCAGGTCGGCGATCCAGGCCGGTGGGCGGGGCGCCGAGCGGATCGGGCCCAACTCGATGTTGCGGACCAGCGCGGAGATCGGGTTCCGGCGGTCGATCATGGTGTTGAGCGCGCCCGCGAAGACCGCGATCACCCAGACCGCCGCCGGGAGCACCAGCAGCCAGGTCAACTCGACAGCGGTGAGCGGGACCGTGGCGGCGACCAGCAGGACGGTCGCCAGGTCCCGGCTGAGCTGCCGGTAACCCCGGTTGAGGCCGACCTTCTCGAGCAGCGTCTCCGACGGCGGCGACCAGCGGGTGACGGCGAACTCACCGACGACGGCGGCCAGCCCGGCCACGGCGAACAGGACCACCCACCCGAAGCCGCCCGCGACGAGCATGACCAGGTAGGTCAGCACCAGCAGCGCGCCTCGGGCGGCGGTGCCGGTGCGTTCCAGTAACGTGCCGAACAAAGGAGGACGCTCCCTACGAGATCGATGACGGGCAGGGCCCGGCGGTCGGCGTCGCGTCGAACGACTGGGTGACCGCAGCACCGCGACCGACCGAGCGGCCTGCGGGTGACTGCGACTTTAACGTGAGGGGACGCCCCGGTGTCGCTCGGGTATCCGGCTCCATTTCGGGCAGACGCGACGATACTTCCCGGACGACACCGGGTGTCAGTTGCTCAGCCCGACCTGCCGTAGCAGGTCGTCGCGCCCGGTCCCCGACGCGAGGCGAACTCCTCGAAGCCCAGCTCGACGGCCATGTCGCGGGCGTAGCGGTTGCCGTTGTAGACGCAGATGGTGCCGACGCCGACCCGGTCGAGGGCGGTGGCGACCTGCTCCCGGCCGGGTTTCTCGCGCCCGTCGGCGAAGTGGGCCAGCAGCAGCCGGTCCTTGGCGAAGTCGGAGTTCAGGTCGTACTCCACCAGGTAGAAGTCGCGGGGCAGGACGACCCGGACCCGGCTGGTCACGATCAGCGAGGTTCGCATGATCGTCGAGGGGGCGAGCACCAGCCCTGCCGGCCGGTCCTGCCCGGCGATCCAGAAGGCGATCTGCTGCCGCTGCTGGGGCAGCTTCCAGGTGGGGCGGGTGTGCGTCTCCACCCAACTGTCCGGCGACCACATCGGGGTGGCCCAGACGGCGAACGAGGTGACCATCGCGGCGGCGACCAGCCCGCCCACCGCGCCGCGCAGCAGCCGCGACGGCGACGGGACGGACACCGTGCAGAGCAGACCGATCAGGGTCGGCAGGGCGAGCAGCCACGGCACCCGCCAGAGCACCACGGAGATGCCGGTCAGCGCGCCGAGCGTCTCCAGCACGCCGGGCACCAGCAGCACGCTCATCACCAGGGCGGCACCGGCGGCCAGCAGCGCCGGGGTGCGGCGGCGGGCCAGCAGCGGGCCGCACCACAGCGCCAGGCCGCTGATCACCCCGACGATGCCGACCAGCAACGTCCGCCGGTAGGTGTACTCGGCGTCGAAGAAGGCGTCGTCCGCGCCGGCGGCGTTCATCCCGCCCAGCACGAGCCGGGACACCACGATCGCCCCCACCGGGTACGCCACGGCGGCGAGCCCGCCGATCACCGCGTCCTTCCACCGGCCGACCAGCAGCATCGCGAAGCCGGCCGCGCCGACCAGCATCGGCAGGATGATCGCCGAGGTGGTGGTGAGCCCGGCCGCGGTGACCGAGAGCGCGAAGACGAGCAGCAGCGAGCGGCGCGACCGGGTGTCGAACCACTCGGTGAGGTAGAGCCACATCAGCGGGATGACCGCCGAGACGAACATCCCCTTGCCCTCGTAGAGGCGGGGCAGGTGGAAGGTGCCGAGCGCGGCGTCCGAGCCGGCCACCAGGTAGAGGTAGGCGACCGCGACGCTGAACGCGAGCACCGGCCGGCGCGGGGCCCACCGGTGGGTGAGCCGCCACAGCGCGAGGACGGCCAGCACCGCCATCACCGGCAACGCGAGGTACCAGGTGGCGGACGCGCCGTGGATGCCGAGCACGTGGGCGAGCGCGCCGTCGAACACCTCGATCGACGGGGTGGGTGGCAGCGAACCCATCGCCGGGGCGACGTTCTCGGTGAACAGGAAGTCGTTGGTGGGCACCAGGTCCCGCTCGGCCACCCAGACCGTCCTGCCGACGTAGTAGACGTCGTCCGGGGTGTTGCGGGCCAGATAGAGCGAGGAGATCGCCACGCCGACCGAGATCAGCAGCGCGTACCCGGACTGGAGGGCGGTGGGGGCCGGTGGCGCGGGCGGGGCCGCGTCGTCGGCCCGCCACGCCCGCCGGGTGAGCAGCATGGCACCGAGGCCCGCGACCGCGCCGGCGGCGGCCGGGACCCACCAGGAGAGCACGTCGCCGGCCGGGGTGCCGGCGAGGCCGGCGGTGACGGCGGCGACCACCCCGGCGGCGACCACGGGCAGCAGCCAACGGCGCGGCTGGCCCGTGCCGCCCGCCGGGGCGGCGTCGGAAGCCGCCGGCGCCGGGGCGGCGTCGGAAGCCGCACCCGCCGGGGCAGGGACGCGGGCCCGGCGCAGGGCGCGCACCCCGACCAGGGCGGTGACCAGGACGCAGCCGACCAGCCAGATCAGGAACGTCACCGACGGGCGCAGCCCGAACAGGAAGGACGCGTGGTAGAGCACCGTCCACAGCGCGAAGCCCAGCACTGCCGCGTCGGTGATGACGGCCGGGGCGGCGGCGAGCGCCGACCGCAGCCGGTGCGCGGGCTGCGGTCGCCCGGTGGCCGGCGCGGCGGGCGGGGGCGCGGCGGGCGGGGGCGCCACGGCAACGGGGTCGGCGTTCGGCACGGGTCGTCCTTGTCGTCGTACGGGCAAGGTGCGCGAGAGTCGTGCGGCGGGCGGGCGGCGGTACGCGACGGTCGCCCGGCTCCGGTCCGGAGAGCAGGGTAACCGCAACCACCCTCCGCCGATGGCCGGTGGGCGGCGTGGCGGCGTCGCGGAGATTGCCGGGCGGGGCGCGGAGCCGCTCACCGGGGCATCGGAGCCTCCCGCTGGCGGGGCACCGAGCCGTTCGCGGTCAGCCCGACGGCCACCGACTCCACCAACTGGTCCAGGTAGGTCGGGGTGAGCGGGGTACGGGCGATGGCCAGCCGCCAGTACAGCGGGCCGACGATCAGGTCGACCGCCGCGTCGGCATCGGTGTCGGCGGGCAACTCGCCGCGTTCCACCGCCAGGCCGATCAACCGCCCGCCGATCTCCTGCTGCTTGGCCCGCAGCAGCTGCTGGAGGGTCTCGTCGATGGTCGGGTTGCGGGCCGCCTCGGCGAGCAGGTCGGGGATGATCTGCGAGGCCAGCGGGTGGCGCAGCGCGTGGGCGACCACCTGGAACAGCAGCGTCAGGTCGCCGCGCAGGCTGCCGGTGTCCAGCGCGGGCAGTTTGCTGCCGGCGGCGGCGACCACGGTCTCGATCACCAGGTCGAGTTTCGAGCTCCACCGGCGGTAGATCGCGGTCTTGCTCACCCCGGCCCGGCGGGCCACCGCCTCGATGGAGAGCCGCCCGTATCCGACCGCGGCGAGTTCCTGCATCAGGGCGCGGCGGATGGCTCTGGTGATGTCGCCCCTCAGCACCGCCGCGCCGGCCGGCGGACGCCTCTTGTCGCTGGTCATCGGGGACTCTTCGCACCTGTCACGTGGGCCAATGTAGCGCAACGACGGTACGGTTGCGTCCCGACGTGTTTTGCACTACCGTCCACGCAGCGACGAGGCTGCCCGGCACCGCGCCAGCCCACCGAATCCAGCGTCGCGCGCATCCCGTTGGTACGAAAGATCGGAGCGCCCTTCCCATGGCCACCACCGCGCTGGTCGACCCCGAAACGGGCCTGACCCAGGCGCAGCTGGCCGCTCGGCACGGACTGCGGGTCGCCGGCGAGCGCCCGTCCCTGACCGAGTACAGCCGCAGACTGTGGGCCTACCGGCATTTCACCGCCGCGTACGCCAACGCCAAACTGGTCGCTTCGTACAGCAACGCCAAGCTGGGCCAGATCTGGCAGGTGCTCACCCCGCTCACCAACGCCGCCGTCTACTACCTGATCTTCGGCGTGGTGCTCGGGCAGAACACCATCCCGAACTTCATCGCGTACCTGACCACCGGGCTGTTCATCTTCAACTTCACCCAGAGCGCGGTGCTGGCCGGCACCCAGTCGATAAGCGGCAACCTGGGGCTGATCCGGGCCCTGCACTTCCCCCGGGCCTGCCTGCCGCTGGCCGCCACGCTCACCCAGTTCCAGCAGCTGCTGGCCTCGATGATCGTGCTGGTCGGCATCGTGCTGGTGACCGGCGAGCCGCTCACCCTGGCCTGGCTGATGCTGCCGCCGGCACTGCTGCTCCAGGCGGCCTTCAACGCCGGGGTCGTGATGGTGGTCGCCCGGATGGGCTCCAAGGCCAGCGACCTCAAGCAGGTCATGCCGTTCATCCTGCGCACCTGGATGTACGGCTCCGGCGTGCTCTACAGCGTCAAGCTGTTCGACAGGTTGCCGGAGTGGGCCTCGACACTCATCCAGTTCAACCCGATCCTGGTCTACATCGAGCTGGCCCGGTACGCCCTGCTGGAGCAGGCGCCACTGCTCAACGAGTCGCTGACCCAGCTCTGGCTGGTGGCGGCCGGCTGGGCGGTGCTGGGTGGCGTGGCCGGGTTCGTCTACTTCTGGCGCGGCGAACAGGAGTACGGCCGTGGATGACAGGTACGAGACGTCCAACGACGTCACAGTGACCCTGCCCAGGGTCGTCGAGCGGATCCCCACCGTGGTGGTCGACGACGCACACGTGATCTACCGGGTGCACAAGGGCGCCGGGGGCGGGAGCACACCGGTGGCCGCGCTGCGCCGGCTGGTAAAGCGCTCCTCCGCGCCGAACATCCAGGAGGTGCATGCGGTCAAGGGGGTCTCCTTCACCGCGTACCGGGGTGAGGCGATCGGCCTGATCGGCAGCAACGGCTCCGGCAAATCCACCCTGCTGCGGACCATCGCCGGGCTGCTCCCGGTCAACCGGGGCGCGGTCTACACCCAGGGCCAGCCGTCCCTGCTCGGGGTGAACGCCGCCCTGCTCAACGACCTGTCGGGCGAGCGGAACGTCACGCTGGGCTGCCTGGCGATGGGCATGCAGCCCGACGACGTGGCCCGGATGACCCCGGAGATCATCGAGTTCTCCGGGATCAACCAGCGGGGTGACTTCGCCAGCCTGCCGATGCGGACGTACTCCTCGGGTATGGCGGCCCGGCTGCGGTTCTCCATCGCCGCCGCCAAGAAGCACGACGTGCTGCTGATCGACGAGGCGCTCGCCACCGGCGACAAGGGCTTCCGCAAGCGCAGCGAGCAGCGGGTCCGGGAGCTGCGCGAGGGGGCCGGCACGGTCTTCCTGGTCAGCCACCAGCTCTCCTCGGTGCGCGACACCTGCGAACGGACGATCTGGTTGGAGTCGGGGCTGATCCGGATGGACGGGCCCACCGACGAGGTGATCCGGGCGTACGAGGCATTCGCCAACGGCAAGTAGTATTCCGGGCGCACGTAGGGCATCGACCCGGTGCCCGACGGACCGCGTCGTCCCGTTGGGGCGGCGCGGTCCGCGCGTTAAGGTTCATCCCGTCGCCGTGCTGGCGCAATCTTCCGTTCAGGGTGACCCCCGGGACGTGTGCAGACATTCCCCGAGAGTGAGGATCGGCAATGACGCAGGACCACACCACTGGCCCGGACGCCACACCGGAGACCCCGGCGCCGTGGCGGCCCTCGCGGACGGTGGCGGTGGTGCTGGCCGGAGGCACCGGGACCCGGCTGGGCCTGGGCATCCCGAAGCAGTTGCTGAAGATCGCCGGCAAGCCGATCATCGAGCACACCCTGGCCGTCTTCGAGGGCGCCCCGGAGATCGACGAGATCATCGTGCTGATGGCCACCGGCCACGTCGCCGACGCCCAGCAGATCGTCGACAAGGCCGGGTTCCGCAAGGTCAGCAAGGTGATCGAGGGCGGCGAGACCCGTAACGCCACCACCCGGATCGCCCTGGACGCGGTCGGCGAGGGTGACGTCAACATCCTCTTCCACGACGCGGTCCGCCCGCTGGTCAGCGCCCGGATCGTGCGCGAGTGCGTGAACGCGCTGTGGAGCTACACCGCCGTCGACGTGGCGATCCCCTCGGCCGACACGATCATCCAGGTCGACGAGGACGAGTGCATCACCGACATCCCGGTCCGCTCCCGGCTGCGCCGGGGGCAGACCCCGCAGGCGTTCCGCTCGGGCACCATCCGGGAGGCGTACCGGCGGGCCGAGGGCGACCCGGACTTCGCCGCCACCGACGACTGCGGTGTGGTGCTGCGCTACCTGCCCGGCACGCCGATCAAGGTGATCGACGGGTCGGACGAGAACATCAAGGTCACCCACCCGGTCGACGTGCACCTCGCCGACAAGCTCTTCCAGCTCGCCGCCGCCCAGGCGCCCCGGCTGTCGCACCGCAGCTACACCGAGGAGCTGGCCGGTCGGACGATCGTCATCTTCGGCGGCAGCTACGGCATCGGCCACGACCTGGCCGAGCTGGCCCGGGGCTACGGCGCGCAGGTCTTCCCGTTCAGCCGCTCCAGCACCGGCACCCACGTCGAGCAGACCGGCGACGTCGAGGCCGCGCTGAAGACCGCCTTCGAGGCCACCGGCCGGATCGACCACGTGGTGGTCACCGCCGGCATCCTGGAGAAGGGCGCGCTTGCCGAGATGGACGAGGAGACCATGGACCGGGTGCTCCAGGTCAACTTCGTCGGCCCGGTGATCGCCGCCCGGCAGTCCCTGCCGTACCTCCAGCAGACCAAGGGTCAGCTGCTGCTCTACACGTCCAGCTCGTACACCCGGGGCCGGGCGCAGTACGCGCTCTACTCGTCGACCAAGGCGGCGCTCGTCAACCTGACCCAGGCGCTCTCCGACGAGTGGGCCGAGTTCGGGGTCCGGGTCAACTGCATCAACCCGGAGCGCACCGCCACCCCGATGCGCACAAAGGCGTTCGGCGAGGAGCCGGAGCACACCCTGCTGGCCGCCGAGACGGTCGCCCAGTCCTCGCTCGACGTGCTGATCTCCGACCTCACCGGCCAGGTGATCGACGTCCGGCGGGCCCCCGGCGAGCCGGCCCCGGTGCCGGCCCAGCCGACCTCGGCCGCGCAGGACCGGCTGCCCAGCGGCGTCGACGCCGGCTGACCGACCCCCGGAGACGGTACGACATGCGTGGTGACCTGGTCAGGAAACTGATCGCACGGTGCCTGACCACCGGCCTGGCCGTGGTCGCCTTCCTGGTGGTGGCGTTCACCGGGGCCACCGGCTGGGGCCTGGCCCTGGCGGTGGCCGCGCTGGCCGCCGCCGCCTACGAACGCCGGGTCCGCCCCGACGCCGACACCGTCGCCGAGACGGTGCTGCTGGCCGCCGGGATCCTGGTCGGCTACGCCCGCCGGCTCGACGACGGTTTCGACCCGGTGCTGGCGCTGACCGCGCTGCTGCTGCTGGGCCTGGTGCTGCTGGTGGGGCCGCTGCGCGACGCCGGCAACCTGGAGATCCGGGCGGCGAACCTGCCGGTGCGGGCGTGGACCCCGCTGGTCGCCGCCCGGCTCGGCGGCGTACTGCTGGGGCTGCTGGCCGTGGTGGCGGTGGCCGCCGCGTTCGCCCTGCCCGCCGTGCTGGCGCTGGTCGTCGTCCTGCTGGTGGCCGCCGGCTGCGGCGCGGTCGGCCTGGACCTGGCCCGGCGACGGTTCCGGCCCTCGGGCGGGGGCGGCCCGGTGACCCGGGCGCTGCGGGCGCACCAGCCGGAGTTCCTGCTCTACTTCTCCGCCCCGCCCGGCTCGGAATACCAGGTCACCATGTGGCTGCCCTACCTGGAGCGGCTCGGCCGGCCGTTCCTGGTGCTGCTGCGGGAGCCGGAGTTCCTGCCCACGGTCGCCGCCGCGACGAGCGCCCCGGTGGTCTACTGCCCCACCCTCAAGGCGATGGACGAGGCGCTGGTGCCCAGCCTGCGGGTGGCGTTCTATGTCAACCACGGGGCGAAGAACAGCCACTGCATCCGGTTCACCCAGCTCACCCACGTGCAACTGCACCACGGCGACAGCGACAAGGCGCCCAGCGCCAACCCGGTCTCGGCCATCTTCGACAAGATCTTCGTGGCCGGTCCGGCGGCGATCGAGCGGTACGCGCGGGCCGGCGTGGAGATCCCCGCCGAGAAGTTCGTCGTGGTAGGTCGCCCCCAGGTCGAGGCCATCGAGGTACGCCGGGAGGTGCGGCCACTGACCGCCCCGACCGTGCTCTACACCCCCACCTGGACCGGCCACCACGCCGACGCCAACTACTGCTCGCTGCCGGTGGCCGAGCCGATGCTGCGCCGGCTGCTCGACCGGGGCGCCACGGTGATCCTGCGGGCGCACCCGTACACCGGGCAGAACCCGGCCTCGGCCCGGCAGTTGGCGCGGCTGACCGAGCTGCTCGCCGCCGACCGGACCCGCACCGGCCGGCAGCACCTGTGGGGCGCGGCGGCCAGTCGGGAGCTGAGCCTGACCGACTGCGTCAACCGCTCCGACGCGCTGGTCTCCGACGTCTCCGGGGTCATCTCCGACTACCTCTACTCGGGCAAGCCGTACGCGGTGACCGACCTGGGTGTCGACGGCGACGAGTTCCTGACCCGCTTCCCGCTGGCCCGCTCCGGTTACGTGCTGCGCCGGGACATGGCCAACCTGGACGAGGTGCTGACCGGGCTGCTGGACACCGACCCGTTGGCGGCGGCCCGTTGGCAGACCCGCCGTCGCTACCTGGGCGACTTCCCCGCCGACGCGTACGCCGACGGCTTCCTCGACGCCGCCCGCCGGGAGCTGGAGCCTGACCGCTCGCTGCAAGATCGTGCTCGATCCATGTTGTAGTGGCCTCCCTCGAGAAGGAGGCCACTACAACCATGTCCGAGCGCGACCTTGCGGCCGACGCGCGGCGGGCGGTCAGGCGGAGTAGCCCCGGGTGGCGATCCAGTTCGCCAGGGTGGTCACGCTGACCCAGTACGCCGGCAGCGACGGGTCGGCCGAGTCGGCGATCCGGACGATACGGCCGTTGTCCTGGTAGCCGACCACGGCGACGTAGTGGCCGCCGGGGAAGGAGTGCCAGCCGCCGTCGAGATCGGTGACGTCCCCGACCACGTTCGCGACCACGGCCCGCTTGTCGGTGACCGTCGCGACCACGTCGGCCCGCAGCCGCTCGGCCTGCGCGTCACTGGGGGTGCCGGCGAACATCCGGGTCCGGTACGGGTCGCCCTTCACCACGGCGTTGAGCACCCGGGTCGTGTCCTCGGCCGAGTTGGTGCCCATCTCGGTGGTGCCCAACTGGGCGGCGAGGTCGTCCTGGCTGCGCTCGATGCCGGCCGCGCTGAGCGCGTTGCGCACCGCCGCCGGGCCGCAGTAGTAGTAGGTGGTCTGCGCCTGGTACTCGTAGCGGAGGACCTTCGACGACGGCGGCTTCGGAGCTGCCACCGTGCGGGTCAGGTCCGGGTTGGCGGTGGCCCTGGTCTTCGCCCTGGTGACCCGGAGTGATGGGGTGGGGCTCGCCGACGGGCTGGCCGTGGGGGTGGCCGACGGGCTGGTCCGGGCGGGGGCGGCGACCCGGGCCTGGGCGCGGGTGGCGACGTCGTCGAGGCGGGGGGCGGTCTCGGCGACGGCGGTCGAACGCTGCTGGTCGGTCGGGGCGTCGTCGACCCCGGCAGCCAGCGCGGCGGCGCCGGTGGCCAGGACGACGACCGCTGCCGAGCCGACCACCAGCTGGTACGGGCGCTGAGTGGTCAGCCGGCGTAGCTGTCGCTTCATGTGGTGCTTCACAGGGTGTTCCTCCACGGGGCGAGGCGGCCGGGCACGCCGGAGCGGCACGCGGCGGTACGCCACGCGCGGATCGGGTGTTCGGCCGCTCGTTCGGTCGGGACCGCCCGACGGGGGCCGGGCAGCTCGGTGGGCCGCCCGACGAGAGGCCGGGCAGTTCGGTGGGGCCGTCCGACGAGACCGGACGGCGGGGGCTGTCGGCCGGGTCAGCGCGTCAGGCGCGACGGTCCGGCGGCACCCCGGCACCGAGGTGGCGGAACTACCGAGGGGGTGGGGTCGTAGTACACGAGGATGGAACTCCTTCCGCTGCCGCCGACCGGGTTAGCTGACGGATTCGGGCGGGAAGATCGCCCTACCCCGGGCCGTGGCCCGCGGATTCACCCCAGATGGTGCGGTGGGTCCCCGGTTCGTGACTCGCACGATTGAGCGGGTCGGCGCGGCGTCGCCTGCTGCGAACGGGAACCGCACCGGACCGCAGCGACACTACTGGCCGGGTTCTCCCTCGCCAAGCCCCGTGAGCTGCGCAAACATGGTCGAGGCGCACCGTTTTCCGGTGCACTCGGGCACCGACTGGCCGCTCGTGGGGCGACCGGGGCGTCCGTCTCGCGGGGGCGACAACCGGACGCTCCGCCAGCAACCACCGATGATCGTCGTAGTCGATGTGACCACCTGTGACCAGGTGTCCGAATCCCCACGCACGGTGACGCCACCCACGCCGGCCCGGATAACAATTCCGCCCTCGTGACGCCAGGCAGCCCCGATGGCCCGGAGCTGGGACCGGACCACGACGCCGGACCACGACACGGGACCGCGACCCCGGACCGCGACCCCGGACCGCGACCCCGGACCGCGACCCCGGACCGCGACCCCGGACCGCGATGCCGGACCGCGATGCCGGACCGCGATGCCGGACCGCGATGCCGCGACGAAGCGGGGCCGTGGTGGCGGTGTCCATGCCGAGCCGATACCGCTACCGGCGCGGCATCGAGCCGATCATCTCCGGTCAGTTCACCCGGGCCGGGTGCCAGCGGGCGGCGGGTGCCGGACGGGCCGCCGACGTCGCGCTGCGGGGCAACGGAATCCGGCCCGGCCGCAGCCGTTGCGCCGCCGCGTACGCCTCGACGGCCAGGGACCGGGCCGCCTCGGCGGCCAGTTCGGCGTCCCGCCACGCCGCCCGTTCCCGCCCGACCGCGACCCGGTACGCCGTACGCCGGTCCCCGCGGACGGCTCGGGCGAGCATCACCTCGTGTTCGACCGGGTGCCGACGCGGGTCCCAGCCGTCGCGGTGGGCGAAGACGTCCCGCAGCCGCTCCACCGACAACTCCCCCCGCCAGTGCGCCGCCACCGCCTCCTGGTGCAGCCACCGTTCCCGGCCCGCGTACTCGACGGGGGTACGGGGGGTACGCGGGCTGGGCAGCGCACCGGCACCGGCGAACCGGCGGGCCACCGTCTCCGCCTCGTCGTACGCCTGCCAGGCCCGGTCCAGGTCGTCCTGGGCAGCCAGCCAGGCCGTACGACGGCGGTGCGCCGTCTGGGCGGCCCCGGTGGCGGCGACGGCCACCTCCTCGGCGTAGCGGCGCAGATCGGCGACCGGGGGCGGGGCGTCGGGTGGCGGCACGACGGCGGCGGCGTCGGTCGGGTGCTCCCGCTCGGGCCGGGCCACCAGGACGGTGAGCCCGGTCAGGGCGAGGACGAGCAGCGCGGACCAGATGGCGGTGGCGGTCGGGACCTCGATCAGGAACTGGGAGAGCACGGTGTTCACGGTCGGCACCTCGCGGGCGGGAAGCGGAAGAGGAGGCCGTACCGGCGGCGGGTCCGTTGCGGAGGACGTCCGGCCGGGCGGTGCGGGGGTGAGGTTCGTCGCACTGGCGGTCGCGGGTGGGCCCCCGCGTGGGCGGTCAGCCCGCCGGGGGTGCCCGTGGGCCGGCGACGGTGGGCAGCCGCCCGGCGGTAGCCCCCGGGGGCGGGACCGGGACGTTCCGCGCGGCACCGGCCGGCACGGTGAGCGTGACGGCGTCGACCCGGTCTGCGGCGACCACGCCGGCCAGGTCGACCCCCTGGTCACCGGTGCGGATGCCGGTGAGGCCACCGCCCGGAGCGGACAGGGCCGCAGCGGCGTCGAAGGACACCGGCGCGTCGATCGACAGGGCGGCTGCGGGCGACCCCGGGTCGGGCAGCACCGGGTCGGACAGCGCGGAGCCGGACAGCGCCGGCCCGGCGACGGCGAACGCGATCGCGACGGCGAGACCGGTCAGCAGCCGGGACAACCAGCGCGCGACCCACCACAGGGGACTGGCGGGCGCGGCCGGGAACATGTGTCCACGCTACCGCCGAGGTGACCGGCCCGCAGCACCGCCGGGCGTGTCGCCGCGCCGACCACCGGGTGCCCCTCGCCCGGCCTGGGGACTTCCGGGAACACCCCTGGTCGGCAGGGGTGGCCGGAGCACCTGGTGCAGTGGGATCAGTGCTGGTCGCGCGGTCCCGCGTACTCGACGGGACGCCCGTCGCGCGACCCGTCGCCGGCGTCTCTCGGCCCCGGCACGGCGGCAGCGCCGCAGGCGACCACGCCGCCGGAGTCGGCACCGCCGGGAGCAGCACCGCCGGGGACAGCGCCCTCGGGTACAGCGCCGTCGGGGGTGGGCGGCGCGGGTGGGGTACGGCGGCGGGGGGCGAGGCGGCGCATCATCGGCGTCTCCACCCAGCGGTGCAGGGCTGCGGCCAGCACCAGGTTCACCACCAGGAAACCGAGCACGGCCAGCGGCCCCGACCAGCCGGGCAGCCCCACGCCCCAGTGCCCGGTGAGCCGCAGCACGGTCATCATCACCAGCACGTGCACCAGGTAGAAGGCGAACGACACCTCGCCGAGCCAGATCAGTGTGCGGTGCCGCCACGGCGACCAGCGGCCCTGCACGTCCGCCCGGGCCGCCGCCGGGATGACCAGGATGTACGCCACCGACAGCAGCGCCGCCCACATCTCGGCCGGGATCCAGTGTGCCGCCACCCAGACGGCCACGAAGAACAGGCTGGCCAGCGGCAGGCCGGGGCCCCGCCAGTGGCCACGGCGCAGCAGCTCGGCGGCGGCGACGCCCAGCCAGAACTCGGTGGAGCGGACCAGCGGGAAGACCTGGGTGAACCACCAGTTGGTGCCCTCGGGCAGCAACTGCTGGCCGGGCCAGAGCGACAGGATCACCAGCGGCACCGCCACCACCACCGCCCAGAGCACTCCGGAGCGGGCCCGCCGGATCGCCGGCAGCACCAGCGGCAGGCAGAGGTAGAAGAACAGCTCGCAGGAGAGCGACCAGCTCACGTTGTTGATGCTGTAGAAGTAACCGGGGGTGGGGTCCCAGGCCTGGACGAGGAAGAGGTTCTCCAGCGCGGCGCGGGGCACCACCGGGTCGGCGAACCACCACATCACCAGCAGCGCCACCGCCCAGGTCAGCACGTGGTTGGGATAGATCTTGGCGAGTCGGCGACGCCAGAAGTCCCGCCGCCGGTCGCCGTCGCGGGCCGACCAGACCAGCACGAAGCCACTGAGGATGAAGAAGAACTGCACCCCGGACAGGCCGAGGGTGAACAACCAGTCGACCACCGCCTTGGCGTCCGGCTGGGCGATGATCCGCATGGTGCCGGCGTGGTAGCCGAAGACCAGCATGGCGGCGATCCAGCGCAACCCGGTCAGCGACGGCAGTCGGCTCAGCGCGGGGGACGCGGTGGTGGGCACGCTGGTCACGCCGGGCACCCTACCGGCACGCCCGTCCACCGGTGACGGGCCGGGGTGGTGCGGATGTGCCGAAGGTGTACGAAATCCCTCCACTGCCTTAACATCGCGGGACCCGTCGGTGTCGGCGCACCCGTGGGTAGGCCGGCGACCCGTCGGAGGCGCCCGGGAACGAGGAACGGAGCAGACTGGTGCACCAGCGGATCCTGATGCGGGCGAAGAAGGACCCGTTCGACGTGCGCGGCCCCGAGGAGGCGTACGAGGGGAACTGGATCGGGGAGAACAACGGCAACCTGGTCTTCAGTCACGCCGCGCACAAGCTGCTGCGTACCTCCACCGCGCGGATCACCTCCACCGAGTTCAAGGTCGACCTGCGCGACGCCGACCGGATCAACGAGCAGTACGACGTGTACGTCATCCCGCTGGCCAACGCCTTCCGCCGCAGCTACGCCCACCGCATCGAGCTGATGACGAAGCTTGTCGAACGGCTGCGGATCCCGGTGGTGGTCTTCGGGGTCGGGGTGCAGACCGACGTCCACGGTGACCGGGAGTACCTGCGGCCGATCGACGACGTGGTCACCCGGTTCGTGCGGGCGGCGCTGGAGCGGGGGCCGAGCATCGGCGTCCGGGGGGAGATAACGGCGCAGTACCTGAACACGCTGGGCTTCTCCGCCGTCGACGTGATCGGTTGCCCGTCGATGTTCCTGCACGGCGACCAGCTCCGGGTGGAGAAGACCGCACCGGTCCTGACGCCCGACGCCCGGGTGGCGCTTACCGTCTCCCCGTACGTCAAGTCGATGGCGAAGATCATCGCCGCGCACCAGGCCCGCTACCCGCACCTGCGCTACCTGCCGCAGGACCTCAGGACGCTCGGCACCCTGCTCTACGGCGACGCCCCGGAGGACCGGGGCAGGACCAGCGCCATCCCGATCCACTCCTCGCACCCGTTGTTCACCGAGGACAAGGTGCGGATGTTCCTCGACCCGTGGACCTGGATGGACTACCTCGCCGGCTTCGACTTCGCGTTCGGCACCCGGATCCACGGCACCATCACCGCGCTTGTCGCCGGCACCCCCGGCTTCCTGTTCGCGCACGACTCGCGCACCCTGGAGCTGGCCCGCTACTTCGACATCCCGCACCGGCTGATGAAGGACGTGCCGGCCGACGTGGACGCGGCGCAGCTCTACGCCGAGGCCGACTACACCGCCCTGCACGCCGGACACCGGGCCCGCTACGAGGTGCTGCGGGCCTTCCTGGCCCGGCACGACCTGGGCAACGCGTTCGACGACGGGGACAGCGCGGCCCGCTTCGACGCACAGGTCCGCGAGACGGAGTTCCCCCCGGCGGTCCGACCGGCCGGGGCCTGCCCGCCCGAGGTGCTACTGGCCCGCATCCAGTGGCTGCGCGACCGCAACGCGGCCCTCGGCGACGACGTACGGGAGCTGCACGACCAGCGGCTGCGGGCCCGGGTCAAGCGGGCGGTCCCCGCACCGGTACGGCGGATCCTGAACCGTTAACCTGCCGCTCGGCCGCTGTTCAGCAACTCCATCTCCACCGGATACGTCACGTTCCGTGGCCGTCCATACCCGTGCACCAGGGTGGCGGGGTGGTCAACCAGCCCGCGCCCACCCCGCTGCTCAGCGTCGTCGTCCCCGTCCACGGGGTGGAGGCGTACCTGCACCAGTGCCTCGACTCGGTGCGCACGGACGTCCCGGCCGACGCGGTGGGCACAGTCGAGATCGTCGCCGTCGACGACGCCTCGCCGGACCGGTGCGGGGAACTGCTGCGCGCGTACGCGGCCACCCATCCGGGCGTACGCACGGTGCACCTGGACCGTAACGTCGGGCTGGGTCCCGCCCGCAACGCCGGCCTGGACGTGGCCACCGGCGAGTACGTCTGGTTCGTCGACAGCGACGACTGGTTGCCGCCGGGCACCATCCCGGCGGTGCTCGACCGGCTCCGCGCGCACCGCCCCGACGTACTGATGCTCGACCACCTGCGGGTACGCGACGACGGCCGGCGGGAGGTGGACGCGAGCAGTCACCTGCTGCGCGACACCCCCGCGGTGGTCCGCCTCGCCGACCGCCCCGGGCTGCTGCGGGTGCAGCACACCGCGTGGAACAAGGTGGTCCGCCGGGAGTACCTGAACGCGCTGGAACTGCGCTTCCACCCCGGCTGGTACGAGGACATCCCGTTCAGCAACCCACTGCTCATCGGCGCGGAACGGATCTCCGTGCTGGACCGGGTCTGCTACCTCTACCGGCAGGGCCGGCAGGGCGCGATCACCTCCACCCGCAGCGGTCGCCACTTCGACGCCTTCGACCAGTACGACAGGCTGTTCGACTGGGTCGCCCGCCGGCACCCGGACGAGCGGCTGCACGGCGAGTTGTTCACCCTGATGGTCAACCACATGCTGGTGGTGGTCGGCAACGACGGCCGACTCCATCCGCACCTGCGCCGACGCTTCTTCCACCGGGTCGCCGCGCACTACCGTCGGCACCTGCCGCCGGGCGGCTACCCGCGTCCGGGCGGGGTGGCCGGGCTCAAGCACCGGCTGGTCGGCCGGGACAACTATCTCGCGTACGCGGTGCTGCGCCAGGCGCACCGGCTGGCCGGCTGGCTCCGCCGGCCGGTCGCCGCGCCGGAGCCGCCCCCACCGGCCACCGAGCCGGCCCGCGCGGCGGACTCCCCCGCCGACCGGGACGCGCTGGCGGGTCGCGGCAGCCGGTGACCGACGCGCCGGGGTCGGGGTCGGCGGGACCACGGGTACGAGTAACGAGCACAGAGAACAGGGGCGGGGATGACGACGACAGTGAAGATCGGGCCGTACGTGGTGGGGGCAGGCGAACAGCCGTTCGTGGTGGCGGAGATGTCCGGCAACCACAACGGCGACCTGGGCCGGGCGCTGGCGATCGTGGACGCGGTGGCGGCCAGCGGGGCACACGCGCTGAAGTTGCAGACGTACCGGCCGGACACCATCACCATCGACGTGGACACCCCGGCGTTCCGCATCTCCGGCGGGCACGAGCTGTGGGGTGGGCAGAACCTCTACCGGCTCTACGAGCGGGCGCACACCCCGTACGAGTGGCACGAGCCGATCTTCGCGCGGGCCCGGGAGCGGGGGTTGACCGTCTTCTCGTCCCCCTTCGACCCGTCGGCGGTGGAGCTGCTGGAGGGGCTGGACGTCCCGGCGTACAAGATCGCCTCGTCGGAGCTGGTCGACCTGCCGCTGATCCGGCTGGTGGCGGGCACCGGCAAGCCGCTCGTCATCTCCACCGGGATGGCCACCGTCGCCGAGATCGACGCCGCGGTGCGCACCGCCCGCGACGGCGGGGCCGGTGGCATCGTGCTGCTGGCCTGCACCGCCTCCTACCCGGCCCCACCGGCGGACAGCAACCTGCGCCGGATCCCGGTGCTGGCGGACGCCTTCGGGGTGCCGGTCGGCCTGTCCGACCACACCCCCGGCATCGGGGTGCCGGTCGCCTCGGTGGCGCTGGGCGCCTGCTTCATCGAGAAGCACGTCACCCTCGACCGGACCGACGGCGGGGTCGACTCCGACTTCTCGCTGAACCCCGACGAGTTGGCCGCCCTGGTGGTCGAGTCGGCGCGGGCACACGCCGCGCTCGGCGGCACCGCCATCGGGCCGACCCCGGCCGAACGGGAGGGGCTGCGGTTCCGCCGCTCCCTGTTCGTGGTGGACGACGTGCAGGCCGGCGACGAGGTGACCAGCGCCAACGTCCGCTCGATCCGACCGGCCGGCGGCCTACCCCCGGTGGAGATCGACCGGGTCCTCGGCCGCGCCTTCACCACCGACGTCCCCCGGGGCACCCCCCTCACCTGGAACCTCATCTGACCGAGCCCACCCCGCACCCGCACCAGTGATCAGGTGACGAAAATGCGCAGGACACGCCGGGGAACCGCAATCTGATCATGGTGCTCCCACCCACGGCACGGCGCGTCGATGTGGCGGGGAGCGGGGTGGGACGCCAGGGCGGGGTGGCGCTCAGGGGGCGAAGGCGACCGTGATCACCAGGTCGGCCAGGTGCAGGGTGCGCCAGACCGCGCGGGTGTGCGGCGGTACGGACAGGCCGTGCCGCCGCCACCAGGCCGCCACCGGCAACTCGGCCAGCTTGCAGAGGCTCTCCGCTCGGGTCCAGCGGGCCCAGAAGTCGACCGGCCCGAACCGCGCGGCCAACGCGGGCGGAACCTCGGCAGCAGCCCGCTCGGCATCGATCGCCACCCGCCAGCCGTGGTCGGCCGGGCCGTACCAACCGACGCAGCGCCCGTCGTCGAGGTGGCTACGGGTCACCGCGTACCGCAGCTCGGCGGGGGTGCCGACGCGCAGGTGCCGTTCGGCGGCGCGCAGCAGCGCCGGCACCGGCCGTGTCCCCGCAGGTGCCGGCTCACCCGGGCCATCCGCCGACTGAACCGGTCCACCTGTGGGCTGGACCTCCCCGCCCACCCCGGTCCCACTCACCCCGGTGTCGCCCGGCACGAATCCGACCGGGCCACCCCCGCCCGGCACGAACCCGGGCAGGACGCTGCCGGGTCGGTGGTCGGGTCGGGTGGGGTCAGATCGAGGCGGCACCGTCGACCACGATGACCTGGCCGTTGATGTTGGTGTGCTCGCACAGCAGCATCCGCACCACCGGTACCACCTCGGCGGGCTCGGTCAGGTGCCCGGTCGGGGTACGCCGGACGATCTGGTCGAGCTGGGTGCTGCCCAGCACGGCGGACATCTCCGAGGCGAAGAAGCCCGGGGCGACGGCGTTGACAAGCATCCGCCCGCCCAGCTCGCGGGCCAGCGAGCGGGTCGCCGCGTCCATGCCGCCCTTGGTGGCCGAGTACGCCACCAGGCCGGGGAAGCCGCGCTGCGCGCAGATCGAGGTGACGTTGACGATCCGACCGCGCCGGCCCTGGCCCAGCATCCGCCGGATCACCAGGCGGGTGAGCTGCAACGGCGCGGTCAGGTTGGTCTCGACGATCCGGACGATGTCGCCGGTGGCGGTGTGCGTGTGCATCGAGTCCTGCCCGACGGCGGCGTTGTTCACCAGCCCGTCGACCGGGCCGAACCGCGCCTCCACCGTCCGGACGAAGCCCTGCGCTGCGGCGAGGTCGGTGACGTCCACCGCACCGACGTGCACCCGGTCGGGGTGCTCGGCGGCCAACTTCTCCAGCTCGGGGGTGACGGTACGGGCGAAGGCGGCCACCGTGAGCCCGGCGTCGAGCAGGTCGGTGACGATGGCCAGGCCCAGCCCCCGGGACCCGCCGGAGACGAGGACGACGGTGCTGGGTGGGACGAGTGTGGAGTCAGACATCGCTCTTCAGGGTCTCCTTGACGGGGATCTCGGTCAGCAGCCGGATCCGGCGCGGTACCGCGTACTCGGGAAGCCGTTCGGCACACCAGCGCACCAGCACGCCCTCGTCCAGCGGGGCGTCCGCGTCGGCGGTGGTGGGGACGACCTCGGCGACCACCATCCGGCCGAGCACCGGCGCGCGTCGGCCGGTCACCCGGGCCCAGGCGACCCGGGGGTGGGCGGTGAGCATGTCGCGTACCAGCCCGGCGGAGACCTTGCTGCCACCGACGTTGATCTCGTCGGAGTCGAGTCGACCGGTGATCAGGACCCGGTCGTCGACGATCTGCACCCGGTCGCCGGTGCGTACCGGCCCGTCGAGCCCGACGCCGTGGTGCGGTGAGGTGATCACCAGCTCGTCGTCGTGCACCGAGAGGGTGGGCCGGCCGGGGGTCACCCGGTCGAGCCAGCCGACCGGGAAACCGGCCCGGCCGTCGTGCACCACGATCGACGCACCGACCTCGGAGGAGGCGTAGATCCAGGAGATCCGGGCGGCCGGGAAGATCTCCCGGAGCCGGTCCAGGACGGCCTGGTCGACGGGTTCGCCACCGAGGGTGAGCTGCCGCAGCGGCACCCGGGCCAGCGCCTCGGGATCGCGGTGCAGGGTGCGCCGCCAGAAGGTCGGGGTGCCGGAGGCGGCGTCGACCCCGTGCGCGGCGGCCAGCACCGGCCAGTCGTCCAGCTCGTCCGGGTCGACCACCACCAGGTGCTGACCGGGTTGGGTGAGCGCCAGGGTGACCACCTGCCACCAGGCGTAGCTGCCGGGGGCGTACGGACAGAGCCAGGTCCGCTCGGGTTGGGCGTCGCGCACGGTGGTCAGCGAGTCGAGGGTGTGGCCGACCCGTTTGGGCCGGCCGGTCGAGCCGGAGGTGAGCAGCCAGAGCCGGCCGTTGTCCGGGGCCCGGTGCACGGCCGGCGGGACGGTCTGCGCCACCCCGTCGGCGAGCACGGTGACGGCGAAGCCGGCGGCGGCCAGCTCGTCGCGCATCGTCGGGTCGACCCGGCCGGGGCCGGCGAGCAGCAGCTCGGTGCCGTGCGTGGCGTGCTGGCGGGCGACGGCGAGCGCGTCGGCACCGGTGGCGAGGACCGCGTCGGGCGAGGGCAGCGTCGGGGTGGGCAGCTCCCGCCAGCTCCGGGCCACCCCGGCGATGACGACCCGGTTGTCCAGCCCGGCCGGTGTCGTCGCGACGGTCACTGCCGCTGGAGTTCGGCGAGGAAGTCGAGGACGTCCCCGACGGTGGCGATCCGTCGCAGGCCGGGGGCGTCGAAGTTCAACTCCTCCCCGGTGACGTCCTCCACCCGCAGGGCGAGCTCCGAGAAGTCCAGCGAGCGGAAGCCGATCTCCCGCAGGTCGGCGGAGTCGTCGTCGGGCAGCACCCTGCCCTGGTTCTGCAACACCTGCGCCATGAGGTCGCGGATCTGCGCGCGACTCAATTCTTCCATGCGGCGAAGTGTACATCCCGGCAATTCCTTCCCCCCTTTACCGGGTAGGGTCCGCAGGGATCCACCGGGTTGACACAAAGGGGTACGAGTGCTGCGCGAGGCCACCACGGACGACGTTAACCTGATGTTGTCCTGGCGTAATCAGGAAACCAACCGGCAGGTCAGCAAGACCAGCCACGAGATCACCGCGGACGAGCACGCGGCCTGGTGGTCCCGGGTCCGCGTCGACCCGGCCCACCGCATCCTGATGTACGTCCACGACGGTCTGACGGTCGGCGTGGTGACCTTCTTCGACCTGCGCCTGGACGGGCCGCGGACCGCCTCGTGGGGGTTCTACCTGGACGCCGACGGGCTGGCCGAGCAGGGGGCCACCCTGCCCGCCTGGCTGGGGGTGATGCGGGCGGCGGTGGATCACGCCTTCGACGTGCTCGCACTGGACCGCCTCGACGGCGAGGTCTTGGCGCACAATACCGCCGTACGGCAGATGAACCGTCGTTTCCGGTTTGTCGAGGGCACCCCGCGCCGGGAGACACACCACGGCCAGGAAGTCGACATAGTCCCTATTTCCCTGGCCCGGGAGAACCGCCGTCGACGATAATTTCGACAATTGTCCGGCGACCATTCACGGGGCGGCCATCCGACGTTAACCGGCCCGGCGTCGTCGCGGTCCGCCGCTCGGCAGCCGGATCAGCGGCCGACCGGCAACCCGGATCAGCGGCGACGCCAGGCGGCCCAGCGCTGCTCCGGGTTGCCGCCCAACCGGACGAACCCGTGCCGGGTGCCGTCCCAGTCGTCCGGCTCGCCGGGTGCCCACCGGGCGAAGACCACGTCGGCGTCGGCCGGCGGGTTGTCGACGAACCACCGCACGTCGGCCCAGGTGACCTGGTGGCTGAGGTTGAACCGCAGGATCCACTGGACGCCGAGCGACGCCCAGACCCGGTCGCCGGGGCGTACCCCGACGTCGGCCACCCGTGGGGTGGGTGCGGTCGCGGCGACCATCGGCCGGACCAGCCGGTCGGTGATCACCTGCATGGTGCCGAGGTTCACCACCACCAGCGCGGCGAGCACCGGCGCCCGCCACCGGGGCAGCCGCACTACGGCGACCAGCAGCAGGCAGCCGGCCACCCCGACGGCCGCCCCGGTGAACGGGCGGAACTCCCGCCAGCCGCCGGTCAGCGCCATCAGGTCCGGTGCGCCGAACCCGCCGTAGCGCAACTCGTGCCCCCGGCTCGCCACCCAGGCCAGCCGGATGGCGATCAGTGTCGCGCCGGCCAGCAGCACCCCCACCGCGACCGCCACCCGCCGCCACCGTTGCCGGGGCGTCGCGGTCACCAGCATCCCCACCCCGACCAGCAGCCAGAACGGGGCGAGCATCTGCACGTACCGGCCGTAGATCGCGTCCAGCGGTTTGCTGGTGATGCCGGCCAGGATCACCGACGCGCCGGCGGCCACCCCGACGCTTGTCACAAGCGCCACCCCGAACGTCCACCGGGTCGCCCCGGCGGGGCCCTGACTCCCGGCGGGGGCCGTCGCGCCTGCGGCGGAAGCGGGGGCGGGGCGGAGCAGGATGCCTACGGCACCGGCCCAGGCGACGCCGGCCAGCCCGAAGGTGACGACGACCAGGTACCAGAGTTGGGTGGCGACCGCCGCGCCGACCCGCAGCAGCCCCGGCCCGGAGGCGACGGCCCGCACGGTGCCGCCGCCGGGCGGATCGCCCAGCAGGTAGACCCGGTCGCCGAGCAGCCGGATGACCGCCTCGTTGAGCAGCGCCAGCGCCAGCACCGGCAGCACCGCGGCGAGCACCTGCGCCGGGCTGGTCCGCCGCCGCAGGAACAGCAGCAGCACCAGCCCGACGTGCACCCCCACGATCACCAGGCCCCGGGAGTGCAGCAGGTGGAACGCCCCGACCAGCGTGCCGACCACGGCGGCGACCAGCGGGCCGGGTCGGCGTACCCAGTGGTGCACGGCCAGCAGCCAGGCCAGCACCAGCGGTGCCAGCACCGCGTCGATCATCGCCACCCCGGCGTAGAAGACGGTCGCCGGCAGGGTGGCCGCGACGGCGGCGGCGGCCAGGGCGACCGCGCGGCGCACCGGCACCAGCCGACGCACCAGCAGGTACGCCAGCGGCAGCACCGCAGCGTTCACCGCCGCGTTGATCAGCTGCACCAGCCGGTAGCTGTCGGTGAAGTCCCGCTCACCGAGGAACGCCGGGGAGATCAGCAGCGGGTAGCCGATCCGGCGCAGCGGCCCGTTCTCGCTGCTGAACCCGCCCGGCCCACCGGCCAGCGCGCGGGCGGTGTGCAGGTAGCTGTCCTCGTCGGTGTGCGCGATGGGCAGCGGCACGTGCCGGGACAACCACATCCGCCAGCCGACCCCCAGCAGCCAGCCCACCACCAGCAACACCGGCACCAGCCGACGGCCTCGGCCGGCCGGCTGCCCGGACGGGTCGGCGATGGGGTGTCTCACCTCGGTGCCGGCCACCATGTGTCGCCTCCTGCTTCGTGGGGTGCGCCGGTCGCCGTCAGCCCGACCGGGGTTCGCGGGGGTGCACCGTCGCCATCGGCGCGACCGGGCCGTCGCCGGACAGAACCGGTCCGACGGGGTCCTCACCGGCCGCGCCGGGCCACTGTAGTCAGCACCGTCCCCGCTGGTCAGCCGGATCTGGCGGGGGTCGGAAGTGTTCGCCCGCCGGAGGTCCGGCATTCACGGGAGCAGCGTGGGCGGTTAACCCGGGAGCGTCGGGGTGTTAACCCGACCTGGTTAGCGTCCGTCCGGTCGCCTGGCCCCGAGCCGGTGGCGCAACAACCACGAGCTGGGGAGCACCAAATTGAGTGAGTTGAATGGGTCCTCCATTCTGATCACCGGCGGGACGGGGTCCTTCGGGAAGACGTTCCTCCGGCACGTCCTCAAGGTGGCCGACCCGGCCCGGGTGGTGGTGTTCTCCCGCGACGAACTCAAGCAGTACGAGCTGCGCCAGCAGCTCGGCGACGACCCCCGGCTGCGCTGGTTCATCGGCGACGTGCGGGACCGGCACCGGCTCACCCGGGCCATGCACGGGGTGGACCACGTGGTGCACGCCGCCGCCCTCAAGCAGGTGGACACCGCCGAGTACAACCCCTCGGAGTTCATCGCCACCAACATCACCGGCTCGCAGCACGTGGTCGACGCGGCCATCGAGGCCGGCGTCAGGAAGGTCATCGCGCTCTCCACCGACAAGGCGTCCAGCCCGATCAACCTGTACGGCGCGACCAAGCTCGTCGGTGACAAGCTCTTCGTCTCGGCCAACCACTACGCCGCCCAGCACCCCACCCGCTTCGCCGTGGTCCGCTACGGCAACGTGGTGGGCAGCCGGGGCTCGGTGGTGCCGCTGTTCCGGCGGCTCGCCGACGAGGGCAAGAGCCTGCCGATCACCGACAAGCGGATGACCCGGTTCTGGATCACCCTGGACCAGGCGGTGCAGTTCGTGCTGGACAGCTTCGACCAGATGCAGGGCGGCGAGCTGTTCGTGCCACGCATCCCCAGCATGCGCATCCTCGACCTGGTCGAGGCGGTCGCCCCGGAGGCCACCACGCACGAGATCGGCATCCGGCCGGGCGAGAAGCTGCACGAGGAGATGATCGCCCCGGACGACAGCCGCCGTACGCTGCGCGCGAAGGACAGGTTCATCGTCCAGCCGACGATCGCCACCTGGGGTTACCGGCCGCCTGTCGACTGCGAGCCGGTCCCGGACGGCTTCGCCTACCAGTCCGACGGCAACGACGAGTGGTTGACCGTCCCACAGCTGCGCGACATGCTCGGCATCGCGGCGTGACGGCGATGCTCCCGTACGGGCGGCAGTCGGTCACCGACGACGACGTCGCCGCCGTGGTCGCCACCCTGCGCAGCGACTGGCTCACCACCGGCCCGCAGGTCGACGCCTTCGAGGCGGACCTCGCGGGCTGGACCGGCGGGGCCGGCTGCGCGGCCGTCGCCAACGGCACGGCGGCGCTGCACGTGGCGTACGCGGCGGCCGGGGTGGGACCGGGCGACGAGGTGGTGGTGCCGCCGATGACGTTCGTGGCGACCGCCAGCAGCGCGGTCGCCCTCGGCGCGCGGATCGTCTTCGCCGACGTCGAGGAGGAGACGTTCACCCTGGACCCGGCAGCCGCCGCCGCCGCGACCACCGCCCGGACGAAGGTCGTCGCCGCCGTCGACTACGCCGGCCACCCGGCCGACTACGACGCCCTGCGCACCGCCCTGGCCGGCTCGGACGCGTTGCTGCTGGCCGACGCGGCGCACTCGATCGGGGCCACCTACCGCGGCCGACCGGTCGGGTCGCTTGCCGACCTGACCACCTTCTCGTTCTTCCCCACCAAGAACCTCACCACCGCCGAGGGCGGCGCGGTCGCCACCACCGACCCGGAGTTGCTGAAGCGGGCCCGCCGGTTCCGCAACATCGGGCTGGTCCGGGAGCGCGCCGAGCTGCGCGAGCCGGACGAGGGCGGCTGGCACCAGGAGGTGCACGAGTTCGGGTTGAACTACCGGCTGCCGGACGTGCTCTGCGCGCTGGGTCGCAGTCAGCTGCGCCGGCTCGGTGACTTCCTGGCCGCCCGCGCCCGGCTGGTGGCCCGCTACGACGAGGCGCTGGCCGACCTGCCCGGGGTGCTGACCCCGACCCGCCGGTCGTGGGCCGCCCCCGCCTGGCACCTCTACCCGGTCCGGGTCCTCGACGGCCGCCGCCGCGAGGTGTACGACCGGATGCGGGCCGCCGGCATCGGCGTACAGGTCAACTACCTGCCGGTGCACTGGCACCCGGCGTTCGCCGATCTCGGCTACCGGCGCGGGTCCTGCCCGGTGGCCGAGTCGTTCTACGGTCAGCAGCTCTCGCTGCCGCTGTATCCGAGCCTGACCGACGCCGACCAGGACCGGGTGATCGACGCGCTCGGCGCGGCGCTGCGCGGCGTCACGGCGCACACCGCCGCCTGACCGGGGGAACCGATGCACCACGCGAACCACTTCTACGGGCACGCCCACGTGCTGGCCCGCTACTGCGGCCTGGGCGACGGCCACCCGCCCCGGATCAACGGGTACGTCCAGCACGGCTGGAACATCGGCGACGGCCTCGCCCCCGGCCATCCGTACGCCGAACGCACCCCCAGCCTGCTGTGGTCGGAGCAGACCCGACGGCGGGCCTGGTCGGTGGGGCGACGCAACGTGGTGGTCACCGGTGCGCCCTTCGCGTACCTGCTGGACCTGCGCGCCGACGACCCGCCGCCGGCCGCCCGGGAGGGCACCATCTGGTACCCCTTCCACGGGTGGGAGGGCCAGCACGTCAAGGGCGACCACAAGGAGCTGATCGCCCGGATCCGGGACACCGAACCCGGCCCGGTCACCGTCTGCCTCTACTGGCACGAGTACGGCATGCGCCGGGTCCGCCGGCTCTACGAGAACGCCGGCTTCCGGGTGATCTGCCACGGCTACCGGGGGCACTGGTGGCGGGACACCGACCCGCTCTTCCTGGACAAGCAGCTCACCGAGCTGCGCCGGCACGCCCGGGTGGCGTCCAACCGGCTGACCAGCGCCATCTTCTACGGCATCGCCGCCGGCTGCGAACCGGCCGTCTACGGCGACCCGATGATCCTGGCCAAGGAGGACCCCACCTTCGGCGGCACCGCCCGGATCCGCAGGCAGTGGCCGGAGCTGCACGGCGAGTCGGTGGACCTGCCGACCGCCGTCGGGATCGCCCGCGCCGAGCTGGGCACCGACCACCGCTGTACGCCGGCCGAGCTGCGTGAACTGCTCGGCTGGGCGCATCCCGCAGGAGGAACGAGTTGACCACTGGAACCGCCGCCCCCGTCGTCCTGCCCGGCGGGGAGATGCTGGCCTGGTCCGACCTGCCGGAGCAACGGCTGGCCGACGGTGGGCCGCTGGGCGCGCTGGCCGCCCGGGTCGTACCGGCGGGGGCGCGGGTGCTGCTGGCCGGGCCGCACGACCCGGCGCTGCTGGACCGGCTCGCCCACGCCGAGGTGACCTGCCTGCTGCGCAGCCACCCCGACGCGGTGGCGCTCACCGACCGGGCCGCCCGGGTGGTCGTCGGCGGACCCGCCGGGCTCGACCCGGCCGACACCTTCGACGTGGTGGTGGCCGGGGCCGGGCTGGACGCCGTCGAGTCGGTGGAGGGCACCAGGCTGGGCTGGACGGGGGTGCTGGGCCGGCTGGCCGCCGCCCTGCGCCCCGGCGGCACGCTGCTGCTGCGGCTGGACAACCCGCTGGGGGTGTCCCGGCTGGTCGCCACCTCCCCCTGGTACGCCGACCGGGCCGACGCGGCGTGGAGCATCGGCGGGGTGCTCGACGCCGGCCGCCCGGCCAACCGGGAGCAACTGCGTGACCGGCTCGTCGAGGCGGGGCTGACGGTGACCGCCGACTACGCCGCGTACCCCGATCCGGGTGCCGCGACGGCGCTGGTCGCCACCGACGCGCTGGCGCACCGGCCCACGTCGGGGCTGCTCGACGCGGTGCTGCACGGCGCGTGTGCCGGTGGTTTCGCCGGTGGCCCGGTGCTCCAGGACCCGGCCCGGCTGGCGGTCGACGCGCTGCACGCCGGGCTCGGCGCGACGCTGGCCCCCGGCTGGCTGGTGACGGCCCACCGCCCCGCCGGCCACGACGAACCCGTCGCCGCGCCACTGCCGGTGGTGCTGGTGCAGACCGGGCCGCCCGGGGTCGGCGTGGTCGAGGTGACCGACGGGCCGGGCGGCTGGCAGTGGGCGGTCACCGGCGGCGGTGCCACCCGGGGTCGGGCGGCACCCTTCGCCAGCCGGGAGGCGGCCCACCGGGACCCGGCCGCGCTCACCGGACCGGTACCTGCGGGCCGGCTGCTGCGCACCCTGCTGCTCGACGGCTGCCTGCGCCGCGACCTGGACGCCCTACGCCGGCTGCTGCGCGGCTACGCGGGTTGGCTCGCCGGCCAGGCCGACCCGGAGGGGCGGCTCGCCGGCGCGACGGCGCTGGCCGACCCGGACAACGTGGTCGTCGACGGGGACGCCTTCGCGGTGCTCGACCCGAGCTGGCAGGCCACCGGACCGCTGCCCGTCGAGGTGACGCTGGCCCGGGGGCTGTGGCGGTTCGCGGTCGCCCTGCTCACCGGCGGATACGCACACCCGTGGCCGTCCACCCTGGACGTGGCCGGGCTGACAGTGGTCCTCGGCGGCGTCGCCGGGCACGACCTGGACCGGGCCACCGTCGACGCGGCCGTCGAGACCGAGGCGGCGGTCGCCGCCGCCCTGCGCGGCCTGGACGCCGACGGGCAGGGGGCGCTCGCCACCGAACTCCGCGCGGTCGACCCCACCGACCCGCCCGCCGGTCCGCGCAGCTACCAGCAGATGCGCGAGGCCTGGGTACGCCAGCGCGAGGAGCTGACCCGGCTCGCCGCCCTGCTGAAGTGGACCGAGGAGCTGCTCACCTCGCGGGAACGGGCGCTGCGCCGGTCCGACGCCACGATCAACCTGCTCAGCGGCTCGCTCAGTTACCGGGTGGGCCGGCTCGCCATCACCCCCGCCCGGCTGGCCAAGCGGGGCGCCCGGGCGGCCAAACGGCGGGCCCGCGAGGCGCTCGGCCCGAAGCCGCAGGAGGAGCAGCAGTGACCGGACCGGACACTGAGCCGACGGGTCGGCCCGGCAGCGCCGACACCCCGGCGACGGGCCGACCCGGGAAGGCCGACACCCCCGGGCGCGGCGCGGTCGCACCGGCCGGGTTGCCCGGCTCCGGCACCCGCATCGTCGGGATCGTGCAGGCCCGGATGGGCTCGTCCCGGCTGCCCGGCAAGGTGCTGCGCCCACTGGCCGGGCGCAGCGTCCTCGGCCGGGTGGTCCGGGCCGCCCTCGACAGCGGGGTCCTCGCCGACCTGGTGGTCGCCACCAGCGTCGACCCGGTCGACGACGCGGTGGTCGCCGAGTGCGCACGGCTCGACGTGCCCGTGCACCGGGGGCCGGTGGACGACGTGCTGAGCCGGTTCGTCGGCGCGCTCGACGCCCACCCCGGCGACGCCGTCATGCGGTTCACCGCGGACTGCCCGCTGCTCGACCCGGAGATCGTCGCGCTGGTGGCGGGGGTCTACCGGGCGGTCCCCGGGCTCGACTACGCCAGCACCTCGATCGCCCGTACCCTGCCCCGGGGGCTGGACGTGGAGATAATCCGGGCGGATACGCTGCGTACCCTCGACCGGCTCGCCACCGACCACCACCGGGTGCACGTCACCTCGTACGCGTACACCCGTCCGGAGCTGTTCCGGGTGCTCGGGGTGACCCTCACCCCGGACAGGTCGGCGCTGCGGCTCACCCTCGACACCGAGCAGGACTGGACGCTTGTCAGTGCGGTCGTCGACCACTTCGGCGACGTCAGCGTGCCGCTTGCCAAACTCGCCGATTGGTTGGACGGGCGACCCACCCTGCGTACCCTCAACTCCTCGGTACGCCAGAAGCGGCTGGAGGAGTCCTGAACCCACCACGGATCGGGTTACGCTGCGACGCCGGCCCGCGCACCGGCGTCGGTCACCTGGTCCGCTGCCTGGCCCTCGGCGAGGAGTTCCTGACCCGGGGCGCCCGGGTCGAACTGTTCGGCACGGTGCACCGGGTCGGCTGGGCCGCCGCCCAACTGGCCACGCGCGACATCCCGGTCCACCCCGGTCCGGACACCCCCGCCGGGCTGGTGGAGACGGCCCACCGGCACGCCCTGGACGCGCTGGTGCTCGACTCGTACGAGCTGGATCCGGCCGGGGCCGGGGCGCTGCGGGCGGCCGGCGTGGTCACCCTGGCCATCGTCGACGGCGACACCCGGGGCCAGGACGCCGACCTCTACCTCGACCAGAACTTCGGCGCGGACACCGACGCCACCGGTCAGGCGGATGGCCGTCCCGCCGTCCCGGCCCGCAGCGCGCCCACCGCCGACGCACCCGGCGACGGGCGGGGCTCGGCCGGCGCTGGCGACAGGCGGGTCCTGGCCGGCGCTGGCGACAGGCGGATGCTGGCCGGGGTCCGGTACGCGCTGCTGCGTGGCTCGGTGACCGCCGCCCGGCCGGCCGTCCCACCGCCGGCCACCCCCACCGCCCGCCCCCGGGTGCTCGCCTTCTTCGGCGGCACCGACGCGGTCGGCGCGGCCCCGGTGCTGGCCCGGGTGCTGCTCGGCACCGGCCATCCGATGACGTTGACGGTGGTGGTCGGGCGGCCGGAGATCGAGGCGGAGCTGACCCGGGTCACCCCCGGGCGGGGGCAGTCGCTGCACCTCGTCGCGCCGACCGACACCCTGCCCACGTTGATCGGCGCAGCCGACCTGGTGGTCAGCGCCGCCGGCACCTCCACCTGGGAACTCTGCTGTCTCGGTGCACCCGCCGCACTTGTCTGCGTGGTGGACAACCAGCGTGACTCGTACCGCCGGGTGGTGGCGCACGGGCTCGCCGCCGGCCTCGGCGAGCTGCCGGAACTGGTCGCGCCGGGGCTGGCCGGACGGACCGCGCGGGCCGAGGCGGCCCGGACGCTGCGCGCGCTGTTGGCGTCCCCGCAGCGACGGGCGGCGCTCGCGGCCCGCGCCTGGGCCACCGTCGACGGGCACGGCCGGGCCCGGGTCGCGGACGCCGTCCTCACCCTGATCGCAAGTCGTACGGGTGTACTAAAGCCCTGATAGGGTGCGGGCATGCCGCAGGCCGCCTACCAGCCGTCGATGCTCGACCTCGCCGACACCGGCCCGACGCTGACCCCGCTGACCGGGCTGCGCCGGCGGGTGCTCACCCGGGGCGCCTGGGTCGACCACCTGCCCGGCTGGGTGCGCGGCTCCGACGCGGTGCTCGACGCCCTACGCACCGAAGTGCCCTGGCGGGCCGAACGCCGCACCATGTACGACACCGAGGTCGACGTCCCGCGCCTGCTCTGCTGGTACGGCGCCGGTCGCCCGCTGCCGCACCCGCTGCTCACCACGGCGCGCACCGCGCTCACCGAGCACTACGCGGCCGAGCTGGGCGAACCGTTCGTCACCGCCGGCATGTGCCTCTACCGCGACGGGAGGGACAGCGTCGCCTGGCACGGCGACACCCTCGGCCGCTCGGCGCACACCGACACGATGGTGGCGATCGTGTCCTTCGGGTCACCCCGCCCGCTGCTGCTGCGCCCCCGCGGCGGCGGTGAGACGCTGCGCTTCCCGCTGGGCCACGGCGACCTGGTGGTGATGGGTGGCTCCTGCCAACGCACCTGGGAACACGCCGTCCCCAAGACCAGCCGCCCGGTCGGCCCCCGGGTCAGCGTCCAGTTCCGCCCCGTCGACGTCGCCTGACGCCGCCGGGGCGGACGGGCCACCCGTCAGTCGCGTTCGATGAGGTGCCCGACGACGGTGGGGCCGAGCATGACGGCGAAGCCGGAACCGTCCCGGCGCGGATCGGCAGGCGGCAGCTCCACCGGGTCACCGGTCGCGGTCGCCCCGACCGGGCGCGGCCCGACCCACGCCACCACCAGGCCCTCCTCACCCTTGAGGAACCGCTGCGCCCGCACCCCGCCGGTCGCCCTCCCCTTCGCCGGGTACGACCCGAACGGCGTCACCTTGACCGTGGCCCCGGTCGAGGTCACCACCATCGGCTCACCGTGTACGGCGTCGTCGGTGCGGATCGCCCCGAAGAACACCACCCGGGCACCCGCCGGCAGGTTGATCCCGGCCATCCCACCGCCCTTGGGCCCCTGCGGGCGGATCACCGCGGCGGCGAACCGCAGCAGAGCCGCCTCACTGGTCACGAAGGCCAGCGTCTCGGTGTCGTCGGCCAGCCAGGTGGCCCCCACCACCTCGTCGCCCGTCCGCAACGAGATCACCTCGAACTCGTCCGAGCGGACCGGCCACTCCGGGGCGCAGACCTTGACCACCCCCTGCCTGGTGCCCAGCGCCAACCCCGGGGAGCCCTGCGCGGTCGGGCCGAGCGGGGCGAGGCCGATCACCGTCTCCCCCGCCTCCAGCGGGACCAGCTCGGAGGCGGCCATGCCACCGCGCAACGACACCGTGCCGGCCTGCTCGGGCAGCACCGGCAGCGGCAGCACGTCGACCTTGAAGGCCCGGCCGGCGCTGGTGACCAGGAGCACCCGGCCCCGGGCGGTGCTGTGCGCGACCGCGCGTACCGTGTCGTGTTTGACCCGGCCGTTGCGGCGACGCCCCTCCGACGCCTCCTCCGACTCGGCCGCGGTCCGGGCGACCAGCCCGGTCGCCGAGAGGATCACCTGGCACGGGTCGTCGGCCACCTCCAGCGGGCCGGCCGGTGCGGACGCGGCGAGCACCTCCTTGAGGTCCCCGTCGACCAGGGTGGTGCGACGCGGCGCGGCGAACTGCTTCACCACCGCGGCCAACTCGTCGGAGACGACCTTCCGCAGCACCTTCGGGTCGTCCAGGATCGTGGACAGCGCGGCGATCTCCCCGCGCAGCTTCTCCTGCTCGGCCTCCAGCTCGATCCGGTCGTACTTCGTCAACCGGCGCAGCGGGGTGTCCAGGATGTACGTCGCCTGGATCTCGGAGAGCCGGAACTTCTGCATCAGGCCGTCCTTGGCGGCCTGGGCGTCCTCGCTGGCCCGGATCAGCTTGACCACCCGGTCGATGTCGAGCAGGGCGATCAGCAGGCCGTCGACCAGGTGCAGCCGCTCCTCCCGCTTGCGCCGACGGTACGCGCTGCGCCGGGTCACCACCTCGTAGCGGTGGGCCAGGAAGACCTCCAGCAGCGTCTTCAGCCCGAGGGTGCGCGGCTGGCCGTCGACGAGCACCAGGTTGTTGATGCCGAAGGACTGCTCCAGCGGGGTGAGCCGGTAGAGGTCGGCCAGCAACGCCTGCGGGTTGACCCCGACCTTGCACTCGACGACCAGCCGGGTGCCGCTCTCCCGGTCGGTGAGGTCCTTGACGTCGGCGATGCCGGTGAGCCGCTTGGTCTTGTTGACCTCGTTGGTGATCGCCGCGATGACCTTCTCCGCGCCGACGCCGTAGGGCAGTTCGACCACGGTGATCGCCTGCCGGCCCCGGCTGCCCTCCAGCGGGCCGATCTCCACCCGGCCGCGCATCCGCACCACGCCACGCCCGGTCTCGTACGCCCGGCGCACCTCGTCCAGGCCCAGCAGCAGGCCGCCGGTGGGCAGGTCGGGGCCGGGAACGTACTCCATCAGCTTGTCGAGGTCGGCGTCCGGGTGGTTGATCAGCCAGCGGGCGGCGGAGACCACCTCACCGAGGTTGTGCGGGATCATGTTGGTCGCCATCCCGACCGCGATCCCGGACGCCCCGTTGACAAGCAGGTTGGGGAAGGCGGCGGGCAGCACGGTCGGCTGGGTCAGCGAGCCGTCGTAGTTGGGCTCGACGTCGACGGTGTCCTCGCCCAACTCCCCGACCAGCAGCATCGCCTCCCGGGAGAGCCGGGCCTCGGTATAACGCGCCGCGGCCGGGCCATCGTCTGGGCTACCAAAATTTCCATGCCCATCGATGAGTGGCGTGTTCAGCGAGAAGTCCTGGGCGAGCCGGACCATCGCGTCGTAGATCGCGGTGTCGCCGTGGGGGTGGTACTTCCCCATCACGTCGCCGACGATCCGGGCCGACTTCACGTGCCCCCGGTCGGGGCGGTGACCCTGCTCGTGCATGGACCACAGGATGCGGCGGTGCACCGGCTTGAGGCCGTCGCGGGCGTCGGGCAGGGCGCGGGAGTGGATGACCGAGAAGGCGTACTCCAGGTAGGAGTCGGAGACCTCGGTGACCAGCGGGTTGTCGAAGACCCGCGCGCCGGCCTGGTCGAAGGCGGACAGGTCCACCTTGGCGCGGTCGTCCTTACGGCGTGCCATCGTTCAGCTCTCTTCCGGGTGTGCGGCGGCCACGGTGCTCGTCATGCGTCGATCGCGTCGCGGTCGACCCGGTCGGAGGAGTCGATCAGCCAGTTGCGGCGCGGTTCGACCTTCTCGCCCATCAGCAGTTCGAGGATGCGCTCGGCGGCGTCGACGTCGTCGAGGGTGATCCGGCGGACCGCCCGGGTGGCCGGGTTCATGGTGGTGTCCCACAGCTCGTCGGCGTCCATCTCACCGAGGCCCTTGAAGCGCGGGATCGGGGTGACGATCTGCCTGCCGGCCTTCTCCAGCTTGCGGACAGTCGCCTCCATCTCGGCCTGGGTGTAGGTGTAGGTGGTCTGCGGGCTGCGCCCCTTCGTGGTGATCTTGTGCAGCGGCGGCATCGCGGCGTAGAGCCGGCCGGCCTCGATCAGCGGTCGCATGTACCTGGCGAAGAGGGTGATCAGCAGGGTCCGGATGTGCGCGCCGTCCACGTCGGCGTCCGCCATGATCAGCACCCGGCCGTAGCGCAGCGAGGACAGGTCGAAGGTACGCCCCGAACCGGCCCCGAGCACCTGAACGATCGCCGCGCACTCGGCGTTGTCCAGCACCTGCTGGAGGTTGGCCTTCTGCACGTTGAGGATCTTGCCGCGAATCGGGAGAAGCGCCTGATATTCCGAGGTACGAGCGACCCGCGCACTGTTGTGGACGAAGACGCCGGCTTCGAGGGCGAAGTTGTGGTAGCCCTCGACCGTCAGGTCGTAGACGTCTGCTGTCTCGTCAAGCGGCTCGACGGACACGACATGGTGATTCACCAGATTGACCGCCTCCCGGAGGCGGGCGTAATCGCCGCCGTAGAGCGCCAGGAGCCGATCGAACCGGAGTCCCGTGCGTGCGGAACTCAGCCGCTCAGCCTCGTACGCCGCCGCCAGTTCCGCATCCGGCAGCACCAGCAGCGGAGTGAGCCGCTTGAGCGCGGCCCGCCGCCTGCCCTCCTGTTGGCGTCCAACCCGCTCTGCCCTGGGCACGTTGGCCACGTAGGCCGCCCGACCGGCTTGCGCCTTGGCAAGGTGACCGGTGCCCGGGTCTGCCAGTCGCTGCTTCATCAACCGTGAGTGTCGGGCCCCGAATTCAGGATTCTCCTCGTGCCAGGTCCGCACCGCGTTGCGCTGGCGTTCCCGCTCGGCGGGATCGCTGAGTTGTTCGACGGTCTTCCGTGAACGCCAGGCACGCAACTCCGGGTTGTCCCACTGCCGCACCGAACGCGCCCGCCGTTCGGAACGACGAGCAGGGTCCGCGAAATAGTTCCGGACGCGCTCCGCAGCGGCCTCGCGGTGCTCGGGCTGTGACCAGTACTGGGCCTGCCGGTCCCGCATCCGGTCGGCATAAGCGGCCTTTTCCTCGTCACCGAGCGCGTCGTACCAGTCCTGAAAGCCCTTGTTCAGCTTGGCCCGAAATTCGGGTGACTCGTTGAGCGCGAACAGCCGGGCGAGGCACGCCTCACGGAATGCGGGATCGCGCCACTGCGCGCTGAGCATGGCCGCCTTGAACTCCCGGCCGCCGTTGGCAAACCACTCCCGCCAGCCCGCGTGGACGTGTTCACCCATCATCGCGGCGTGCAGTGCCGAGTGGTCGGCCCAGGTCATCCTTTGGATGTTTCGTGGATCGTTGTTGCGCTTGTCGATGTCGATGTGGTGACGGACGTTGCCGTTGGTCGCGCTGTCACGACCGTGACGAAGATTCCAGGCGTCCGCGAGGTAGTGGGTGTAGACCCACTCCTCCCGGTCGTTCATCCAGATCCGCTCGTACCCGTGCAGCTTGTGCCCCTCGGCCTTACTGGAGATGCTCCGGTACAGGGGCATCAGTGAGTCACCGGGGGTCAGGGCATCGGCCCGTCGGTAGGAACCGTCGCGCAGCCGGAAAAGGTGATCCGGTGTGCAGCGGACCGACGCGCCGTTGTCGAGGTTCACCCGGACGAGCCCGGCAGCGCTCTTGGTGAGGCGTGGCTCCACCAGCGGAGCGACCACCACGCGCCCCGCCTTGTTGGTGGTGTAGCCGAAATGGGTCACCCCGCGCTGCCAGTCCGCTGCCAGGTCGGCGAAGGATCGGGCCTCGCCGGAGGCGAGCGCGACCATGGTGTCGCCGGTAAAACACCCCAGGGCGCTGTCCCCCTCCACGATGAACAGCTCGCTGCGGTCCACCCCGGTGGCACGGCAGTCGACCAACTTGGCCGGCATCGACGCGCCCTCCAGGGCGGTCTTGCGCCGGGCGGCGTCCTTCTGCTGCTTCTGGGTCAGCCGCACCCGGGCCGCGTCGACGATCTTCTGGAGCACCGTGCGCGCCTCGGCCTTGCTGCGCTTGTCCTCCAGCCACGCCTTGACGTGCTGTTCGACCAGGGTCTGCAGGACCTTGGTGATGCCGGCGGTGGAGAGCTCGTCCTTGGTCTGCGAGGTGAACTGCGGCTCGGGGATGCGGACGTGCAGCACCGCCGTCATCCCCTCCAGGACGTCGTCCAGGGTGGGCGGGTCCTCCTTGGGCTTGAGCAGGCCCCGGGTGTTGCGGACGGCGTCGGCCAGGGCCCGGGTCAGCGCCCGCTCGAAGCCCTTGCGGTGGGTGCCGCCGTGCGCGTTGCGGATGGTGTTGGTGAAGCACTCCACGGTGCGCTCGTAGCCGGTGCCCCAGCGGAAGGCGATCTCGACCTCGGCCCGGCGCTGCACGTTGGACTGCATCACGCCGTTGGCGTCGGCGGCGTTCTCCCGGTACGTCCCCTCGCCGGTGACCAGCAGGGTGCCGGAGACCGGCCGGTCACCGGCCGGGGCCAGGAACTCGACCATGTCGGTGAGCCCGTTGGGGAAGTGGAACCGCTCCTCGACCGGCTCCTCGGCGGTCTCGTCGCGCAGCCGGTAGTCGACCCCGGGGACCAGGAAGGCGGTGTTGCGCAGTTTCATCCGGACGGCGTCGACGTCCAGCCGCGCGCCGGTCTCGAAGTAGCGGGCGTCGTGCCAGTAGCGGATCGAGGTGCCGGTGCGCTGCCCCCGCTTCATCGTCCCGACCACCTGCAGGCCGGGGCCGGGGGTGAAGGGGGCGTCCGGCCCGTCGCCGGCGAAGACACCGGGCACGCCGTGCCGGAACGACATCGTGTGCACCTTGCCGGCACGCCGGACTGTCACGTCGAACCGGCGGGACAGCGCGTTGACCGCGGAGGCGCCCACGCCGTGCAGACCGCCGGAGGTCTTGTAGCCGGAGCCGCCGAACTTGCCGCCGGCGTGCAGCCGGGTGAGCACCAGCTCGACCCCGGAAATGCCGGACTTGGCGTGCACGTCGGTGGGGATGCCCCGGCCGTCGTCGTCGACCTGCACCGAGCCGTCGGCGTGCAGGATCACCTCGACCGTGCCGGCGTGACCGGCGACACCCTCGTCGGTGGAGTTGTCGAGGATCTCGTTGACGAGGTGACCCACGCCACGACTGTCGGTGGAGCCGATGTACATGCCGGGACGCTTGCGGACGGCGTCCAGGCCCTCCAGGTGGGTGAGGTCGTCTGCCCCGTAGAGGGTCTCAGGCTGTGCGGTCAACTGGTCGTACTCCCCGGTCTCGGCGGTGTGGTGCCGCTCACCGCCTCGATCTCCACGCGCGGCGTGCCGCAGCGAGCGTAGCCGTACGCCCCGACAGCGACGTGCAGCCCCACGTCGGACCGCGGTTGCGCGTCCTGCGGGGGCAACGCCGCCGGGAGCCGGGGCCTTCCCCGGTCGGGGCCACGCCACGCCGGAGAACACCATTTCCGTCATTCGACGATCGTGTTAAGAGGCATTGACGCCCATCTCGCCAGGTGATCTGATCCGGCCGTGAAGGATCTTTCACATTTCCATGGACAGATGGGGGACGTCATGTCCAGGTTCCGCCGGACCGCCCTTGCGGCGATCCTCACCGTCGCCACGGCCGCCCTGCCGGTCGCCGTCGGCCCACCCGCACCGGCCGCCGCCGCGCTGCCCACCGCCGCGGTCGCCCTCGGGGACAGCTTCATCAGCGGCGAGGGCGCCGGGGCGTACGCGCCGGTGACCGACCTCAACGGGACGGCCCAGCCCTTCCCGGGCTGGTCGGCGCCGAACAACAACGCCTACTTCTGCCACCGATCACCGAACGCCTCACTGTTCAAGGCGGACCTGCCGGGCATCGCCGCCCGGTTCAACCTCGCCTGCTCCGGTGGCCAGCCCTACGACATCGCCAACGCCTCGGCCAGCCGGGCCAAGGGCCGGCAGGTCGCCGCCCAGCTCGACCAGCTCCGCGCGGTCGGGCAGACCCACGACATCGACCTGGTGCTGGTCGGCCTCGGCTCGAACAACAGCTCCTTCACCTTCGGCAGCGTCGCCGAGAAGTGCGCGAACCGGTTCATCGCCGACGCCTGGACCGGGTGGTGGGAGTTCTGGGCGTACCTGGGCGGGCCGGTGGAGCAGGAGCCCTGCTCGGACGCCGACCTGGCCACCGCCGCCCAGGTCAGCGCGGCCACCGCGGAGACCACGGCGGCGGTCCGGCAGATCCTGACCACGCTCGACCAGATCGACGCCGACGGCCAGCACCGGATCGTCTTCCAGGACTACACCAACCCGTTGCCGCCGGAGCTGGCCTCGACCTACTGGGAGGAGGACAGCCGGGACGACACCCGGGACAAGTTCCGCGACCTGGGTGCCGAGCGGTACGCCGCCGGCTGCCCGATCCACCGGGCCAGCCTCGCCCCCGGCCAGCGCTTCTCGCAGGGCCTGGGCACCCTGGTCAACTCGGTACGCAGCACGCTGTCCGCCGAGTTCCCGGCCGCCGACCTGGTCTACCTCAACGTGCAGCGGGCCTTCGACGGCGCCCGGCTCTGCGAGTCGGCGGGCAGTCCCGGTAACGCGCTGGCCACCCCGATCCGGCTCCAGGACGGCACCTCTGGGGTCTTCGTCACCAGCCTCTCCGGCTACGACAAGCTGGACATCCAGCGGATCGCGAACACCTGCGGGACGTACTTCCAGACCTGCCAGGAGTCCTGGCACCCGAGCGCGGCCGGGCACCAGGTGCTCGGCCGGTGCCTGACCGGGGCGGCGGCTACCGCCGCCCGTACGGTCGCCTGCGTCCGGTCGACGGACGGCACCGTCCGGGTCAGCTGAACCGACGGCCGGTGGGGGCGACCCGGGTGGTCGCCCCCACCGGCCGGACCGTCTCAGGTCGCCGTCGCTCCCGTCGCCGCAGCGGGTGGGGCCAGGGTGAGCAGCACGGCGGCCGTCGGGTCGTCGACCAGGTCGTCCAGCGGCACCTCGTCGAGGACGGCGAGGAAGGCCGCCTGGGCGCGGCGGAGCTGGACCCGCAGGCGGCAGCCGGCGCGCAGCGCACAGCCGGACTCCTCGCAGGAGACCACCTCCCCCTCCCCCTCGAAGGCGCGCACCACCCGCCCGACGGTGATCCGCTCGGCCCCCTCGGCGAAGGCCACCCCGCCGGAGCGGCCCCGGACGGTGACCAGCACCCCGATCCGCTGCAACCGCTGCACCACCTTGGCCACGTGGCTGCGCGGCAGGTCGAGCCGGTCGGCCAACTCGTCGACGGTGGTCCGGGCCGACGCGGGAGCGACGAGCATGGCGATCCGCAGGGCCATGTCCGTCGACCGGTTGAGCTTCACCACCCGACCCTAGCCAGGGCAGTCGGCGGCGGACAGTGGCGGACGGCCGGGACCGCCGCGACCCCGGACGCGGGACTTTCGGCCCATAAGCGGACTTTGAGATTCCTGTTTAGGTGTCCTCTGTAGCCAACAGGAGGAGGAGCCGTGCTCTCGGAGTCGTCAGCCGCCGTCGTCACCGCCACCCTGCCCGTGGTCCGGGCGCACGCCGACCAGATCACCGGCCGGATCGCGCACAAGCACGCCTCGCTCGGCATCACCGCCGGCCAGTACCCCCTTGTGGGTGTCGGCACCTGATGGCCGCCGTCGGCGAGGTGCTCGGCCCGGCGGTCACCCCGCAGGTCGCCGCCGCCTGGGACGAGGTGTACTGGTTGATGGCCTGCGAACTCGTCGCCCGGGAGTCCCGCCTGTACACCATCGCGGGGGTTGCCGGGGACGGCGCGGTGTGGCGCGACTGGCGAGTCGTCGAGGTGACCCCCGAGGCCACCGACGTCGTCTCGTTCACCCTCGTCCCGGCCGACGGCCGACCGGGTACGCCGGTTCACGTACGCCACGGCGGCGCTGGACCGGATCCGGGTCTGTTACTCCTGGCGACACTGGGCCGAGCAGCTTCCCGCCGTCTACTCCTCGGTGAGCGGTGTCGGTCAGGTCGCCCCGGCAGCCGCCTGACGTGGACCCGTTATTACCGGCCGGTAGGATAGGGCGGTGAGCGGGGACACGGAGTACACGCAGGAGTTCGTCGACGTCGACCGGGCCCGGCTCGGCATCCAGGTCTACCCGGAACCCGACGGGGCGCCCGACGCTCCGGTGGTGGTGATCTGGCCGGCGATGGGGGTCCGGGCCCGGTACTACCGGCCGTTCGCCACCGCGCTACGCGACGCCGGCCTGGCGGTGATCGTCGCCGACCTGCGCGGCACCGGCGAGAGCACTCCCCCGCCGTCACGTGCCTGCCGGTACGGCTACCGGGAACTGGCCGCCGACGTCGGCGCGGTCCTCGACGCGCTGAAGCCCCGGCTGGACGGCCGCCCGACGCTGCTGCTGGGGCACTCCCTCGGCGGGCAGGCGGCCCTGCTGCACCTGGCCCTGCACGGTGTCGACCGGGTCGACGGGCTCGCCCTGCTCGCCGTCGGTGTCCCGTACTGGCGCAGCTATCCGGGCCTACGCGGGTACGGCGTCCTGCCGTACACCCAGGGGATCGCGGCGGTCGCCGGCGCGCTCGGGGTCTGGCCGGGTTGGGGGTTCGGCGGCCGGCAGGCGCGCGGGGTGATCCGGGACTGGGCGCGCACCGCCCGGACCGGCCGCTTCCCCACCCTGGACGGGGTGGACAGCGAGGCGGCGGTGGGCCGGTTGACCGTGCCGGTGCTTGCGGTAAGCGTCGACGACGACCAGTACACCCCGCACCCGACCGTCGACCACCTCTGCGCCAAGCTCACCGCCGCGCCGGTCACCCGTCACCGGTACACGGCGACCGAGGCGGGCGCCCCGCTGGACCACTTCCGGTGGGTCCGGGCCGGGCTGCCGTTGACCCGCCGGGTGGCCGACTTCGCGGCGGGCCTGCCCCGCCGCTGACCTGCACCGGACGGCCGGGGCCACCCCGCCGCTGGTCCCCGCCGGGAGCACGTCGGGCGGCTCCGCCGGTGGGTCGCCCGGAAGTCGGGCGCGTAGCCGCCGCCGGGACGGGTATGCCGCTGCGCCCGAACACGGTGGAGGGGGATCAGATGTCCGAACGACACACCGCACTGCGCTCGATGCACGATCTGGGCCTGGCGGCCTGGTTCGGTGGCTCCCTGATGGGAGCGCTGGGCGTCAACGGAGCGGCGGCACGGATCAGCGACTCGACCCAACGGCTCCCGGTGGCCTCGGCCGGCTGGGCCCGGTGGACCCCGGTCAACGCGGCCGCGATCGGCGCGCACCTGGCCGGCGCGGTGGGCGAACTGGCCACCGAGAGCCCCCGGATGATGGCCCAGTCCGGGGTGGGTCGGATGAGCGCGGTGAAGACGGCGCTGACCGTCGGCGCGCTCGCGGCGACCGGCTACAGCCGGTTGGTCGGCATGAAGTTGCAGAACGCCGGCAACACGCCGGTCTCGGGGACCACCGAGCCCAACTACCAGACGCCCACCGAGGTGGCGCACCGGCAGCGGCAGATGCGGGTCCTCCAGTGGACCATCCCGGCGTTGACCGGGGCCCTGGTGGTGGTCACGGCGTACATGGGCGAGCAGCAGAAGCCCGGCCAGGTGTTCCGGGGGATGCTCGGGCGTGCCGGTGGGTTGATGGGCGCCCCGGCGACGATGGGCCGGCTGGCCGCCACGGGGGCCCGTCGGCGGATGGCGATGGCCAGCTGACCGTCGGGCCGGGACCGGCCGGTGCGGGACCTGCCGTCGCGCCGTCGACGGCGCGCCCCGCACCGGCAGGTCGGCGAGCGGGGCGGGTGCCTCACCGGGTCGGTGACCCGGGGTGCGCCACCGTGGGGCGGTGAACCCGGGTCAGTGGCTGGCCGCCGTCGTCGTGGACACCACCCCGAGCAGTTCCGCAAGCCGGGCGGCGTCCCGCTGGGCCTGCCCCGCGCAGCAGTTGTTGAACAGCACGTGCAGCTCCCCGGACCGGTCGGCCAGGTCTGCCAGCAGGTCGGCCCACCGGCGCAGTTCGTCGTCGGCGTAGGCGTACCGGAACCGGTCCTCCTTGCTGCCGTCCGCCCAGTGCGCGCTGTGACCGTGCATCCGGACCAGCACCGGCTCGGCCGTACCGACCATGATCGGCGGCACCGAGGAGGGGTGGCCCTGCGGCATGTCGACGCAGACCAGACTGAGGTCGCGGTCGCGCAGGAAGGTCACCGTCTCGGCCGCCGCCACCCCGTCGAACCAGGACCCGTGGCGCAGTTCCACCGCGACCCGCCACGGCCGGCACCGGTCGGCCAACTCCTCGATCCGCCGCCGGGCGCCGGCGCTGCGCACCAGCCACGGCGGGAACTGCAACAACACCGCGCCGAGCCGGTCGGCCGCCGCGAGCGGCTCCAGCGCCGCCCGGAACCGGCTCCACAGCTCGTCGTACGACGCCTCGGGCAGGTCCCGGCGGCGGATCCGGGACGGCCCGGTGGCCGGTCGCAGGTCCCTCGGCAGCACCTGCACCGGGGTCGGGTGGCCGGTGAAGAGGCTGAACGCCTTGACGTCGAAGGTGAAACCCGGCGGGGTGGCCGCCGCCCATCCGCTTGTGGTCTCCGGCACCGGGACGGCGTAGTACGAGGTGTCCACCTCGACCAGTCCGAACTGCCCGGCGTACCAGCCGAGCCGCTGGGCGGGGGTGCGTGCCGACCGGGGATACCAGCCGGCGCGCAGCAGTGTCTGATCCGCCCAGGACGAGGTGCCCACCCTGATCACTCCCATGTGGTCCAGTCCACCGCCCGGCCGCCGGATCGGCAACCGCTGGCGTCGGGTGTGGCCCACCGGATTGTCGGGGGGTGGCCCTAGCGTGGCCTTCGACGACATCGACCACGGAGGCAGGCGGAGATGACCACTTCGGAACGGGTGCTCACCGGCGAACGGGCCGACCTGGCGCAGACCATCGGCCTGCACCGCGGCTTTCTACGACACACCGTGCGCGGGTTGACCGACGCGCAGGCGGCTACCCGCAGCACCGTCAGCGAGCTGTGCCTGGGCGGCCTGGTCAAGCACGTGACCGCGGTGGAGCAGCGGTGGGCGCGGTTCATGGTCGGCGGGGCCGGGGCGATGGAGAGCGTGCCGGTCGACTGGGCCGGTCTGTTCCGGATGTCCGACGACGACACCCTGGCCGGTCTGCTCGACGGCTACGCCGAGACCGCCGCCCACACCGACGAACTGATCGCCACCCTCGACCTGGACGTGAGCCATCCGCTGCCGGAGGCGCCCTGGTTCACGCCGGGCGCGAGCTGGTCGGTGCGACGGACGCTGCTGCACGTGATCGCGGAGACCGCCCAGCACGCCGGGCACGCCGACATCATCCGCGAGTCGATCGACGGCGCGAAGACGATGGGCTGACCCGGCCGGTCAACGGGGGCGGTCGACGACGTAGCGGGTCAGTCCGAGCAGGAACCGGCCGTCCTCGGTGCCGGCCCGGTCGCCGAGCGCTGCCTGTGCCTCGGCCGACGCCGCGTCGGCCAGCTCGCGGGCGCAGCGGCGGGCCACCTCCACGCTGTCGTACGCCATCAGCCGGCGGTGCAGCCAGCGCACCTCGGTGGCGGTGCGGTCGGCGCGTGGGGTGCCCAGGAAGGCGACCGTCCGCTCCCGTTCCCCGGTGGTGCACCGCCCCAGGAAGTCGATGAGGATCAGGGTGCGCTTGCCCTCCCACAGGTCACCGGCGATCTCCTTGCCGTAGGCCGCGTACTCCCCCACCAGGTTCAACACGTCGTCGGTGATCTGGAAGGCCGCGCCGAGATACCAGCCGTAGCGGTCCAGCCGGTCCCGACGCAGCCGACCGTCGCCGGCCGCCAGGATGCCGGTGCGGCAGGGATAGATGCAGGTGTACCAGGAGGTCTTCTTCAGACACATCCGGTAGTAGTCGTCGGGGGTGAGGTCGCAGGCGTTGTCCCGGATCCAACCGATCTCGATCGCCTGGCCCTCCAGCGAGTGGCGCAGCATCAGCCGGCTCTCCTCGACCAGTTGCCAGGCGGCGCCGGAGCCGAGGCCGTCCCGGTTGGCCAGCAGCCGGTCCAGGGCGAGCAGGTTGGTCATGTTGCCGACGTTGAGGGCCACCCCGACGCCGTACTGGGCGGGCAGGGTGGGTGCGCCACGCCGCTGTTCACTGCCGTCCTGGATGTCGTCGTGGATGAGGAAGGCGTTGTGGAACAACTCGACGGTGGTGGCCACGTTGACCGCCGCCTCGTCGACCTCGGTGCCGTCCCCGGCGAGCCGGCAGGCGGCCAGGCAGAGCGCCGCCCGGAGCCCCTTGCCGGCGCGGCGCGGATAGTCGGCGACCAGGTCGTAGAGGTAGCGGGGGCCACCGGTGGGCAGGTGGGCCAGCAGGGTCGCCATGGTGCGGGTCCGGTAGCGGTCCAGCACCTCCTCGACCTGGTCGTCGAGGCCGGGGGAAGTCATCGGCTCAGGACACCGGGCCGGGCTCGCCACCGGCCGGCGGAGCCCCGGCAGGCCGCCGGACGCGTGCCGGGCCCGCACCGGAGGCCGTCGGGTGGCCCTGCTGGGACACCCGCTCGATCAGCCCGTTGGCCAGTTCCGGGGCGAGCCGGGCCAGGTCGATCAGGCTGTCCAGCACGTCGTGCGCGTCGGCGGCGTAGCGGCGGGTCAGCTCGCCGCGCTCACCGTCGGCCGGCAGTTGGGCGACCACCATGTCGATGAGCGAGTGGGTGTCCTTGCGGACCCGGCCGGACACCTCGTCGAAGGCGGCCGGGTCGACCCGCCGGTCGGCGGTGAGCTTCTCCTGGAGGCGGCGGGCGCTGGCGATGCCGGCGGACAGCTCCTCCTCCAGCACCGACGCCGCCCGGGTGACGGCGGCGGACATCTCGTCGCCGACCTGATCAAAACGCTCGTCACTGTGCGTGTCGCGTCCTGGCATGGTGTCAGCCTCCCTCGATGCAGCGTGTCCAGCGGAGTCTGACACCGAAACGAACCGGACCGTCACTTACTGTAGGGATGCCGACGGACTTTTCGCCGTTACCACCCGGGCCTGGTGTGATCGGGGCCACCGGCACCCGTGCCGGCGTGACGCCCCACCCGGGGGTGGCGCTGAGGAACACGAGATGACCCGACATCCCCTGGACCCGGAAACCGCCGAGCGGCTGCTCAGCGGGCCGGTCGCCGGGCCGGCGGACGACCTCGGGGCACTCCTGGCGGCGGTCCGCGCCGCACCGCACCCGGCCGAACTGCGCGGGGAGCCGGCCGCGATGTCGGCGTTCCGGGCAGCTCGGGCCGGCCTCCTCCGGGCGACATCGTCCACACCTCGCGCCCCGGCCGACGGGTCCCCGTCCCTGCCCGGCGGTGCGCTCCCCGCCGAGCCGTCGTGATCAGCGTGCCGGCCGGGATCCGGGTGCCGTGCCCGGGATCGGGCGCATCGCGCTCCGGCCCCGCCACCCGGCCGGTCTCACCGTCAGCGCAGCCGGGGGCGGTGGCCCCGGTGGGCGGCCGAACGGTCCCGACCGTACGCGTCGGCATGCCCCCACCGCCCGGGGACGTCCAGCAGCTCGATCCGGCCGAATCCGTCGGGCAGCGCCGGATTCACCAGCAGGTTGTCGGCGCAGGGCCGCAACCCGAGGATGGTGCCGAGCAGCATCACCACGGCCCCGGCGGACCACGACTGTGGCCGGCCGGCCATCGGCAACTGCACCGGGTACCTGGTGGACGTCCGTGGATAGCCGGCGATCACCTCCGGCACCGATCCGCCGACCAGCTCCGCCACCGCCAGGATGCCGGCCGCGACCCGGGCCGCCTCCTCGTCGTGGTGGTAGCGCCGCAACCCGGCGGCGATCAGCGAGTTGTCCGACGGCCACACCGCGCCCAGGTGCGCACCCACCGGGTTGTACGCCAACTGCCCGTCGGCGAAGGTGCGCACCCCCCACCCGGAGAAGAGGTGCGGCCCGAGCAGCTGGGCGGCGACGGCGGCGGACCGCTCCTCGGGGACGATCCCGCTCCACAGCAGGTGCCCCAGGTTGGACGTCAACGCCTCCACCGGCGTGCCGTCCGGCTCCAGGGCCAGCGCGTAGTACTCCCGTCGGGGCAGCCAGAAGTCCCGGTTGAAGCGTTCCTTCAGGGCGGCGGCCTCGCGTTCCAGTTGATCGGCGTACTCCGGGTCGGCCCAGAACTCCCGGGCCAGGCGGGCCCCGCGGACCTTCGCGTCGTAGGCGTAGCCCTGGAGCTCGCAGGTGGCCCTCGGCCCGGCGGGCGGACGGCCGGCGGCGTCCACGATCGCATCCGGCGAGTTCCGCCAGCCCTGGTTGACCAACCCGTTGCGGGGGTTGCGCCGCTGGTAACGCAGGTAGCCGTCGCCGGTGAGGTCGCCGTACTCGTCGATCCAGTCCAGCGCCATCCGGGCCGGGTGGCGCAGTTGCCGGACCAGCGCCGCGTCGCCGGACCAGCGCTCGTACTCGTCGAGCAGGATCACGAAGAGCGGGGTGGTGTCGGCGGCGCCGTAGTAGAGCCCGGTCGGTTGCTCCTCGAAGGCGGCCGACTCGCCGTACCGCAACTCACCGACGATCTTCCCGGGTTCCTCCTCGTGCTGGTCGTCGAGGCGGCCGCCCTGGAGCAGGGCCAGCATGCGCAGCGTGCTCGGGGTGAGTTCGGGGGTGAACGGCAGGGTCTGCAGACAGGTGATCAGCGCGTCCCGGCCGTACAGCGCCATCGCCCAGGGCAGACCGCCCACCGGCACCCGCCCGGTGTACGCCAGCGGGACGTACCGCAGCGCGGCCAGGTCGGTCAGCGCCTGCTCGTACACCGCCGGCAGCCGCTCCTGCTCGGTCACCAACTGGGGCGCCCGGTCCAGCCAGTCACGCAGGTCGTGCCGCATGTCGTGGCGGACCCGCAGCCGATGTGACTCCAGGCTCTTCCGCAGGTCGTGGCCGCCATCACCCCGGATGGTCATGCCCACGTGCAGGTCGGTGATCCACTTTCCGTGCCCGGGCACGGTGATCCGGTAGGTGAAGCCACCCTCGTCGACGTCGGCCGGGGCGGTGCTGGACACGGTCGCCTCCCGGGCGAACCGCTCCCGTTCGTAGCGCAGCCGTAGCACCCCGTGGGGCGGGTGGGCGGCCCTGGTGATCCGCCGGGGCACCGGGCTGCCGATCTCCGAGGTGTCGGCGAAGTCGGCACCGACCTCCATCCGGACGACGAACTCGGCGGGTACGGCGGAGTGGTTCAGCACGGTGAGCTGCTCGGTGAAGCTGTCGTCGATGGAGCGGTGCCGGATCACCGACACGTCAGCGTCGACGTAGTGACTAGCCCTGCCGGGGACCAGGAAGAAGCGGGTCTCGAAGTAGGTCATGTCGTCGCGGGACAGGGCGTGCAGCCGCTGCCCGTCGATGGTGAGCACCCAGCGGGAGATGAACCGGGTGTCGAAGGAGAAGAGCCCCACCGGCGTCCTCGGGTCCACCTCCATGTCGCCGTGGGCGTCGCTGACCGCGAAGGCGTTGCCGGCGACGACGTGGACCCGTTCCTCCCTCACCGGCGGCCGTCCCGCTCCCGGGGGTGCCGGGCGTCGGGCGGGCCGGGGAAGATCCGTCGGAGCGTCATCAGCAACCGCATGTTGCCCTGCACCGACAGGTCGTTGCGCAGCAGTGCGGTGGCGAGGTGGGTCCGGCCGGACGCCAACCGGTCGAACACCTCCCGGTCGGCACGGACGACCAACTCGGCGTCCTCGGCGGACCGGCTGACCTCGACCCGCTGGTCGTGGATGGTGAGCCGCCAGTGGGCGGTCTGTCCGCCCTCGGCGGCATCCAGGCGCAGGGTGCCCGAGGTGGTCTCCGGCAGGTCCGACCGCCGGCCCGAAACCCACCGGTCCAGGAACCCCGCCATCGACGTACCCACGTCTTCTCCCCCCACCGGCCGTTCCCTACCCGGCCAGGATGCCGCCCGGCGGGGTGAGGTCGGGTCACCCGGAGCGGGTGAGATCCCGGTCAGGGCCGGAGCAGACCCCGCAGGTAGGCGGCCTGGCCGACGTGTTGGAGATCGTCGGAGAGGATGCTGACCAGCCGGGCACCGAGGGTCACCGGCGGATCCCAGTTCTCGTCGACGATCCGGTCCAGGTCCGCCGGTCGCAGCCCGGTCAGGAACCCGCGGGTGCGCTCCGCCACCGCCCGGTGGTAGCCGACGAGCGCCTCCGCGCTCTCCGGGCGTACCGCGGCGACCTGTTCCGGGGTGTGGCCGAAACCGGTGTCGGCGGGGTCGGCGGGAAGCCCGAACCGGGCCGCCGTGCCGCCGGTGCCCCAGACCTGGTCGACCCCGAGCAGCTCGGCGACCTGTTGGTCCTGGATCCGGGTGAGATGCCAGACCAGCCAGCCGACCGGGTTGGCACCCGGGCCGGGCGCCCGGCACAGCTCGTCGGGGCTGAGCCCGTCCACCGCCGCACGGACCAGGTCGGGCAGCCGCCCGTAGGCTTCGGTCAGCAGATCGTCGACGTTCACCGGTTCCTCCTTCTCGCGGACGTACCGGATCCAGATACCGCTGACGGACCTCGCCAAACCGCGTTCCGGGGTGATGGCGTGGTCGGTGCCCCCCGGCACGACCCTGCACGACGTGCGGTGCGGTACCCGGCTCAGGCGGACGGTTCGGGTCGGGCGATGGCCCAACCCCGACCGTACGGATCGCGCAGCAGCACCTCGTGGGGAACGCCGTTGGCGGTACCGACCCGGGCACCCACCGCGACGGCGCGGCGCAGCACCGCGTCGGGGTCGGCGGACTCCACGGTGAGCACCGGCAGTCGGGGCGTCGCCGCGGCGGGGTCGGCCCACTCGCTGACGGTGAACCGGTGGCCGTCGACGACGAGGTCGGCGGTGAGCACCCGTCCGTCGGGAAGGCACTCCTGCCGCTGCGGAACCGCACCGAACACGTGGGTGTAGAACGCGATGGCATCGGACGCGTCGGTGACGACGAGGTGCGGCGGCGCGGCTGATGGTTGCGCGGAGGTCATGACGTCGATGCCACCTTCCCCGTCGACCGGCGATGGATCCGTCTCGGTCGAGGGTAGGCGGTGCGGAGGTCGTACCGGCACCCTTAACCGACCCCTGACCGTCGACGGCGCTCGGCAGCGGGGTGGCCGCGCGGCTACCCCGGAGGTGGGGGGTGGTGACGGGCCGCTCGCCGCACTAGCGTCGGCACGGGGGCCGCGCCGCGCCCCGCCGATCGACCGGAAGGGCGTGGATCGTGTCGCTGCTGGCCGCGATGTCATCGTCGATGGACGACCGCCCGGACCTGGTCCGGGTGGGTGACCGGTCGCTGTCCCGGTCCGGGCTGCAGGGGCTGGCCGCCGCGGTCGCCGACGACCTGCACGGCCTGGACCGGGTCGCGATCGAGACCACACCCACGACGGAGACCGTCGTCGCCGTGGTGGGTGCGCTGCTGGCCGGTACGGCGGTGGTGCCGGTGCCGCCGGACGCGGGGCCCCGGGAGCGGGAGCACATCCTCCGCGACTCGGCCGCACAGGCCCTGCTCGCCCCGGCGGACGCGGCGTCGGGCGGGTCCACCGCGTCGGGCCGGGACGGGCTGCCGGTGGTCCCGGTCGATCTGCGCCGCACGTCGGCGACCACGCATCCGGAACCCGCACCGGAGCGGACCGCGCTGATCCTCTACACCAGTGGGACCACCGGGGCCCCGAAGGGGGCGTTGCTCTCCCGGGCGGCGATCGCCACCTGCCTGGACGGGCTGGCCGACGCCTGGGGGTGGACCCCCGACGACCTGCTGGTGCACGGGCTGCCGCTGTTCCACGTACACGGGCTGGTGCTCGGGGTGCTCGGTCCACTGCGGGTCGGCAGCCGACTGCACCACGTCGGCCGGCCGCAGCCGCAGCGGTACGCCGCAGCCGGCGGGACACTGTACTTCGGCGTACCCACCATCTGGTCGCGGATCGGTGCGACGCCGGCTGCCGCGCGGGCGTTGCGGTCGGCGCGGCTGCTGGTGTCGGGCAGCGCGGCGCTGCCCACGTCGGTCTTCGACGGCCTCGCGGCGCTGACCGGGCACCGGGTGGTCGAGCGGTACGGCATGACGGAGACCCTGATCACGGTGAGTGCCCGTGCGGACGGCCCGCGCCGGCCGGGTGCCGTCGGGGTCCCCCTTCCCGGGGTACGCACCCGGATCGTCGACGAGCAGGGCCGGGACCTGCCGGCCGACGGTACGGCGATGGGCGAGTTGCTGGTCGCCGGCCCGACCCTGTTCGACGGCTACCTGAACCGGCCGGACGCCGACGCGGCGAGCCGCAGCGCCGACGGCTGGTTCCGGACCGGCGACGTCGCCACCGTCGGCCCGGACGGGTGGCACCGGATCGTCGGCCGGGCGAGCACCGACCTGATCAAGAGCGGTGGTTACCGGATCGGGGCCGGTGAGGTGGAGGAGGCGCTGCTGACCCACCCGGCGGTACGCGAGGCGGCGGTGGTGGGCCTGCCGCACCCGGATCTGGGCCAGCAGGTCACCGCGTACGTGGTCGCCGACGGGGTGACCGGGGCGGAACTGGTGGACTTCGTCGCCCGGCAACTGTCGGTGCACAAACGGCCCCGTGAGGTCCGGTTGGTCGACGCACTGCCCCGCAACGCGCTGGGCAAGGTGCAGAAGAAGCGCCTCGTCGAGGGCTGAGCGGTCAGACCTGGGCGGGTGCGGGCAGCACCCGCCGCAGCCACGAATCGGTGCGGGCCCGGTGCCGCCACTCCCGGGGGTAGCCGACGGAGACCTCCTCGAACCGCACCCCGTCGTGCCAGGTGACCCGGGGGATGTGCAGGTGGCCGTAGATCACCGTGCTGGCGTGGAAGCGGCGGTGCCAGTCGGCGGTGAGCTCGGTGCCGCACCACTGGGCGAACTCGGGATAGCGCAGGATGTCGGTGGGCGTCCGGACCAGCGGGTAGTGGTTGACCAGGACCTTCGGCACGGCCGGGTCGCAGTCGGCGAGCCGGGCCTCGGTCAGCGCCACCCGGGCCCGGCACCAGGCGTCCCGGCTCGGGTACGGGTCGGGGTGCAGGAAGACCTCGTCGGCGCAGACCACCCCGGAGGCGTGGGCGCGGGCCAGCGACTGCTCCTTGCTGGTGACGCCCGGCTCGCGGAACGAGTAGTCGTAGCCGACGAACAGCGGGGCCACCAGCAGCGGGCCGCCGGCCCCGGTCCACAACGGGTACTCGTCCTCGGGGGTGCTCACGCCCAGGTTCCGGCACTGCCGCACGATGGCCTGGTAGCGGGCCTCGCCGCGCAGCAGGACGGGGTCCTGGGAGTGGGTCCACAATTCGTGGTTTCCGGGTGCCCAGATGACCTTGCCGAACCGTTCGCTGAGCAGCTTCAGCGCCCAGGTCACGTCGGCGAAGAGTTCGGCGACGTCACCGGCGACGATCAGCCAGTCGCCGGCTGCGTGGGGCCGCAGGCTCTCCACGATCTTCCGGTTCTCCGGGTACGCCACGTGCAGGTCGCTTACCGCGTAGATGCCGGCGCTCATCGTCTGGTCCCCTCGTTCGGTGGTCCGGTTGCCGTGCCCGTGGTGCGGCTCAGTTCGGTACGGCGACGACGGCCAGGGCCAGGCCGGCGTCGTGCAGGTAGCGGCCCTCGAAGTCCCGAACGCGACCGGGGACGAGGACGCGGGCGGTGAAGGTGCGGGCGGTCGGATGAAGGGTGATCCGGGCCTCGTCGAAGCCGAGGAAGACGCCGGTGACCGGGAACCACGCCTTGTAGAGGGCCTCCTTGGCGCTGAACAGCAGCCGGTCCCAGTGCGGGCCGGGGGTGTCGGCGGTCAGCCGGTGCACCATGGCCCGCTCGTCGGTCAGGGCGATCGCGTCGAGGACGCCGTCGGGCAGCGGTGCGTCGGGTTCGGCGTCGATGCCGATGGTCCGGACGTCGTCCCGGCGGGCTACCACGGCAGCCCGGTAACCGTCGCAGTGGGTGAGGCTGCCGACCACGCCGGTGGGCCAGACGGGCGCGCCGCGTTCCCCGGTGAGAATCGGCGTGGATGGCTCGCCGAGGGCGCGCAGGGCGCGGCGGGCACAGGTGCGGGCGGTGGTGAACTCCCGCCGCCGCTTCTCCACGGCGCGGGCCACCAGGGCGGCCTCCTCGGGGTGCAGCGGCTCGGTGTCGGTGTCGTCGAACGCCTCGACGGCGACCGCTCCGGGTGGCGCGAGTTGCTCGATCATGCGTCGGCCAGCGGTCGGATCGTCCAGGTGTCGCCGGTGTGGAGGAGGTCGGTGAGTTGTTGTTCGGGGGTGTGGGTGGTGGTGGCTTTGGCGGTGGTGACTTGTTGTTGGACGAGGTTGTCGTAGGTGGGGCGGTTGGTTTGTCGGAAGACGCCGATGGGGGTGTTGCGGAGATCTGGTCCGGGGAGTCGGGTGAGGGCGAAGGCGTAGGCGGGGTCGGTGATGGTGGTGTCGTGGATGACGATGTCTTCGGGTGGGGTGGTGGCGGTGTCGCGGACTTCGAGGCCGAAGGCGTGGGGTGGGTGGACGAGGCAGTGTTGGTTGTTGTGGCCGAAGGTGATGGGTTGGCCGTGGTGTAGGGGGATGAGGTGGTCGTCGCGGGTGTCGGGGTTTTTGAGTTGGTCGAAGGCGCCGTCGTTGAAGATGTTGCAGTTTTGGTAGATCTCGACGAAGGCGGAGCCTTGGTGTTGGGCGGCGGCGCGGAGGACTGTTTGGAGGTGTTTGCGGTCGGAGTCGATGGTGCGGGCGACGAAGGTGGCTTCGGCGCCGAGGGCGAGGGAGAGGGGGTTGAAGGGGGCGTCGGCGGAGCCGGTGGGGGTGGATTTGGTGATTTTGCCGGTTTCGCTGGTGGGGGAGTACTGGCCTTTGGTGAGGCCGTAGATGCGGTTGTTGAAGAGGAGGATTTTGAGGTTGACGTTGCGGCGTAGGGCGTGGATGAGGTGGTTGCCGCCGATGGAGAGGGCGTCGCCGTCGCCGGTGACGACCCAGACGGACAGGTCGGGTCGGGTGACGGACAGTCCGGTGGCGATGGCGGGGGCGCGGCCGTGGATGGAGTGCATGCCGTAGGTGTTCATGTAGTAGGGGAAGCGGGAGGAGCAGCCGATGCCGGAGATGAAGACGGTGTTCTCGCGGGGGATGTGCAGTTCGGGCATGAATTGTTGGATGGCGGCGAGGATGGCGTAGTCGCCGCAGCCGGGGCACCAGCGGACTTCCTGGTCGGATTTGAAGTCTTTGGTGGTGAGTTTCACCGTGACGGGTTCAGGCATTTTTGAGGACCTCTTCCAGCGTCGTCTCCAGTTCGGCGGCGGTGAAGGGTAGGCCGCGGACCTGGTTGTAGGCGATCGCGTCGATCAGGTAGCGGGCGCGGATGACCTGGGCGAGTTGGCCGAGGTTCATCTCGGGGATGACGACCCGGTCGTAGGCGGTCAGGACCTGGCCGAGGTTCGCCGGGAGGGGGTTGAGGTGGCGTAGGTGGGCTTGGGCGATGGGCAGGCCGCGGTGGCGCAGGGTGCGGCAGGCGGCGCCGATGGGGCCGTAGGTGGAGCCCCAGCCGAGGACGAGGACGCGGGCGTCGCCGTCGGGGTCGTCGACCTCGAGGTCGGGCACGGGGATGGCCTGGATGCGGGCGGCGCGGGTGCGGACCATGTAGTCGTGGTTGGTGGGGTCGTAGGAGATGTCGCCGGTCTTGTCGGCTTTCTCCAGGCCGCCGATGCGGTGTTCCAGTCCGGGGGTGCCGGGGATCGCCCAGGGGCGGGCGAGGGTGTCGGGGTCGCGTAGGTAGGGCAGGAACGTGACGCCGTCGTCGTGGTTGGGTGCGGTGGCGAAGGAGACGCGTAGGTCGGGCAGGGAGTCGACGTCGGGCAGGAGCCAGGGTTCGGAGCCGTTGGCGACGTAGTTGTCCGACAGCAGGATCACCGGGGTGCGGTAGGTCACGGCGATACGGGCGGCTTCGAGGGCGGCGTGGAAGCAGTCCGAGGGGGACTTCGCGGCGATGACCGCGACGGGGGCTTCACCGTGGCGGCCGTGTAGGGCCATGTTCAGGTCGGCCTGTTCGGTTTTCGTGGGTAGCCCGGTCGACGGGCCGGCGCGTTGCACGTCCACGACGACCAGGGGAAGTTCCAGGGCGACGGCGAGGGAGATCGTCTCGGATTTCAGGGCGACCCCGGGGCCGCTGGTCGTGGTGACCCCGAGGGCACCGCCGTAGGAGGCGCCCAACGCGGCGCCGACCGCGGCGATCTCGTCTTCGGCCTGCATGGTGACCACGCCGAGTTTCTTGTGTTTGCTCAGTTCGTGGAGGATGTCGGAGGCGGGGGTGATCGGGTACGCGCCGAGGAACACCGGCAACCCGGAACGGACCCCCGCGGCGACCAACCCCAACGACAGGGCGGCGTTACCGGTGATGTTGCGGTAGGTACCCGGCAGCATCCTGGCGGGTTTCACCTCGTAGCGCACCGAGAACGAATCAGTGGTCTCGCCGTAGTTCCACCCCGCCCGGAACGCGGCGATGTTCGCCGCGACGAGATCCGGACGCTTCGCGAACTTCCGCTCCAGGAACCGCAACGTCGAGTCGTACGGGCGGGAGTACATCCACGACAACAACCCCAACGCGAACATGTTCTTCGCCCGCTCGGCGTCCTTCTTCGACACCTGCAACTCCGCCAGAGCACCGACCGTCATCGACGTCAACGCCACCGGATGCACCACGAACCCCGCCAGAGAGTCATCCTCCAGAGGACTCACCGCGTAACCGACCTTGACCAGGTTCCGCCTGGTGAACTCATCGGTGTTCACGATGATGTCCGCACCCCGACGCAGATCCGCCAGATTCGCCTTCAACGCCGCCGGATTCATCGCCACCAACACATTCGGCGCGTCCCCCGGCGTCAGAATGTCGTAATCAGCGAAATGCACCTGGAAACTCGACACCCCCGGCAACGTCCCCGCCGGCGCCCGAATCTCCGCCGGGAAATTCGGCAACGTCGAAATATCATTACCCAACTGCGCCGTCTCCGAGGTGAACCTGTCCCCCGTCAACTGCATCCCATCACCCGAGTCACCCGCAAACCGGATCACCACCCGGTCCAACTGACGGACCTCGGTGGCGGCGGTCGTCCCGCCCTCCGTCGGCTGCCCGTCGTCGTACCATGCCGTCGAGGTCATGGGCGATCACGTCCCTCTCTCCTGCGCGCGGCGCGCACCACCACGGCGCGGCACCCGGACGCGACGGGACCGGCACCCGGCCCGGCGGCACCCCCGCCGGTCGTCACGCCGTCGGTGCCGCGGCTCGGGCGCCCGTACCGCCGGGGTCGGCGACCCCGTCGTCAGCCGGCGGGGCCGCCGACCGCGGCACGCGCCGGTGAGCGCGTGCGACCACACGTTAGGTTCCGCCTCCGGCGGTGCCAACCCTAAGCACGGTAGTTCCACCCCTGGCCGTGCCAACCCGTAGCGAACCCCTACCCGGGCACACCCCCACACCGGCGGGCGACGGCCGGCACGATGGGTCCATCGGGGACGTTGCGGGGCCCGCGCCTCGACCCGACATGGGACACTTGTATACATGGGCGAGCTGACCAGCGGCGCAGTGGCCGAGCCAGGGTCACCGCTGCGGCCGGGTGATCCGGAGCAGGTCGGGCCCTACCGGTTGCGCAGGCTGCTCGGCTCGGGCGGCATGGGGGTGGTGTTCCTGGCCGAGGCGTCGGATGGAGGCCGGGTGGCGGTCAAGCTCGTCCACGACGAACTGCGGTCCCGACCGGAGTTCCGACGGCGCTTCGCCCGGGAGGTCGCCGCCGCCGGCCGGGTGGCCGACTTCTGTACGGCCCGGGTGCTCGACGCCGATCCACAGGGACCGGTCCCCTACCTCGTCACCGAGTACGTCACCGGGTCGTCCCTGCACGAGCACGTGGCCCGGCACGGCTCGCTCTCCGGCCCCCAGGCCGAGGCATTGGCGGTCGGCGTGGCAGCCGGGCTCACCGCGATCCACGCCGCCGGGCTGGCCCACGGCGACCTGACCCCCCGCAACGTGCTGCTGTCCCCGTTCGGGCCGAAGGTCATCGACTTCGGCCTGGCGAGCCTGATCGAGGCCCTCGACCCGACCACCGGTCCGTCGTACGGCACCCCCGGCTGGTTGGCTCCGGAACGCCTCGCCGGCCTCCCCCCGGCCCAGCCCGCCGACGTCTACGCCTGGGGCATCCTCGTCGGCTGGGCCGCCACCGGCCGGCTGCCGGTCGACCCCCGGGTCCACCCGGCCGACGGCCCCGACCTGAGTGGACTGCCCGCCGGCCTGGCCGCGGTGGTCGCCCGGGCCCTGCGCGCCGACCCCCGGCAACGACCCACCGCCCGGGAGGCGATGCTGGTCCTGGTCGGCAGCGCCGACACGGCGACCATCCGGTCGGCGCTGGAGCCGGTGGCCACGACCACCGAGCAACTCACCGGCACCCGGTGGTATCCCGCCGCGGGGCAACCGGCCACCCTGCGCGCTCCGGCGTCACTGCCGCATCGGCCGCCGCCGTCCTGGGCGGCGGTGTCGACCGGGGTGGTGGCGGTGCTCGCCGCCGTCGTGCTCGGCGTCGTCGCGCTGCGCCAGGCCGACCAGCGGGACACCCCGGTCGCCGGCCCGGGTCCGGCCGCGCCCGCCAGCACCACGCCGAGCCCGAGCCCTTCGCCCTCCCCCAGCCCGTCCCCCGCCACCGCCAGCGGGCAGGACGGGTCACTGGAATTCACCGTACGGGGGGTGCACTGCGGGCAACGTGAGATCGGATTCTGGCCGCTGACCCAGAAGGCGGACGGGGTGTTCTGCATGGTCGACGTCGACATCGTCAACAAGGGCACCAAGGGCACCATCGTCTGGCCGCTCAGCCAACGGCTGGTCGACGCCGACGGGCGCGGTTACACGCCCGATGCCCGGTCCCTGCTCTACTATCCGGACACCCAGCGGTTGACGAAGAACATCAAGCCCGGCGCGGAGGTCAGCGGGTCGCTGGTCTACGACACGCCGGTCGGCACCGAGTTCCGTCAGCTCGTTGTGCACGACACGCCCCTGAGTGCGGGCACCACCATCGACCTACCACCGTGACCGGGAGAGCCGGAGAACATGGACGTCGCCGTCGCCATAGGGCTCACCGGACGGGCACTGACCCGGGCCCTGTACGCCACCGGACGGGGCGTGGTGCTCGTCGCCACCGCCGCGCTCAGCCTGGCCCTCTTCATCGTCACCACCCTCGCCACGGCGTTCATCCTGCTCGGCGTCGGGGTGCTGCTGCTGCCGGTGGTCACCCCGCTGGTCCGCCGGCTGACCGGGCTGTGCCGGAAGATCGCCACCCGGTCCGGGGTCCCGATCGCCTCGCCCTACCTTCCGCTGCCACCGCTGGAACCGGGGATGTTCGGCTGGGTGCAACGCTGCCGGTCCATCCTCACCGACCCGGCGACCTGGCGTGACCTGCTGTTCCTGCTCCTCAACGCGCTGGTCGGGTTCGCGCTCGGGCTGTTGCCGCTCACCCTGCTGGTCTACTCGGTGGAGGGGCTGGTGCTCTCCACCGGGTTCTGGATGCTGATGCGCGAGTCCGGGGTGAACTTCTGGTACGGCTTCACCGCGCTGGACTCCTGGCCGCATGCGGCACTCGGGGCGCTTGTCAGTCTGGTGCTGTTCGGGATCTGGGCGGCCGCCACCCCACACGTGATCGCCGGACACGCCCATTTCGCCAGATCGCTCCTGGGGCCCAGTGAGCGGTCGGTGATCGCCTCCCGGATGCGGCACCTCTCCGAGACCCGGTCAGACGTGATCAACATCCAGGCCACCGAGCTGCGCCGGATCGAACGGGACCTGCACGACGGCGCGCAGGCCCGGCTGGTCGCGATCGGCATGAAACTCGGCGCGGCCACCCGGCAGCTGCGTACCAATCCGGACGCCGCGGAGACCCTGCTGGTCGACGCGCGCAACGCCACCGCCACCGCGCTGGAGGAGCTGCGCTGCCTGATCCGGGGCATCCATCCACCGGTTCTCGCCGAGCGGGGCCTGGAGGACGCCATCCAGGCCATCGCGCTGGAGAGCCCGATCGAGGTCGAGGTCACCACCGACGTGCCCGGCCGGTTGGCCGCCCCGGCGGAGTCCGCCGTCTACTTCGCCCTCTCCGAGTTGCTGAACAACGTCGTCAAGCACGCCAAGGCCGACCGGGCCAGCATCGAGCTGTGCCACGAGGACGGTCTACTGCGGGCGGTGGTGATCGACAACGGTCAGGGCGGCGCGGACGCCTCGCTCGGCACCGGTATCCGGGGCATCGAACGACGCTGTGCTACGTTCGACGGGACGCTCGTCCTCAGCAGTCCCGAAGGTGGGCCGACCGTCGCGATCCTGGAGCTGCCGTGCGCGTTGTACTCGCCGAGGACCTCTTCCTACTGAGGCAGGGAATGGTCCAGCTCCTCGAATCGTACGACTTCGAGGTCGTCGCGGCGGTCGACAACGGTCCGGCGCTGCTCGACGCGCTGGTGACCCTGCGCCCCGAGGTCGCGGTGGTCGACGTGCGACTGCCTCCGACGTTCACCGATGAGGGCCTCCAGGCTGCCCTGGAGGCTCGTCGCCGCTACCCTGGCCTGCCCATCCTGGTGCTCTCCCAGCACGTCGAGCAGTTGTACGCCAAGGAGCTGCTCGCCGACGCCAGCGGCGGCATCGGTTACCTGCTGAAGGACCGGGTGCTCAACAGTGACCAGTTCGTCGACGCCATCCGACGCGTCGCCGACGGGGGCACCGCGATGGACCCGCAGGTGATCTCGCAACTGCTGGCAGGCAGGTCCCGTCGGGAGCCGTTGTCCACGCTCACCCCACGCGAGCGGGAGGTGTTGAAGCTGATGGCCGAGGGATGTTCGAATACGGCCATCGCGCAGCGCCTCATCGTCAGTCAGGGCGCGGTCGCCAAATACACGACAAGCATCTTCACCAAGCTCGACCTCACCCCGGCGGACGACAGCAACCGTCGGGTGCTGGCCGTGCTGGCGTACCTCAACGGCACCCGCGCCGACGTCTCCTGACGCCCCGGCCAAGCGGTGTCACCGGTCCGCCAGGCGGCGGTGACGGCGCACCGATCGCCGTCCACCGCAGCACCACGCGACCATGCGGAACGCCCCCGGTCGGTCGACCGGGGGCGTTCCGCATGGTGCTTCCCACGCTACTCGACGGCGACGGCAGCCTCCGCCGGCCGGGAGAACATCGCCCGACGCCCCGGCAGCAGGGTGGCGGCGAAGGTGAGCGCCGCCGCACCGGCCACCACGCCGATGTAGATGAAGATCGACCCGGAGGGGACGGGCCGGCCCAGCACCACGGCGCTGAACGGCAGCAGGGTGACGATGGAGGCGATGGTCCCGAGGATGACCCCGATGATGGTGATCATGCCGGCCTCGACGCCGAGCATCTGCAGCGCCTGTTGCCGGGTGGCGCCGATGAGCCGCTGCATGCCCAGCTCCCGACGGCGACCGGCGGTGGCCACGATCAGGGTGTTCGCCACCGAGATCATGGTGTAGCCGGCGACCAGCGCGACGAGCAGGTAGTTGACCCACGCCAGGGTCTTGGTCCGCTCGGCGAACGTGGTGATCGCGTCGCGCCCCTCGATCAGGGTGCCCGGCTGACCGCCTACCTTCTCCCGCAATTCGGCCGTGAGCGCGGCCCGGTCGGTACCGGGCGCGGCGGTGACCAGGATCTGGCGGGCCAGCCCGGTGGTGCTGTGGGCGGCGAGCAGTTCGGCGGGGAGCATGATCGTCTCGTACCCCTCCTTCGCCGGGTAGAGCGCGACCACCCGCAGGTCCACCGCCGACCGGTCGCCGAGCCGCAGGGTGATCTGGTCCCCGACACCGATGTCGAGGTTCTTCCCGGCGACCTCGGGTAGCGCCACCGTGTTGCCGGTGAGGTCGGTCAGGTTGCCGGCGCTCGTCCGCACCCCGGTGATGGCAGCGGCGCTGGCCCCGCTCACCCCCTGCAGGGGCCACGGCGACTCGACGTGCGACCCGTCGTACGGCTTGTTGATCCAACCGGCGCTGGTGACGTACGCGGACACCGCCTCGACGCCCGGCGCGGAGCGGAGCGTCTCGACGGTGTCGGCGGGGAACCCGCCGGTGGTCGAGCTGAGCACCGCGTCGGCGCGGAGGTTGTCGGAGTAGTAGCGCTCGGCCGCCTCGTTCTGGGTGGTCTGGAGGTAGAAGTTGGCCAGCGCCAGGCCCACCGCCAGCATGATCGGGGTGACCGCGGAGGCCACCCGGACCGCGCGGACCCGCACGTTGATCGTGCCGAGGTAGCCGGCGAGCCCGAAGAACGCCCGCGCCGGCACACTGAGCATGGCGGCCAGCAGCCGGGTCAACCCCGGGCTGATCAACGCGATGGCGATCGCCCAGCACATCACCGCCGGCCCGGCGGTCGCCGAGGCCACCGCCCCCCGCATCGCGATCGCCGTCACCAGCAGGAGGGCGAACCCGCCGCCGAAGAAGAGGATGGAGAACACCACCCGGGGCCAGCTGATCCACTTGCGCTGGAGGGCGGCCTCGGCGATACCTGCGGTGGGCCGGGTCTTGGCGGGACGCCGACCAGCGACGTTGGCGGCCATCAGCGCGGCGAAGATCCCGACGATCGGGCCGATCAGGTATGGCAGGAAGCCCTGGTGGAACTCGACCACCGGCGAGATCACCCCGGCCTCCGAGACGATGTGGTGCAGCAGCGGCCCCAGCACCACACCGGGCACGACGCCGAGGATCGCCGCACCGACCGCGACCACAAGCGCCTCGCGGCGCACCATCTTTCGGATCTGCCGGGGTGTCGCGCCGATGGAGCGCAGCAGCGCGATCTCCTTCTGCCGCTGCTGCACCGACAGGCCGAGGGTGCTGGCGACCACGAAGATCGCCACGAAGACCGTCATGCCGGCGAAGACACCGGCGAGCGGGATGAGCTGGGCCTGCCCGCCGACCGCCTCGGGGAACTCGGCCGCGCCGCGGTCGTCACCGGTCAGCACCACCAGCTTGCGGTCGGCGAGGGTCCGCTCGATCCGACCGCGCAGGGCGTCCACGTCGGTGCCGGGCTTGGCCACCACGCCGATCGCGTCGGCGCTGCCGGTGTGCGGGTTGAGTCGCCGTTCGTCGTCGCCGGAGAAGAACAGCGCCGTCTGGTCCGCCTCGACCGGCGGGGTGGCGATGCCGCTCACCTGGTAGGAGGAGGCGATTCCGCCGACCACCACGTCGACCCGGTCACCGACCTTGACGTGGGCCAGCCGGGCCACCGCCCGGTCCAGCACGACCTGGCCGGCCTGGGCGGGCGGCTGCCCGTCGAGCTTGTACGGCCCGAGCTGGGCCGACTCCCAGCCGTGGCCCAGTGACTGGGTGCCGACGATCACCGGAGCGCCGTCGCGGACCACGGTGGCGGCGAAGGACGCCTCGGCGACCGCCCGTTCGACCCCGGGCACCTCCTGGATCCGGTTCACCAGGCCCGGATCGATCCAGTAGCGTTCGGCAAGTGGCACGGACTTGATGTCCTTGGTGTCCTGCGGGTCCTTCTTGGGCACGCCGTAGGTCTGCTTGCCGCTGACCACGACGTCGGCCGCCGCCAGGCGCTGCGGTGGGACGGCCAGCCGGATGCCCGTCTCCATCAGCCCGCCACAGGCGACGACCAGCGCCACCCCGAAGAAGACCGCGATGAACGTCGCGATGAACGCGAGCTTGCGGTAGCGCAGGGTGCGCCACGCGAGGTACGTCATCAGAAGCCACCCCTGCCGGTGGACTGCGGCGCCCGGTTCTGCTGCCAGGCGGTCAGGTGGGTCATCCGCTCGGCCACCACGTCGGCGGTCGGCGCCTCGAGCTCACCGATGAACTGGCCGTCGGCGAGGAACAGCACCCGGTGCGCGGCGGCGGCGGCCACCGGGTCGTGGGTCACCATGATGATCGTCTGGCCACCGCTGGACACCGTCTCGCGGAGCAGCTGCAGCACCTCGATGGTGGTCTGGGTGTCCAGTGCGCCGGTCGGCTCGTCGGCGAAGATGACCGCCGGCCGCATGATGAGCGCCCGCGCGATCGCGACCCGCTGCTGCTGACCGCCGGAGAGCTCGCTCGGCAGGTGCTTACGCCGCTCGGCCAGCCCCACCCGGCCCAGCACCTCCACGACGGAGTGCCGGTCGGGCCGGCGGCCGGCCAGTCGGTACGGCAGGCCGACGTTCTGCTCGACGTTGAGCGCCGACATCAGGTTGAACGCCTGGAAGATGAAGCCCACCCGTTCGCGGCGCAGGATGGTGAGCTGGTTTTCGTTCATGCCGCTGAGTTCCTTGCCGTCCAGCACCACCGAGCCGGACGAGGGCACGTCGAGCCCTGCCGCGCAGTGCAGGAAGGTGCTCTTACCAGAGCCGGACGGCCCCATCACCGCGGTGAAGCTGCCCCGCGGAAAACTCATCGTGACGCCACGCAGTGCCTCGACCCGGTTCTCACCGCGCCCGTACGTCTTGCGGACGTCCCCCAGACGGACCGCGTCGACGGTCCCGCTCATGGGCATCCGACTCTCTTTATTCCTGTTCACCTCATGCTCCCCGCAGAAGAACGTCGCCAGATGGCGGTGGGTATGTGACAACCGTATGGATCTGGCGGGCGCCGCTCTATGGAGCTAATGACCCGAAGCGGTAGGCCTAGACCTACACTCCGGGGTCGGGTTCCCGCACCGCCCGCAGGGGCTCAGCTCGCCTGTACCGCCGCGGACTCCCACTGCGACCAGGAGCGCTCGGCCCCGCTCGGCGCGACCGCCAGCAGCCCGGCCCCGGTGGCGTCCATCGGGAGCCCGAGTGAAAGCTCGGTGCGCCGCCGGACGTTCAGCTTCCGGTAGACCCGGGTGAGGTGCTGCTCGACCGTGCTCACCGTGATGTACAGCTTCTTGCCGATCTCCCGGTTGGTGTGGCCGAGTGCGGCCAGCGTGGCGACCCGCTGCTCGGCGTCGCTGAGCCGGGACAGTTCGTCGTGCTCCGGTGGGGCGTCCGCCTCGTCGGCCCCCGTCACGTCACCCCCGGGCAACAGCCGGCGACACAGCGCCTGCGCCTGGATGTCCTTGGCCAGTTGCATCGCGCTCCGGGCCACCACCCGCGAGGTGTTGAACTCCCCGCGTCCGTAGTGCGCGCTGCTGAGCGCGGCCAGGGCGAGGAAGAGCTGGTAGCGGTCGCCGGCTTCCTGGAGGAGGTTCGCCGCCTGGCGCAAGGTGTCGACCCGTTGTCTGACGTCGAGCGCCGACCCGAGCAGCCGCAGCGAGATGCCCCTGGTCCGGGCGTTCGCCGCACCGGGCCGGGAGAGCTGCTCGGTCACCATGCCCCGGGCCCGGTCGGGCCGGCCCGAGCGCAGGTAGACCTGGGCCAGGTCTCCCCGCCAGGGCAGCAGGGTCGGCAGGTCCAGCCCCCACTGGGTGGCCAGTTGCCCGCAGGTCTCGAAGTCGGCGAGCGCGGCGTGCGCCCGTCCCCCGGCAAGGTGCAGGTGGCCCCGGGCGCGCAGGTACTGCGGCCAGAACCAGGTGTCGCGCATGGCATCCGGAATGACGTGCTTGAGTAGCGCCTCGGCCTCGTCCAGCTTGTCCATACCGATCTTGGCAAGCAGCAGGTTGGACAGCGGCGAGCCGATAGCGACACCCCAGTTGTGCGGTGACATCGCGTCCAGTGCCTCGCGGGCGAACCGCTCGCTGAGCGGCAGGTCGCCCTGCCGCAGTGCGATGTGCGACCGGACGTCGGACAGGATCGCGTGCCAGGTGGTGGCCCCCCGCGCCCCGGCCTCGACACCGAGTACGTCGCACCAGTGCACCGCCCGGTCCATCCGGTCGGCGTAGACAAGCGTCTGCAACGCGCACAGCGCCGACTCCAGTCCGACGTCGACCAGCAGGTGGCTGCCGAGCACCTGTTCGGCACGGGCGATCACCTCGTCGGTCACCCCGTCGGTCAGCACGGCGGTCAGCGACGGGGTGGCCGAGCCGAGTACGCCGCCGGGCCGGGCCGCGACGGCGGCCGACCTGACGCCGGGAGTGGCGTCGAGTTCGGCGAACGCGACCGGGAAGTGCAGCCGCAGCCACTCGGCCCACCCCTCCAACTCGGCGGCGGTGGTGGCGTCCAGTTGCTGCCGCACGTCGCGCAGGTGTCGCAGCGTCTCCTGGGCCTCCTGCCGGTGGCCGTGCCAGAGCTGGTAGCGCAGCAGCGCCACGGCGTGCCGCTCGGAGAGGTGCCCGGCCCGCAGCGCGTCGCGCTGGGACTGGAGGTGCTGACTCACCGCTGCCGGGTTGACCCGCCACTGACAGTCGGCAAGCATCGCGGTCAGGGCCGCCCGACGAGGGGCGTCGTCACACATCTCGTGGGCCAGCTTGAGCGACTCCACCGCGTCCTCGACACGGTCCTCGGCGAGCGCGTGGGTCGCCGATTCCTGGAGCACGGTGACCGCCCAGGGCTCGGCGAGACCGCCTGACGCGAGCAGGTGGCCCCCGATGGCCGAGGCGGGCGCGCCCTCGGCGTGCAGCAGCTCCGCCGCGCGGGCGTGCATCTCGGACAGGGCGTCCGGGGCCAGGTCGTGCAGCACCGCAGCGCGCGCCGCCGGGTGACGGAACCGCCCCGCGTCCAGCAGACCGGACGCGGTCAGCGCGTCGAGCACCCACTGGACCCTGGCCGGCTTGCTGGCCAGCAGCCGGCCCAGCAGCGCCGGGGTGGCGAGGTCGCCGAGCAGTGCCAGCCCGTGGGCCACCTCCAGGATCGCCGGGTCCCAGCGCCGCAGGCAGGCCAGGACCGCCTGGCGGAACTGACCGCCGACGACCACCTCGGTGTCGTCCGCCGAGCCGGCGGCCCGCCGGTCCTGCCCGAGCGCGTGCAGCAGCAGCGGGTTGCCACCGCTGATCCGGTGGTACGTCGGAGCGAGCTTCGCGGCGGTGTCCCGGTCCGTCCAACCGCCCAGCAGCTCGGCGACCCCCGGCTCGGACAGGGGTGACAACTGGATGTTGCAGAAGCAGGCGTGCCGGGTGAGCTCGGCGCGGAACTCGGGGTTGAACGGCTGCGGTTGGGGCGACTCGGTGAGCACCAGCAGGATCTGCGCGGCGGTGAGCCGGCGTTGCAGGTAGAGCAGGGTTTGCAGGGTGGTCTCGTCGGCGAACTCGACGTCGTCGACGAGCAGGACGAGCGGGCGGTCCCGGGCGATGTCGAGCAGCTCGGCACACATTCCGCGCACCGCGGTGATGTCGGCGACTCCCTCGACCGTGGTGGCCCCGAGGTCGATGAGCGTGTCGATGCGTCGCAGCGCCTCGGCCGGCAGGGGCACGCTGTGGAACAGTTGCCCCATCACCGCGGCGGGCAGCAGCCGCTCCGCCCGTGAGCAGGCGGCGCTCAGCACCAGCCCACCGGCCGCGGCGACGTGGTCGGCGAAGGCCCGCAGCAACTCGGTCTTGCCCGTGGCACCGGGGCCGCTGATCAGTGCGACCCGCCCCCTGCCCGTGGCGCTTCCGGAGTAAAGCTCCCGCAAGATGTCAAGCTCGCGGCTTCTCTCCACGAATTCCACCCGTCTCCCCCCAGGTCAGCGATGACGCATCGAACGGGGCGCTGCCGCCTGGCGGGACAGGCCCCCGACGAAACCGTTCGACTCGATGCCACGCGGTCCGCCGAGGCCCACCCGGCCCGCTGACCACGTCAGCCCGCAAACCGGGTATTTCAATGAAGATGGTCAATTGAATGACGGCTTTCGCCGCGCCTCGACGGCGAACACAGCATACATAGACACCCGTACAAGACGGTAGTGGGGTGGTGATACTTCGTCACCGATATTACGCACGGGGGTGGCGTTTGGCCGGTTCTCGACGCCGGCCACAAAATTACCTATCAGTAGCCATTTCATGATCCAAAAACTCCCCCACGCCTCCGACCTGCACAAACGGCCGCAGAATCCACCGTTCCGCAGGCCGCTGACCTGCAAAAGTACCCCGACAGAGGGTTCTTAACGGAATTTTTATGCCAAGACGGCCTTGGTCACCACCGATCCCAATGAGCTCGTCACACCGACACCGAACGGTCGATGGACAGCAAATCGGGCAAAATACTCTTGAGGAAAAATTGAGTTTCGGCGAGGAGACGGAGCTATTACAGACACAATTCAAAGGTCTGGTAATCCTGTCGACCTTGCGACATCGACGCAGGGGATCACAAATACGACTTGCCGGGTCCGAAAAGTGGCCGCCGGTTGACGGGCCGCTGAAATCTAGTCGCGGGCCGGCGAGTTAGGGGTCGCCTCCGGGTATACCCAGGCCTTCCTTGCCGCCAGGCTGGAGCTATCCGAGGGCAGTGACGCACAACACGATGTCGGAAGCGTGTCCGCCCCCAGCCGAGGAGGAAAGCGTGGACGATCTCACATCGGTGAGCAACGCGCGGCGGTTCAGCGACGTTCGCGGCGACGACCGATTCGACGTGGTGCTCGAGGGCGGCCCGGTCGGTCTGCCGGCCACCGCCCGGGCCCACAGCGCGCAGGCCGGCACCGGCCGGATCAAGGTGCCCTACCTGGGCGGCTACGAACACTTCGAACGCTCGGGTGACCACGACGGCCTCGACGACGACGCCTCGCGGGTGGTGGTCTTCCGTTGGACCATGCGGACGAAGATCGCCGAATGACGACACGGTTGATGGGGGCACCGGCCACCAGCGCCCCCGTCGACCGTCCTGTGGATCAGCCGGTCGGCGCGCCGGGCAGCAGCCGTTCCAGCTCGGTACCGATCAGCCGGATCACGTCGGCGGCATGGTCGTTCAGGTAGAAGTGCCCACCCGGATACACCCGTACGTCGCATTCGCCGGTGGTGTGCAGCCGCCAGTCGTGCGCCTCGTCCAGTGTGGTCATCGGGTCGTCGTCGCCGGTGAGCACGGTGATCGGGGCGTCCAACCGCTGGTCCGGGTCGGCCCGGTAGGTCTCCACCGCCTTGTAGTCCCCACGCACCGCGGGCAGGATCATCGGCAGCAGCTCCGGGTCACCCAGCACCCGCGGGTCCGACCCGCTGAGCCGGGCCAGTTCCCGCAGCACCCCGGCGTCGTCACGGGTGTGCACGTACTGCTCCTGTCGGACGCGGGACGGGGCCCGGCGGCCGGAGGCGAACAGCCGCACCGGCGGTCGGCCGGTCTCCCGCTGCAACCGCAGCCCCACCTCGTAGGCGAGCACCGCGCCCATGCTGTGGCCGAAGAGCGCCACCGGCCGGTCCAGCCATGGCCGCAGTGCACCGAACACCCCGTCGGCCAGCGCGGCGATGGTGTCCAGCACCGGCTCGTGTCGGCGGTCCTGCCGGCCCGGGTACTGGATCGCCAGCACTTCGACGGTGGGCGAGAGTGCCCGGGAGACCGGGAACAGGTAGCTGGCCGAACCACCGGCATGCGGCAGCGCCACCAGCCGGATCGCGCTGGACGGCGCGGGATGGAACCGCCGTACCCACAGGTCGTTCTCTAGCGTTGCCGTCATCACTGGTCCTCTGGGGATCGGTGCTGCGGGCCCGCCCCGCAGCGGGACGTCTGCAGCGGGACGTTCCCGTGCCGGCCCCACCGGTGGCGGGTCGCCGGGTCGACCTGCCCATCGGCGACGCGGACCGACCGGGCGTACCGGGGCTCGCCCGGGGGTCGACGTCGACGGGGCGTCCGCGCCGGCGCGTCACCCGGGACCGTCATCAGCACTCCCCTGCCGGTCAGCTCGGGCGGCACGGCGTACCGGCGTGGTGCCGTCGCCCGTCGACGAAGTCGAGCGTAGGAACAGCCGGGAGACCGGGGCAACCCCTAAGTAGATGGTCGGCCCCCTAGCCCCCGACCGGACGGCGGGCGCACGGGACGACGTTCCCGCACCGGACGGGAACGTCGTCGTCAGCCCGGGGACGGTGCGGTCAGGCCACCGGATGGGCCGGCCGGGGGCTGGCCGGGGCTGCCGACTCCGGTCCGATCCGGATTTCGGTGCCCGGCGCGGCATCGGCGCGGCCGGTGCCCTCGGCGACCGCCACCGCGTCGACCGGGGCGGTGGCCGGGGTGACGTCGGCGGTGGACGACGGGTCGGCGGTGGGCGTGGTCACGGGGTCGACCGGCCCGCCGGGCGTCTCCTGCCCGGGCACCGACGTGCCCACGTTGCGCAGCAGCACGGCTGCCAGGACCGCCGTCACCAGCAGGATGCCGGCCGAGACGACCGCCACGGCCCGCAGCTCGTCGGCGAAGGCCGCGCGGGCCAACGCCGCCAGCGTGTCCGCCGCGGTGGCGGAGAGCGTCCGGCTCTCCTCGACCGCGCCACCCAGGGTCTCCCGGGCGGTGGCCCAGGAGTCCGCCGGCACGCCGTCGGGGGCCGCGCCGGAGAGCTGCTGCCGGTAGACGAACGTGCCGATGCTACCGAGGATCGCGACGCCGAGCGCCGCACCGAACTGGCTGCCGGTCTCGGAGAGCCCGGCGGCGGCGCCGGCCCGCTCCGGCGGCGCGGTGGAGACGATCAACTCCGCGCTCAGGGTCAGCACCATCGCGATGCCGCCCGTCATCAGCGCCTGGCCGACCACCACCTGGGTCAATCCCGCCTCGTCGCCGACCTGGGCGAGCACCAGGCAGCCGACGGCCCCCACCAGCAGGCCACCGGCGGCGACGTAGGCCCGTCGGAAGCGCTGCGCCAGCATCGGGGCCAGCACCGCCGCGCCGACGCCCGCCGCGCCCGCCGCCGGCAGCGACCAGAGCCCGGCGCGGAACGGGCCCAGCCCGAGCACCAGCTGTAGGTACTGGCTGATGAAGAACATGAAGCCGACGAGTGCGAAGTTGGCAAGCACGTTCATCACCACCGCCGCGCTGAAGGCCGGGGCGCGGAACAACCGGACGTCGATCACCGGCTCGGCGGCCCGCCGCTGGCGCAGCACGAAGAGGGTCAGGAAGATCAACCCGGCGACCACCCCGGCCACCGGCGGCCAGTCCCACCCGTCCTCGGCGAACTGCTTGATGCCCCAGATAGTCGGCAGCACCGCGACGAAGGCCAGTACCGTGCTCAACAGGTCGAGCCGCCCGGCCGCCGCGTTGCGGAACTCGGGGAGCAGCAACGGGGCGAGAATCAGCAGGAGCAGCATGATCGGCACGTTGATCTCGAAGACGGTGCCCCAGGAGAAGTACTGGAGCAGGGCGCCCCCGGCCACCAGGCCGATGACGCCACCGGCGGAGAAGCCGGCCGCCCAGAGCCCGATCGCGGCGCGACGCTGGTTCTCGTCGTGGAACATGTTGCGGATCAACGACATGGTCGACGGCATCAGGGTCGCACCGGCGGCGCCCATCACCGCCCGGGTCCCGATCAGCATGCCGGGACTGGTGGAGAGGGCCGTGGCCGCTGATGCCACACCGAACACCGCCGCGCCGATCATCAGCAGCCGACGGCGCCCGATCCGGTCCCCCAGGGTCCCCATCGGGATCAACAGGCCGGCCAGCACGAAGGCGTAGACGTCCGTGATCCAGAGGAGCTGACTGCTCGTCGGTTCAAGGTCCGCCGTGATGAACGGTACGGCGTACGACAGCACGGTCATGTCCATGCTGATGATCAGTGTCACCATGACGAGTACCGCGAGACCGATCCACTCGCGGCGGCCGGCCTTTGCCTGCGATGTAGCCATGGCGGAAAGCTAGCATCGGATCTATACGCACGTATACATCCGGTGGATGAATTAGGGGGTGGTTCCGAGCAGGGTGGTTCCGAGTAGGGTGGCGCCGTGGGTCATCGGGAACGCCTGCTGGCAGGGGCCAGGGTCTGCCTCTACGAGCGCGGCTACACACGCACCACCGCCCGCGACATCGTCGCCGCGTCGGACACCAACCTGGCGTCGATCGGGTATCACTTCGGCTCCAAGGAGGCGCTGCTGACGGCCGCCCTGGTGCAGGCGTTCGAGGACTGGGGCGCCGAGATCGACCGGGTGCTGCGCGACGGCACCCAGCCCGACCTGATGGACCGGTTGGAGTCGATGTGGACCGGCCTGGTGGAGTCGTTCGGCACGCACCGGCCGCTCTGGGTCGCCGGGATCGAGGCGTTCGCGCTGGCTGAACACCTACCGGTGCTGCGCGAGCAGCTGGCCGAGAGCTACACCCGGGCCCGCCCGGCGCTTGCCACCTTCGTCATCCAGAACGGCGGCGAGAACGTCACGGAAGAGACCCGCAAGGCCCTCGGCTCGTTCCTGTTGGCGCTGATGATCGGGTTGACGGTGCAGCGGCTGCTCGACCCGGCGGCCGCCCCGTCCGGCAAGGAACTGGCCGACGCGCTGCGGCTGATCGTCAACACGGTCAACGACTCGGCCGGCGACTGAACCCACCCGGGACAGGGGTCGTTCCCGTCCCTTGCGGACGACCGGCCCGACCCAGAGGGGTCGGGTAGGGGTGGTCACTCCACCCTCACCAGGCCCGCGCGGAGCAGGTCCTCCAGCCAGACGTCGAAATCACGCCGGGTGACCACCGGATCTGCCGCCCACTGTCGGGCGAGGACACCGGCCGCGCGTTCCGGCGAGCCGCCCTGCTGCTGCAACGCGATCCACATGGCCGCGGCGGTCGCCCCGAACCGGTACCGCAGTCCGTCCCGCTCACAGGTCAGCTCCAGCTGCCCGCTCCGGGTGACCTTGGCGACGATCCCCTGTTCGAGTCGCACCCGCATCCTCCCTGCCTCCCCGTGTCCACCCTGGTGGCACCTGCGGTGAACCGATTCGTCCATCCGCCCCGGCCACTACCGTACGAGGTCGCAAGGTAACGCGACACGGTCGTGGACCCACATCGAAGGTGGACAAATACCCACCCTTCCCCGGGGAGGAAGCCCGAGGTCCGCCGACAGCCGTGCACGTCGACGGACCTCGGGTCCGACGGTGAAGGTCAGTCCGACGCCTCCAACTCGTCGTCGAGGATGTCGAACAGTTCGTCGGCGGACACCGACGCCAGGTCCCGGGCGGCCGGCTCCACGCTGGCCGTCCCGTACGCCGTGTTCCAGCGGGACACCAACGCCTGGAGCCGGACGGTGATCCGGCTCCGCTCCGCGTCGTCCGGCACCGTGCCGTCCAGCAGTGCCTCCAACCGGGCCAGCTCGGCCTCGATCGACGGGGCGGCCGGCAGGTCACCGGTCAGCTCCGTGCGCACGAACCGGGCCACCGCCGCCGGGCTCGGGTGGTCGTAGATGAGCGTCGCGGACAGCCGCAGGCCGGTGGCGGCGCCGAGGCCGTTGCGGAACTCCACGGCCGCCAGGGAGTCGAAGCCCAGCTCCAGGAAGCCCTTGCCCATCTCGACGACGTGCGGACTGGCGTGCCCGAGCACCTCGGCCGCCTGGCCCCGGACCAGCTCGGTGACCAGCCGGTCGGCTTCCTCCGGCGGCAGGCCGGCGAGCCGGTCGGCAAGGGGCTGCTCCCCGGCCACCGTGCCGCCCGCCGTACGCCGCGCCGGGGCGCGCACCAGGCCGCGCAGCAACGGCGGCACCCCCTCGGCCCGGGAACGGATAGCGGCCAGGTCGAGACGCACCGGGAGCGCCAGGGCGGGGGTCGGGTGGGTGGTCGCGTCGAACAACGCCAGCGCGTCCACGGTGGACAGGGCGGTCACCCCGGACCTGGCCATCCGGCGGAGGTCCGCCTCGCCCAGGCGACCGGTCATCCCACTGCCCGACTCGGCCCACAGGCCCCAGGCCAACGAGGTGCCGGCCAGCCCGTGCGCCCGACGGTGCTGGGCCAGGGCGTCCAGGTAGGCGTTGGCGGCGGTGTAGTTGGCCTGGCCGGCGCCGCCCAACGTGGCCGCCGCCGAGGAGAACAGGACGAACCAGCGCAACGGCAGGTGCAGGGTGAGTTCGTGCAGGTGACGTGCGGCCTCCGCCTTGGGAGCCAGGACCGCCGCCAGCCGCTCGGGGGTCAGCGCGGGCAGCAGGGCGTCGTCGAGCACACCGGCCGTGTGGATCACCCCGGTGAGCGGGTGCGCGGCGGGCACCCCGTCGAGCAGGTCCGCCACCGCCGACCGGTCGGCCAGATCGCAGGCGGCCACCGTCACCTCCGCACCGGCCGCCGACAGTCGGGCGACCAGCTCGTCCACCCCGGGCGCGGCCGGACCACGCCGGCTGACCAGCAGCAGCCGCCGTACCCCGTGCCGGGTCACGACGTGCTCGGCGACGAGGCGGCCCAGCCCACCGGTGCCGCCGGTGACCAGCACGGTGCCGTCCGGATCCGGGCGGGCGGGCAGTTCGTCGGCGGGCACCGGCAGCGGCGCCAGCCGGGGGGCGAGCAGCCCGACGGGGCGTACCGCGAGTTGTGGCTCGGCACCGGCGGCGAGCGCCGCGCGTAGCCCGGCCGGGTCCGCGCCGTCGACGTCGACCAGGACCAACCGGCCCGGATTCTCCTCCTGGGCGGCCCGGACCAGGCCCCAGACCGTGGCGTCCACCGGCCGGGGCACGTCCTCGCCGTCGCCGGTGGCGACCGCCCGGGTGGTCACCAGGACCAGCCGGGCACCGGCGAACCGGTCGTCGGCGAACCACCGCTGGAGCAGGTCCAGTGCCACGGTGGTGGCCGGCACCGTCGAGTCCGACGCCGCCCGCCAGGGCACCACGACGGTCTGCGGCGCGACACCGGTCCGCTCGACGTCGACCGCGAGCGCGGCGAGGTCGGGATGGCGGGGCACCCCGAGGCCGAGGTCGGTGTCGCCGAGCACCACCGTACGGTCGGCCGGCCCGGTGTCCGGGGTCGGCACCGGGGTCCAGACGACCTGGTACAGCGCGGAACGGTGGGCGGTACGTGCCGCGTCGAGCTGGTCGGCCGCGAGCGGCCGGACCACGAGTGCGGCGACCGAGGCGACCGGGGCGCCGTCGGCGTCGGCGAGCTCGATGCCGACCTCCTCCGGGCCGGTCCGGGTCAGCCGTACCCGCAGCGCCGTCGCACCGGTGGCGTGCAGGGCGACACCGCGCCAGGCGAACGGCACCTCGAGCCGGCCGTCGTCGGGCCGGTCCGCCTCGGCCAGGTCGAGGGCGTGCAGCACGGCGTCGAAGAGCGCCGGGTGCAGGCCGAACCGCCCGGCCGAGGACCAGGCGTCCTCGGGGAGCGCCACCTCGGCGTACACCTCGTCGCCGTGCCGCCAGGCGGCCCGCAGCCCCTGGAACAGCGGCCCGTAGTGGTAGCCGGCATCGGCCAGCCGGTCGTAGCGCCCGGCCAGGTCGACCGGGGTCGACCCGGCCGGCGGCCAGGCTTCGCCGGCGGCACCGGCGGGTGCGGTGGACGCCGCCGGGGCCAGTACGCCTGTGGCGTGCCGGGTCCAGCCGTCGACGCCGCCCTCCGGCCGCGAGTGCACGGTGACCGGGCAGCGTCCCGTCTCGTCGGACGACCCCACCACCACCTGGAGATCCACACCGCCCCGGGCCGGGACGGTCAGCGGGGACTCCAGCGTCAACTCCTCCACCAGGGCGCAGCCGACCTGGTCGCCGGCGCGCACGGCAAGCTCCACGAACGCCGTGCCGGGCAGCAGCACCGTCCCGGCGAGGGCGTGGTCGGCCAGCCACGGGTGGGTACGCAGCGAGAGCCGGCCGGTCAGCACGGTGCCGTCGGCGTCGGCCAACCCGACCACCGCGCCGAGCAGCGGGTGGGCGGCCGGGCGTTGGCCGAGGCCGGACACGTCGCCGCCGTCCGCCGGGGCGTCCAGCCAGAGCCGGCGACGCTGGAACGGGTACGTCGGCAGGTCGGTGACCCGGGCGCCGGTGGGCGCGAACCAGGCCCGCCAGTCCACCGGGACACCCCTGGTGTGCAGGGTGGCGACGGCGGTCAGCAGGGTCGCCACCTCCTCCCGTCCGCCCCGCAGCACCGGCACCAGGGCGACCCGGTCGGTGTCGGTGACGCAGTCCCGGCCCATCGCGGTGAGCACCGCGTCCGGACCGACCTCCAGGAACGTGGTGACGCCGGCAGCCTCCAGGGTGGTGATGCCGTCGCCGAACCGGACCGCCTCCCGGACGTGCCGCACCCAGTAGCCGGGGTCGCAGATCTCGTCGGGGTCGGCGAGTCGGCCGGTCAGGTTGGAGACCACCGGCACCCTCGGCGGTGCGAAGGTCAGACCGGAGAGAATCCGGTGGAACTCGGCAAGCATCGGCTCCATGTGCGGGGAGTGGAACGCGTGGCTGACCCGCAGCCGCTTGGTCCGGCGTCCCCTGGCCCGCCAACCGTCGGCGAGCGTGCCCACGGCGTCGTGGTCACCGGAGATCACCACCGCGTGCGGCCCGTTGACCGCGGCGATACCCAGCTCCGCCTCGCGTCCGGCCAGCTCCCGGCTCACCTCCGCCTCGGACGCCTCGACGGCCACCATCGCGCCGTCCTCGCGCATGCTCTGCATCAGTCGGCCCCGCGCGGTGACCAGGGTGGCGGCGTCGGCCAGCGACAGCACCCCGGCGACGTGGGCCGCGGCGACCTCGCCGATGGAGTGTCCGGCGACCAGGTCGGGCCGGATCCCCCACGAGTCGAGCAGCCGGAACAACGCCACCTCGATGGCGAACAGCGCGCTCTGGCTGTAGACGGTCTGGTCGAGCAGCGCCGCGTCGGCCACGTCCGGCTCGGTGTAGAGCACCTCGCGCAGCGGGCGGTCGAGCTTCGCCTCCAGGTACGCGCTGACCTCCGCGAAGGCCTCGGCGAAGAGCGGGTACGCGGCGGCCAGCTCGCGACCCATGCCGAGGCGCTGGGCACCCTGACCGGTGAAGATCATGGCCAGCTTGCCGGCGGACGGCGTACCCCGGACCACCTCGGCGGGGTCGCCGCCCTGGGCGACCTCCCGCAGGGCGCGGACCGCGTCCTGCCCCGCGGCGGCGACCACGACGGCCCGGCGTTCCAGGGCCGCCCGGGTGGTGGCCAGGGAGTAGGCCACGTCGAGGCCGGCGCCGGTGTCGGCGACCAGGCCGGCCTGGGCCCGCAACGCCTCCTCGGAACGGGCGGAGAGTAGCCACGGCAACACCGGTGGGGTGACCGTCGCGGCGGTCTCGACCGGCGCGTCCGGTGCCGGGGGTGCCTGTTCCAGGATGACGTGGGCGTTGGTGCCGCTGATACCGAACGACGACACCCCCGCCCGACGCGGCCGGTCCACCACCGGCCACCGCTGCGCCTCGGTGAGCAGCCGCACCTCCCCCGCCGACCAGTCGATCTGCGGCGACGGCTCCTCGGCGTGCAACGTCCGCGGCAACAGATCGTTACGCATCGCCAACACCGTCTTGATCACCCCGGCCACCCCGGCCGCGCCCTGGGTGTGGCCGATGTTCGATTTCACCGAACCGAGCCACAACGGACGGTCCGCCGCCCGGCCCTGACCGTAGGTCGCCAGCAACGCCTGCGCCTCGATCGGGTCGCCCAGGGTGGTGCCGGTCCCGTGCGCCTCCACCAGGTCCACCTGGTCGGCGGGGACGTTCGCGGCGGCCAACGCCTGCCGGATCACCCGCTGCTGCGAGGGGCCGTTCGGGGCGGTCAGCCCGTTGGACGCGCCGTCCTGGTTGACCGCCGAGCCGCGGACCACCGCCAGCACGCGGTGACCGTGCCGCTCGGCGTCGGAGAGCCGCTCCAACAGCAACATCCCGACGCCCTCGGACATCGCCGTGCCGTCCGCACCGGCCGCGAAGGAGCTGCACCGGCCGGCGGCGGAGAGCCCGCGCTGCAGGCTGAACTCGACGAAGGTGGCCGGGGTGGACATCACCGTCACCCCACCCGCCAACGCCAGCGAGCACTCCCCCGACCGCAGCGCCTGCACGGCCAGGTGGATGGCGACCAGCGACGACGAGCAGGCGGTGTCGACACTGACCGCCGGCCCCTCCAGCCCCAGGGTGTACGAGATCCGGCCGGACGCGACGCTGGACATGCTGCCGTTGCTCAGGTAACCGGCCAGTTCGTCCGGTACGGACGGCAGCCGGCTGCCGTAGTCGTGGTACATGACCCCCGTGAAGACGCCTGTCGCGCTGCCCTTGAGCGACAGCGGGTCGATGCCCGCCCGCTCCAGCGCCTCCCACGAGCTCTCCAGCAGCAGCCGCTGCTGCGGGTCCATCGCCGTCGCCTCACGCGGGCCGATCCCGAAGAAGTCCGGGTCGAAGTCGGCCGCGTCGTAGAGGAAACCACCCTCCATCGAGTACGTCCGGCCGGGCTTGCCGGGCTCCGGGTCGTAGAGACCGTCCAGGTCCCAGCCCCGGTCGGTGGGGAACGGCGAGATGGCGTCCGACCCGTCGAGCAGCAACTGCCACAGGTCCTCCGGGCTGCGGACACCACCGGGGAAGCGGCAACTCATCGCGACGATGGCGATCGGCTCGTCGGCCACCGGGCGGGGTGCGTCGGCCGGCCGGACGTCGACCGGGCCGCCGACGATGGTGTGGTGCAGGTGGTCGGCGAGCGCGCCGGGGTTCGGGTAGTCGAAGACCAGGGTGGCGGGCAACCGCAGCCCGGTGGCGGTGTTCAGCCGGTTGCGCAGCTCGACGGCCGCGAGCGAGTCGAACCCGAGTTCCTTGAACGCCCGGGTCGGCTCGACGGCGCTGCCGCTGTCGTGGCCGAGGACCGCCGCGACGCTGGCCCGGACCAGGTCGAGCAGCACCCGGTGCTGGTCGTCCGGGCCGAGGGTGGCGAGCTGCCGCTGGAGTCCGGACCCGGTGACCGGGGCGGACCCGGTGGCCGCCGCCCGGCGGGCAGGCAGTCGGACCAGCCCCCGGAACAGCGCCGGCAACTGCGCGCCCTGGGCCCGCAGCGCGGCGGTGTCCAACCGGATCGGCACCAGCACCGGCCCACCGTCGGCGACCGCCGCGTCGAGCAGGGCCAGGCCCTGATCCGAGCCGATCGGCAGGACGCCGGAACGGGCCATCCGGGCCACGTCCGCCTCCCCGAGGTGTGCGGTCATCCCGCTGCGCTGCTCCCAGAATCCCCAGGCCAGCGAGACCGCCGGTAGCCCGAGCGCCCGCCGGTGCACGGCGAGGGCGTCGACGAAGACGTTGGCGGCGGCATAGTTGCCCTGCCCGGCCCCGTCGATCACCCCGGCGGCGGAGGAGAACAGCACGAACGCGGACAGCTCCCGGTCGCGGGTGAGGTCGTGCAGGTGCCAGGCCGAGGTGGCCTTGGCCCGCCAGACCGAGTCGAGCTGCGCCGGCGTCAGGCTGGCCAGCAGCCCGTCGTCCAGCACACCTGTGGTGTGCACCACCGCGCTCAGCGTGGGTATGCCGTCCAGCAGGGCGGCGACGGCATCCCGGTCGGCCAGGTCGCAGGCGGCCACCTCGACGACCGCGCCGAGGGCGGTCAACTCGTCGCGCAGCTCCACCGCCCCGGGGGCGGACAACCCACGCCGCGACACCAGCACCAGGTCACGGACCCCGTGGCCGGCAACCAGGTGCCGGGCCACCAGCGCGCCCAGCACACCCGTGCCACCGGTCACCAGCACCGGACCCTCGGCCCGCCAGACCGCACCCGAGCCGGTCGCCCGGACCAGCCGCGGCACCCGGACCTGCCCGGCCCGCAGCGACAGCTCCGGCTCACCGGTGCCCACCGCGGCCAGGATCTCCTCCACCGGAGTCTCCGGATCCGCGTCCACCAGCACGAACTGACCCGGATTCTCCGCCTGTGCCGCCCGCACCAGGCCCCACACCGGGGCGTGGGCGAGGTCGGTGCCGCCGTCGACGGCACCGTGGGTGATCACCACCAGCTGGGCGGCGGCCTGCGCCGGGTCGGCGAGCCAGGACTGGAGCAGGGTCAGGGTCTCGGCCGTGGCCCGCTGGGCGGCGGTGGCCGGATCGGTGTCGTCACCGGCCGGGGTGAGCGGGGCGAGCACCACGTCCGGGACGCCGAAGCCGATCCCTCCGAGGTAGCCCCACGACTCGGTGGCGGTGCCGGTGGGGACGGTCGTCCAGTCGACGCGGTAGAGGTCGCCCTCGGTCGGAGCGGCGGCGGTGAGCTGGACCGGACGGGAGACGAGGGCGCCGACGACGGCAACCGGGGCACCGTCGGGGTCGGCGAGGTGCAGGGTGGCGGACTCCGGCCCGGCGGCGGTGATCCGGACCCGCAGGGCGGTGGCGCCGGTGGCGTGCAGGGTCACGTCGGTCCACACGAACGGCAGGTACGGCGGCCGACCGGCCGGCACCGGCTCACCGATCCCCACCGCCTGGAGCGCGGCGTCCAGCAACGCCGGATGCAGACCGAACCGGCCCGCCTCGGCATGTGCCTCCTCAGGCAACGCCACCTCGGCGTAGACCACGTCACCGGCCCGCCAGGCAGCCTGCACACCCTGGAACATCGGGCCGTACTCGTAGCCCTGGGCCACCAGGTCGTCGTACAGGCCGGCGGTCGGCACCGGCACGGCACCCGGCGGCGGCCAGGCCGTCAGGTCGAACGTGGGGTCGGCGGGGTCGGCGGAGAGCATGCCGGTGGCGTGCCGGATCCAGTTCCCGGTGTGCTCCGGCCGGGAGTGCACCGTGACCGCGCGTCGGCCGGCGTCGTCGGCAGCGCCCAGCAGGAGCTGCACCTGGACGGCACCCCGCTCGGGCAGGACCAGCGGGGCGTGCATGGTCAGCTCGTCGAGGTGGCCGACCTCGGCGTGGTCACCGGCGTGCAGCACCAGCTCGACGAAGCCCGTGCCGGGCAGCAGCACCGTGCCGTTGACGGCGTGGTCGGCCAGCCACGGATGGGTGTCCAGGGAGATCCGCCCGGTGAACAGCACCTCACCCGAGTCGGCCATGCCGACCGCGGCGCCCCACAGCGGGTGGCCGGCGGAACCGAGTCCGGCGGACGCGAGGTCGGCGCTGCCGCCGATGGCGTCGATCCAGTAGCGGCGGCGCTGGAACGGGTACGTGGGCAGCGGCACCTCGCCACGGGGGCGCGCCGGCAGCACCGGCGACCAGTCCACCGCGACGCCCCGGGTGAACGCCTCACCCAGCGAGGTCAGCCACCGGCGCAGACCCCCCTCGCCCCGACGCAGCGAGCCGACGGCGGCGACCTCGACGCCCGCGTCGGCGGCGGTCTCCTCGACGCCCATGGTCAGCACCGGGTGGGCGCTGCACTCCAGGAACACCCGCATCCCTGCGGCGAGCAGGGCCCGGGTGGTCTCCTCGAAGCGCACCGTCTGCCGCAGGTTCGTGTACCAGTACCGGGCGTCCAACCCGGTGGTGTCGAGCACCCCGGCGGTGACCGTCGAGTAGAACGGCACGCGGGAGGCGCGGGGGGTGATCCCGGCGAGGACGTCGAGCAGGCGCTGCTCGATCCGCTCGACCTGGGCGGAGTGCGAGGCGTAGTCGACGTTGACCCGCTTGGCCCGCAGGCCCTCGGCGGTGAGGGTGGCGACCAGGTCGTCCACCGCGTCGGGGTCGCCGGAGACGACCACGGAGGAGGTGCCGTTGACGGTGGCGACGGAGATCCGCCCGGCGTAGCCGGCCAGCCGCTCGGTCGCCGCCCGCTCGGGTAGACCGACGGACGCCATCGCGCCGCGACCCGCCAGATCCTCGGCGATCGCCAGGCTCCGCAGTGCCACCACCGCGGCACCGTCCCGCAGCGACAGACCACCCGACACCACGGCGGCCGCGATCTCGCCCTGCGAGTGGCCGATCACCGCGTCCGGTTGCACACCGAACGAACGCCACAGCCCCGCCAGCGACACCATCACCGCCCACAGCACCGGCTGCACCACGTCCACCCGGTCCGTCGACGGAGCGCCCTCGACGCCCCGCAGCACGTCGGTCAACCGCCACGGCACGAACTCGGACAACGCCGCGCCACACTCGTCGATCCGCTCGGCGAACACCGGCGACGAGTCCAGCAACTCCACCGCCATGCCAAGCCACTGCGAGCCCTGCCCGGGGAAGACGAAGACGGTGCCACCCCGGAGCACACCGGGGGCGACGCCGTCCTCGGCGAACGCGCGGGCCCCGGCGACGAAGTCGGCCCGGTCACCGACGACCACCGTCCGCCTGTCCAGCAGCGCCCGCCCGGTCGCCAGCGCGTACGCGAGGTCACCGGCCCGTGCGGTGTCGCTGCCGGCGACGGCGGCCACCCGGGCGGCCTGCTCCCGCAGCGCCTGGTCGGTACGGGCCGACAGCACCCAGGGCAGGATCTCCGGCTCGGGGGCGTCGGCCGGCGACTGCTCGACCGGGGGTGCCTGTTCGAGGATGACGTGGGCGTTGGTGCCGCTGATGCCGAACGACGACACCCCCGCCCGACGCGGCCGGTCCACCACCGGCCACCGCTGCGCCTCGGCGAGCAGCCGCACCTCCCCCGCCGACCAGTCGATCTGCGGCGACGGCTCCTCGGCGTGCAACGTCCGCGGCAACAGATCGTTACGCATCGCCAACACCATCTTGATCACACCCGCCACACCCGCCGCACCCTGGGTATGCCCGATGTTCGACTTGATCGACCCAAGCCAGAGCGGCTGGCCACCGGAACGATCCTGCCCATAGGTCGCCAACAACGCCTGCGCCTCGATCGGGTCACCCAGCGCCGTACCGGTGCCATGCGCCTCCACCACGTCCACCTCCGTCGCCGGAATCCCACCCGCGGAGGCAAGAGCCTGCCGGATCACCCGCTGCTGCGACGGACCGTTCGGCGCGGTCAAACCATTGGACGCACCATCCTGGTTGATCGCCGAACCCCGGATCACCGCAAGCACGTGGTGGCCGTTGGCCCGGGCGTCGGAGAGACGCTCCAGCAGCAGCATGCCGACGCCCTCGGACATCACGGTGCCGTCGGCGCCGGCCGCGAAGGACTTGACCCGGCTGTCGGCGGCGAGGCCGCGCTGGAGGCTGAACTCGACGAACGTGTCCGGGGCGGACATCACGGTGACACCGCCGGCCAGCGCCAGGGAGCACTCCCCGGCCCGCAGGGCCTGCACCGCCAGGTGGATCGCCACCAACGACGACGAGCACGCCGTGTCGATCGACACCGCCGGCCCCTCCAACCCCAGGGTGTACGAGATCCGGCCCGAGGCCACGCTGGCCATGCTGCCGTTGCCCAGGTAACCCACCAGGTCCTCGGGGACCGTCGGCAACCGGCTGGCGTAGTCGTGGTACATCACGCCGGCGAAGACGCCGGTGAGGCTGCCGCGCAGCGAGGTGGGGTCGATGCCGGCCCGCTCCAGCACCTCCCACGAGGTCTCCAGCAGCAGCCGCTGCTGCGGGTCCATCGCGACCGCCTCACGCGGGCTGATCCCGAAGAAGTCGGGGTCGAAGTCGGCCGCGTCGTAGAGGAAACCGGCCTCCATCGAGTACGTCTTGCCGGGCTTGCCGGGCTCCGGGTCGTAGAGGTTGTCGAGGTCCCAGCCCCGGTCGGTGGGGAACGGGGTGATGGCGTCGTCGCCCTCGACGAGCAACTGCCACAGCTCCTCGGGGGTGCGTACGCCACCGGGGTAGCGGCAGCTCATCGCGACGATGGCGACGGGCTCGTCGTCGGCGATCACCGTGGCGACGGTGGGAGCGGCCGGGGTGGCCGCGCCGACCAGCCGGGTGTGCAGGTAGTCGGCGAGCGCGGTCGGGTTCGGGTAGTCGAACACCAGGCTGGCCGGCAGCCGCAGCCCGGTGGCGGTGTTGAGCCGGTTGCGCAGCTCCACGGCGGCCAGCGAATCGAAGCCGATCTCCCGGAACGCCCGGCCGGGTTCCACGCCGGCGGGGCTGTCGTGGCCGAGGACCGCAGCCACGTCGACCCGGACCAGGTCGAGCAGCAGACGCCGCTGCTCGGCGTCGGGCAGACCGGTCAGTCTCCGTTGCAGCGCGGACCCGCCGACCGGCGTCGGCCCCGCCTCGGCGGCCCGCCGGGCCGGCAGCCGGACCAGGCCCCGGAACAGGGCAGGCAGCTGTTGACCCTGGGCGCGCAGCGCGGCGGTGTCCAGCCGGATCGGCACGAACGTCGGCTCCCCGGTGGCGACCGTCGCGTCCAGCGACGCCAGGCCCTGGTCGGAGCTGATCGGCAGGATGCCGGAACGGGCCATCCGGGCCAGGTCGGCCTCACCGAGGTGCGCGGTCATCCCGCTGCGCTCGGCCCACAGCCCCCACGCCAGCGAGGTCGCCGGGAGGCCCAGCCCACGCCGGTGCTCGGCCAGGGCATCGAGGAACACGTTCGCCGCGGCGTAGTTGCCCTGCCCGGAGCCGTCCACACAACCGGCGGCCGAGGAGAACAGCACGAACGCCGACAGGTCCCGGTCCCGGGTCAACTCGTGCAGGTGCCAGGCGGGGGTGGCCTTCGCCCGCCACACGCCGTCGAGCTGCGCAGTGGTCAGCGAGGTCGTCAACCCGTCGTCGAGGACACCTGTGGTGTGCACCACAGTCGTCAATCCGGGGATCCCGTCCAGCAGGGCGGCGACGGCATCCCGGTCGGCCAGGTCACACGCGACGATCTCCACGGCGGCGCCGAGACCGGCCAGTTCCTCGCGCAACTCCCCGGCGCCCGGGGCGGCCGGCCCACGGCGGGAGACCAGCACCAGGTCACGGATCCCGTGCGTGGTGACCAGGTGCCGGGCGACCAGCGCGCCCAGCATGCCCGTGCCGCCGGTCACCAGGGTCGTGCCCGCCGCCCGCCACGGGGTGTCGCCGGTGGCGGCGCGGGCCAGCCGTGGCACGCGTACCTGCCCGTCGCGCAGCGACAGCTCCGGCTCGCCGGTGTCGACCGCCGCGACGACGTCGTCGACAGGCGTCTCCGGGGCGGCGTCGACGAGCACGAACTGGCCGGGGTTCTCCGCCTGCGCGGCCCGGACCAGACCCCAGACCGGGGCCTGGACCAGGTCGGTGACCCCGTCGGCCGCGCCACTGGTCAGCACCACCAGCCGGGATTCGGTCGACCGGGGGTCGGCCAGCCAGCGTTGGAGCAGCCCGAGCACCGCAGCGGCGGTGGCCCGCGAGGCCGACTCGACGTCGGCGGGGACCGCTGCGTCCGGGGTGGTCGACAGGTCGGTGAGGCGGGTGAGGACAAGTTCCGGCGCCTCGTCCGCGAGATCCTCCAGGTAGGCCCAGGAGGTGGCCGGGGCGGCGGCCACCGGCACCGGGATCCAGTCGACCCGGTAGAGGTTGCCGTCGGTGCCGCCCGCCGGGGCGAGCTGCACCGGCCGGGACACCAACGCACCGACCTCTGCCACCGGCGCACCCGTCGGGTCGGCCAGGTGCAGGGCCACCGCCTCCGCGCCCGCCGGAGTGACCCGGACCCGCAGCGCGGTCGCACCGGCGGCGTGCAGCGTCACGTCGGTCCAGGCGAACGGCACCGACGGCGGCCGGTCCGCCGGCACCTCCTCGCCGATCCCCACCGCGTGCAGCGCGGCGTCGAGCAGCGCCGGGTGCAGCCCGAACCGCGCCGCGTCGGCGTGCGCCTCCGACGGCAGCGACACCTCCGCGTACACCGTCTCGCCGGCCCGCCAGACGGCCTGTACGCCCTGGAAGACCGGACCGTACTCGTACCCCTGCGCCACCAGGTCGTCGTAGAGCCCTTCCACCGGCACGGGCACCGCGCCCGGCGGCGGCCAGGCGGTCAGGTCGAAGGTGGGATCGGCAGGCGTGTCGGCGAGCACGGCGGTGGCGTGCCGGGTCCACGGCAGGTCCGGGTCGGCGTACTCGGGACGCGAGTGCACGGTGACGGTACGCCGGCCCGACTCGTCACCGGCCGTCATCAGCAGCTGGACCTGCACCGCGTCGCGCTCGGTCAGCAGCAGCGGGGCGTGCAGGGTCAGCTCCTCGAGGTGCCCGAGGCCCACGTGTCCACCGGCGTGCAGCACGAGCTCGACGAAGCCGGTACCGGGCAGCAGCACGGTGCCGGAGACCGCGTGGTCGGCCAGCCACGGGTGGGTGTCCACGGAGAAACGGCCGGTGAACAGCACCTCCCCCGACTCGGCCATCGGCACCGACGCGCCCCACAGCGGGTGACCCGCCGCCCCGAGGCCCACCGACGCCACGTCGGTCGCCGCGGTGGTGGCGTGGATCCAGTAGCGGCGGCGCTGGAAGGGATAGGTGGGCAGGGCGGTGCTGCGGGCGCCGGTGGGCGCGAACCAGGCCCGCCAGTCCACCGTGACACCCCGGGTGTGCAGGGTCGCCAGGGCGGTCAGCAGGGTCGTCGGCTCGTCCCGGCCGGCCCGCAGGACCGGCACCAGGGCCACCGCGTCCTCGTCGGTCACGCAGTCCCGGCCCATCGCCGTGAGCACCGCGTCCGGGCCGACCTCCAGGAAGGTGGTGACCCCGGCGGCCTCCAGGGCGGCCACCCCGTCGCCGAACCGCACCGCCTCCCGGACGTGCCGCACCCAGTAACCCGGGTCCCGCAACTCCTCCGGATCCGCCACCGCGCCTGTCACGTTGGACACCACGGGCAGCTGCGGCCTGTCGAAGACCAGCCCGGTGAGGATCTCGTGGAACTCCGCCAGCATCGGCCCCATGTGCGGCGAGTGGAACGCGTGACTCACCCGCAACCGCTTCGTCCGCCGACCCTGCTCCCGCAGGCCCGCCGCGACCGACTCCACCACGTCGGCATCGCCGGAGACGACCACGGCACGGGGACCGTTGACCGCCGCGATGCCCGCCTGCGCCTCCAGGCCGGCCAGCGCCGCCCGTACCTCCGCCTCGGACGCCTCGACGGCGACCATCGCGCCGTCCTGCCGCATCGACTGCATCAACCGGCCACGCGCCGTGACCAGGGTCGCCGCGTCGGCCAGCGACAACACCCCGGCCACGTGGGCGGCCGTCACCTCGCCGATCGAGTGCCCGGCCACCATGTCGGGCCGGACCCCCCACGACTCCAGCAACCGGAACAGCGCCACCTCGACGGCGAACAACGCCGCCTGGCTGTAGACGGTCTGGTCCACCAGCGCGGCGTCGGCGGTGTCGGGCTCGGCGTACAGCACCTCCCGCAACGGCCGGTCGAGCTTCGCGTCCAACTCCGCGCAGACCTGGTCGAAGGCTTCCGCGAACGCCGGGTACGCCGCCGCCAGCTCACGGCCCATCCCCCGCCGCTGCGCGCCCTGGCCGGTGAACAGCACGGCCAGCTTCCCGGCGGACGGTGACCCGTACACCACGTCGGTCGAGTCGGTCCCCTCCGCCACACACCGCAGGGCGCGGAGCGCGTCCTCGCCGGCCGCGGCCACCACGACCGCCCGCCGCTCCAACGCGGCCCGCGTCACGGCCAACGAGTAGGCCACGTCCAGGTCCGCGTCCGTGCCGGCGACCCGGTCGGCCTGCGCCCGCAACGCCTCCACCGACCGTGCGGACAGCAACCACGGCAGCACCGTCGGGACGACGGTCGCGGCGACCTCGGCCGGCGGGGGCTCCTCCACCGGGGGTGCCTGTTCGAGGATGACGTGGGCGTTGGTGCCGCTGATGCCGAACGACGACACCCCCGCCCGACGCGGCCGGTCCACCACCGGCCACCGCTGCGCCTCGGCGAGCAGCCGCACCTCCCCCGCCGACCAGTCGATCTGCGGCGACGGCTCCTCGGCGTGCAACGTCCGCGGCAACAGATCGTTACGCATCGCCAACACCATCTTGATCACACCCGCCACACCCGCCGCACCCTGGGTATGCCCGATGTTCGACTTGATCGACCCAAGCCAGAGCGGCTGGCCACCGGAACGATCCTGCCCATAGGTCGCCAACAACGCCTGCGCCTCGATCGGGTCACCCAGCGCCGTACCGGTGCCATGCGCCTCCACCACGTCCACCTCCGTCGCCGGAATCCCACCCGCGGAGGCAAGAGCCTGCCGGATCACCCGCTGCTGCGACGGACCGTTCGGCGCGGTCAAACCATTGGACGCACCATCCTGGTTGATCGCCGAACCCCGGATCACCGCAAGCACGTGGTGGCCGTGGCGTTCGGCGTCGGAGAGACGCTCCAGCAGCAGCATGCCCGCACCCTCGCCCCAGCCGGTGCCGTCGGCGCCGGCGGCGAAGGACTTCGACCGGCCGTCCTTCGCCAGGCCACGCTGGAGGCTGAAGTCGAGGAACGTGTCCGGCGTGGACATCACGGTGACGCCACCGGCCAGCGCCAGGGAGCACTCCCCGGCCCGCAGGGCCTGCACCGCCAGGTGGATCGCCACCAACGACGACGAGCACGCCGTGTCGATCGACACCGCCGGCCCCTCCAACCCCAGGGTGTAGGCCACCCGGCCGGAGACGATGCTGGCCAGGCTGCCGTTGCCCAGGTAGCCGGCCAGGTCGTCGGGCACCTGGTGCAGCCGCAGCGCGTAGTCGTGGTACATGACGCCCGCGAAGACGCCGGTCGGGCTGCCCTTGAGCGAGGTCGGGTCGATCCCGGCCCGCTCCAGCACCTCCCACGAGGTCTCCAGCATCAGCCGCTGCTGCGGGTCCATCGCGACCGCCTCACGCGGGCTGATCCCGAAGAAGTCCGCGTCGAAGTCGGCGGCGTCGTAGAGGAAACCACCCTCCATCGAGTACGTCTTACCGGGCTTGCCGGGCTCCGGGTCGTACATGCCGACCAGGTCCCAGCCCCGGTCGGCGGGGAACGGGGAGACCGCGTCGGTGCCACTGTCGAGCAGTTCCCAGAGCTGCTCCGGGGTGGCCACCCCGCCGGGGAAACGGCAGCTCATCGAGACGATCGCGATCGGCTCCTGGGTGAAGGATGCCGACGCGAGCTCCGGCACCGTCACGGCCGCGCCGGTGCCCAGCACGGTGGAGACCACGAACTCGGCGAGCGCCGCCGGGGTCGGGTAGTCGAACGCCAGGGTCGCCGGCAACCGCAGCCCGGTGGCCGCCTTGAGCCGGTTGCGCAGCTCGACCGCAGCCAGCGAGTCGAAGCCCAGCTCGTTGAAGGCCCGGCGCGGCTCGATCGCGTCCGCGCCGTCGTGCCCGAGCACGGCGGCGACGTGCTCGCGGACCAGGTCGAGGGTGAACCGGTCCCGTTCGGCCGGGCTGAACGCGGCGAACTGCCGGGCCAGCCCCTGCATGGCGTCCGCCGGGCCGGCCGCCTGGGCGCTGCGCCGCGCCGGCAGCGGCACCAGGCCACGCAGCAGCGCCGGCACGCCGTCCGGCCGGGCGCGCAGCGCGGCCAGGTCGACCCGGATCGGGGCGAGCACCGGCTCGTCGACGCCGAGCGCCGCGTCGAGCAGGGCCAGGTTCTCCGCCGGGGTGAGGCCGGGCATGCCGGAGCGCTCGATCCGGTGCAGCGCGGCGGCGTCCAGCTTGCCGCCCATCCCGCTGTCGCCGGTCCACAGCCCCCAGGTGAGCGCGACGGCGGGCCGGCCGGCGGCCCGGCGGGCGACGGCCAGCGCGTTCAGGGTGGCGTTCGCGGCGGCGTAGTTGCCCTGGCCGGCGCAGTCGAGCAGGCTGGCCAGCGAGGAGAAGAGCACGAACGCGGTCAGGTCGGCGTCGCGGGTCAGCGCGTCGAGGTTGACCGCGCCGTCCAGCTTGGCCTGCAGCACCGCGTCGAGCCGGTCCGGGGTGAGCGAACCGATCGTCGCGTCGTCGACGATGCCGGCGGCATGCACCACCGCCCGCAGCGGCCGGTCGGCCGGGATACCGGCGAGCAGCGCGGCCAGCGCGTCGGCGTCGGCGGCGTCGCAGGCGGCCACCTCGACACTCGCGCCGGCCGCTTCCAGCTCCGCGCGCAGCGCCGGCACGCCGGCCGCCGCCGGGCCACTGCGGCTGGTCAACAACAGCTGGCGTACGCCGTGGTTGCCGGCCAGGTGCCGGGCCACGTGCGCCCCGAGCCCGCCGGTGCCGCCTGTGACAAGCACCGTGCCGTCGGTCGGCCAACGGCTGCCGGCGGCGCTGGTGGTGGTGTCGCTCACGCCGGTGGTGGTGCCGGCCGCCGTGCCGGCGTCGGCGCTCGCCGGGACGACGGCGGTGGCGGTCGGGGTGGTGGCGACCCGGGCGAGGCGGGGCGCACTGATCTCGCCGTCGCGCAGCCGCAGCTCCGGTTCCCCGGTGGCCAACGCGGCGGCCAGCAGCGGCGTCGGGGCGTCGGTGAGCCGGACGGTGACGAACCGGTCCGGGTTCTCCGTCTGCGCGGCCCGGACCAGGCCCCAGACCGCCTCGGTGGCGAGGTCGTCGGCCCGGCTGACGAAGACCAGCCGGGTGCCGGCCAGCCGCGCGTCGGCCAGCCACTGCTGCAGCAGCGCCAGCGCGTCGGCGGTGGCGGCCCGGACGTCACCGGTGGCGACGCCGACGAACGCCCACTCGGGGGCGGTCGCGCCGGCGTCGATCGCCGCACCCAGCGCGGCCGGGTCGGCGTGCCGGGTGGCCGCGCCGATCCGCTCGTCGCCGAGCACCACCCAGCGCGGGGTGCCCGCCGGGGCGGGCCGGTGGCCGAGCTTCGTCCACTCCAACCGGAACAACCGCTCGTGGTAACCACCCCGGGCGGCGGTGAGCTGGGCGGTGGAGACCGGTCGGGAGACGAACGACCGCACCGAGGCGACAGGTGCGCCGGTGGCGTCGGCGAGGGTCACCGACACGCTGTCCCCGGCGGCGGGGGCGATCCGCACCCGCACCTCGGCGGCACCGGCCGCGTGCAGGGTGACGTCGTTCCAGGCGAACGGGATGCGCACCTCGTCGTCGGCGGGTTCGCCCCGACGGGCCGCGTCGATGGCGTGCAGGGCGGCGTCCAGCACCGCCGGGTGCAGGCCGAAGCGGGCGGCGTCGGCCCGGCTGTCGGCGGGGAGCGCGACCTCGGCGTACACCTCCTGGCCGCGCCGCCAGACGGCCTTGAGGCCCTGGAAGACCGGGCCGTAGCCGTAACCCTGCGCGGCCAGTTCGGGGTAGACGCCGGCCAGGTCGACCGGGCGGGCGTCGCGCGGCGGCCACTGGGTGAGCGGCTGCCCGGCGTCGGCGGCCTCCGGGGCGAGGAAGCCGCTGACGTGCCGGGTCCAGAGCTGATCGTCCGGGTCGGACCCGTCGGGGCGCGAGTAGACGGCCACCGGGTAGCGGCCGGCCGGGTCGGCGGCGCCGACGACCACCTGGAGGGCGACGCCGCGCTCGTCGAGCGCCAGCGGGGCCTCCAGGGTCAGCTCCTCCACTGTCGAGCAGCCGACCTGGTCGCCGGCGCGGACCGCCAGCTCGACGAAGGCGGTGCCGGGCAGCAGCGCCACCCCGGAGATGGTGTGGTCGGCCAGCCACGGGTGACTACGCAGCGACACCCGGCCGGTGAGCACCACCCCGTCGCCGCCGGCCAGGCCGACGACCGCACCGACCAGCGGGTGCCCGGCGGCGAGCTGGCCGAAGCCGGTCGCGTCGGCGCTGCCCCCACCGGATTCCATCCAGAACCGGCGACGCTGGAACGGGTACGTGGGCAGCGCCACCCGGCGCGCGCCGCGCCCGGAGAAGAACGCGGCCCAGTCCACCTGCACCCCCCGCACGTGGGCGCGGGCGACGGCGGCCACGACGTCGGTCTCCTCGTCCTGGTCGGCGCGCAGCAGCGGGGTGAAGACCGCGTCGGCGTCCTCGGCCAGGCAGGCCGGACCCATCGCGGAGAGCACACCGGTCGGCCCGAGTTCGAGGAAGGTGCCGACCCCCTCGTCGGCCATCACCCGGACCGCGTCGGCGAACCGGACGCTGTCGCGGACGTGCCGCACCCAGTACTCGGGATCGCAGAGCTCACCGGAGAGCACCGGCCGACCGGTGACCGTGGAGACGACCGGGATGGTCGGCGGACGGTAGCTGAGCACGTGGGCGAGCCGGCCGAACTCGGCGAGCATCGGCGTCATCAGCGGCGAGTGGAAGGCGTGGCTGACCTTCAGCCGCTTCGTCTTGTGCCCGGCGGCGGCGAGGGCGGCGACCACCTCCTGCACAGCGTCCTCGGCACCGGAGACCACCACCGAGGTCGGACCGTTCACCGCCGCCAGGCCCACCTGCGCCTCGCGGCCGACGAGCAACGGGCGGACCTGCTCCTCGGTGGCCTGCACCGAGACCATCACGCCCTCGGCGGGAAGCTGCTGCATGAGCCGGCCGCGCGCGGCGACCAGGAGCGCCGCGTCCTCCAGGGAGAGCACCCCGGCGACGTGGGCGGCGGCCAGCTCACCGATCGAGTGCCCGGCGAGCAGGTCGGGCCGGACCCCCCAGGATTCCAGCAGCCGGAACTGGGCCACCTCCACGGCGAACAGCGCGCACTGGGTGTAGGCGGTCTGGTCGAGCAGGGCCGCCTCGGCGGTGCCGGGCCCGGCGAACAGGACGTCGGCGAGCGGCACGTCCAGTTGCAGGTCCAACCAGCCGCAGGCGGCGTCGAAGGCGGCGGCGTAGACGGGGTGGCTGCCGTACAACTGCCGGCCGGCACCGAGCCGCTGGCTGCCCTGGCCGGTGAAGAGGAACCCGAGCCCACCGCCGGTGACCTGGCCCAGGGCCACGCCGGGCACGGTGCCGCCGTCGGCGAGGGTGGCCAGGTCCCGCACGACGCCGGCCCGGTCCCGGGCCACCAGCACCGCCCGGTGCTCCAACGCGGTACGGGTGGTCGCCAGCGAGTAGGCGACGTCGCGCAGCTCCGGGGCGTCCGCGCCGGTGTCCACGGTGGCGAGCAGCGCGGCGGCCTGGTCCCGCAGCGCCGCCCCGTCCCGGGCGGAGAACACCACCGGCAGCACCTCGCCGGGCAGCTGCGGCACCTCGGGCACCGCCTCGTCGTCGACCGCCGGGGGCTCCTCGACGATGACGTGCGCGTTGGTGCCGCTGACCCCGAACGAGGAGACCCCGGCACGGCGCGGCCGGCCCGGGTCGGCCCACTCGCGGGCCTCGGTGAGCAGGGCGACGGTGCCGGCGGACCAGTCGACGTTGGGGGTGGGCGCGTCGACGTGCAGGGTACGCGGCAGCACCCGGTGCTTCATCGCCATCAGCACCTTGATCACCCCGGCCACCCCGGCGGCGGCCTGCGAGTGACCGATGTTGGACTTCAGCGAGCCGAGCCAGAGCGGCCGGTCGGCGGGGCGTTCCCGGCCGTAGGTGGCGATGATCGCCTGCGCCTCGATCGGGTCGCCGAGCCGGGTGCCGGTGCCGTGCGCCTCGACCATGTCCACGTCGGTGGCGGCCAGCCCGGCCGAGGCCAGGGCGGACAGGATCACCCGCTGCTGGGACGGCCCGTTCGGGGCGGTCAACCCGTTGGACGCGCCGTCCTGGTTGATCGCCGACCCACGGATCACCCCGAGAACCCGGTGGCCGTTGCGCCGGGCGTCGGAGAGGCGCTCCAGCACCAGGATGCCCACGCCCTCGGCCCAGCCGGTGCCGTCGGCCGCCGCCGCGAACGGCTTGCACAGCCCGTCCGGGGCGAGGCCCCGCTGCCGGCTGAACGCGGTGAACGCGCCCGGGTGCACCATCACCGCGACCCCACCGGCGAGCGCGGTCGTGCACTCCCCGCGCTGGACCGCCTGGCAGGCCAGGTGCAGGGCGACCAGGGAACCCGAGCAGGCGGTGTCCACGGTCAGGGTGGGACCCTCGAAACCGAAGGTGTAGGCGAGCCGGCCGGACACCACGCTCGGCGCGTTGCCGGTGAGCAGGTAGCCGTCCAGACCCTCCGGGGCCTCGTGCAGCCGGGGGCCGTACTCCTGCGGCTCGGCGCCGATGAAGACGCCGGTCTGGCTGCCGCGCAGCGACGCCGAGTCGATGCCGGCGTCCTCCAACGCCTCCCAGGCGGTCTCCAGCACCAGCCGCTGCTGCGGGTCCATCGTCATCGCCTCGCGCGGGCTGATGCCGAAGAAGTCCGCGTCGAACTCGGCCGCCCCCTCCAGGAAGCCGCCCTGGCGGACGTAGGTCTTGCCCGGCTTGCCCGGGTCCGGGTCGAAGAGGCCGTCGGTGTCCCAGCCCCGGTCGGTCGGGAAGTCCGAGATGACGTGCCGGCCCTCGAAGACCAGCCGCCACAGGTCGTCGGCGGAGGCGCTGTGCCCGGGGTATCGGCAGCCGATACCGACCACGGCGATCGGCTCGTCGTCGTCGGCCCGGCGCAGCGGCGCGGCGGCCGGGGCGGGCGCGGCATCCCCGCCGAGCAGGGTGCGCAGCAGCCGCCCGACCGCCTGCGGCGTCGGATGGTCGAAGACCAGCGTGACCGGCAGGTCCAGGCCGGTGGCGGCGGTGAGCCGGCGGTGCAGCTCGACCGCGGCGAGCGAGTCGAAGCCCAGGTCGCGGAAGGGCCGGCCCGGTTCGACGGCGTCCGGGCCGTCCGGCAGCACGGTCCGCAGCACGTCGCGGGCCTGCTCCCGGACCAGGGCGGTGAGCGCCCGGTCCTGCTCGTCGGCCGTGCGGCCGTCCAGCCGCCGCCGCAGTGCCGACAGCGCGTCGGGCTCGGCACCGGTGGGGTTCACGGACTCGCTCATGGCACGCTCCACTAGGTCTCCGGGTTCGACGCCCGGCTCGGTGTGTCGGCTTGCGGCGCCCGATCACGGCAAGGCCGCCGCGACCGGTAGGGGGGACCGGTCGCGGCGGCCTCGCGGCGACCGGTGGGGTCACCGGTCGGGGCGGTGGTTCACTCCTCGGGCGCGAGCAGCGCGCCGGAGGCGGCGTCGCGGACCGTGATCGCGGACATCGGGCACATGTCGGCGGCGTCGATGACCGCCTCGTCGGGCGAGGTCCGGGGGGCCAGGGCGGAGGCCTTGCCGTCCCGGATCTCGATCTGGCGGGGGGCCGCGCCGGCGCAGACCCCGGTGCCGATGCAGGCCTCCCGGTCGACGGTGACCGTCCAACCGGTGTCCACCGCGCTCACCAGGACACCAGCAGCTTGTTCGGGCCCCGGACCAGCAGGCCGGACTTCCACGCCACGCCCGCGTCGCCGTCGGCCAGGCTCAGCTCGGGGAACCGGTCCAGGATGGTGTGCAGAGCCACCTGGAGCTCCATCCGGGCGAGCTGCGCGCCGAGGCAGTGGTGCGGGCCGTGACCGAACGCGACGTGCGGGTTCTGCTCGCGGGTGAAGTCGAAGGCCTCCGGGTCGTCGAAGATCTCCGGGTCCCGGTTGGCCCCGGGCAGGGAGACCAGCACCGGCTCCCCGGCGCGGACGGTGATCCCGCTCAGCTCCACGTCCTCCACCGCGTAGCGGGGGAACATCGCGGCCGGGTTGAGCGGGATCATCCGCAGCAGTTCCTCCACGGCCGCCGGCACCAGGCTCCGGTCGGCGCGCAGCTGCGCCATCAGCTCCGGCCTGGTCAGCAGCGCGTAGACGAAGTTGGGGATGTGCGTGGAGACCGTCTCGACCCCGGTGAGCAGCAGCCCGACCCCGGCGATGGAGAGCAGTTCCTGCTCGGTCAGCCGGTCACCCTCGTCGCGGGCCTTGACCAACGCGCCGAGCAGGTCGTCGGTGGGCTGCTCACGGCGCTGGGCGACCAGGTTGCCCATGTAGCCGAAGAGCTGCTCCACGTAGCTCATGAGCTGCTCGCTGGTGCTGGTCAGCCCCTCGGTCCAGATCCGGAACTGGGCCCGGTCCTCGAACGGCACCCCGAGCAGTTCGCAGATCACCGTGATCGGGAAGGGCAGCGCGAACATCTCCACCAGGTCGCCGGGGGAGCCCTTGGCGATCATGTCGTCGACGTACTCGTTGGCGATCCGCTGCGCGTCCTCGCGAATCCCGTTGACCCGGCGGGCGGTAAGCGCCTTGCCGGCCAGCTTGCGCAGCCGGGTGTGGTCCGGCGGGTCGAGGCCGATGATGCCCTCGTAGGTCATCTCCTCGCGCAGCCGGGGTTGGTCCTGGCCCTGCGCCGCGGCCCGGCTGAACCTCGGGTCGGTCAGCACGGTCTTGACGTCCTCGTACCGGGTGGCGAGCCAGGACACCTCGCCGTACGGCAACTGCACCCGGGCCAGCGGCTCGGTGCTGCGCAGCAACCCGTACGTCGGGTCGATGTCGATCCCGGGCGACTCGCTGAACGGATACTTGCGGATCTCCTGATCGATCGTCACGGGACACTCCCTCAAGTCGCACCGGGCGCACGTGATCCGGCGCTGGCGTCGATGTCAGTTCGGCCGCTCGGCGCGGTACGGCGTATCCGGGCGACACGCCGGGCGCCGGCCGGACCAGGCGAGGGATACGTAATCAGGAAAGGAAATCCACCTACACCCCCGCGACGCCCCTAGCCTCCCCCTACCGGGCCCGCTAAGGGGCGGCTCTGGGGTGTCGTTAGGGGTTCGGGTCGACGGCCCACCACTAGCGTGTGGACGAGACAACGCGCTGTTGACCGTCGAGCGATTCTCGCGGGCGCGCACCGGTGATCGAGTCACGCCACGTCGGTGGGCGCAACCCCCCATGGAGGATGGTTGATGTCCCTGCTCGTTTCCACGACCGCCGATCCGGGGCGGTTCCACTCCTTCGGGCCGCACCACATCGATGAGCTGGGGACCCGGTACGGATTGTCGGCCGACAATCTGCACGCGATCCGCACCATTTCCCAGGTGCTGCCGTTCCGGGTCAACGAATACGTCCTGTCGCACCTGATCGACTGGGACCGCATCCCGGACGACCCGATCTTCCGGTTGGTGTTCCCGCAGCACGGCATGCTCGCCGCCGCCGACGAGCGGATCGTCGGCGACCTGCTGCGCGCCGGCGACCGCAAGGGGCTGCGCGGTGAGGTGGCCCGGATCCGGGCCGGGCTCAACCCGCACCCGTCCGGGCAGCAGCAGCACAACGTGCCGAGCCTGGACGGCCAGGAGCTGCCGGGCATGCAGCACAAGTACCGGGAGACGGTGCTCTACTTCCCGCAGCAGGGGCAGACCTGCCACGCGTACTGCACCTACTGCTTCCGATGGGCGCAGTTCGTCGGGGACGCCGACCTGCGGTTCGCCGCGCCCGGCCCGGAGCAGTTGGTGACCTACCTGCACCGGCACCCGGCGGTGACCGACGTGCTGGTCACCGGGGGCGATCCGATGATCATGTCGACGGAGCGGCTGCGCAGCCACGTGGAGCCGCTGCTGAAGGTGGACACCGTCCGCACCATCCGGTTCGGCACCAAGGCGGTCGCCTACTGGCCGTACCGGTTCGTCTCCGACAGCGACGCCGACGACCTGCTGCGGCTGTTCGCGCAGGTGGTCGCGTCCGGCCGCAACGTCGCGGTGATGGCGCACTTCAGCCACCCCCGGGAACTGGCCACCGAGGTCGCCACCCGGGCCATCGCCCGGATCCGGTCGACCGGGGCGGTGGTCTACTGCCAGGCCCCGCTGATCCGGTACGTCAACGACGACGCCCGCGCCTGGAGCGAGATGTGGCGTGCCGAGCTGGCCGTCGGTGCGGTGCCCTACTACATGTTCGTCGAGCGGGACACCGGTCCCCGGGACTACTTCCAGGTGCCGCTGACCCGGGCCGCCGACATCTTCCGCACCGCGTACCAGGATCTGCCCGGCCTGGCCCGGACGGTGCGCGGGCCGGTCATGTCGGCGACCCCCGGCAAGGTGCTCGTCGACGGCGTCGAGCGGACCCCGGACGGCGACTTCTTCCAGCTCCGGTTGATCCAGGCCCGCGACCGGCGGCTGGTCGGCCGACCGTTCCGGGCCCGCTGGTCGGCCGACGCGGCCTGGCTGAGCGACCTGGAACTCGATCCGAGCGCCCCGGCGGACATCCTCGCCGCGGTCAGCCCCAGCACGGCCCGCCCCGGCGTGGCCGTCACCGCCTGAACACGTACCCACCCCGAAGGGAGCTGGCCATGGCCGGCCGGAAGATCTCGCCCAACCTCGCGCTCGACCAGTTGGTCGCGCAGCGGATCGCCGCCGGCGAGTCCATCGTGCACCTGGGCTTCGGCGAGTCCCGCCTGCCGGTGTTCCCGCCGCTGGCGCGGGCGCTGACCGAGGGCGCCGACCGCAACGCGTACGGGCCGGTGGTCGGTGACCCGGCCACCCGCGACGCGGTGGCCGGGTACTTCTCCCGCCGTCGGCTGCCCACCGAGGCTGACCAGGTGATCATCGCGCCGGGCAGCAAGCCGCTGCTGATGGCCCTGCAGTTGGTGGTCGGCGGGGACACCCTGGTCGCCGCCCCGAGCTGGGTGACCTACGCCCCGCAGGCCCGGTTGGCCGGCAAGACCGTGCTGGGGGTGCCGATCCCGGACTCCTGCGGTGGGGTGCCCGACCCGACGGCGCTGCGGGAGACGATCCACGCCGCCCGGGTGCTCGGTCACGACCCGCGCATCCTGGTGCTCACCTCGCCGGACAACCCGACCGGCACGCACGCCCCGGACGAGCTGGTCCGGGAGCTGTGCGCGATCGCCGAGGAGGAGGACCTGCTGATCGTCTCGGACGAGATCTACCGGGACATCCTGCACACCCCGGGGACCGACCTGCTCTCCCCGGCCGAGATCGCTCCCCGGCGGACCGTGGTGATCACCGGGTTGAGCAAGAACCTGGCCCTCGGCGGCTGGCGGATCGGGGCCGCCCGGTTCCCGGTCGGCGGGTGGGGCGGGCGGATCCGCGCCGACGTCGCCGCGGTGGCCAGCGAGATCTGGTCCACCCTGGCCGGACCGATGCAGTCGGTGGCCCGGTACGCCTTCGCCGAGCCGCCGGAGATCCGCGAGCGGCTGACCGAGGACGCCGCGCTGCACGGCGCGGTGGCCGGCGCGGTGCACCGGATCATGGTGGACGCGGGCGCCACCTGCCGGCCGCCGACCGGCGCGTTCTACGTCTACCCGGACTTCGCGCCGCTGCGCGAACCGCTGGCCGAGCAGGGCGTCACCGACGGTGCCACGTTGCAGCACTACCTGCTGGAGGAGCTGGGCGTCGCGGTGCTCTCCGGCCACCACTTCGGCGACCGGCCGGAGGCGCTGCGCTTCCGCGCCGCGACCAGCATGCTCTACGGCGACACCCCCGAGCAGCAGCGGCAGACCCAGACCGCCGCCGACCCGCTGGCCGTGCCGCACGTCGCCGACGCGCTGGTCCGCATCGAGCAGGCCCTCGCCAAGCTCCCCCGGTGACCCCACCGCCCGGCTCCCCCGCCGACCGCGCCCGCGCCGGTCTGCCCCGACGACAAGGACGCCCCAGATGACAAGCGCCATCGTCTTTCCCGGGATGGGTCCGTGCGACTTCGCCGACGTCGCGAAGTTCATGCTCATCGACCGGGACGCCCGCGAACTGCTCGCCGCCGCCAGCGACGCCCTGGAGTACGACCTGTTCGCCAGCTACCGGGACAGCGACAGCGACTACTCCGAGTACGCCCAGGTCGCCTTCCTGGTCAACTGCGTGGCGCTGGCCCGCTGGGCGGAGCGGACCATGGACCTGCGTCCGGACCTGATCGCCGGGCCCAGCTTCGGTGGCAAGGCCGCCGCCGTGTTCAGCGGCGCGCTGGACTTCGCCGAGGCGGTCCGGATGACCGCCCGGCTGTCCCGGATCGAGACGGAGTACTTCACCGCCGAGCAGCGGGGGGTGGTGACGATGTCGTTCGTCCGTACCCCGGCCGAGCGGCTGCGGGAGATCCTGGCCGAGCTGGACGAGGCCGGCGAGTGGTACGAGATCTCCTGCTACGTGGACACCGACTTCTGGATGGTGACCCTGCACGAGCGGCGCACCGAGTGGTTGACGCAGCGGCTGCGGGCCGGCGGTGGACTGCCGCTGTACGTGATGGACCCGCCGCTGCACGCCGCCGCGTTCCAGCCGCTGCGCGACCGGGTGGAGGCGGAGCTGTTCGGGTCGCTGCACTTCACCGACCCGCAGATCCCGGTCGTCGCCGACCAGGACGGCACGGTACGCACCACCGCCGACGGCGTACGGGCCATGCTGCTGGACGGGATCGTCACTCCGGTGCGCTGGCCGGAGGTGGTCGCCACGTTCCAACGGTCCGGGGTGGAGACGGTGCACGTCTGCGGACCGGACCGGTTGTGGGGCCGGGTCGGCGCCACCGTCCGCAACTTCCGGACCACCATCGTGGACCCGCGACGGGCGATGCGGCCGATCCGCCGCACCGTGGCCGCCTGAGCACCGGCAGAGCACGGAGGACGAGATGACCCAGCACACCGACTACGCCCTGCACGGCCGGTTCCTCCAGGGGCTGGCCGCCGCGCCCCGGGCCACCGCCCTGCACCTGCCCACCGGCCCGGTCAGCTACGAGCAGCTGCACGCCACCGCGCTGCGCTGGGCGGGGGCGCTGGCCGTCGGCCCGGACGGGCCACCCCGGGTGGTCGGCATCCTGGCCGGCAAGACCCTGGAGTCGTACGCCGGGCTGCTCGCCACCCTGTACGTCGGCGCGACCGCCGTGCCGCTGCACCCTGAGTTCCCGGCGGCGCGGACCGCCGGAATGCTCACCGCGTGCGGGGTCTCCGTCCTGCTGCTCGACGACGCCGGGCTGGCGGTCCGGGCGGAGATGGGTGACGCGGTGGCCGGGGTGCCGGTGTTCGCGCCGGTGGTCGACCCGCGCGGCAGCGGTGCCGGGCTGCGGCTGCCGGTGGCCTCGGCGACGCCGCTGGCCGCGCCCCGCCCCGCCGGCCCCGACGACGTGGCCTACGTGCTGTTCACCTCCGGCTCGACGGGGCGGCCCAAGGGGGTGCCGATCACCCACGGCAACCTGCGGCACTACTTCTCGGTGCTGGACGACAGGTACGATTTCGGGCCCGACGACCGGTTCTCCCAGTCGTTCGACCTGAACTTCGACTGCGCGATGTTCGACCTGTTCTGCGCCTGGGGTGCCGGGGCGAGCGTGCATCCGGTGCCGCCTGTGGCCTACCGGGACGTGCCGAAGTTCGTCGCCGAGCGGGGCCTGACCGTGTGGTTCTCCACCCCCAGCGCGATCACCCTGGTCCGGCGGACCGACCGGCTGACCGCGGCGGCGATGCCGTCACTGCGGTGGAGTTTCTTCGCCGGGGAGGCGTTGCACGCCGCCGACGCGGTGGACTGGCAGGCGGCGGCCCCCGGGTCGACCCTGGAGAACATCTACGGCCCCACCGAGCTGACCGTCACCATCACCGGGCACCGCTGGTCGCCGCAGACCTCGCCGGGGCTCTGCGTCAACGGCCTGGTCCCGATCGGCGCCCTGCACGACGGGCACGACGGGGTGCTGCTCGACGCCGACGGCGCCGCCAGCGAGGTGGAGGGCGAGCTCTGCATCACCGGCCCGCAGCTCACCCCCGGCTACCTCGATCCGGCCGACGACCAGGGCCGGTTCCTGGTCCGCGACGGCCGACGCTGGTACCGCACCGGCGACCGGGTCCGGCGGCTGGAGAACAAGGAACTGATCTACCTGGGCCGGTTGGACTCCCAGGTGCAGGTGCACGGCTGGCGGGTGGAGCTGGCCGAGATCGAGCACGCGTTGCGCGACTGCCCCGGCATCGAGGACGCGGTCACCGTGGCCCGCGCCGCAGCCGGCGGCACCGAACTGGTGGTCTTCTACACCGGGGAGCCGACCGCCCCGGCGGAGCTGGCCCGGCAGCTGCGGAAGATCCTGCCGAAGGGCATGCTGCCGCGCTCGTACCGGCACCTGCCGGAGTTCCCGCTGAACTCCAACCGCAAGGTGGACCGCGCCCGGCTGGCCCGCGAGGCCGCCGAACACTGACCAGCCCGCTCCGGCCACCGCGGAAGCCCCGCGCCGGAACCCCGCTCCCGGGAACCCCGCGCCGGAAGCCCCATGATCGACACAGTTTCGTTGTTGTAGTGGTATCCGAACGGTCCGATGCCACTACAACAACGAAACTGTGCGCCCGAGAACCCGGGGCGGGGCTCGGCGTCAGCAGACGGAACCCCTGGCCGGTCCCCCTCCTGAAGGGACCGGCCAGGGGCCGTTTCGGGGCGCGGGGCCAGCCCTTCGCGGAGCCGACCCAGCGGGGCCGACCCAGCGGGGTCAGGCTTGCGTGGGTTGCCCGGCGCGGGCGGCGAGGGCGCGGCGGTCGACCTTGCCGTTGGCGTTGACCGGCAGCTCGTCGAGGACCCGCACCTGTTGCGGCACCATGTAGTCGGGCAGCGCCTCCAGGCAGAACGCGCCCAGTTCCATCTCCTCCACGCCGGTGACGCCCTCGTCGAGCACCACGAACACGGCGAGCACCGGGTCCTTGCCCTCCTGGGGCAGCATCAGCGCGGCGGCCCCGGCGATGCCCGGGAAGTCCCGGACCCGACGCTCCACCTCACCCAGCTCGACCCGGTTGCCGCGGACCTTGACCAGAGAGTCGACCCGGCCGATGAAGTACAACTCCCCGCCCTCGCCCCGGTACGCCAGGTCTCCGGTGCGGAAGACGACCTGACCGGTGGCCGGGTTGAGCGGGTCGGGGACCAGCGCGGCGGCGGTGGCCTCCGGGTCGTTCCAGTAGCCGTGGAACAGGGCGGCGCTGCGCAGGTGGATCTGCCCGACGGTCCCCGGGGAGTCGACCGGCCGGCCGTCCTCGTCGATCAGCAGCATCTCCGCGCCCGGGTGGGCGTGCCCGATGGAGATCCGGTCGACGTCGTCGGGCAGCGGGTTCGGCACGTCGGTGAACGACGCGGCGATGGACTCGCTGCTGCCGAAGCAGTTGACCACCCGGGCGTGCGGCAGGGCGCGTTGCAGCTCGCGCATCTCCGGCAGGGGGAAGTTCTCACCGGAGTAGAGCACCCCGCGGATCTGCTCGCCGAGCGCGGCCAGCCCGGCGAACTCGTGCCGCAGCACCCCCCGCCAGATCGACGGGACCCCGTTGACCTGGGTGGCGCCGCCGTCGGCGAGGAACTGCACGAAGCGGCGCGGCCAGCGCAGCAGCGCGCGGGGCACCGGCACCACGGCCGCGCCGCTGCCCAGCGCCAGCCCGATGTCGAGCAGCGAGAAGTCGAACTGCAGCGGCGAGGTGGTGGCGACCCGGTCCTCGGCGGAGACGATGCCGTGCCGCAGCATGCCCCGGAAGAAGGCGAGCACCCCCCGGTGGCTCATCACCACGCCCTTCGGGCGGCCGGTGGTGCCGGACGTGAAGATCATGTAGGCCGGGTCGGTGGGCACCAGTTCCCGGCGGTGCCGGGTACGCGGCGCGGGCGTCCGCTCGACCTGGATGCCGTCCGGGCCGAACCGGGCGGTCCCCATCGGCGCGGGTACCCCCTCCCGGCGTCCGTCGACGGGTTGCAGGTGCAGCGCCGCGGCGGTGCTCTCGGCGATCAGCGCGAGCCGCTGGGCCGGCGTCTCCGGGCTGACCGGGATGAAGGTCAGACCCAGCGAGGAACAGGCCAGGAACACGGCGATCGCGGTCGGGGAGGTGTCCGACTCCAGGATCACCCGGTCGCCGATGTCCAGGCCGAGTTCGTCGAGGGCGGCGGCGTAACCGTCCACACGCTGGGCAAGCTGACGGTATGAGATGGAGCCGACCTCGCCGCCGACGACCTGGATGACGGCCGGCTTGTCGGGCGTCAGCCGGGCGCCCGCCAACAGGAACTCGTGCAACGTCTCCACCGAGGCGTGCGTGCGCGCGAAGTTCTCTCGACTCATGGCCGGAGCGTAGCGGCGACCCCGGCCGCCCCCACCCGCATCGACCCCCCTAACCATCCCTTACCCGGCTCCGCCGGGGACCGGAAGATTGTCGGGTCGTCACCGCAGGGCAGCCGTTGTTAGCGTTTTCCCACCCTGCACCGGAAGGAATCGCGGACATGTGGGATCAACGGTTCGAGGCCATCCTGCGCCAGCACCTGCCCTTCCTCGACCCCGAGGAGCCCCTGCTGGCCGGCACCAGCCTGCGCGACTCGGGCCTGGACTCCCTCGCCATGGTCGAGCTGCTGGCCACCCTGGAGAGCGAGTACGCCGTGCGGTTCGTCGACGAGGCGATGTCGATGGAGACGTTCGCCACCCCGCACACGCTGTGGAGCGTGCTGAACGACATGCGCGGTGCTCCCGCTCCCGTGTGAGCAGCCGGCGTACGACGAGGTGCCCGTGACCGGGTCGGTCACGGGCACTTTCCGTGCCCGGCCCGGCGGGCCGGGCAGCGGCGGTCAACCGCCGATCGCGTCCAGTTCGGTCAGGTCGGTGGCGGTGAGCACGAGCCCCGCGCCGGCGACGTTCTCCCGCAGGTGGGCCACCGACGAGGTGCCGGGGATGAGCAGGATGTTGGGTGACCGTTGCAGCAGCCAGGCCAGGGCGACCGCCATCGGCATGGCGTCCCGCCGGGCGGCCACGGCCGAGAGCGCCGCGGACTGCAGGGGGCTGAAGCCACCCAGCGGGAAGTACGGCACGTAGGCCACCCCCTGCCCGGCGAGCCGGTCGATCAGCGCGTCGTCCCGGCGGTACGCGAGGTTGTAGAGGTTCTGCACACAGACGATCGGGGCGATGGCCTGCGCCTCGGCGACCTGGTCGGCCGTCACGTTGCTGAGCCCCAGGTGCCGGATCAGGCCCTGCTGCTGGAGCGCGACGAGCGCCTCGAACGGTTCGGCGAGCGGGCCGGGCCGGGGTCCGGTGGCGTCGCCGAGCCGGAGGTTGACCAGGTCGAGCGTCTCCACCCGGAGGTTCTCCAGGTTCTCGTGCACGGCCTGGCGCAGTTGCGCCGGCTCCCGGGCCGGGGGCCAGCCGCCCTGCCCGTCCCGGGTCGCGCCGACCTTGGTCACCAGGTGCAACCCCTCGGGGTACGGGTGCAGGGCCGCCCGGATCAGCCGGTTGGTGACGTGCGGTCCGTAGGCGTCGCTGGTGTCGATGTGGGTGATGCCGAGGGCGACCACCTCCCGCAGGACGGCGAGCGCGCCGTCGGGATCGGCGGGCGGTCCCATCACCCCGGGGCCGGCGAGCTGCATGGCGCCGTAGCCGAACCGGGTGACGGTCAGGTCGCCCAGCGTCCAGGTGCCGCCGGGCAGAGATCGGGTGAGCATGCGGTTACCTCGGGCTTTCGTGGTGAACGGAGTGCTGCCCGACCACTATCCGCGAGGTAGCTTTCTGCCGGTAAGTAGGCACCTGAAGGTGCGTAACGCACCGGGCACGGGAGGAACGGCCGATGGCGACGAGGACGGCGGCCCAGCGCAGGGCGGAGACGACGGTGGCGTACGACGCCTTCATGGCGCAGTGTCCCAGTCGGGAGCTGCTCGCCCGGATCTCCGACAAGTGGGTCGCGCTGGTGCTGGCCGCGCTGCGCACCGACGGCTCGCACCGGTTCGGCGCGGACTGCGCCGGCACTCCCCGGCCGATGCGCTACTCGGAGCTGTCCCGCCTGCTGGCCGGGGTCAGCCAGAAGATGCTCACCCAGACGCTGCGCTCCCTGGAACGTGACGGCCTGGTCAGCCGCACCGTCACGCCGACGGTGCCGGTCACCGTCAGCTACGAGCTGACCGACCTCGGCTTCTCCCTGCACGAGACGATGCGCGGCCTCAAGACCTGGGCCGAGACCCACCTGGACGACGTGCACGCCCACCGCGCGGCCTACGACGCCCGCGCCGCCTGACCGGGACACCGCGCCATCCGAACCGGGACGCCGCCCCGCCTGGACCGGCGGCGCGGGCGTCGGCGCGGCCCGTGTGGGACCGCGCGGCTCAGAGCTTGTCGAGAAACTGGGTGAGCAGCTCGGTGAACCGCTCCGGGGTCTCCAGGTGGGGCAGGTGGCTGGCCCCCTCGATGATCTCCCAGTGGGCCCCGGGAACCAGGTCGTGGAAGGGGCGTACCGCCGCCGGGGTGACCTCGTCGTGCTCGCCGCTGACGACCAGGGTGGGCACGTCGATCTGCGGCAGCCGGTCGACGAGCGAGTAGTCGCGCAGCGTGCCGATGATGTGGAACTCGCTCGGCCCGTTCATCGCGTGGTAGACGGTCGGATCGCCGTTGATCTCCATGAACGAGGCCATCAGCTCCGGCGGCAGCGGCTTGCACCGGCACACGTGCCGCTGGTAGAAGACCATCATCGCCGCCGTGTACGCGGGGCTGCCGGTGGTGCCGGCGGCCTCGTGCCGGCGCAGCGTCGCGTCCACGCCCGGGGGCAGCGCCGCCCGCAGCACGTCGAGCTCCGGCAGCCACAGCGGGTACGACGCGGGCGCGTTGGCGATCACCAGGCCGCGCAGCCCGGCGGGCCGTTGTACCGCGTGCGCCGCCGCCAGCACCCCGCCCCAGGACTGCCCCAGCAGCACGTACTCCTCGGCGATGCCGAGCCGGCGCAGCAGGTTGTCCAGTTCGGCGAGGAACAGCTCCACGGTCCAGAAGTCGGCGCCCCGGCCCGGCAGGTGGGTGGAGCCGCCGTTGCCGAGCTGGTCGTAGTGCACCACCGGCCGGCCGGACCGGCTCAGCTCGGCCAGGTTGAGCAGGTAGTCGTGGGTGCTGCCGGGACCACCGTGCAGCACCACCAGCGGCGGCCGGCCGTCGTGCAGCTCGCCGGTCACCCGGTACCAGGTCCGGTGCTCGCCGAACTCGACGGTGCCCTTGGCGGTCGGTGCCAGTGCCATGTCGTCCACTCCCGCTGTCGTCACTGTGCGATCCAGTCCCGCACCACGTCGGCGGTCGTGCCGGCCTGACCCTCCATCATGGTGAAGTGGTCGCCGGGCACCTCCCGGAGCGTGTGCGGGGTCTCCCAGGTGGCCCGCCACCCGTCGTCGTCGGCACCGGGCACGATCGACTCCTGCGGCCGGACGAAGAGCACCGGCGGGTCGATCGCCTCGACCGGGCAGCTCTCCAGCAACCGGATGTAGCGGCCCATCGCCGACAGCCGGGCGCTGCTGAACTCGCCGAAGGTGGCCTCCTTGTCCAGCAACGATTCGAGCATGTGGGTGAAGAACGTCGCCGTGGTGCTGCCGGTGGTGAGGTAGGTGTCCAGCAGCACCACCCCGGTCGGGCCGTACCCCTGCCGCGCCAGCTCACCGGCGGTGGCGTGGGCGAACAGCCCACCTGAGGAGTAACCGACGATGACGTACGGGCCCTGCTCGGCGATCGGGCGGACCATCTCGGCGAAGACCCGTACCGCCGCGTCGGCCGAGGCGGGCAGGCTGTCGTCCCGGCCGAAACCGGGCACCGGCAGGGTCCACACGTCCCGGGTGCCGCCGAACTCGGCGGTGAACCGGGCGTACTGCTGGTCTCCGCCGAGGGCCATCGGGGAGGGGAAACAGACGATCGCCGGCCCCTGGTCGCCACGGGCGAGCCGGCGGGGCGCGGGGATCTCCGGCAGGTCGGCCGGCCCGTCGAAGCTGGGCCGGATGTCCGCCACCGCGTGGAGCAACGCCAGGCCCTGCGGCACCCGACCGCCCCGGACGGCGGCGCCGAACAGCGCGCTCATCGTGTCGGCGGCGTCGGCCGTGCTGACGCCGTCCTGCGCCGGTGGGGCGGCCAGTTCGGTCCGCAGCAGCGCGGCGAGTTCGTCGACGCTGCCGTGGTCGAAGACCACCCCGGTGGCCAGTCGCAGCCCGGTGGCCTCGTTGAGGGCGTTGCGCAGCTCCATCGCGGTGAGCGAGTCGAAGCCCAGCTCGACGAAGCGCAGCGCCGGGTCGAGGTCGTCCGGGCCGCCGTGGCCGAGCACCGTCGCGGCGCACGCCCGGACCAGGTCGCGCAGCAGCGCCTGCTGGCCGTCGGCGTCGAGCCCGCCGAGGGTACGCCGCAGCGCCGCTGGGTCGGGCCGGCCAGTACCTGAGGACGCGGCCCGCCGTACCGGGGGGACCAGGGTGCGCAGGATCGGCGGCACCTCGCCCTCCGCCGAGGTGCGCAGGTCGGCCTTGACCGGGACCAGCACCGCCTCGGTACGGGCCAACGCCGCGTCCAGCAGGGCCAGCCCCTCCTCGGCGGACATCGGCAGCACCCCGCCCCGGGACATCCGGGCCCGGTCGGTGCCGCCGAGGTCGTCGGCCATCCCACCGCCGGCCCACGGCCCCCAGGCCAGGGACTGGGCGGGCAGCCCGGCCGCCCGCCGGGCCTCGGCCAGCGCGTCGAGGAAGGCGTTCGCCGCCGCGTAGTTGCCCTGCCCCGGCCCGCCGAGCACCCCGGCCGCCGAGGAGAACAGCACGAACGCGGTGAGCCCCGCGTCCCGGGTCAGCTCGTGCAGGTGGGTGGCGGCGTCGACCTTGGGGCGCAGCACCGCGTCGAGGCGGTCCCGGGTCAGCGACGGGATGACCCCGTCGTCGAGCACCCCGGCGGCGTGCACCACAGCGGTCAGCGGGTGGTCGGCGGGCACCCCGGCGAGCAGCGCGCCGACCGCGTCCCGGTCGGCCAGGTCGCAGGCGGCCACGGTGACCTCCGCCCCACGGGCGGTGAGGTCCGCGCACAGCTCGGCCATCCCGTCCGCGTCGGGGCCGCGCCGGCTGGCCAGCAGCAGGTGCCGCACCCCGTACGCGTCGACCAGGTGTCGGGCGACGAGCCGGCCGAGGGTGCCGCCGGCCCCGGTGAGCAGCACGGTGCCCTCGGCGGTGAAGACACTGCCGGGGATGCCGTCGGGGGCGGCGGCAGGCGTCAGCCGGGCGGCGTGGGCGACGCCCTCGCGGACGACGAGTTGCGGTTCACCGCCGGCCAGCACCGCCGGGAGGGTCTGCGCGGACTCGTCGTGGTCGTCGAGGTCGACCAGGACGATCCGGCCCGGGTTCTCCGACTGGGCGGACCGGACGAGACCCCAGGCCGCCGCGGCGGCCGGTTCGGTGACCGGGGTGCCCTGCGCGCCGTGGGTGAGCACCAGCAGCCGGGACGACGCCAACCGGTCGTCGGCGAGCCAGCCCTGGAGCAGGGTGAGGAGCTGCCCGGTGGTGTGCCGGGCACCGGCGGCGAGGTCCCGCGAGTCGGGTTGCACGCTGGCGACCAGCACCACGTCCGGTACGGCCCCGCCCGCGTCCAGGGCGGTGGTGAGAGTGGACAGGTCGGGGTGGGTCTCGGCGAGCAGACCGACGGTGTCCAGCGCGGCGGCCACCTTGAACTCGTCCATGCCGACAAGCGCCCAGCGGCCGGTGGCCGGGGTGGCGGGCAGCGGAACCGGGGTCCAGTCGACCCGGTAGAGGTGCTCCTGTCGACCGGCGCGGGCAGCGGCGAGCTGGCCCGCGTCGATCTCCCGCAGCACCAGCGAGTCGACCCGGGCGACGGGCGCGCCGGTCTGGTCGGCGAGGGTGAGGGCGACCTGGTCGGGTCCGGCCGGGGTGACGGTGACCCGCAGGGCGCTCGCGCCGGTGGCGTGGACGGTCACCCCGGTCCAGGTGAACGGGACGGCGGTCGTCCCCTCGCCCCGGGTGAGCCCGATGGCGTGCAGGGCCGCGTCGAACAGGGCCGGGTGCAGGTGGAACCGGTCGGCGTCGAGCACGTCACCGGGGAGCGCGATCTCGGCGTACACCTCGTCGCCGTGTCGCCAGGCGGCCCGCAGGCCCTGGAAGACCGGGCCGTAGACCAGGCCCGCGTCGGCCATCCGCTCGTACAGGCCGTCGAAGTCGACAGGGGTCGCGGCGGGCGGCGGCCAGGCGGTCGTCGGGTCGGCCGGCGGGCTGGTCGGGGCGGGGGTGAGCAGCCCGGTGGCGTGCCGGGTCCACGGCGCGTCCCGGTGCCGGGAGTAGACGGTGACCGGCCGGCCGCCCTCGTCGTCGGGCGCACCGACGGCCACCTGCACCTGCACGCCGTCGTCGGCCGGGACGACCAGCGGGGCCTGGAGGGTGAGTTCGGCCAGCCGGCCGCAGCCCACCTGGTCCCCGGCCCGCACGGCGAGTTCCACAAGCCCGGTGCCGGGCAGCACGATCGTGTCGCCCAACGCGTGCTCGGCCAGCCACGGGTGGGTACGCCGGGACAGCAGCCCGGTGGCGATCAGCCCGTCGGTGTCGGGCAGGGTGGTGACAGCCGACAACAGCGGGTGTTCGGCGTCGAGCAGACCGGCGGCGGTGACGTCCCGGTCCGCCCCGATGTCCTGCATCCAGTAATGCTGGTGCTGGAAGGCGTAGGTGGGCAGGTCGACCTGCCGGCCTCCCGGGTTGACCGCCGCCCAGTCCAGCTCGATCCCGCTGACCCACGCCTGGGCCATCCCGGTGGCGTACGCCGCCACCTGCCCACGGTCCCGGCGCTGCAACGGGATGGCCACCGCGTCGTCGACACAGTCGCCCACCATGGCGGTGAGCACGCTGTCCGGCCCGATCTCCACGAACCGGGTCACCCCCCGCGCGGCCAGCGCGGCGACCGCGTCGGCGAACCGCACCGTCCCCCGCACCTGACCCTGCCAGTAGGCGGCCGAACCGAGCTGTTCGTCGGTCGCCGGCTCACCGGTCGCGGTGGAGATCAGCCCGATGGCGGCCGAATCGGCGGTGACCGTCTCCAACACCCGCCCGTAGTCGGCCAGCATCGGATCCATCAGATGCGAATGAAACGCGTGCGACACCCGCAACCGACGCGTCTTCACCCCAAGCGACGCCTCCAGTGCGGCGATCCGCTCCTCGGTGCCCGACACCACCACCGCCCGGGGACCGTTCACCGCCGCCACGTCCACGTCACCGAGATCCAACTCGTCGAGAGGCGCGGCGATGGCGAGCATCGCCCCACCCGCCGGCAACGCCTGCATCAACCCACCCCGCGCCGCCACCACCCGACACGCGTCCTCCAGCGACCACACCCCCGCCACATGCGCCGCAGCCAACTCGCCGATCGAATGCCCGGCGACGAAATCCGGCTTCAACCCCCACGACTCGGCGAGGCGGAACAGGGCCACCTCGACCGCGAACAACGCCGGCTGCGTCCACCCCGTCCGATCCAACACACCATCCGGATCGGCGAACATCACCTCCCGCAGATCACCACCCAACAAGGGGACGAAGACGGCACACACCTCGTCCAACGCGGCGGCGAACACCGGGAAGGCGTCCACCAGCTCACGACCCATGCCGACCCGCTGCGCACCCTGACCGGTGAACAACACCGCCGTCCGACCAGCGACCACCCGACCCGACAGGCCGGCCCCGACGGCCAGCGCCTCCAGGCCGGTGGCGAGGTCGGGGGCGGTGCCACCGACGACCACACCCCGGTGGTCCAGGGCGGCCCGGCCGGCGGCGAGGGAATGCCCGACGTCGACTGGTCGTTCGTCGGTGAGGAAGTCCCGCAGCCGGGCAGCCTGGGCGGTGAGGCCATCGGTGGACCGGCCGGCCAACGGCCAGAGCACCACTGCCGGCTCGGGCGTCGGCTCGGGCGCGGTTTCCGGTTGCGGGTACTCCTCGACGATGACGTGGGCGTTGGTGCCGCTGATGCCGAACGACGACACCGCCGCCCGACGGGGGTGACCGTTGACCGGCCAGTCGACGGCCTCGGTGGCGAGCTGCACGTCACCGGCGGACCAGTCGACGTGCGGGCTCGGCGCATCCACATGCAGAGTGCGCGGCACTACCCCGTGCCGCATCGCCATCACCATCTTGATCACACCCGCCACACCCGCAGCAGCCTGCGTATGACCAAGATTCGACTTCACCGACCCCAACCACAACGGCCGCTCCCGCTCCCGACCGTACGTCGCCAGAATCGCCTGCGCCTCGATCGGATCACCCAACGTCGTACCCGTACCGTGCGCCTCCACCACGTCGACCTCGGCGGTCGACACCCGGGCGTTGGCGAGGGCCTGCCGGATCACCCGCTGCTGCGCCGGCCCGTTCGGTGCGGTCAGGCCGTTCGACGCACCGTCCTGGTTGACCGCCGAGCCCCGGACGAGGCCCAGGATCGTGTGCCCGTGGCGGCGTGCGTCGGAGAGGCGTTCGAGCACCAGCACACCCACGCCCTCGGACCAGCCCGTGCCGTCGGCGCCCGCCGCGAACGGCTTGCACCGGCCGTCCCGCGCCAAACCCCGCTGCCGGGAGAACTCCACGAACGTCTCCGGTGTCGCCATCACCGTCACCCCACCGGCCAACGCCAGATCACACTCACCCGACCGCAACGCCTGACCCGCCAGATGCATCGCCACCAACGACGACGAACACGCGGTGTCCACGGTCACGGCGGGGCCTTCGAGGCCGAGGGTGTAGGCGATCCGGCCGGAGACGACGCTGCCGGCACTGTGCCCGGTCACGTAGTCGTGGTACATCAGGCCGGCGAAGACACCGGTGGCGGAGCCGCGTACCGAGGCGGGGTCGATGCCGGCCCGCTCGAACGCCTCCCAGGAGACCTCAAGCAACTGCCGCTGCTGCGGGTCCATCAGGACGGCCTCACGGGGCGAGATGCCGAAGAAGGCCGGGTCGAAGCCGGCCGCGCCGGGCAGGAACCCGCCCTGGTCGGCATAGCTGGTGTCGGGGCGGGTGCCGGTCGGGTCGTAGAGCCGGGCCAGATCCCAACCCCGGTCGGTCGGGAAGCCGTCGATCGCGTCGCCGCCCTCGGCGACGAGCCGCCACAGGTCCTCCGGCGAGGAGACCCCGCCGGGGTATCGGCAGGCCATCCCGACGATCGCCACCATGTCGTCACCGACCGCCGTGCTGGCGGTCCGCCGCTCCTGCGGTACGTCGAGAGCGCCGGTCAGCTCCCGGTGCAGCAGCTCGGTGAGGGCGGTCGGGGTCGGGTAGTCGAAGATCAGGGTGGCGGGCAGCCGCAGGTCGACGGCCGTGGAGAGCGCGTTGCGCAGCTCGACGGCGGTGAGCGAGTCGAAGCCGAGGCTCTGGAACGTCCGGTCCGCCTCCACGGCCTCCGGACCGGCGAGGCCGAGCACGGCGGCGACGTGGGTGTGCACCAGGTGCCGGACCGCCCCGGCCCGCTCGTTCTCCGGCAGCCCGGCCAGCCAGTCGCTGTCCGGCCGGTCCACGGCGGTGGCGGCGGCAGCGGTACGCCGGGTCGGCCCGGTCAGCCCACGCAGCACCGGAGCCAACCGGTCGCCCAGGGTACGCAGGGCCGGTACGTCGAGCCGGGCCGGGACGAGGGTGGCCGGTCCACCGGCGACGGCGGCGTCGAGCAGCGCCAACCCGTCCCCGGTCGTCAACGGCAGCACCCCACCCCGGGACATCCGCTCCCGGTCGGCCTCACCGAGCCGGTCGGTCATCGCCGAACCGGTGCCCCACAACCCCCAGGCCAACGACACGGCCGGCAGTCCCGCCGCGCGACGGGTCACCGCCAGGGCGTCCAGGAAGGCGTTCGCCGCCGCGTAGTTGCCCTGACCAGGTGCGCCCAGCACACCGGACAGCGACGAGAAGAGCACGAACGCCGACAGCTCCCGGTCCCGGGTCAGCTCGTCCAACAGCATCGCCGCGTCCACCTTGGGGCGCAGCACCCCGGACACCCGGGCCGGCGTCAACGACGAGACCACCCCGTCGTCGAGCACGCCGGCGGTGTGCACCACCGCCGACAGGTCCGGCACGTCGGCCAGGGCGGCGGTCACCTGGTCGCGGTCGGCCACGTCGCAGGCGATCAGGTCGACCCGGGCACCGGCCCCGGTCAGCTCGGCGACGAGGTCGTCGGCGCCGGCTGCCGCCGTACCGCTGCGCGACAGCAGCAGCAGCCGGGGCACCCCGTGCGCCGTCACCAGGTGCCGGGCCACCGCCGCGCCGAGCGCGCCGGTCGCGCCGGTGACAAGCACCGTGCCGGTGCCGAAGAGCGGGGTGTCCGCCGGCGTCGCGGGCAGCGCCCGCCGGACGATCCGGGGGATCCGGACGACGCCGTCGCGGACCAGCACCTGCGGGTCACCGGTGGCCAGGGCCAGCGGGAGGACGTCGTCGAGCCGGTCGGTGTCGGCGTCGACGAGGAGGATCCGGTCGGGGTTCTCCGCCTGGGCGGAGCGCAGCAGACCCCAGACCGCCGCGCCGGCCAGGTCGGTCACGTCGTCACCGGCGGCGTACCGGGTGAGCACGACGAGCGTGGCGGTGCCGTCCCCGGCCAGCCAACGCTTGGCGATCTCCAACACCCGGTTCACCTCGGCGTGCACGTCGTCGGTCCCGCCGGCGCGCAGCACCACCAGCTCGTGGGAGCTGCCGGCGAGGGGGTCACCGGTGCCGGCAGCGGTGGTGGAGGCATCGCCGGGCGGGGTGGTGTCGGGGTGCCAGGCCCAGGTGGGGGCGGTCGCGGCCGGGGTGACGGCGACGGGCTGCCAGTCGAGGCCGAAGAGCGCGTCGGCGACGCCGGTGGCGGCGGTGACCTGCACCGGGCGGAGCACCAGCGACCGCACGGTGGCGACGGGTGCACCCTGCGCGTCGGCGACCGCGATCCGCACGCCGGTGCCGGCGGGGGTGAGCCGGACCCGGAGGCTTGTCGCGCCGGTGGCGTGCAGCGTCACCCCGGACCAGGCGAACGGCAGGCCCCGGGGGGTGTCGCCCTCGGCACGGGTGAGGACGTGCAGGCCGGCGTCGAAGAGGGCCGGGTGCAGGCCGTAGCCGTCGTGCTCCGTACCGTCGGGGAGGTCGACCTCGGCGAAGAGTTCGGCACCGGCACGCCAGGCGCGGCGCAGGCCCTGGAAGGTGGGGCCGTAGTCGAGTCCGCCGGCGGCGAGGTCGTCGTGGAGACCGGCCAGCGGCAGGGGTTCGGCGTCGGCGGGGGGCCACTCGGTGAGGGCGACGCCGGTGGTGTCACCGGCGACCAGGACACCGGTGGCGTGCCGGGTCCACGGGGCGTCGTCCCGCTCCCGGGAGTGCACCTGGACGGCACGCCGTCCGGTCGGGTCGGGTGGCTCCACGGCGACCTGCACCTCGATGCTGCCGTCGGGGACGACGAGCGGCGCGTGCAGGGTCAGCTCGTCGAGCAGACCGGTGCCGACCTGGTCACCGGCGTGGATGGCGAGGTCGACCAGGCCGGTGCCGGGGAACACGACGGTGCCACCGACGGCGTGGTCGGCAAGCCACGGGTGGGTGTGCAGCGACCAGCGACCGGTGAAGACGACTCCGTCGGTGTTGGCGAGCGGTACGGCGGCGTCGAGCAACGGGTGGGTGGCGGCGAGCAGTCCGGCGCCGACCAGGGCCGGGTCGTAGAGCCAGTAGTGCTGGCGTCGGAAGGCGTAGGTGGGCAGGTCGACCTGCCGGGCGGCGGGGTGGATGGCCGCCCAGTCGAGGTCGAGGCCGGTGGTCCACGCCTGGGCCATCCCGGTGGCGTACGCGGTCACCTGGTCGCGGTCCCGACGTTGCAACGGGATGGTCACCGCGTCGCCGGCGCTTTCGGCGACCATGGCGGTGAGCACGCTGTCCGGCCCGATCTCCACGAACCGGGTCACCCCACGAGCCTTGAGTACGGCGACCGCGTCGGCGAACCGCACCGTCCCCCGCACCTGACCCCGCCAATAGGCAGCCGAACCCAACTCGTCGTCCCCGGCCAGCTCACCGGTCACGGTCGACACCAACGGGATGCCCGCCGGGTTCGCGGTCACCCCCTCCAACACCCGCCCATACTCAGCCAGCATCGGATCCATCAGATGCGAATGGAACGCATGCGACACCCGCAACCGACGCGTCTTCACCTCAAGCGACGCCTCCAACACGGCAATCTGCTCCTCGGTGCCCGACACCACCACCGCCCGGGGGCCGTTCACCGCCGCCACGTCCACGTCACCGAGATCCAACTCCGCCAGCGGCGCGGCGATCGCCAACATCGCCCCATCCGCCGGCAGCGCCTGCATCAACCCACCCCGCGCCGCGACGATGCGACACGCGTCCGTCAGGGACCACACCCCGGCGACGTACGCGGCGGCCAACTCGCCGATCGAATGCCCGGCGACGAAATCCGGCCTCAAACCCCACGACTCGGCGAGCCGGAACAACGCCACCTCGACCGCGAACAACGCCGGCTGCGTCCACCCCGTCCGATCCAACACACCATCCGGATCGGCGAACATCACCTCCCGCAAATCACCACCGAGCATCGGCGTGAACGTGCCGCACACCTCGTCCAACGCCGACGCGAACACCGGGAAGGCACCCGCCAGCTCACGGCCCATGCCGACCCGCTGCGCACCCTGACCGGTGAACAACACCGCCGTCCGACCGGTGGTCAGGTGGCCGTGCACACCCTGACCGGCGGCGAGCGCGCGGAGACCGGCGACGCCGTCGCCGACGGCCACCCCCCGGTGTTCCAGGGCGGCCCGGCCGGTGCCGAGGGTCAGCGCCACGTCGGCGGGGCGCAGGTCGGCGTCGGCGAGGAAGTCGGCGAGGCGGGCGGCCTGCGCGGCGAGGCCGCTGGCGGACCGGCCGGAGACCGGCCAGAGCGACACCGGCCCGGTAGCGAGGCCGGTGACGGTCGTGGCGGCGGAGCCGGTCGTCGGTGCGGCGGCGGAGCCGGTCGTCGGTGCGGCGGCGGGGGCCTGCTCCAGGATCAGGTGGGCGTTGGTGCCGCTGATGCCGAACGACGACACCGCCGCCCGCCGGGGACGACCGACCACCGCCCACTCCGCCGCCTCCGTCGCGAGCTCGACCGCACCAGCCGACCAGTCCACATGCGGACTCGGCGCATCCACATGCAACGTCCTCGGCACCACACCATGCCGCATCGCCATCACCATCTTGATCACACCCGCCACACCCGCAGCAGCCTGCGTATGACCAAGATTCGACTTCACCGACCCCAACCACAACGGCCGATCCCGACCCCGACCATACGTCGCCAGAATCGCCTGCGCCTCGATCGGATCACCCAACGTCGTACCCGTACCATGCGCCTCCACCACATCCACCTCGACCGCCGACACCCCCGCATTGACCAACGCCTGCCGGATCACCCGCTGCTGCGCCGGCCCGTTCGGCGCCGTCAACCCATTCGACGCACCATCCTGATTCACCGCCGAACCCCGCACCACACCCAGAACCCGATGCCCATTCCGCACCGCATCGGACAACCGCTCCAACACCAACACACCAACACCCTCGGACCACCCCGTCCCATCAGCCGACGCCGCGAACGGCTTACACCGACCATCCCGCGCCAGACCCCGCTGCCGCGAGAACTCCACAAACGTCTCCGGCGACGCCATCACCGTCACCCCACCCGCCAACGCCAGATCACACTCACCCGACCGCAACGCCTGACCCGCCAGATGCATCGCCACCAACGACGACGAACACGCGGTGTCGACCGACACCGCCGGTCCCTCCAGCCCGAACGTGTACGCCACCCGGCCGGTGACGATGCTGCCGGAGCTGCGCCCGGAGACGTAGTCGTGGTACATCACCCCGGCGAACACACCTGTGGGCGAGCCGCGCAGGGTGCCCGGGTCGATGCCGGCCCGCTCGAACGCCTCCCAGGAGACCTCAAGCAGCAACCGCTGCTGCGGGTCCATGATCACCGCTTCGCGGGGGGAGATACCGAAAAAGAGCGGGTCGAACTGGGCGGCGTCGGTGAGGAACCCGCCCTTCGCCACGTAGGTGGTCTCGGGGCGGGTGCCGGTCGGGTCGTAGAGCCGGGCCAGATCCCAACCCCGATCGGTCGGGAAGTCGTCGACGGCGTCGCCGCCCTCGGCCACCAGCCGCCACAGATCCTCAGGCGAGGAGACCCCACCGGGGTAACGGCAGGCCATCCCCACGATCGCCACCGGATCGTCGGCGACGGCGGTCGTGGTGACCGGCCGCATGGTGTCGACGCCGTCCGGGCCGGCGATCTCGTCGAGCAGGTGCCGGGCCAGGTCGCGCGGTGACGGGTAGTCGAAGATCAGGGTGGCGGGCAGCCGCAGCCCGGTGCTTGCGGTGAGCTCGTTGCGCAGCTCGACGGCGGTGAGCGAGTCGAACCCCAGCTCCTGGAACGCCCGGCCGGCGTCGATCCGCTCGGCGGACGCGTGCCCGAGCACCGCCGCCACCTGGCGGAGGACCAGGGCGGTCGCGGCGCGCTCGCGTTCCTCGGCGGGCAGTGCGGCGAGCTCCGCCGCCCAACCGGTGGCACCGGCCCCGGCCGCGCGGGCGGCCGTCCGCCGGGCCGGACGGACCAGGCCGTGGAACGGCAACGGCAGATCCCCGCCGAGGGTACGCAGGGCCGCCAGGTCGAGCCGGGCCGGCACCGCGGTCGGGTACGGGTTGCCGACGGCGGCGTCGAGCAGCGCCAACCCGTCCCCGGTCGTCAACGGCAGCACCCCACCCCGGGACATCCGCTCCCGGTCGGCCTCACCGAGCCGGTCGGTCATCGCCGAACCGGTGCCCCACAACCCCCAGGCCAACGACACGGCCGGCAGTCCCGCCGCGCGACGGGTCACCGCCAGGGCGTCCAGGAAGGCGTTCGCCGCCGCGTAGTTGCCCTGACCAGGTGCGCCCAGCACACCGGACAACGACGAGAAGAGCACGAACGCCGACAGCTCCCGGTCCCGGGTCAGCTCGTCGAGCAGCCATCCCGCGTCGACCTTCGGGCGTAGCACCGCGGAGAGCCGCGCGGCGGACAGCGTCGACACCACGCCGTCGTCGAGCACCCCCGCCGTGTGCACCACCGCCGACAGGTCGGGACGGCCGTCGACCAGGGCGGTGACCTGGGCCCGGTCGGCCACGTCGGCGGCGACCAGCTCGACCTGGGCACCGGCCCCGGTCAGCTCCGCGACGAGGTCGCCGGCACCAGCGGCGGCGGGGCCCCGGCGGGACACCAGCAGCAGCCGGGACACCCCGTGGGTCGCCACCAGGTGCCGGGCCACCGCCGCACCGAGGGCACCTGTCGCGCCGGTGAGCAGCACGGTGCCCGTACCGAACAGCGGAGCGTCAGGGGTGGACGCGGCGACGGCCTGGCGGGTGAGTCGGGGCACCGAGACCACGCCGGCCCGGACCCGCACCTGCGGTTCGCCGCTCGCCAGGGCGACAGCGAGCGAGGCGGCCACGTCCGCATCCGGGTCGGTGTCGAGCAGCAGCAGCCGGTCCGGGTTCTCGGCCTGCGCCGAGCGGAGCAGGCCCCACACGGCCGCTCCGGTCAGGTCGGTCGCGTCGTCGCCGACGGCGCGTCGGGTGAGCACCACCAGTCGGTGGGTGTCCGGGCCGGTCAGCCACTGCTGCACCAGGCCGAGAACCCGGTTCACCTCGTCGTGCACCGCCTCCGGGCCGGCGACGTCCCCGTCGGCCCCGGCGGTCAGCACCAACAGTTCGGTGTCGGTCGGCCCGGTGACCAGCGCCGCCGGGTCCGACCCGGCGAACGCAGGCTCGGTGCCGGCCGGCAGGGTGGCCGGGTGGTAGGCCCAGGTCGGGGTGGCCGGAGTGGGGGTGCCGATCTCCTGCCAGGTCAGGTCGAACAGCGCGTCGGCGACCCCACCGGGGCGGCCCACCTGGACGGGGCGCAGCACCAGCGAGTCGACCGTGGCGACCGGGGCACCGACCGCGTCGGCGACCGCCACCCGGACCCCGGAGCCGGCCGGGGTGAGCCGGACCCGTACACCGGTCGCGCCGGTGGCGTGCAGGGTGAGGCCGGACCAGGCGAACGGCAGCCCCCGGAAGGCGTCGGTGTCGGCGAGGCCGAGGGCGTGCAGGCCGGCGTCGAGCACGGCGGGGTGCAGGCCGAACCCGTCGGCGTCCACCTCCTCCGGCAGGCTCACCTCGGCGTAGAACTCGTCGCCGCGTCGCCAGACCCGGCACAGGGCCCGGAACGCCGGGCCGTAGACCAGGCCGCCGGAGGCCAGGTGGGGATAGAGGTCGTCGGTGGGCACCGGTTCCGCACCGGCGGGCGGCCACTCGACGAGGGCGGTTCCGGTGGTACGGGTACCGGTGGCGAGCACCCCGCTGGCGTGCCGGGTCCACGGGGCGTCGGTGTCGGCGCTGCGGGCGTACACACCGAGGGTGCGGGCCTGGCCGGTGTCGGCGGGGCCGACGACGACCTGGAGCTGGACGGCGCCGCGTTCGGGCAGCACCAGCGGGGCTTCGATGGTCAGTTCGTCGATGGTCTCGGCACCTACCTGCGCGCCGGCGTGCAGGGCCAGGTCGACGTAGCCGGTGCCGGGGAAGACCACCGCGCCGTCGACGGCGTGGTCGGCGAGCCAGGGGTGCCGGTCGAGGGAGAGCCGGCCGGTGAGGACGGCACCGTCGGCGTTGGCGAGGGTGACCGCCGCACCGAGCAGCGGGTGGTCGGCGGAGTCCAGACCCATGGCGGTGGCGTCGCCGGGGTCGGCGGGCGCATCCAGCCAGTACCGCTGGTGTTGGAAGGCGTAGGTGGGCAGGTCGATCTGCCGGCCTCCCGGGTTGACCGCCGCCCAGTCCAGGTCGATCCCACTGACCCACGCCTGGGCCATCCCGGTGGCATACGCCTCCACCTGTCCCTCGTCCTGCCCCTGCACCCCAGCGGTACCGCCGGCCTCCCCCCGGCCCCTCGGACGCCGCTGCAACGGAACCGCCACCGCATCCTCGACACACTCGCCCACCATGGCGGTGAGCACACTGTCCGGCCCGATCTCCACGAACCGGGTCACCCCACGAGCAGCCAACGCGGCGACCGCATCCGCGAACCGCACCGTCCCCCGCACCTGACCCCGCCAATAGGCAGCCGAACCCAACTCGTCGTCCCCGGCCAGCTCACCGGTCACGGTCGACACCAACGGGATGCCCACCGGGTTCGCGGTCACCCCCTCCAACACCCGCCCATACTCAGCCAGCATCGGATCCATCAGATGCGAATGGAACGCATGCGACACCCGCAACCGACGCGTCTTCACCCCAAGCGACGCCTCCAACACGGCAATCCGCTCCTCCGTGCCCGACACCACCACCGCCCGAGGACCGTTCACCGCCGCCACATCCACGCCACCGAGATCCAACTCCGCCAACGGAGCCGCGATCGCCAACATCGCCCCACCAGCCGGCAACGCCTGCATCAACCCACCCCGCGCCGCCACCACCCGACACGCATCCGCCAGGGACCACACCCCCGCCACATACGCCGCAGCCAACTCACCAATCGAATGACCCGCCACGAAATCCGGCCTCAAACCCCACGACTCGGCCAACCGGAACAACGCCACCTCAACCGCGAACAACGCCGGCTGCGTCCATCCGGTCTGGTCGAGCACACCACCCTGATCGGCGAACATCACCTCCCGCAAATCACCACCCAACAAAGGCCCGAACGCCCCACACACCTCATCCAACGCCGACGCGAACACCGGGAACGCACCCGCCAGCTCACGACCCATCCCCACCCGCTGCGCACCCTGACCGGTGAACAACACCGCCGTCCGACCGGTGGTCACCCGACCGGACAGGCCACCACCGGCGGCCAGGTTCTCCAGCCCGGCCGCGTCGTCGCCGAGCACCACACCCCGGTACGCCGAAGCGGCCCGGGTGGTGCCCAGCGAGTACCCGACGTCCACCGGACGTTCGTCGGTCAGGAACTCCCGCAGCCGGTCCGCCTGCCCGGCCAGCGCCGCCGCCGACCGGCCCGACAGCGGCCAGAGCACCACCGGCGGCTCGGCGGTCTCGACCGGCTCGACGGCCTCGACCGGTGGGGCCTGCTCCAGGATCACGTGCCCGTTGGTGCCGCTCACCCCGAACGACGACACCCCGCCCCGGCGCGGCTGGCCGTGGTCGGGCCACTGCCGCGCCTCGGTCAGCAGTTGTACGGTGCCGGCGGACCAGTCCACGTGGGTGGAGGGTTCGCCCACGTGCAGGCTCTTGGGCAGCACGCCGTGCCGCAGCGCCATCACCATCTTGATCACGCCGCTGACGGCGGCGGCGGCCTGGGCGTGGCCGATGTTGGACTTGACCGAGCCGAGCCAGAGCGGCCGGTCCGCCGGCCGGTCGTGCCCGTACGTGGCGATCAGCGCCTCCGCCTCGATCGGGTCACCGAGGGTGGTGCCGGTGCCGTGTGCCTCGATCAGGTCGACCTCGGTGGAGGTGAGCCCGGCGTTGGCGAGCGCCTGGAGGATGACCCGCTGCTGGGCCACCCCGTTGGGGGCGGTCAGCCCGTTGGACGCGCCGTCCTGGTTGATCGCGGAACCCCTGATGACGGCGAGCACCCGGTGGCCGTTGCGCTGGGCGTCGGAGAGCCGCTCCAGCAGCAGCATGCCGACGCCCTCGCCCCAGCCGGTGCCGTCGGCGTCGTCGGAGAACGGCTTGCAGCGGCCGTCGGAGGCCAGCCCCCGCTGGCGGCTGAACGCGACGAACGAGCCGGGCGTCGACATCACGGTGACACCGCCGGCCAGCGCCAGGCCGCACTCGCGTTGCCGCAGCGCGTGCGCGGCCAGGTGCAACGCGACGAGCGACGACGAGCAGGCCGTGTTGACCGTGACGGCCGGCCCCTCCAACCCCAGGCTGTACGCGACCCGCCCGGAGATGACCGCCCCGGAACTACCGGTGCTCATGTACGCCTCGACCGGTTCGGGCAACACGGTGAGCCGGTCCCAGTAGTCCTGGCCGCCACAGCCGACGAAGACGCCGACCGGGCCACCGCGCAGCGAGTCGGGGTCGATGCCGGCCCGCTCGCACGCCTCCCAGCTGGCCTCCAGCACCAGCCGCTGCTGCGGGTCCATGGCCAACGCCTCGCGGGGCGAGATGCCGAAGAACTCGGCGTCGAACTCGTCGGCGTCGTGGACGAAACCACCCTGCTGGACGTAGCTGCTGCCGGCGGCGTCCGGGTCGGCGTCGTACAGGGCGGCGGTGTCCCAGCCCCGGTCGGTGGGGAAGTCGCCGATGGTGTCGACGCCCTCGGCGACCACCCGCCACAGGTCCTCGGGCGAGTTGACCCCGCCCGGGTAACGGCAGGCCATGCCGACGATCGCGATCGGATCCTGCTCCTGCGACTCGACCTCACGCAGCCGTTCCCGGGTGCGGTGCAGGTCGGCGGTGACCCGCTTCAGGTACTCGAGGAGCTTTACTTCGTTCGCCATCCGAACCTCACCAAACTCGTTGCCAGCGGGACACGTTGCGCCGGGAGCGCGGTGGCGACTCAGGTCATCCCGAGTTCCTTGTCGATCAGGTCGAACACGTCGTCGGCGGACGCCGTTTCCAGCCGGTCGACCAGGGTGGTGCCCGCGGTGGTGCTGAGGGTCTCGTTGAGCTTCGCCAGCAGTGACTGGAGCCGGACGGTGACCCTGTGGCGTTCGATCTCCTCCGGCGTCAGTCCGGCCACTGTCACCTCCAGCCGGTCCAGCTCGGCGAGCAGGCCACCGGCGGTGTCACCGGTGTAGCCGAGCTCGGCGCGGAGCTGGTCGGCCAGGGCGGTCGGGTTGGGGTGGTCGAAGACCAGGGTTGCGGAGAGCCGTACGCCGGTGGCGGCGCTGAGCCGGTTGCGCAGCTCCACGGCGGTCACCGAGTCCATCCCGAGTTCCTTGAACGCCCGCTGCGGCTCGACCTCTTCGGTGTCGCCGTAGCCGAGGACGGCGGCCACGTTGGTGCGGACCGTCTCCAGCAGCAGGTCGCGCTGCTCGGCCGCGGACAGCGTGCCCAGCCGGTCGACAAGCGCCGAAGACGACGCCGGGTCGGTGGCCTCGGCGGTCTCGGGTGCGGCGTCGGGCAGCTCGGCAAGCAGCGGCCGGGGCCGGGACAGGGTGTAGATCGGGGTGAACCGGGTCCAGTCGACGTCGGCCACGACGAGGTGACTCTCGTCGTGGTCGAGGGCCTGCCCGAGCGCGTCGACGGCGAGGCGGGGGTCCATCACGCCGACGCCGAGCCGGTCGAGGTGCACGCCGACCTCACCGCCTGCCATCCCACCGCCGCCGCCCCAGCTGCCCCAGGCGACCGAGGTGGCGACCGCGCCCCGGCTACGCCGCCGGTGCGCCAACGCGTCCAGGTACGCGTTCGCCGTCGCGTACCCCGCCTGCCCGGCACTGCCCCACACCGCCGCCCCGGACGAGAACACCACGAACGCGTCCAACGACCGGTCCGCCGTCAACTCGTCCAGATGCACCGCACCGAGCACCTTCGCCCGGCACACCTCGGCGAAGTCGTCGACGCCGGTCTGGCCCAACGGCACCTCGGGGTGCAGCACCCCGGCGGCGTGGAACACGGCGGTCAGCCCGTCACCGAGGTCGGCCAGGAGCGCAGCGACCGCCTCCCGATCCGCCACGTCACACGCCACCACCTCGACCCCCGGAAGCCGGGCCACCAGCTCGGCCGCACCGGGAGCCGCCGGACCACGCCGGCTGGCCAACACCACCCGCTGCGCGCCCTGCGCGACCAGCCATTCGGTCACGTGTCCGCCGACCCCGCCGGTGCCGCCGGTGACCAGCACGGTGCCGGCGGGCCGCCAGCGCCGCTCGGGCGCCCCGGTCACCGGGTGCCGGACCATCCGGCGGGCCAGCGGGCCGGCCGGTCGCAGCGCCACCTGGTCCTCGCCGCCGCCGGTCAGCACGTCGGCCAACCGGTCGACGGTCTCCGGCGTCCACTCGGCGGGCAGGTCGACCAGGCCACCCCACCAGCCGGGGTAGTCGAGGGAGAGCACGGTGCCCAGCCCCCACAGCGCACCCTGGGCGGGGTCCGCGACCGGCTCGAACCGGTCCACCCCGACCCCTCCGGCGGTGACGCACCAGAGCCGACCGGTGAAGTCGGCCGCAGCCAGGGCCTGCACCAGCGACACGGTGGCGGCGATCCCGGCGGACAGGCCGACGCCGAGCGGGTCGGGGTCGTCGTCCAGGGCGAGCAGGGAGAGCACCCCGGCGGGGGCCTCCCGGCCGGCGTGGTCGGTGCCGGTGACGGTGACCACCTCGGCGCCCCGGGCAGCCAGTCCGTCGACGACGGTACGCAGCCGGTCGTCGCCGTCCAGTGCCGCCGGGGCGACCACCCACCACACGCCGGTGAGCTGCCCGCCGGTGGGCAGCTCGGTAGGCCGCCACACCACCCGGTACCGCCAACCGTCCACGGTGGCCACGTCCCGTTGCCGGGACCGCCACGACGTCAGGCCGGGCAGCACCTCGCCCACCAGTGCGGTGTCGACGCCGAGGCCGTCGGCGAGCAGGTCGACGTCGGCGCGTTCCACGGCGTCCCAGAACCCGGCGTCGGTGCCGCCGCCGCCCGGGGCGGCGGCGGCCGGCTCGATCCAGTAGCGCTGGTGCTGGAAGGCGTAGGTGGGCAGGTCCGCCCGGCGGGTGCCGGGCAGGGCGGCGGACCAGTCCACCTCGACGCCCCGGACGTGCAGCTCGGCCAGGGAGGTCAGCAGCCGGTCCAGGCCGCCGTCGTCACGGCGCAGGGTGCCGGTGACCACCGTGGGGCGGTCCGCCGACTCCAGCGTCTCCTGCATGCCCATGCCGAGCACCGGGTGCGGGCTGACCTCCACGAACCCGGTCCAGCCCTGCCCGGCGAGAGAGCGGATCGCCGGGTCGAACCGGACCGTGTTGCGGAGGTTGTCGTACCAGTAGCGGGCGTCCAGGGTGGCGGTGTCCACCCAGTCGCCGGTGACCGTGGAGAGCATCCGGATCGTCCCGGTACGCGGGTTGATCGGGGCCAGGTCCTCGAGCAGCCGGTGCTCCAGCGCCTCCACCTGCGCGGAGTGCGAGGCGTAGTCGACCGCCACCTGCTTGACCCGGACCCCCTCCTCGGTGAGCGTGGCGACGAGTTCGCGCAGCGCCTCCGGGGTGCCGGAGACCACCACCGAGCCGGTGCCGTTGACCACGGCGAGGGAGATGTCGCCCGCCCACCGGGCGATCCGTTCCTCCGCCCGGTCGGCGGGCAGCCCGACGGAGACCATGCCGCCCCGACCGGCCAGCTTCTCGCCGATGGCCCGGCTGCGCAGGGTGACCACCCGCGCCCCGTCGGCGAGGGACAGTCCTCCGGCCACGCAGGCGGCGGCGATCTCACCCTGCGAGTGACCGACCACGGCGTCGGGTTCGACGCCGTACGCCCGCCAGGTGGCGGCGAGGGAGACCATCATCGCCCAGAGCGCGGGCTGGACCACGTCCACCCACTCCAGCGAGGGTGCCCCGGGCACGCCGCGTACCACGTCGAGCAGGTCCCAGTCGACGTAGGCGCGCAGTTCGGTGGCGCAGTGACGCATCTGCGCGGCGAACACCGGCGAGGAGTCCAGCAGGGCGGCGGCCATGCCGACCCACTGGGCACCCTGACCGGGGAAGACGAAGACGACCCGGCCGGTAGCGTCCGCCGTGCCGGTGACCGAGGTCGGGGACGGCTGGCCGTCGACGACCGAGGCGAGCGCGGCCCGCAACTGCGCCGGGTCACCGCCGAGCACCACCGCCCGGTGGCCGAGCCGGGCCCGGCCGGCGAGCGTACGGCCGACCGCGGCGGGGTCGGCCGGCGCGGCGTCCAGGTGGGACAGCAGCCGCTCGGCCTGGGCCCGCAGTGCCCGGTCGGTGTGCCCGGAGAGCACCCACGGCAGCACCGCCGGGGTGGCCGGCTGCTCCTCCTCGTCGGCCGGCGGCATCTCCTCCAGCACCACGTGCGCGTTGGTGCCGCTGATGCCGAACGAGGAGACCGCGCAGCGGCGGGCCCGGCCGGTCTGCGGCCATTCCACCGGCTCGGTGAGCAGCCGCACCGTGCCGGGCGACCAGTCGATCTCGCCGCTGGGTTCGTCGACGTGCAGGGTACGGGGCAGCATCCCGTGCCGCATCGCCTGCACCATCTTGATCACCCCGCCGACACCGGCGGCGGCCTGGGAGTGGCCGATGTTGGACTTCAGCGAGCCGAGCCAGAGCGGCCGGTCGGCGGGGCGATCCCGCCCGTACGTGGCGAACAGCGCCTGCGCCTCGATCGGGTCGCCGAGCCGGGTACCGGTGCCGTGCGCCTCGACCGCGTCGATCTCCTGGCCGGCGAGCCGGGCGTTGGCCAGCGCCGCCCGGATGACCCGGCGCTGGGACGGGCCGTTGGGGGCGGTGAGGCCGTTGGACGCGCCGTCCTGGTTGATCGCGGAGCCACGGATGACGGCGAGCACCTGATGCCCGTTGCGGCGGGCGTCGGAGAGCCGTTCCAGCACCAGCGAGCCGGCGCCTTCGGCCCAGCCGGTGCCGTCGGCGGCGGCGGCGAACGACTTGCACCGGCCGTCGAAGGAGAGTGCCCGCTGCTGGGAGAACTCGACGAACGCGCCGGGGGTGCCGATCACTGTCACCCCACCGGCGACGGCGAGCGACGACTCCCCGGAGCGCAGCGACTGGCAGGCCCAGTGCAGGGCGACGAGCGACGACGAGCAGCCGGTGTCGACGGTGACCGCCGGACCCTCCATTCCGAGGGTGTACGACAGCCGGCCGGAGACGATGCTGCCGGCACCCCAACTGTTCGGGTAGTCGTGGTAGACGACGCCGGTGAACACTGCGGTGGGGCTGCCCTTGAGCGACAGCGGGTCGATGCCGGCCCGCTCCAGCGCCTCCCAGGACGTCTCCAGGAACAGCCGCTGCTGCGGGTCCATCTCGGCGGCCTCGCGGGGCGAGATGTTGAAGAACGTCGGGTCGAAGTCGGCGGCGTCGTAGAGGAAGCCGCCGGCGCGGGTGTAGCTGGTGCCGGGGTGGTCCGGATCCGGGTCGTAGAGCCGGTCGAGGTCCCAGCCCCGGTCGGTGGGCATGCCGGAGATCGCGTCGGTGCCGGCCGCCACGAGGTCCCACAGGGCCTCGGGCGAGTCCACCCCGCCGGGGTAACGGCAGCCCATGCCGACGATGGCGATCGGCTCGGCGGCGCGCTCCTCGACGTCGCGGAGCCGCTCGCTGGTCTCGTGCAGGTCGGCGGTGACCCGGCGCAGGTAGTCACGAAGCTTCTGTTCGTTGGACATCAGGAACCCATTCCTGGACGGAGCCGACGGATCATGAGGTGCCGAACTTGCTGTCGATGAAGTCGAAGAGGTCGTCGTCGGAGGCGGTGTCGAGATCCTCGGTGACGCTGGCGACCTCGGTCGGGCGTTGACCTGCGGTCCAGGCCGCGAGCAGGGCCTTGAGCCGCTCCCCCACCCCGGCCCGGGTGCTCTCGTCGAGGGCGGCCACCGCGTCGGCGTCCAGGGTGGACAGCGCGGCCTGGAGCCGGTCGAGGTCGTCGAGCAGGGTGACACCCCCGGCGTCGGCGGGCACCAGCTCGGTGAGCAGTTGCTGGGCCAGCTCGGTCGGGGTCGGGTGGTCGAAGACCAGGGTGGCGGGCAACCGCAGCGCGGTCTCGGTGGCGAGCCGGTTGCGCAGCTCGACGGCGGTCAGCGAGTCGAAGCCGGCCTCCTTGAACGCCCGCTCGGGGTCGACGTCGGCGCCGGAGGCGTACCCGAGGACGGCGGCGACCTGGTCGCGGACCAGCGCCAGGACGGTGTCGAGGCGGTCCGGGGACGGCATCGCGGCGAGCCGGCCGGCGAGGTCGCCGGTCGTGGCGACCGGGGTGGCCGGTTCGGTCTCCGGCTGGGCGTCAGGGAGCGCGGCGAGCAGCGGCCGGGGCCGGGACAGGGTGTAGATCGGGGTGAACCGGGTCCAGTCGACGTCGGCCACGACGAGGTGACTCTCGTCGTGGTCGAGGGCCTGCCCGAGCGCCCGGACGGCGAGCCGGGGGTCCATCGGCGGGGTGCCCTGCCGACGCAGGTGGGCGGTGGCCTCCCCGTCGGCCATCCCGCCGCCGGCCCAGCTGCCCCAGGCGACCGAGGTGGCGACCGCGCCCCGGCTACGCCGCCGGTGCGCCAACGCGTCCAGGTACGCGTTCGCCGTGGCGTACCCCGCCTGCCCGGCACTGCCCCACACCGCCGCCCCGGACGAGAACACCACGAACGCGTCCAACGACCGGTCCGCCGTCAACTCGTCCAGATGCACCGCACCGAGCACCTTCGCCCGGCACACCTCGGCGAAGTCCGCCACGCTGGTCTCCGGCAGCGACTTCTCCTGGTGCAGCACGCCGGCGGCGTGGAACACGGCGGTCAGCCCGTCACCGAGGTCGGCCAGGAGCGCAGCGACCGCCTCCCGATCCGCCACGTCACACGCCACCACCTCGACCCCCGGAAGCCGGGCCACCAGCTCGGCCGCACCGGGAGCCGCCGGACCACGCCGGCTGGCCAACACCACCCGGTCCGCGCCCTGCGCGACCAGCCATTCGGTGAGGTGCCCGCCGATGCCACCGGTGCCGCCGGTGACCAGCACGGTGCCGGCGGGCCGCCAGTGCCGTTCGGGGCTGCCTGCGGCGGGCCAGCGGACCAGCCGCCGGGCCAGCACCCCGGCGGTACGGACGGCCACCTGGTCCTCCGCGCCGGCGGCGAGGACGTCGGCGAGCCGCGCGACGTGCCCGTCGGCCCAGTCGGTGGGCAGGTCGACCAGGCCACCCCAGGAGTGCGGGTACTCCAGGGACAGTACGGTGCCCAGTCCCCAGAGCGCCCCCTGCGCGGGGTGCGGCAGGTCCTCGAACCGGTCGACGGCGACACCGCCTGCGGTGAGGCACCAGATCCGGCCGGCGAAGTCGGTGGCGGTGAGCGCCTGGATCAGCGCCACGGTGTCGGTGACGCCGACGGAGAGCCCGGCGTCGGTGGCGTCGGGCGTGTCGTCCAGGGCGAGCAGGGAGAGCACCCCGGCGGGGGTGTCCCCGGCGGGCAGCTCGGTGCCGGTGACGGTGACGACGTCGGCGCCCCGGGCGGCCAGTCCGTCGGCGATGGCCCGTACCCGCGCCTCGTGGCCGGCGGGGTCGGCGGGTCCGCCCGGCTGCCCGTCGGTCGAGCCGGCCGGTACGACGAGCCACCAGGTGCCGGTCAGCTCCCCGCCGTCGGGCAGTTCGGTGGAGCGCCACACCACCCGGTAGCGCCAGTCGTCCACGGTGGACGCGTCCCGCTGCCGGGCCCGCCAGCTGGCGAGGCCGGGCAGCACCTCGGTGACCACCCCGGGGGCCACCCCGAGGCCGTCGGCGAGCAGGCCGGTGTCGCCCCGGTCGACGGCGTCCCAGAACCCGCCGTCGGCGTCGTCGATGTCGACGGTGGCGGCGGCGGGCTCGATCCAGTAGCGCTGGTGCTGGAAGGGGTAGGTGGGCAGGTCGACCTGCCGGCCTCCGGGGTGGATGGCCGTCCAGTCGAGGTCGACACCGGTGACCCACGCCTGGGCCATCCCGGTGGCGTACGCGGTGACCTGGTCGCGGTCCCGGCGTTGCAGCGGAATGCAGGTGGCGTCGACGGTGTCGGCGGCCATGGCGGTGAGCACACTGTCCGGCCCGATCTCCACGAACCGGGTCACCCCCCGCGCGGCCAGCGCGGCGACCGCGTCGGCGAACCGCACCGTCCCCCGCACCTGACCCTGCCAGTAGGCGGCCGAACCGAGCTGTTCGTCGGTCGCCGGCTCACCGGTCGCAGTGGAGATCAGCCCGATGGCGGCCGAATCGGCGGTGACCGTCTCCAACACCCGCCCGTAGTCGGCCAGCATCGGATCCATCAGATGCGAATGAAACGCGTGCGACACCCGCAACCGACGCGTCTTCACCTCAAGCGACGCTTCGAGCGTGGCGATCTGCTCCTCGGTACCCGACACCACCACCGCCCGGGGACCGTTCACCGCCGCCACGTCCACGTCACCGAGATCCAACTCGTCGAGAGGCGCGGCGATGGCGAGCATCGCCCCACCCGCCGGCAACGCCTGCATCAACCCACCCCGCGCCGCCACCACCCGACACGCGTCCTCCAGCGACCACACCCCGGCCACGTACGCCGCAGCCAACTCACCAATCGAATGACCCGCCACGAAATCCGGCTTCAACCCCCACGACTGGGCCAGACGGAACAGGGCCACCTCGACCGCGAACAACGCCGGCTGCGTCCACCCCGTCCGATCCAACACACCATCCGGATCGGCGAACATCACCTCCCGCAGATCACCACCCAACAAGGGAGCGAACGCCGCACACACCTCGTCCAACGCGGCGGCGAACACCGGGAAGGCGTCCACCAGCTCACGACCCATGCCGACCCGCTGCGCACCCTGACCGGTGAACAACACCGCCGTCCGACCGGTGGTCACCCGACCCGACAGGCCGGCCCCGACGGCCAGCGCCTCCAGGCCGGGGGCGAGGTCGGGGGCGGTGCCACCGACGACCACACCCCGGTGGTCCAGGGCGGCCCGGCCGGCGGCGAGGGAGTGCCCGACGTCCACCGGCCGTACGTCGGCGGGCAGTTCGTCGCGGAGCCGGGCGGCCTGCCCGGCCAGCGCACCGGCGGACCGGGCGGACAGCGGCCAGAGCACCACAGGCGGTTCGGGGGCTTCGACCGGCGCGGCGGACTCGACAGGCGGCGCCTCCTCGACGATCACGTGCGCGTTGGTGCCGCTGATCCCGAACGACGACACCCCGGCCCGGCGGGGGCGCTCCGTCGCCGGCCAGTCGACCGGGTCGCTGAGCAGCCGGACGTCCCCGGCCGCCCAGTCGACCTGCCGGGACGGCGTCTGCGCGTGCAGGGTGCGCGGCAGCGTGCCGTGCCGCATCGCCATCACCATCTTGATCACCCCGGCCATGCCGGCGGCGGCCTGGGCGTGCCCGATGTTCGACTTGATCGAACCGAGCCACAGCGGCCGGTCCCGCTCCCGGCCGTAGGTGGCAAGCAGCGCCTGGGCCTCGATCGGGTCACCCAGGGTGGTGCCGGTGCCGTGCGCCTCGACGGCGTCGACCTCGTCGGGGGTGAGCCGGGCGTTGGCCAGAGCCGCCCGGATCACCCGCTGCTGCGCCGGCCCGTTCGGCGCGGTCAACCCGTTCGACGCACCGTCCTGGTTCACCGCCGAACCCCGGATCACCCCGTACACCCGGTGACCGTTGCGCCGCGCGTCGGAGAGGCGTTCCAGCACCAGCACGCCGACCCCCTCGGACCAGCCGGTGCCGTCGGCGTCGTCGGAGAACGACTTGCACCGGCCGTCCGGGGCGAGCCCCCGCTGCCTGCTGAACGCCACGAACGGGGTGGGGTTCGACATCACCAGCACCCCACCGGCGACGGCGGTGCCGCACTCCCCCGCCCGCAGCGCCTGGCTGGCCAGGTGCAGCGCGACGAGCGACGAGGAACACGCCGTGTCGACGGTCATCGACGGCCCCTCGAAGCCGAAGGCGTACGACACCCGGCCGGAGATCACCGACGCGGAGCTGCCGGTGCTCAGGTACGCCTCCGACTCGGCCGGGGCGAGGCCGAGCAGGTCGCCGTAGTCCTGGGCGCCGGAGCCGACGAAGACCCCGACCGGGCTGCCGCGCAGCTCCTCCGGGTCCAGTCCGGCCCGCTCGCACGCCTCCCAGGTGACCTCGAGCATCAGCCGCTGCTGCGGGTCCATGGCGATCGCCTCGCGGGGCGAGATACCGAAGAACTCGGCGTCGAACGCGCCCGCCTCGTAGACGAAACCGCCGGAGCGGACGTAGCTGGTGCCGGGCTGGTCCGGGTCGGCGTCGAAGAGCGCGTCGGAGTCCCAGCCCCGGTCGACGGGGAAGGCGCTTATCGCGTCGGTGCCGCTGTCGACGAGCCGCCAGAGGTCCTCCGGGGACCGCACCCCACCCGGGTAGCGGCAGCTCATCCCGATGATGGCGATCGGCTCGTCGGGGCTGAGCCCGCCGGTGCCCGGGGCGGTGGTGCCCGGGGCGGTGGTGCCGACGAGTTCGTCGTACAGGTGGCGGGCCAGCACGGCGGGGGTCGGGTGGTCGTAGATCATGGTGGCCGGCAACCGCAGCCCGACCGCCGTACCGAGGGCGTTGCGCAGCTCCACCGCGGTCAGCGAGTCGAAGCCGAGTTCCCGGAACGGCCGCTGGACGTCCACGGTGGCATCGACGTCGTACCCGAGGACCGCGGCGACCTGGGCGCGGACGGTGTCCAGCAGGTACGGCAGCCGCTCGGCGTCGGGCATCCCGGCCAGTACGGAGGTGTCGACCGACTCGTTCGGGGCGGCGACCGGCGGGGCCTGGCGGGCCTCGGGGAGCGCGGCGAGCAGCGGCCGGGGCCGGGCCAGGGTGTAGACCGGGGTGAACCGGGCCCAGTCGATGTCGGTGACCACGAGGTGGTTCTCGTCGTGGTCGAGGACCTGCTGCAACGCCCCGAGGGCGAGGCGCGGCTCCATCGGTGGGGTGCCCTGCCGCAGGAGGTGCTCGGTGGCCAGGGCGTCGACCATGCCACCACCACCCCAGGTGCCCCAGGCCACCGAGGTGGCGGTCCGACCCCGGCGACGACGCCTGTGGGCCAGGGCGTCGAGGAAGGCGTTGCCGGTGCCGTAGGCGGCCTGCCCGGCGCTGCCCCAGACCGCCGCGCCGGAGGCGAACAGCACGAACGCGTCGAGCTGCCGGTCGCCGAGCAGCGCGTCGAGGTGGGTCGCGCCGAGCACCTTGGCCCGGCACACGGCGGCGAAGTCGTCCAGACCGGTCTCGCCGAGCGGGGCGGGGTCGTAGAGCACCCCGGCGGCGTGGAAGACGGCGGTCAGGTCGTCGCCGATCCCGTCGAGCAGGGCGGCGACCGCCTCCCGGTCGGCCACGTCGCAGGCGACGACCCGTACGCCGGGCAGCCGGGCGGCCAGGTCGGCGGCCCCGGGGGCGGCCGGACCGCGCCGGCTGGCCAGCACCACCCGCTCGGCGCCCTGGTCGAGGAGCCATTCGGTGAGGTGTGCGCCGATGCCGCCGGTGCCGCCCGTGACAAGCACCGTTCCGGTGGGCCGCCAGCGCCGCTCGGGGCTGCCGGCCGCCGGCCAGCGGACCATCCGCCGGGCCAGCACCCCGGCGGTGCGCAGGGCGACCTGGTCCTCACCACCGTCGGCGAGCACGTCGACGAGCCGGTCGAGGGTGTCGGACGTACAGTCGGCGGGCAGGTCGGCCAGCCCGCCCCACCAGCCCGGGTAGTCGAGGGAGAGCACGGTGCCGAGACCCCAGAGCCCGGCCTGCGCGGCGTGCGGCAGATCCTCGTACCGGTCGACGGCGACCCCGCCTGTGGTGAGGCACCAGAACCGGCCGGTGAAGCCGGCGGCGGCGAGGGCCTGCACCAGGCGCACGGTCCCGGTGACCCCGGCGGACAGCCCGGCGTCGTACGGGTCCGGGGCGTCGTCGAGGCCGACCAGGGACACGACCCCGGCGGGGACGCTCCGGCCGGTGAGCACGGACGCGGTGTCCCCGTCGGTGCCGGTGAGGTCGGCGACGGCGAGTCGGGTCACGGTGGCACCGCGTGCGGTGAGCGCGGCGGCTACGGCGGCGGCCCGGGGGTCGTCGGTGGGTGCGTCAGGCGTGACGATCCACCAGTCGCCGGTCAGCTCCCGGCCGGTGGGCAGGTCGGTGTCCCGCCACACCACCCGGTACCGCCAACCGTCGGTGGCGGTGGCCGGTGCGGCGGTGGGTGCTTCCAACCAGTAGCGCTGGCGGGCGAAGGCGTGGGTGGGCAGGTCGACCTGCCGCGCGCCGGGGTGCACGGCCGCCCAGTCGAGGTCGGCACCGGTGGTCCACGCCTGGGCCATCCCGGTGGCGTAAGCGTCGACCTGGTCGCGGTCCCGACGTTGCAACGCGATGGCGGCGACGTCGTCCACACAGTCGGCCACCATGGCGGTGAGCACGCTGTCCGGCCCGATCTCCACGAACCGGGTCACCCCACGAGCCGCCAGCGCGGCGACCGCGTCGGCGAACCGCACCGTCCCCCGCACCTGACCCTGCCAGTAGGCGGCCGAACCGAGCTGTTCGTCGGTCGCCGGCTCACCGGTCGCAGTGGAGATCAGCCCGATGGCGGCCGAATCGGCGGTGACCGTCTCCAACACCCGCCCGTAGTCGGCCAGCATCGGATCCATCAGATGCGAATGAAACGCGTGCGACACCCGCAACCGACGCGTCTTCACCTCAAGCGACGCTTCGAGCGTGGCGATCTGCTCCTCGGTACCCGACACCACCACCGCCCGGGGACCGTTCACCGCCGCCACGTCCACGTCACCGAGATCCAACTCGTCGAGAGGCGCGGCGATGGCGAGCATCGCCCCACCCGCCGGCAACGCCTGCATCAACCCACCCCGCGCCGCCACCACCCGACACGCGTCCTCCAGCGACCACACCCCCGCCACGTACGCCGCAGCCAACTCACCAATCGAATGACCCGCCACGAAATCCGGCTTCAACCCCCACGACTCGGCGAGGCGGAACAACGCCACCTCGACCGCGAACAACGCCGGCTGCGTCCACCCCGTCCGATCCAACACACCACCCGGATCGGCGAACATCACCTCACGCAGGTCACCACCGAGCAACGGCGTGAACGTGCTGCACACCTCATCCAACGCGGCGGCGAACACCGGGAACGCCTCCGCCAACCCACGACCCATCCCCACCCGCTGCGCACCCTGACCGGTGAACAACACCGCCGTCCGACCAGCGACCACCCGACCCGACACACCACTGCCGGCGGCCAGGGTCTCCAGCCCGGCGGACAGCTCGGTCGCCTGCCGGCCGACCGCCACTCCACGGAACTCCAACCCGGCCCGGCCCGCACCGAGCGAGAACCCGACGTCGACCGGACGCGCGTCGGTGCCGGCGGCGAACTCCGCGATCCGGGCGGCCTGTCGGGCCACTCCCTCGGGGGAGCGCGCCGACACCGGCCAGAGGGTGACCGGCGGGGTCGGCCCCGGCTCGGCGTCCTCGACGGGCGGGGCCTGCTCGACGATGAGGTGCACGTTGGTGCCGCTGATGCCGAACGCCGACACCCCGGCCCGGCGCGGTCGGTCGGCCGTCGGCCAGTCGACCGGCTCGGTGAGCAGCCGGACGTTCCCAGCGTCCCAGTCGACCTGCCGGGACGGCGTTTCTGCGTGCAGGGTGCGCGGCAGCGTCCCGTACCGCATCGCCATCACCATCTTGATCACCCCGGCGACCCCGGCGGCGGCCTGGGCGTGCCCGATGTTCGACTTGATCGAACCGAGGAGGAGCGGTCGTTCCCGGTCCCGGCCGTAGGTGGCCAGCAGCGCCTGGGCCTCGATCGGGTCACCCAGGGTGGTGCCGGTCCCGTGCGCCTCGACCACGTCCACGTCGGCCACGGAGAGCCGGGCGTTGGCCAGCGCCGCCCGGATCACCCGCTGCTGCGCCGGCCCGTTCGGCGCGGTCAACCCGTTCGACGCACCGTCCTGGTTCACCGCCGAACCCCGGATCACCCCGTACACCCGGTGACCGTTGCGCCGCGCGTCGGAGAGGCGTTCCAGCACCAGCACGCCGACCCCCTCGGACCAGGCCGCGCCGTCGGCCCCGTCGCCGAAGGAGCGGCACCGGCCGTCCGGGGACAGGGCGCGTTGCTTGCTGAACTCGACGAAGAGCTGTGGGGTGGCCATCACGGCGACCCCGCCGGCCAGGGCAAGCCCGCACTCCTCCTTGCGCAGCGACTGGCAGGCCAGGTGCATCGCCACCGACGACGACGAGCAGGCGGTGTCGACGGTGATCGCCGGCCCCTCCAGGCCCAGGTGGTACGCGACCCGGCCGGAGACGAGGCTGCCGGAGGTGGTGCTGTCGACGTAGTCGTGGTGCATCACGCCGACGAAGACGCCGGTGGCGCTGCCCTTCAGGGCGATCGGGTCGATGCCGCCGTGCTCGAACGCCTCCCAGGACGTCTCCAGCAGCAGCCGCTGCTGCGGGTCGGTCTCCACCGCGTCCCGGGGGCTCATCCCGAAGAAGCCCGGGTCGAAGTCGGCGGCGTCGTGGAGGAAGCCGCCCTGGCGGGTGTAGCTCTTGCCGGGCTTGCCGGGTTCCGGGTCGTAGACGCCGTCGACGTCCCAGCCCCGACCGGTGGGGAAGCCGGAGATGGCGTCGGTGCCGTCCTCGACGAGCCGCCACAGGTCCTCCGGCGACCGGACCCCGCCGGGGTAACGGCAGCCCATGCCGACGATCGCGATCGGCTCCTGGTCCCGGCCCTCCACCTCACGCAGCCGCCGGTTGGCCTGTTGCAGTTCGGCGGTGGCGCGCTTGAGGAAGGTCCGGAGCTTGTCGTCGTTCGCCATCGTTCACACCAATCTTCGCGCGCCGCAGGTTTCGTCGGGGGCTGTCCTCAGGAGATGCCGAGCTCGTTCTGCAGCACGTCGAACAGTTCCTCGTCGGTGGCGGACTCGTAGTCGTTCGGGGTGTCGTCGTCGGAGTCGCCGGCCCGGTCCTGCCAGCCACGCAGCACCGCCTCCAGCCGGGCCGTGATCCGGGCGTGCTCGTCGTCGGGCACCCCGGTCAGGGCCTTCTCCAGCCGGTCGAGATCGGCGAGTACCACACCGGCCGGGTCGACGTCGGGCACCACCAGCTCGGCCTTCAGCGCGCGGGCCAGGGTGGCGGGTTCGGGGTGGTCGAAGACGAGGGTGGCGGGCAGCCGCAGCCCGGTGACGGTGCTGAGCACGTTGCGGAACTCGACGGCGGCGAGGGAGTCGAAGCCGAGGTCCTTGAACGCCCGGCCGGGTTCCACCGAGGCCGGGCCGGGGAAACCCAGCACGGTGGCGGCGTGCGTGCGGACCAGGTCGAGCAGCAGGGTGTCCCGGTCCGCGTCGGAGAGACCGGCGAGCCGCTGGGCCAGCGCCGGGCCACCGGCCGCCGCGCCGCCGCTGGCGGTGGCGGTGGCGGTGGCGGTGGGCCGGGCCGGGGTGCGGACCAGGCCGCGCAGCACGGCGGGCAGCGTGTCGGTGCGCCGCCGCAACGCGTCCAGGTCGACCCGCACCGGTACGACTGTGGCCCGGTCGGTGGCGACCGCCGCGTCGAAGAGTTCCAGCCCCTCGTCGGTGCTCATCGCCGGCATCCCGAGCCGGCTCATCCGGTGCAGGTCGGCGTCGTCGAGGTGACCGCCCATCCCGGTGCCGGTCGCCCAGAGGCCGAAGGCCAGCGAGGTGGCGGGCAGTCCGTCGGCGTGGCGGCGTTGGGCGAGCGCGTCGAGGAAGAGGTTCGCTGCGGCGTAGTTGCCCTGACCGGCGCCGGCCACCCAACCGGCCGACGAGGAGAAGAGCACGAAGGCGGTCAGCTCGCGGTCGCGGGTGAGGTCGTGCAGATGCCAGGCGGCGTCCACCTTGGGCCGCAGCACCCGGTGCAGTTGTTCCGGGGTGAGGGCGTCGACAAGCGCGTTCTCGGCGGTGCCGGCGGCGTGCACCACGGCACCGACCGGGTGCTCGGCCAGCAGTGTGGCGACCGCGTCCCGGTCGGCGACGTCGCAGGCGGCGACCGTCACGTCGGCGCCGGCGGCGGTGAGGTCCGCGACCAGTTCCGCCGCGCCGGGCGTGGCCGCGCCGCTGCGCCCGGTCAACAGCAGCCGGCGTACGCCGTGCCGGGTGACCAGGTGCCGGGCGACGAGGCTGCCCAGCCCGCCGAGGCCACCGGTGATCAGGACGGTGCCGTCGGCGGGCCACCGGCTGCCGGCGGTGGTGTCGACGGCCAACCGGGTCAGCCGGGGCACCAGTAGCTGGCCGTCCCGGACGGCCAGCTCGGGTTCACCGGTGGCCAGCGCCGCCGCGAGGTGTGCGGTGCCGGGGTCGGTTACGTCGGTGTCGACGAGCACGAACCGGCCGGGGTGTTCGGCCTCGGCGGCCCGGACCAGCCCCCACCTCGCCGCCGAGGCGGGGTCGACCGGGGTGTCGCCGGCCCCGACCGCGTTGCGGGTGAGCAGGACCAGCGTGCTGTCGGCGTACCCCGGGTGGGTGAGCCAGCGGCGCAGCAGCCCCAGCAGCTGTTCGGTGGCCCGGTGCACGGCGGCCGGGGCCGGGCCGGGCGGATCCAGGGTGACCACGACGGTGTCGGCCGCCGGTTCGGGCAGTTCCGCGTCGACGTCGACCAGGGTCCAGCCGTCGGCGGCGACGTCCGGTGCGGGGACGGGCTGCCAGACCACCTCGTACAGGTGGCGGTGCCGGCTGCGGGCGGCGTCGCCGAGGGCGTCGGCGGCGACCGGCCGGACCACCAGCTGCTCGATGGTGGCGACCGGGTTGCCCTGCCCGTCGGCGACGGTGACGGCCAGTTTGTCGGCGGCGGCCGGGGATATCCTCAGCCGCAGGGTGCTGGCGTGCGCGGCATGCAGGGTGACCCCGCGCCAGGAGAACGGCAGCGGGGTGTCGCCCGCGCCCTCGTCGAGCAGGTTGGCGTGCAGGGCCGCGTCGAGCAGCGCCGGGTGCAGCAGGAACTGGGCGGCGTCGGCCACGGCCACGTCGGGCAGTGCCGCCTCGGCCCAGAGCTCGGTGGCGTCGCCGTCGCCGCGCCGCCACACCGCGCGCAGCCCCTGGAACACCGGCCCGTAGCCGTAGCCGTGGTCGCGCAGCCGCTCGTAGAGGCCGTCGAGGTCGACGGGTTCGGCCCCGGCGGGCGGCCACTCGGACAGGTCGGCGGCGGCCGGGTCGGCCCCGGCCTGCCGGACCAGGACCCCTTCGGCGTGCCGGGTCCAGTCGGTGTCGTCGGCCGCGTCGTCGGGCCGGCTCCAGATGCCGAGGGTACGGGCCCCGCTGTCGTCGGTGGCGTCGACCGTGACCCGCAGGGCCAGGCCGCCGTCGGCGGGGAGCACAAGCGGCGCACCGATGGTCAACTCGTCGAGGACCGGGCAGCCCACCTGGTCACCGGCGCGCAGGGCGAGTTCGACCAGCCCGGTGCCGGGGACGAGGACGGTGTCGAACACCGCGTGGTCGGCGAGCCATGGTTGGGCGGTGCGGGAGAGTCGGCCGGTGAGCACCACCCCGTCGGTGCCGGGCAGGTCGACGACCGCACCGAGCATCGGATGGTCGGCGGGCAGTTGACCGAGCCCGGCGGTGTCACCACTGCCGGGGGGAACGTCGAGCCAGTACCGCTGGTGTTGGAAGGCGTAGGTGGGCAGGTCGATCTGCCGGCCTCCCGGGTTGACCGCCGCCCAGTCCAGGTCGATCCCACTGACCCACGCCTGGGCCATCCCGGTGGCGTACACCTCCACCTGTCCCTCGTCCTGCCCCTGCACCCCAGCGGTACCGCCGGCCTCCCCCCGGCCCCTCGGACGCCGCTGCAACGGAACCGCCACCGCATCCTCGACACACTCGCCCACCATGGCGGTGAGCACACTGTCCGGCCCGATCTCCACGAACCGGGTCACCCCACGAGCAGCCAACGCGGCGACCGCATCCGCGAACCGCACCGTCCCCCGCACCTGACCCCGCCAATAGGCAGCCGAACCCAACTCGTCGTCCCCAGCCAGCTCACCGGTCACGGTCGACACCAACGGGACCGTCGCCGGGTTCGCGGTCACCCCGTCCAACACCCGCCCGTACTCAGCCAGCATCGGATCCATCAGATGCGAATGGAACGCATGCGACACCCGCAACCGACGCGTCTTCACCCCAAGCGACGCCTCCAACACGGCAATCCGCTCCTCGGTGCCCGACACCACCACCGCCCGGGGGCCGTTCACCGCCGCCACGTCCACGTCACCAAGATCCAACTCCGCCAACGGAGCCGCGATCGCCAACATCGCCCCACCAGCCGGCAGCGCCTGCATCAACCTGCCCCGCGCCGCCACCACCCGACACGCATCATCGAGGGACCACACCCCCGCCACATACGCCGCAGCCAACTCACCAATCGAATGACCCGCCACGAAATCCGGCCTCAAACCCCACGACTCGGCCAACCGGAACAACGCCACCTCAACCGCGAACAACGCCGGCTGCGTCCACCCCGTCCGATCCAACACACCATCCGGATCGGCGAACATCACCTCCCGCAAATCACCACCGAGCATCGGCGTGAACGTGCCGCACACCTCGTCCAACGCGGCGGCGAACACCGGGAACGCACCCGCCAGCTCACGACCCATCCCCACCCGCTGCGCACCCTGACCGGTGAACAACACCGCCGTCCGACCGGTGGTCACCCGACCCGCCACACCACTGCCGGCGGCCAGGGCGTCCAGCCCCGGCACCAGGTCGGCCGTCTCCGCGCCGACGGCCAGGCCACGGAACTCCATTGCCGACCGGCCGGTGCCGAGAGAGAACCCGACGTCCGCCGGTCGTTCGTCGGTCAGGAACTCCCGCAGCCGGTCCGCCTGCCCGGCCAGCGCCGCCGCCGACCGGCCCGACAGCGGCCAGAGCAGCACCGGTGGTGCCGAGACCTCGACCGGCTCGGCGTCCTCGACCGGTGGGGCCTGCTCCAGCACCACGTGGGAGTTGGTGCCGCTGAGCCCGAAGGACGACACGGCCGCCCGTCGGGGTCGCCCCGTCGCCGGCCACTCGACGGCCTCGGTGAGCAGCCGGACGTCGCCGGCCGTCCAGTCGACGTGCGGGGTGGGCCGGTCGACGTGCAGGGTGCGGGGCAGTACGCCGTACCGCATCGCCAGCACCATCTTGATCACCCCGGCGACCCCGGCGGCGGCCTGGGTGTGCCCCAGGTTGGACTTCACCGAGCCCAGCAAGAGCGGCTGCTCCCGGTCCCGGCCGTAGGTGGCGAGGATCGCCTGTGCCTCGATCGGGTCACCGAGCCTGGTGCCGGTCCCGTGCGCCTCGACGGCGTCCACCTGGTCGGCGGTGAGCCGGGCGTTCGCCAGGGCGTCGGCGATGACCCGGCGCTGCGACGGGCCGTTGGGGGCGGTGAGGCCGCTGCTGGCGCCGTCCTGGTTGACCGCGGTGCCCCGGACCACTGCCAGCACCCGGTGCCCGTGGCGTTGGGCGTCGCTGAGGCGTTCGACGAGCAGCATCCCGACACCCTCGGCCCAGCCGGTGCCGTCGGCGGCGGCGGCGAACGGCTTGCACCGGCCGTCGGCGGCCAGACCCCGCTGCCGGCTGAAGTCGACGAACGTCTCCGGGGTGGCCATCACGGTCACCCCACCGGCCAACGCCAGCGTGCACTCCTCGCGGCGCAGCGACTGGATCGCCAGGTGCAGCGCGACAAGCGAGGACGAGCAGGCGGTGTCCACTGTGATCGCCGGGCCTTCGAGGCCCAGCACATAGGCGACCCGGCCGGAGAGGATGCTGCCGGTGTTGCCGTTGCCGATGAAGCCCTCCAACTCGGCGGGCACCACCGGCAGCCGGCTCGAGTATTCGTGGTACATCATCCCGGCGAACACCCCGGTACGACTGCCGCGCGCCGAGACCGGGTCGATGCCGGCCGATTCGAATGCCTCCCAGGACGCCTCCAGCACCAGCCGCTGCTGCGGGTCCATGGCGATCGCCTCGCGCGGGGAAATGCCGAAGAATGCGGGATCGAATTGCGCGGCGTCGGCCAGGAACCCGCCGGTTTTCGCGTACGTCTTGCCGGCCTTGGAATCGTCGGGGTCGTAGATTTCCTCGACGTTCCAGCCCCGGTCGTCGGGAAAGTCGGAGACCGCGTCCGTGCCGTCGAGCAGGAGCTGCCACAGCGCCGCCGGGCTGTCCACGCCGCCGGGGAAACGGCAGCTCATTCCCACGATCGCGATCGGGTCGTACTCCCGGCGCTCGGCCTGACGCAGCTGCCGGCGGGCCTCGCGCAGATCGGTGGTGGCCCGCTTCAGATACCCGAGAAGCTTCTCCTCGTTCTCCATCTACGTCTCCCGCCACTAGCCCCAGCCGGACAGACCCGGGCCAATATCGACTCACGGGTCAGCGCGGCGGCAATTGTCGAAACAGAGAGCTTCTTCAGGCATTGTTGGTTGTTCCGCGATGACCCTACGGCGGCCCGACGCACCCCTAGACCCCTTACCGCCCCCAGAGCGCCCCCTAGGCCCTGGTGGTCCGACCTCGACTGTCGACAGTGGTGCGGCGGCGGTGGGCTGGGGTTGCTCGCCGGGCACCGACCGGCGGGCGGACTAGAGTCGGAAGCGTCCTGGCCCCACCGACCCTCGGCAGCCCCGGCACGGCGCGGATCACCGCCGGTGCGGGCCTGCCGGCCCGAAGGAGCACAGTGAACAGACGCCTCCGGACCACCCTCGCCCTCGCCCTGACCGGCACGCTGCTGACCACGGTCGCGGTGTCGCCGGCGCAGGCCCACCCGGCGCAGCGCCTCCCCGACGTCATCGCCCTGCCCGACGGCTTCCAGCCCGAGGGCATCGCCACCGCCGGTCGGTACGCCTATCTCGGCTCCCGCGCCACCGGCGCGATCCAGCGGGTCGACCTGGTGACCGGTCGCGGCAGCCAGCTCAGCCCGCCGACCGGCACCCCGTCGCTCGGCCTGAAGGTCGACCGGCAGGGCCGGCTCTTCGTCGCCGGTGGCACCGCCGGGGACGCCCGGGTGGTCGACACCCGGACGGGGCGGGTCCTGGCGAGCTACCAGCTCGCCGGCGCACCCAGCTTCGTCAACGACGTCGTGCTCACCGCCGACGCCGCCTGGTTCACCGACTCGTACCAGCCGGTCCTCTACCGGGTGCCGTTCGGCCGGCACGGGGCGCCGCCCGCCGCCGACGCCGTCACGGCGGTGCCGCTGACCGGGGCCTACCAGCAGGTCGCCGATGCGATAAACGTCAACGGCATCGCGGACACCCCGGACGGCCGGGCGTTGATCGTGGTGCAGTCCAGCACCGGGAGCCTGTTCCGGGTGGACCCGGGCACCGGGGTGACCACCGTGGTGGACGTACCCGGGCACTCGTTCGTCGCGGGTGACGGGCTGCTGCGCGACGGCCGCACCCTCTACGTGGTGCAGAACCGGCTGCAGCAGGTCACCGTGGTCACGCTGAACCAGGCGGGCACCGCCGGCACCGTCACCGGGACGCTCACCGATCCGGACTTCGACGTGCCGACCACCGTCGCCAGCGCGTTCGGGCGGCTCTACCTGCCGAATGCCCGCTTCACCACGACGCCGACGCCGACCACGCCGTACACGATCGTCGCGGTCCGCCCGGCCTGACCACCACCCCGGGGGTACGCGCGGATGCCGCGGGTACCCCCGGGGCTCCTACCGCGGGGGACCGCCGCGGTGGTCGACCGCCGGGCCGGCGGTGGCCGGCCCGGCGGAACCCGGGTCGGTCAGGCCCGGGACCACTTCTGGCTGCTCACCCCGAGGCAGTCCCACAGGTGCAGTTTGCCGCCGTTGTTGGGGTTCTGGTCGCGCACGTCGACGCACCGGTTGGCGCTGAGGTTGACCAGGTCCCCGGCGCCGTTCAGGGTGAACCGCTGGGCCGGGTTGCCGTTGCAGGTGACCAGGTTGACCTCGGTGCCGTTCGCGGTGCCGGCCCAGGCCGGGTCCATGCACTTGCCCATCGCGCGGACGGTGCCGTCACCGGCGAAAGTCCAGGCCTGGGCGGCGCTGGTGTTGCAGTCCCAGATCTGGAGCTTGGCCCCGTCCACCGGGTTGGAGCTCGGGATGTCGATGCACCGGCCGCTCTGCGCGCCCCGGATCCGGGTGGTGCCGGACGGCGGGTTGCCCCCACCGGGCACGTAGCCGGAGACCCGGACGTAGTCCACGAGCATCTGTTGGGGGAACTGGGTGGAGCCGTCGGGGTAGCCGGGCCAGTTCCCGCCCACCGCCACATTGAGGATCATGAAGAACGGGTGGTCGTAGACCCAGCGGTTGCCGCCGAGCCGGGACGGGTCGACGCGGTGGTACTCGACACCGTCGAGGTACCAGACGATCAGGTTCGGCTCCCAGTCCACCCGGTAGGTGTGGAAGGTGTCGGCCAGGGGCTGGCCGATGGTACGGCTGCCGGTGATGCCGCCTCCGCCGGAGTAACCGGGGCCGTGCACGGTGCCGTAGACCGTGTTCGGCTCCCGGCCGATGTTCTCCATGATGTCGATCTCACCGGCGGCGGGCCAGCCGGCGCTGCCCATGTCGTTGCCGAGCATCCAGAACGCCGGCCAGATGCCCTGACCGCGCGGGATCTTGATGCGGGCCTCGAACCGGCCGTACGCCTGGTTGAAGGTGGCGGCGGTGAGCAGCCGGGCCGAGGTGTACTCGCACCGGCCGTAGTGGCACTGGTAGTTGGCCGGGTTCTCCTTGCGGGCGGTGATGACCAGGTTGCCCTGCCCGTCGTGGACGGCGTTGCTGGTGCTGTTGGTGTAGTACTGCCGCTCGTTGTTGCCCCAACCGCCGCCACCGATGTCGAAGCGCCATCTGTTCTGGTCGACGGGGGTGCCGGCGGAGGCGTTGAACTCGTCCTGCCAGGTGATGCCGCCGATGGCGGCCGAGGCGGGCTCGGCCTGGGCCGGCAGGACCAGCGCGGCGGCGACGGTGACGAGTGCGACCGCCGCATGGGCGAGGGATCGGGACCGTGGGGTGGGTCGGGTTCCGAACACGTGAGGCTCCTTCGGGCGACAGCGGGGACGGGTGGGCACGTCAAGGAGAGCGCTCTCCACGAAGGATGTCGATTTCCCGGAATTCTGTCAAGAATGTTGACAGTTAACCGGTCACCCTCGACCACGCCGATCGGCTACCGTGACCAGGAAGTCACTTTCGGTGATCAGGGGGGTTGCGCGAGACGGTCGCAAGGGGGCGGGCCTCCCCGAAGGGGGCGCTCAGCCCGGACCGGCCGGTTGGCCGGGTGACTGGAGGCGGGGGGCGGCTGACCGGGGGCCGGGTGCGGGCGGGACGCGGTGCGGACCGCCCGCCGGCCGGCCGGTCAGCGGTGCAGACCGCGCCAGGAGGGGTTGCTGCCACGCCAGGCGTCGGCGAGGATGAGCGCCGCCGCCCGGCTCGGGCACTGCTGCACGCGGGAGCGACCCGACGCCCCGCCGATCTGCGCCTGGACCTCCCAGGCCTCCCCGTCGGTACGGATGTACACGTCCCGCCGCCCGCGCGGGCTCGGGTCACCGTTCCACCAGTGCTCCTCGACCATCATTTGCCGACCGTATAGCAAATTGGCCCCGGAACGTGAGTCACGACTTCGTGGAGGTCCCCCACCGGACCCTCGCAGTCACCCCTGCCGGGGGGTGAGCAGGTAGTCGTCGGCCTCCGCGCTCCACGCCAAGGCGACCTCGTCGGCGGTGGCGGCGGCCTTGCAGAACTGGAGGAAACTGCGGTAGCCGAGCTTCTTCTCGCTGAACTCGGGGCGGGCCCGGCGGAGCTGGTTCTTGAGGCCGGAGAGCGCCACCGGGCCGCCGGACGCGGCCAGCTCCGCGACCACCGTCCGTAGCAGTGCGAAGGCCACCTCCTGGTCGCCGTGCTCGGGCAGCGACACCTCCGGATCGCCCTTGGCCGGCCCCTCTGCCAACTCGACGACGTTGTGCCCGGCGAGGTGGCGCAGCAGCTCGCCGAAGGTACGGAAACCGTAGTCGGACTCGCTGAAGGTGGGATCCTTGCGCAGCAGGGTGCGCTTGAGCCGGGAGGCGGTCACCTCGCCGTCGGAGCTGCCCTGGAGGCCGGCGACGGTCTGTGCGACAAGCACCGCGAGCGCGTCGGCGTCGCGGGCCGGTTCCTCCGCGGCCGGCGGGCGCTCCGGCTCCACCGGTTCCTGCTCCGCATGGTCCGCCTGCTGCGGTTCCGCGGGTCGGGCCGGACGACCACGCCGGGCGCGGACCGGCAGGACGTCGACGCCCTCCAGCCGGTCGTAGTAGAGGAACTCGTCGCAGGCGGGCGGGAGCAGCGCCGAGGTGGACTTCTCCACCCCGACCCCGATGACCCGCTTGTTGAGTTCGCGGAGCTTGTGCACCAACGGGGTGAAGTCGCTGTCCCCGGTGCAGATGACGAAGGTGGAGATGTAGCCGCGCTCGAAGGCCAGCTCCACCGCGTCGACCGCCATCTTGATGTCGGCGGCGTTCTTGCGGGACGCCCCCATCCGCTGCGGTATCTCGATCAACTCGACGTGCGAGCGGGTGAGCATCCGGCGGTCCTCGTCGAAGTACGACCAGTCGGCGTACGCCCGCCGCACCACCACCCGACCCCGCTCGGCCAGGGCGTCGGCGATCGGCCGAAAGTCGAACGCCCGGCCGCCATGGTGATCCCGCGCCCCCAGCGCCAGGTTCTCGTAGTCGAGAAAGAGCGCGATCCGATCCTCTTGATCCACCCGACCACCCTAGTCCCACCCCCTCCCCCCACCACCCCGCCACGCGCTCCCCACCCCGACGACGCCCGGTGATCAAGAGGAAAAGGTCACCCGCCGGACGGGACCTGACGCAATTCTCTTGATCGCCGGAGGTCTCCGGAGGGGGTGGGTGGGTGGGTGGGTGGGTGGGTGGGTGGGTGGGTGGGTGGGTGGGTGGGTGGGTGGGTGGGTGGGTGGGTGGGTGGGTGGGTGGGTGGGTGGGTGGGTTGGGGGGTTGGGGGGTGGGTTGGGGGGTGGGGTTGGGGGGGTGGGGGGTTAGGGGGTTCGGTCTTCTGCGAGGGCCTTGATGCCGTGCAGGACCGAGTCGATGTGGGAGCGGAGCTGGCCGAGCCGGAACTCGACCATCTGTTCCTCGTGCTCCGGGGCCTGGTCGATCACGTGACTGAGCCCGGAGCGGCCCGGACCGACCCGCACCGACTGCCGCAGCCGGGTGCCGTTCTCCTCCGGTTCCACCTCGAAGCGCCAGGTGGCCGCCGGTGAAGCGAGATCGGCCCGACCGGTGCCGTCCGGGCTGACGAACGTGCCGTCCGGGTCGGTGACGACCCACCCGAAGACCCGCTGCTGCTCCAGTTCGGTGACGTAGGAGGCGGTCCGCCAGTCGCCGATGTGCGAGTGGCTGTTGTAGCCGACGAAGCCTGCCCCCACCTTCAGGCCCTCCGTGCCGTCGAGCCACTCCACCCGCTGCAGCTCCGGGCTCAACCGGGCCGGCAGATGGATGTCGGTGACCAGTTCCCAGACCCGGGACGGAGTCGCCTCGACGTGGACCTCGCAGGTCACACCCGGCCCATCGACATAACGCAACGTCGCCACCTTCGCGCTCGGATCCGGCCCGCCGGATCACCCACAGTGCGATCGACCATAATGCATGTCGACGACGGGCGGCGGGACCACCCGAGGTGGGGGCGGTCGGACCGCCCCCACCTCACCGGTTCTGCCCCGCAGCCGGCGGGGTCGCCATCTTGTGGTTCTGACCGGGGATGCGGAAGTGGTGGAAGCTGACCGTGGCGCTCACGTCCAGGGCCTCCACCCAGTGCCACCACCCCACTGGGACGAACAGCAGTTGGCCCGGTTCCAGCACCGTTTCCAGCACCGTCGCCTCGGCGTACCGGGGGTGCCGGGTGAGGTCCGGGTGCGCCGCGTCGACCGCGCTGAACGTGCCGCCGCGCGGATAGACCAGGTGCCGCTCGTACGACGGGACCAGCCGGACGTGCTTGCGGCCGAGCACCTGGCCGAGCAGCACCGAGCTGTTGTCCACGTGCAGCGGGGTCACCGTGCCGGCCGGTCCCAACAGCAGGTGCCCGAGCCCCGACGGGTCCACGATGCCCTCCGGGGTGCGGATGTCGGCGGCGAGCGGGCGCAGCGCCCCGGACCAGTTCTCGTTGCGCGGCACCATGTAGTAGTCGTTGGTGCGGGTGCCCGAGCCGAGCAGCGCCAGGTAGTCGCGGAACGGCATGCTGGTGCGGTGCCTGTCGTACTGCCAGGCGTGGTCCGGGTTGGTGTCCCGCCCGGTCATCACCTCGACCACGGCGTCGCCACAGGCCGCCGCCAGGCCGTCCAGCGTCCAGCCGAGGGCGGGCCAGTCGGCCATCAGGCCGTCCAGCACCACAGGTCGGTTGCCGAAGTAGTACCGGGAGAAGAACTCCTCCGGCGCGAGGTCCGCACGCCGGTCCAGGGTCCGCCCCCCGTCGCTGTCGCGCAGCGTCCGGTACGTGTCGAGCACCGACTCCAGCCAGTCGTAGCGCAGCGCGAGCCGGCGGCACACCGCGAAGTACGGGTGGTCGGTCAGTTCCCGCAGTTCGGCGTCGACGGCCTCGGGGGTGCCGGACCCGGCGACGGCGGTGGCCCGTGCCTGCGCCACCGACACGCCCATGGCCAGGTTCTCGACCAGCCACTCCCGCCACGCGGGGTCGAGCCGGGGTGGGACGAGCGTGGTCATGCCACGGCCACCGGGACGGCGGTGAGCCGGGCCGGTCGCGCCGCCTCCTGGCAGGTCGGGTACGAGTTCTTCACGTGCTCGGGGAAGTGCTCGGCGGCCGGCGACGGGGTCGGTCGCGCCTCGCGGGCGTACTCCTGGCAGTTGACGTAGGAGTTCTTGACGTGGGCCGGGATGTGGTCCGGCGGCGGGGTGAGCCGCGCCTCGCGGGCGTACTCCTCGCAGTTGACGTAGGAGCCCTTGACGTGGGCGGGGAAATGGTCCGGAAGAGTGGTCATGGGCCCAGTCAACGGGCCGGGGCGTCCCGGCCACCAGGGACCGGCGTCCCGGCCGCCCGGGACGTTCCCGCAGCTCATGGGTAGACTCCCGGCCGGAAACGATCACCGGAAGGGCCCATGACCAAGAGGTACGAGCTACCGCTGCTGGTGCTGACCGCGGCGACCGGGGCGGTCGACGGCGTCAGCTACCTCGCCCTGGACCGCGTCTTCACCGGCAACATGACGGGCAACGTGCTCTTCATCGGTTTCGGGCTGGCCGGGGTGTCCGGCCTGCCGGTGCTCAACAACCTGGTGGCGCTGCTGGCGTTCATGGTCGGCGCGGTGCTCGCCGCCCGGCTGACCCGCCGTGCGTCGGGTCCCGCGACGCTGCCCGCCGCCGGCCTGGCCATCCTGGTCGGCGGCAGCGTGCTGACGCTCGTCCTGGCCGGGGTCTGGCTCGCCACCGGCCCGCCGACCCACGGGGCGATGCTGGTCACGACCGGGCTGCTCGCCCTGGTGCTCGGCGCGCAGGCCGCAGCGGTCAAGCACATCGGCATCCGGGACCTCTCCACGGTGGTGGTCACCATGACCATGGTGAACCTCTCCACCGACAGCCGGGCCGCCGGCGGCCCCGGTACGGCCTGGGCGCGACGGTTCGGGGCGATCACCGCGATGGGGTTGGGCGCCTTCGTCTCCGCGGTGCTGACGTTGCGGGTGAACGGGGCGGTGGCGCTTGTCGTGGCCGGCGTGTTGTTGACGGTCGGCACGACGCTGATCGCGGTGATCCGCCACCGGGAGGTCACCGCCGCGGCGTCGGCTGACGGCGGACCGGCCCCCACCGGTCCCTGACCCCGGCACCCACAACGCACCGGTCCGCCGACCGGCCACCAGGCGCTGACCGCCCGCCCTCGGCCCACGGCCGGCCCACCCACGCGCGCTGGCCCGCCGCTCCCACGCTCACCGGTTCGGCCCGCTGTCGGGGTTCAGGTCTGCGGGCTGAGTCCCGCCACGGCCATCCGGAACAGCCGGTTCGCCCGGGCGGCGGGGTCGGGGTGGTGCTCGGTGGCCAGGACGATGCCGACGACCAGCGTGATCAGATCCCCGACCGTGACGTCCGCCGCGATCGCGTTGTCGCGGACGGCCCGGCGCAGCAACGGCCCGGCCGCCTCCTCCAGCGCCGCCGAGCAGCTGTTCTGGTGCACCGGGTCGGCCGGAGCGCCGTCGTAGGCCAGGGCGGCTGCCAGCCCCCGGGCGGAGACGGAGTAGGTGACCACGTCACCGAGCCATTCCAGCAGCGCCGTCCGGCTGTCGCCCCGGTCGGTCAACTCCCCGGCGCGGACCCGCAGGGCCTCGATCCGTTCCCGGGAGACCGCCTCCAGCAACGCCCGTCGGGTGGGGAAGTGCCGGCGCACGGTCGCCGAGCCGACCCCTGCGGTACGGGCGATCTGCTCCAGGGAGGCACCGGCCCCGTGGGCGGCGACCTCCCGTTCGGCCACGGTGAGGATGCGGGCGTAGTTGCGCCGGGCGTCGGCGCGCTGGCCGTCGGGCATGGCGTCCTCTCCGAGCTTGCTAAGTGGCGGGGCCCGCCGTATCCTACCCGACAATAAACGGCGGGCCCCGCCGTTTAACCGAAGGAGTGCCATGTCCGCAGCTTCCGCCCCCGTCCTGGTCACCGGCGCGACCGGCAGGCAGGGCGGTGCCACCGTCCGCGCCCTGCGCGCCGCCGGGGTCCCCGTCCGCGCCCTGGTCCGTGATCCGGACACCGAACGGGCCCGGGCCGTCGCCGCGCTCGGCGTCGAGCTGGTCACCGGCGACCTGCTCGACCGCGATTCGGTGGTGCGGGCCGCCGAGGGCACCCGCGCCGTCTTCTCGGTGCAGATGCCCCCGATGAACGCGGCGGGCTTCGACTTCCCCGGCGAGGTGGCCCAGGGCGTCAACCTGGTCGAGGGCGCGCGGGCGGCCGGGGTACCGCAGTTCGTGCACACCTCCGTCACCGGTGCCGGTCAGCACGTCGAGGCGCCCGGCTGGGCCGAGGGTCGCTGGGCCTCGATGGCACCCACCCTGGGCGCCAAGAGCGCGATCCAGGACCGGGTCCGCACGGCCGGCTTCCGGCACTGGACGCTGCTCAAACCAGGCTTCTTCATGGACAACTTCCTGCCGTCCATGGCCTTCCTGTTCCCGCGTGGCGTCGAGGGCGGGCTGGTCAGCGTCCTACGCCCGGAGACCCGGCTGTCGCTTGTCGCGACGGACGACATCGGGCGGGCCGCCGCAGCGGCCTTCACCGACCCGGAGCGCTTCGACCGGGTCGAGCTGGAACTGGCGAGCGACCACCTGTCGATGACCGAGATCGCCGAGGTGCTCTCCCGGGCGCTGGGCGTCCGACTGTCCGCGCCACGGATGACCGAGCAGGAGGCCCTCGCCGCGGGCATGCCGGCGATGGGTGCCAGCCACGAGTGGCTGAACGCGGTCCCCCAGCCGGCCCGCCCGCAGGACGCGCGGGCGCTCGGCCTCCCCCTCACCAGCTTCGACGCGTGGGCACGGGAGCACATGCGGGCGGACGCCTGACCCCACGACCTGCGGTGGGCGGCTCCATGCCGCCACCACGGGCGGGGAAGGCCAAAAACTTTTGTGGGGTTCCTACAACGGTCACCGCTCAGGGTTCGGTGATTACGACATGGCGCTACCGGCCGGCACCCGGCAGGGTGATCGCTGTCGGGGGTCGATGCCTTGCGGCGCGTACTCGTGGGTCTACCGGAGGAGTCGGTCGGGTGTTCAGCCGTGTCGCCATCGTCAACCGGGGTGAGGCCGCGATGCGCCTCATCCACGCGGTCCGAGAGCTGGCCGCGCAGACCGACACCCGGATCGAGACAGTGGCCCTGCATACCGACGTCGATCGCACCGCGACGTTCGTCCGCGAGGCCGACATCGCCTACGACCTCGGTCCCGCCGCCGCCCGACCGTACCTCGACCTGAAGAAGCTGGAGCACGCCCTGGTCGAGACCGGGGCCGACGCCGCCTGGGTCGGCTGGGGTTTCGTGGCCGAGGACCCGGCCTTCGCGGAGCTGTGCGAGAAGATCGGGGTCACCTTCGTCGGGCCCAGCCCGGACGCGATGCGCAAGCTCGGCGACAAGATCGGCGCGAAGCTGATCGCCGAGGAGGTCGGCGTGCCGGTCGCGCCGTGGAGCCGGGGCGCGGTGGAGACCCTGGAGGCCGCGATCGCCGCCGCCGCCGAGATCGGCTACCCGCTGATGCTCAAGGCGACCGCCGGTGGCGGTGGGCGGGGCATCCGGGTCGTCACCAGCGACGCCGAGCTGGCCGACGCCTACCAACGCACCAGCCAGGAGGCGGCGCGGGCCTTCGGCAGCGGGATCGTGTTCCTGGAGCGCCTGGTCACCGGTGCCCGGCACGTCGAGGTCCAGGTGATCGCGGACGGTCAGGGCACCGCCTGGGCGCTCGGCGTCCGGGACTGCTCGGTGCAGCGGCGCAACCAGAAGGTCATCGAGGAGTCCTCCTCGCCGGTGCTCGGCCCGGAGCAGACGGCCGAGCTCAAGTCGTCGGCCGAGCGGCTGGCCGTCGCGGTCGGCTACCGCGGCGCGGCGACCGTCGAGTTCCTCTACCACCCCGGTGACCGGCTGTTCGCCTTCCTGGAGGTCAACACCCGACTCCAGGTGGAGCACCCGATCACCGAGTTGACCACCGGATTCGACCTGGTCAAGGCGCAACTGCACGTCGCCGCGGGTGGCCGGCTCGACGGCGTGCCGCCGCTGGAGCGCGGGCACGCCATCGAGGCCCGGCTCAACGCCGAGGACCCGGACCGCGACTTCGCACCGGCCCCCGGCCGGATCGCCCGGCTGGACCTGCCCGCCGGGCCGGGCATCCGGGTGGACACCGGGGTGAGCGAGGGCGACACCATCCCGGCCGACTTCGACTCGATGATCGCGAAGATCATCGCGTACGGCCGGGACCGCGACGAGGCGCTCGGCCGGCTGCGCCGGGCGATGGCCGACACCACGGTGATCATCGAGGGCGGCGCGACGAACAAGAGCTTCGTGCTCGACCTGCTCGACCAGCCCGAGGTGATCGACGCCAGCGCCGACACCGGATGGATCGACCGGGTACGCGCCGAAGGCCGGCTCGTCTCGCACCGGCACTCCGCCGTCGCGCTCGCCGCCGCCGCCATCGAGGCGTACGAGGAGCAGGAGCGCGCCGAACAGCAACGGCTGCTGTCGACGGCGTCCGGCGGGCGTCCGCAGGTGCAGCACACGAGCGGTCGGCCGTTGGACCTCAAACTGCGCGGCGTCGGCTACCGGATGCGGGTGGCCCGGGTCGGCGCGCACCGGTTCCGGGTCGGCATCGAGGCCGGTGGCGACGTGCACACCGCCGACGTCGAGCTGGACCGCTTCGACCGGCACACCGGCCAGATCGCCGTCAACGGCGTGCGGTACCGGCTGCTCACCGGGACCCACGGGGCGATCCACCTGGTCGAGGTCGACGGGGTGACCCACCGGGTCGGCCGCGACGAGGGTGGCGTGGTCCGCTCGCCGATGCCCGCGCTGGTCGTCGCGACGCCGGTGGAGGTCGGCGCCGAGGTGGAGGCGGGCGCACCGGTGCTGGTGCTGGAGGCGATGAAGATGGAGACGGTGCTACGGGCACCGTTCCGGGCCCGGCTCAAGGAGTGCGGGGTCTCCGTCGGCAGCCAGGTGGAGGCCGGTGCGGCGTTGCTGCGGCTGGAGCCGCTCGCCGACGACACCGACGAGCCCACCGACGCCCCCACCGCCGCCCCGGTCGCGCTGGACCTGCCCACCGCACCCGACCAGGCCCCGGCCATCGAACGTTCCCGGCGCGGTCAGGAGGACCTGCGCGGCCTGCTGCTGGGCTTCGACGTGGACCCGCACGACGACGGCCGGGTGCTCGACGAGTACCTCTCCGCGCGGCGGGCCGCCGTCGAGGACGGCCACCGCCCGCTGGCCGAGGAGATCGACCTCGTCGACGTCTTCGCCGACCTCGCCGAACTCAGCCGCAACCGGCTGACCGGTGAGGACGGCAGCGGCGACAGCCACGCCCCCAGCGCCCGCGAGTACTTCCACACCTATCTGCAGAGCCTCGACGTCGAGCGGGCCGGGCTGCCCGCGCCCTTCCAGGCCAAGCTGGCCAAGGCGCTCGGGCACTACGGCGTCACCGACCTGGAGCGCACCCCCGCGGTCGAGGCGGCCGTGTTCCGGATCTTCCTGGCCCAGCAGCGGGCGTCTGCCGACGCCACGGTGGTCGCGACGCTACTGCGCACCTGGCTGCGCGAGCCCCCGCCGGACTCGGTGCTGCGCGAGCCCGCCGGCCTCGCACTGGAGCGGCTGGTGGCGGCCACCCAGGTCCGTTTCCCGGTGGTCGCCGACCTGGCGCGGGGCGTGGTGTTCGCCTGGTTCGCCCAGCCGCTGCTGCTGCGCAACCGCGCCCGCCTGTACGCCTCGGTCCGCCGGCACCTGCGCCACCTGGACGCCCACCCGGACTCGGCGGACCGCACCGAGCGGGTCGCGGAGATGGTCCGCAGCACCGAGCCACTGGTCCGGGTGCTCGGCCAGCGGCTCGTCCGGGACCACCTCGACAACGCGGTGATGCTGGAGGTGCTGACCCGGCGGTACTACGGCAACAAGGGCCTCGCCGACGTACGCACCCGTCGGGTCGCCGACTGTACGTTCGTGGTCGCCGAGCGGGCCGACTCCAGCCTGCTCTCCGCAGCAGTACGGTTCGACGCGCTGGGCGACGCGCTGCGCGGGCTCGGCGAGCTGGCCGGTGACGGGTCCGCCGTCGACGCCGACATCTACCTCGGCTGGGAGAACCAGCCTGAGGACTTCGACGCGATGGCCGCCGCGCTGCTGGAGGTGGTCAACGCGCACCCGCTGCCGGCCCAGGTCCGCCGGCTCACCACCACCGTCGCCGGGCGCGGCGGCGCGGTGATGCACCACCACTTCACGTTCCGCCCGTCGAGCACCGGGATGAGCGAGGAGCGGCTGATCCGGGGTCTGCACCCGTACATCGCACAGCGGATGCAGTTGGAGCGGCTGCGCAAGTTCGACCTGACCCGGCTGCCGTCGTCGGACGAGGAGGTCTACCTCTTCCAGGCCGTCGCACGGGAGAACCCGTCGGACGAGCGGCTCGTCGCGTTCGCCCAGGTGCGTGACCTCACCCCGCTACGCGAGCAGGACGGGCGGCTGGTCGCCCTGCCGACGGCCGAGGACATCGTCGCCACCTGCCTGGACTCGATCCGCCGGGCGCAGACCCGCCGCCCGTCGAAGACCCGTTTCCACACCAACCGGATCGTCATCTACGTCTGGCCGCCGAGCGACCTGACCCGCGAGGAGATGGAGATGATCGCCGGGCGGGTCCGCCCGACGACGGTCGGTGCCGGCCTGGAGGAGATCCTGTTCATCGCGCGGCAGCGCGACCGCCGTACCGGCGAGCTCAACAAGATCGCGGTACGGATCTCCTTCGACGCCACCGGCGGAGCCGAACTGAGCATGGGCGAGCCGCCTGTCGAGCCGGTCGAGCCGCTCGACGACTACCGGCTCAAGGTGCTGCGGGCCAGCAGCCGCAACACGGTCTACCCGTACGAACTGACCGGGCTGCTCGGTCAGTTCGTCGAGCACGACCTCGACGGCGACCACGCGTTGGTGCCGGTGGACCGGCCCCGGGGCCGCAACACGGCGGCGATCGTGGCGGGCGTGGTGACCACGCCGACGCCGAGGCATCCGCAGGGCGTGACCCGGGTGGTGCTGCTCGGTGACCCGACCAAGTCGCTCGGCGCGCTGTCCGAGGCCGAGTGCCGCCGGGTGATCGCCGCCCTGGACCTGGCCGAGCAGCTGCGGGTGCCGCTGGAGTGGTACGCGTTGTCGGCCGGCGCGCGGATCTCGATGAGCTCCGGCACCGAGAACATGGACTGGGTCGCGGCGGCGCTCAAGCGGATCGTCGAGTTCACCCAGGACGGCGGCGAGATCAACATCGTCGTCGCGGGGATCAACGTGGGCGCCCAGCCGTACTGGAACGCCGAGGCGACGATGCTCATGCACACCCGGGGCATCCTGGTGATGACGCCGGAGGCCGCGATGGTGCTCACCGGCAAGCAGTCGCTCGACTTCTCCGGTGGGGTCTCCGCCGAGGACAACTTCGGCATCGGCGGCTACGACCGGGTGATGGGTCCGAACGGGCAGGCGCAGTACTGGGCGCCCAACCTGACGGCGGCGCGGGACGTGCTGATGTCGTACTACGACCACACGTACGTCGCGCCCGGGGAGGACGCGCCGCGCCGGGCGACCACCGCCGACCCGGTCGACCGGGACGTCTCCACCTTCCCGCACACCGTGGCCGGCAGCGACTTCAGCACCGTCGGCGAGATCTTCTCGGCCACCGCGAACCCGGACCGCAAGAAGCCGTTCGACATCCGTACGGTGATGCGGGCGCTTGCCGACCAGGACCACCCGGTGCTGGAGCGCTGGGCGGGCATGGCCGACGCGGAGACCGCGGTGGTGCAGGACGTCCACCTCGGCGGCATCCCGGTCTGCCTGCTCGGCATCGAGTCCCGGTCGGTGCCCCGCCGGGGCTTCCCGCCCACCGACGGCCCGGACACCTACACCGCGGGCACCCTGTTCCCCCGTTCGTCCAAGAAGGCCGCGCGGGCGATCAACGCGGCAAGCGGCAACCGGCCGCTGGTGGTGCTGGCCAACCTGTCGGGCTTCGACGGCTCACCCGAGTCGATGCGCAAGCTGCAACTGGAGTACGGTGCCGAGATCGGTCGGGCGATCGTCAACTTCCGTGGGCCGATCGTGTTCTGCGTGATCTCCCGGTACCACGGTGGGGCGTTCGTGGTCTTCTCCAAGGCGCTGAACCCGAACATGACAGTGCTGGCGCTGGAGGGCTCGTTCGCCTCGGTGCTCGGCGGCGCCCCGGCCGCGGCGGTGGTGTTCTCCGGCGACGTCAACGCCCGTACCGCTGCCGACCTGCGGGTACGCGACCTGGAGGCCCGGGTCGCGGCGGCTGCCGGCACCGAGCGGGCGTCGTTGACCGCAGAACTCGACGAGATCCGCTCGTCGGTCCGCGCCGAGAAGCTCGGCGAGGTGGCGGCGGAGTTCGACCGGGTGCACAACATCCAGCGGGCGGTGGAGGTCGGCTCGGTCGACGCGGTGATCCGGGCCGCCGAACTCCGCCCCCGCATCATCGAGGCGATCGAGTCCCGACTGCGGTGACGCCGGTCGGGCCCGGCCAACCCGCCGGGCCCGACCGGTCCACCAGGCCCGCCGGGCCCGACCGGTCCACCAGGCCCGCCGGGTCCGGCAGGTCCGGCAGGTCCGGCAGGTCCGGCAGGTCCGGCAGGTCTAACCGGACCGGCGGGTGCACGGGTGCCCGCGAGCGGCCGGTCGGTGGGCGTGGCGGCTCAGGCCCCGAGCCGCCGATGCCGGCTGCCGCCCGCCCGCCCGCCCGCCCGGGAGTGTTGTGGGCGCGGCGCTCGGACCAACTGCCAGTGCCCGGGCAGGCCAGAAAGTGTCGTGGGCGTGGCGGCTCGGGCCGAACTGCCAGTGTGCCGGCTGGCCGCCCGGAAGGTGTTGTCGCGGACAGCCTTATGTCCCACCGTCATATTTATGACGGTGGGACATAAGGCTGTCCGGGCATGGGCCGGCCCGCCCGGTGCGAGGGGGGCCGGGCACCGACGTCGCCTACAGCGACCGGCCGGGTGACAGCCAGAACGACCAGGCGGCCCAGCCAGGCAGCCGCGACCAAGGTGCTGCCGGCCCCGACCACGACAGGCGCAGCCGGCCCGACCACAACCAAGGTGCCCCCCGACCACGACAAGAGTGCAGCCGGCCCGAGCACGACGAAGGGCAGCCAGGCCGACCACGGCGAGAACGCAGCGGGGCGACGGGTCAGCCGGTGGCGGGGGTCCCCGCGTCGGCCAGCAGTCGTTGGCGCATCAGGAACTTGCGGACCTTGCCCGTCGGGCCCATCACCACCCCGTCGGCGGGCACCGTGACCACCCGTCGGAGCGTCCCGCCGACCACCGGGCCGAGCGCGGTGCGGACCTGGTCGGACCGGTCGAGCGCCGGGTCGGCGTCCTCGGCGAGCAGGAGCAGCACCTCGGTGACGATCCGGTCGTCGGCCTCCCGGGCCGCGATGACGGTGCAGTCGCGGACGTCCGGGCAGTGTTTCAGGATGCGCTCCTCGGACAGCGCCGTGTAGAGCCAGTTGCCGTCGCCCAGGTCGACCGCGTCGCTGGCCCGGTCGACGTGGTGGTAGTTGCCCTCCGGGTCGCGGTACATCAGGTCACCGGTCAGGTAGTAGCCGTTGAGCCTGGTGCGGAAGGTGTTGACCGAGTCGTTCCAGTACCCGAGCGCCAACGTCGGTGACTTGAGCCCGACGTGCCCCACCTCCCCCTCGGCGACCTCCTCGCCGGTGGTCACGTCGAGCAGGGCGATCTGCGCGAACGGGTACGGCTTGCCGACGCAGCGGTCGTAGTGGTCGCTGCCGAGGCGGTGGCTGATCCGGAAAGCGCCGTGGCCCATCTCGGTGGAGCCGAGCATGTCGACGAACTTGGAGCCGGGCACGTCGACCATGCCCTCCCGGGTGTACGTGGGGTGGCTGCCCACCGCGACCAGCCGGCGGACGTGCGACTCGTGGGCGCAGTCCCCGGTGTTGAACCAGTTGCGCACCGAACTCAGGTCACGGGTGGTCAGGTCGTACCGGGCCAGCTCGGACCAGGTCACCGCGAAGCCGAAGACGCCGGTCGGTCGCCAGCGCTCGATGGCGTCGAGGATCGTCTCGGCACTGCGCGCGAACGGGCCGCCCTGCGCTGACAGGTAGAGCAACTGGTAACCGTTGCAGAGCGCCTGGTTGACGGTGATGATGCCGGCGGTGTGCGCGGCCGGCAGCACGGAGAGCTCCCGCACCTCGCCGTACGGGCGGGACTCGGTGAGCCGGACCGCCCGGATGGCGGCGAACAGCCCGTGGTGCGAGTGGACGATCGCGGCCGGTACCCGGGTGGTGCCCGACGAGTGGGTGATGACGACCGGGTCCTCGGGGTGGTGGCGGTAGTGCGGTGGGGCCTGGTCGGGGTCGCCGGTGCCGGTCTCCGCCGCGTCACCGAGGATCGGCACCCCGAGGTCGTGCTCGCGCAGCGCGGCGTGGTCGGCGTCGACGACCACCCCGACGCCGCGCAGCCGCCTGATGAACTCGGCCGCCAACTCGATCGGCATGTTGCCGTTCATCAGGGCCGGGATCGCGCCGAGCCGGGTGAGGGCCAGGAAGTTGAGGAACACGTCGGGCGCGGACGTCACGTAGACCGCGACCGGGTCCCGCCAGCCGATGCCGCGTCGCCGGAACCAGTCCGCCCGGGCGGCGACCCGCTCGGTCAGGGTGGCCAGGGACAGCGGCGTCCAGGCGGGGATGCCGTCCACGTCGACGTCGAAGGTGATCCGTGGTGAGTCCGGGTCGACGCCGTGTTCGGCCAGTCTGAGCAGCACGTTGCCGGCCCCCAGCTCCATGTCGGCCGCCAGGGTCGCCCGGAAGTTGTCGGCACCCAACGAGTTGTCTCCTCATCTGACACGCTCACGGCCGCCGCACCCCGGCGCGACGGCCGATCTGGGACACGCTCAGGCTAGAGCGCCGACCCCCGGCAGACAATGGCCAACATCAATTCTGGGTACGCCGGCCCGGTATCCGCCCGTCGCAGCCCGCGATCCGCCCCGGCAGGCCGCGATCCGCAGACGTCAGGAGACCTCGCGGTTGAACAGGTGCGACGACCAGACCAGGCTGACCGCGGCCAGCCCGATCATGATGAGAGCACCCTGCCAGACCACGGGCGCGGCGAGCTGGCCGTTGAACAACGCCCGCATCCCGTTGGTCGCCCAGGCGAACGGGTTCCAGAAGGCAACCTGCTGGATCCACAGCGGGGCCAGCACGAGCGGGATGAGCACCCCGGCGAGTAGTGACACCGGCTGGCCCACGGTGTTGACCAGCACGCCGAGGCTGTTCTCGTTGCGCACCAACAGCGCGATGTCGTACGAGATCGAGGTGCTCAACAGCACCATCACCGACAGCAGCGCGTACGAGACGAGCAGGTTGCCCAGCTGCACGCGCAGCCCGAAGGGCAACGCCACGAGCGTGATGACCACCGCCTGCACCACGTTCAGGCAGACGTGCATCATGGCCCGGCCCAGCAGCAGGCCGGTCCGGCTGACCGGGGTCACCCGGCACCTGTCGATGATGCCGGCGCGCAGGGCGCTCAGCAGGCCGTAGCCGGCGAACAGCCCACCGAACAGGCCCATCGCCACGAACAGGCCGGGTACGTAGATGCGGTAGGCGTCGGCGTAGGTGGAGGCGCCCCGGTCCACCATCACCACCTTGAGGAACGGGGCGAACAGGACGAGATAGGTGATCGGCTGGGCCAGGCTGAACGCCACCATCACCGGGTTGCGCACCATCAGGCCGACCTCCTGCTGGAAGATCAACCAGGTGTCCCGGACCAGTTTCACTGCGGCTCCTCTCGCACCGGCGGTCACTCCTCGAGCGACCGGCCGGTCTTGGCCAGGAAGACGTCGTCCAGGCTGGGTCGGCGGGCCTCGATCGCCCCGGGCTCGATCCCCCGGCCCAGCAGGGTACGCATGATCTGCGGGATGGCGGTCGCGGCGCTGTCCACATAGAGCCGCAGGGTGCCGTCGACGGCTTCCGACGAGTGCACGTAGGGCTGTTCGGCGAGCAACTTCGTGGCGATCGGCAGCTCGGCGTCGGCCGGACCGTCCGCGACGTCGGTGCGGTTCAGGTCGATCGCGACCACGTCCCCGGAGATCTCCCGCTTGAGATCCGACGGGGTGCCCTCGGCGACGATCCGCCCACCGTCGATGATGGATACGCGGTCGCACAGGGTGTCGGCCTCGTCGAGGTAGTGCGTGGTGAGGAAGATCGTCATGCCCTCCTCGCGCAACCGCCTGACCTCCTGCCACATGCGTACCCGGCTGGGTGGGTCCAGCCCGGCGGTCGGCTCGTCCAGGAAGATGATCTGCGGCGAGTGGATGACCCCGAGCGCGACGTCGAGCCGACGCCGCTGCCCCCCGGAGTAGGTCCGGATCCGGCGATCGGCGAAGTCGGCGAGCTGGAACGCCCCGATCGCCGCCTCGGCCCGGCGCTGCGCGTCGGCCTTGGCCAGGCCGTACAGCCGGGCCTGGAGCACCAGGTCACGGCGGGCGGTCGAGTCGTCGTAGGTGCCGCTGGCCTGGGCCACGAAGCCGATCCGCCGGCGTACCTGGGCGGGGTCCCGCAGCAGGTCGACGCCCGCGATCGCCGCCCGGCCCCCGTCCGGGCGGATCAGCGTGGCAAGCATCCGCAGGGTGGTGGACTTGCCCGCGCCGTTGGGGCCGAGAAAGCCGACGATCTCGCCGCGCCCCACGGCGAAGTCCACCCCCCGCACCGCCTCGACGGTGCTGGCATGGCGACCACGCCCGACCCGGTAGGACTTGCGGAGGCCGGTGGCCTCGATCATCGAGCCTCCTCGTACGGCGACGACGCCGGGCCACGTCGGTGTCGACCGTGGACGGCGACACCTGCGCCGTGCGTCAGGTCAGGCTAGTGGGGCCGTACCCGTAGGACAATGGTCGATGCGTCGGGCGGCCAGGGCCGCGAGGTGCCGGGCCGCCGCGACCGCCCCGCCGGCGGCGGCGAACGACTCGCCGACCCGGCGGGCCCGCGCCCGGTAGCCGGGTTCGTCGAGGACGGCGGTGAGCGCGGCGGTGAGGTCGGCCGGGGTCGCCGACCGGAAGGACACCTCGATTCCGGCGCCCGCCTCGGTCACCTGGCGGGCCACCGCCGGGTGGTCGTGCCGGATCGGCGCGACGACCACCGGAACGCCGTGGGCCAGCGCCTCGGTGACGGTGCCCAGCCCCCCGTGGGAGACCAGCGCGTCGAGCCGGGGCATCAGCTCCAGCACCGGCACCCGGGGCGCGACAAGCACGTGCGCGGGCGGGTCGGGCACCAGGTCGGGTGGGGCGGTCAGCACCACCTGCACCCGGTCGGCGAGCGGTGCCGTCGCCGCCACCACCCGCTGGTAGAAGTCCCGGGCCAGGTGCTCGGCCATCGTCCCGACGGTGACCAGCACGTGCCGGCGGGTCGGGTCCCAGGCGTCCCAGGCGAAGCCCGGGGCGCCTGGGCGGTGACCCAGGGCCGGGCCGGTCAACACACACTGCTCCGGCAGTGGCGTCGCGCCGGTCAGCGCCGTGCTGGTCAGGCCGATCACCAGGTACGGCGAGAACCGCAGGTCGATCGTCTCGTCGACGGGCAGGTCGGTCATCGCCCAGACCTTGGGCAACTGCGCACGGACCCGGTCGGTGAACTCGGGCAGGTACTCCGGCGGCGGGGTGAGCTCCAGGGTGCCGACGCAGAAGGTGGCCCAGGGCACCCCGTGCCGGTGGGCGGCCAACGCACCGGCCAGCGCGTACTGGTCGACGACGGCGACGTCGGGGCGGTAGTCCGCGACCGCCCGGTCGGCGGCGTCCCGGATGAAGCGGTTGACCGGCAGCACGTGCCCCTCCCAGAGGCTGCGCACCGAGGCCATGCCGGATTCGCCGTCGAGGCGGAAGTACCGCTTGCCGGTCGGGTAGAGCGTCGCGTCGGGGCCGATCAGCGGGCGCAGGTCGCTGCGCGGCCCGCACCAGGCCACCTCGTGCCCGGCGGCCTGGAGCGCCTGGCCGATGGCGAGCGGGGCGTTGAGGTGGGACACCACAGGCAGTACGACGAACAGGAAGCGGGCCACGTCGATATTCTGGCACGCGTTGACATCGGCGCATGCCGCTGATGGGATTCAGCTCGTGGCTATCGACGACCGACGGGCACGGACGGCACCGTCCACTGTGTTCGACAACCGGGTGGTCCCGGTCGTGGCTGGTCGCCAGGTGGCCCCGGCACCGGCAGCATGACGGCGCTCGACGCGGTCTCGGTCCACCTGCCGCAGCGCCGCGTCCCGATCGAGAGCTTGGCCGGCCCGCTCGGGCTGACCGACATGCAGGTCCGGCTGTTCCGTCGGTTCCACGGCCTGGACCAGGTCCGCCGCGATCCCGAACTCTCCCTGCACGACCTGCTGCTGCACGCGGCGACCGGGCTCACCGCACTGCGCGGGCAGGAGCACCGGGTCCGGTTCGTGCTGTACGGGCGGGCGTTCCCCGTCGTGGTGCCGTACCCGGTCAACCCGCTGCACGACGTCTGCCGCGCGCTGGGGCTCGGTCATGCGGTCGCCTTCACCCTGACCCAGCAGTCCTGTGCCAGCGCGTTGCTCGCGATCGAGCTGGCCGGTCGGCTCCTGGCCGCCGAGCCGGCGGGGCGGCACGGGCCGGGCGAGGGTCCGCTGGCGCTGGTCCTCACCGGGGAGAAGGCGTTCACCCGGGACGCCCAGTTCATCCCGGAGACCTCGGTCTTCAGCGAGGGGGCGTCCGCGTGCCTGGTCAGCGCCGACGGCCCCCGGGACCGGCTGCTCGGCTACGCGTGCGCGCAGCGGGGCGAGTTCGACGTCGCCGGCGGCGCGTCCGGCGCCCAGTTCCAGCGCGAGTACCGGCCGGCGCTGGCCGAGGTGATCGGGCGGGCCCTGGCGGTGGCCGGGGTGGCCCTCGACGACGTCCGGCTGATCCTGCCGCACAACGTCAACGTGGTGACCTGGCACCGGCTCTGCCGGCTGCTCGGGTTCCCCCGCGACCGGGTGCTGCTCGACAACGTCCGGGAGACCGGCCACGTCTTCTGCGCGGACGCGTTCGTCAACTACCTGACCGCGTGCGACCGCGACCTGCTGCGCCCGGGTGACCGCTACCTGGTCGCCGCCGTCGGGGCCGGCGACGGCGCGACCTTCGCCGCGATGGTCTTCGTCCACTGACCACGCCCCGGCACCGCCCTGTGCGCACCCGACCGATGTGAGGTAAGGAGAGCCGTGCCGGCAGTCCCGTCGACCGACCTGCACCTGATCCGGGCCGCCCGGCGGGCCTTCACCGGGCCGGCCGGGCTGATGCACGACCCGGCCCACCGGGAGCAGTCCCGGCACTACCTGACGGACCTGGCCCGGCAGGACGGTAGGGAGGTGCCGGCCGACCTGTTCGACACGGCGTCCGACTCGCTGGGTCAGTCCTACGCGGAGATGGCCGAGGCGCTGATCCGGGCGCTCGTCGGGCCGGACGAACCGGTGGACCTGCTCGTCCTGGCGTTCTCCCGGCACGACATGCTGCCCGGCCGGGCCACCGCCACCTACCTCAGTCACGTCTGCCCGGGGACTCCGCTCTCCTTCGCCGTCTGCGACCAGGGCTCGGCGGCGGCCTTCAGCGCGCTGCGGATCGCCCACGCGTACGCGTCGTCGGCCGGTTGCCGGCGGGTCCTGCTGATCGCCGTCGAGCAGGCCGTCCTGCCCTACGATCCACCGACGCCCGGCCCGGCCCGGCACCAGGGGGTCGCCCTGCTCTACCGCACCACCACGGCACCGCAGGCACCGGACGAGCACGGCCCGGCACCCGGCGACAGCCCGGCACCGGTGTCGGCGGGCGTCACCGCAGCAGCCGACCCGGCGCCGGATGCCGGGGCGGGGCCGCTCCCCGGATCCGGTGGCCCGGCGGCGTCCACAGGTGACGTGGTGGCTGCGTCGGCCCGGGTGTCGGTGCTCCGCCAGCACCCGGACGTGGCGGCCGACGACGTCGCCGCGCTGGCCGGGTCCGAACTGGCCGCGCTCGCGGCCGGACGCCCCGACGTCCGGGTGCTGCTGAGCGCCGACCTCGCCACGGCCTGGCCGGCGCACCCCGTCGAGCGGGTGACGGTCACGCCCCCGGGGCAGCCGACCACCGGCCTGTGGTGGACCCTGCTCGACCTGCTCGCCACCGACCCGGGCCGGCCCCGGCCGGTGCTGGCCGCCGACTACGACCCCGACCTGCGCTACCTCTGCCTGGTCGAGTGGGCGGGCGGCACGGCGGACCACCCACCGCCGCCCTCCGGCCGGTGAGCGGCCCCTACCGGCCCGTCAGAGTCCGGTAGCCAGGGCGGTACGGACGACGGCGCACAGCCGCGCGTTCGCCTCGTCCGTGCCGACGGTGATCCGTACCCCCGCGCCGGGGAGCGCCATCACCAGGATGCCCGCCTCCCGGGCCCGCTCGGCGAACGGGACCGCCCGCTCCCCCAGCGGTAGCCAGACGAAGTTCGCCTCGCTGGGGGCCACGGTGAGGCCGAGGCCGCGCAGCTCGTCGACCAGCCGGGTACGCGACGCCGCCAGCTCGGCGCACCGCCGGGTCAGCTCGGGGGTGACCGCCTCGTCCAGGCTCGCCACCGCCGCCGCCTGGGCCAGGCTGTTCGGGAAGAACACCGCACCCGTCATCGCGGCCGACGGCATCAGCCGGGGTGGCACCACCGCATAGCCGATCCGCAGCGCGGCCAGCCCGTACGCCTTGGAGAAGGTCCGCAGGACGCAGACGTTGTCGTGGGCGCGGTACAGCTCCATCCCGTCGGGCACCTGCGGATCGGTGACGAACTCCCGGTACGCCTCGTCGACGATCACCGGCACGTCGGCCGGAATCCGGCCCAGGAACTCCTCGACCTCGTCGCGGCGCAGCGCCGCCCCGGTCGGATTGTTGGGGTTGCACAGCAGCACGCACCGGGTCTCGTCGGTCACCGCGGCGGCCATCGCGGACAGGTCGTGGCGGTACCCGTCCATCGGTACGGGCACGTCCCGGGCCCCGACGTTGCGGATGATCAGCGGGTAGCCCTCGAAGGACAGCGCCGGGCGGACCACCTCCGGGCGCGGCCCGAGGGACTGCACGAGGTGCTGGCACAGCCCGGCCGAACCGGGCCCGACGAGGATCGACTCCGGCCCCACGCCCAGCCGGGCCGCCAACGCGCCCACCAGGGCGGCGGAGGTGCGGTCCGGATACCGCTGGAGGGCACCGGCCGCGTCCTCGACGATCCGCCGGATGCTCGGCAGCGGCGGGTACGGCGTCTCGTTCATCGACAGGTCGGCCGGCGGGTAGGTGCCCACGGTGGTCGCACTGGTCATCGTCGCTCACTTCGTTGCGGGGCCGGCGGGACGGGTTGGTGGGCGTGCCGGTCGACGAGCAGCCCGAGCTGGTACATCCGGTCGACCGGGGACAGCGGGCGGACGGTCGTGCCGGACAGGTTGCCGGCGGTGAGCGCGAGCAGCCGGGGGTTGGCCGCGGTGCGCCGCATCATCCGCCCCCCGAGCAGCCGGGGCAGCCCCGACACGCTGGTGAGCATGCGGGCCGCGCTGTGGCTGACCGTGGCGACGTGGTCGAGGTGGGGCCGGCGCGCGGCGTCGTAGTCCCGCAGCGCCCGGTCCACCCCGGCGTCGTCGGGGCGCCCCCGGGCGACGGTGAGGGTCGCCGCCAGGGTCTCGGCGTCGGCGAGTGAGCTGTTGACGCCCTGCGCCGCCATCGGGTGCACCGCGTGGGCGGCCTCGCCGACGAGGGCGAGCCCCGGCACGGCCAGCCGGGCCGCCCGCAGCCGGTAGACCGCCAGGAGTTGCCGTCGGTCCAGGTGGGCCCGCAGCGCCGTCCCCAGCGGCCGGATCGCGGGCACCTCGGCGAGCAGCCTGTCGCACCAGCCGGCCAGGTCGGCGGCGGTGCGTCCGCGGAACTCGTCCGGGGTCACCTGGACGTAGAGCCGGCAGCGCCCGCCGGGCAGCGGGTAGACCAGGCACAGTCCCCGTTCGGTGCGGTAGGCCGACACCTCGTCGGCCACCTCGACCCCTGCCACGTCGAAGGCGACCAGACCGTGCGGGTACTCCTGCCGGTCGACGTCGATGCCGGCCGCCTTGCGCAGCGGCGATGACATCCCGTCGGCGGCGACCACCAGCGCCGCCCGGATCTCCTGCTCGCCGTCGCCGCCGGTGACCCGGACGCCGGTCACCCGGCCGTCGGCGGCGCGCAGCGGGCCGGTGACCCGCTGCCCCCAGCGCATCTCGACGGTGGCGGGCAGCCCGTCGGCGAGCACGGCACGCAGGTCGCCGTAGTCGGCGCAGAGGATCTGCCGGTGCCGCCCCGGCAGGGTGCGGTAGTCGAGGGCGAGCAGCGGTCGGCCCTGCGGGTCGCGGATGGCCAGTTGGTCGACCGGGCACGCGCCGGTGGCCCGCAGGGCGTCGAGCAGGCCCCAGCCGTCGAGGATGCGTACCGTCTCGGGTTGGAGGATTTCGCCCTTCGCGATGGACGCGGGCCGGCGTTGCCGGTCGAGCACCAGCACCCGCAGCCCCCGTGCGCCGAGCGCGCGGGCGGCGGCCAGGCCGCCCGCCCCGGCGCCCACCACGACGACGTCGGCGCTCATCGGACGACCGCGCCGGGTGTGACGCCCGCCCGTCCCGCGACGGTACGCCGGTACTCCCCGAGCGCCCGCAGCGCGACCGCCTGGGTGATCACCGCGTTGGGGTAGCGCAGGTGGTGGCGGATGTAGTTGCAGACCCGGGTGGGCGGCCAACCACCGTCCGGCCCGGCGGCGGCAAGCAGCCAGCCGACCCCCCGGTCGATCGCGTCGGCGTGCCCTGGGTCGCCGGTGGCCAGCAGCCCCTGGACGGCCCAGCCGGTCTCCTCCACCGACCCGGCGGTGCCGTCACCCGGCCCCCACGACCCGTCCGGCAGTTGGGTGTCGCGCAGCCAGCGGACCGCCCGGCGGACCACGTCGTGCCGGGCGTGGCCGACCCGGGACAGCGCCGCCACCACCACGGCCGTGCCGGAGGTGTGGTCGCGGTACCAGAGGTTCTCGTAGCTGCCGTCGGGGCGCGCGGCGGTCAGCAGCCAGGCCGCTGCGGCGGCGATCGCCGGGTGGTCGTCGGGGTGGCCGGCCTCGTGCAGGGCGAGCACGGCCTGGCTGGTGATGGCGGGGCACGGGCCGTCGTTGGCGAGCTTGGTGTCGCGTACCCACAGGCTCCACGAACCCCGGCTGTCCTGGCGGCCGACGAGCCAGGCCAGGCCGCTGCGCAGCACCGGATCGGCGGCGGCGTCGGGGTAGCCGGCGAGCGCCGAGAGGATCTCGGCGGACTCCAGCGTCACCGGCCAGCCGCCCACGTTGGAGTAGCTCCACCCGCCCGGCGGCACGTCCAGCACGGTGAACGCGGTCGGCTTCCGCGTGGCGTGGAAGAAGTCCCGGGTCGGGCCCAGCCGGGGGTCGGCGGCGTAGCCGGCGGCGATCAGCCCGGTCACCGCGTACCCGGAGCGGGTCAGGTCGAGGTTGGTCACCGCGTCCCAGGCGCCGTCGGGGCGGACCGCGCGGCGCAGCCAGCCCACCACGGCCGCCGCGATGTCCGGGGCCTCGCCGGAGTGGGCCAGGCCGAGCAGGACCAGGGCGGCGGGCCACGGGTCCTCGCTGAGCGCGCCGGTCCGGCCCTCGTGGTCGTAGATCGCGCGCAGCAGCCGCAGCGCCGCCGGGCGGGCCCGACGCAGGGTGGCCCGGCGCAGCCGACCGGTGGGCAGCAGGTCCGCCTGCATCAGGGCCAGCCCGATGAACGGCGCGGTACGGAACGACAGCCGCTGCCGGCGTACCCGGTCGAACAGGACGATCTCCAGCGGCAGCCGGCGCAGGGGGCCGGCCTCGGCGGTCATCCCGGCCATGGTGAGCAGTTGGCGGCAGAGCAGTGAGATGGCCGGGTCGGTCACCGTGTCGACGCCACCCATCGCGGCCAGCCGGGCGCGGCCAGCGGCGATCGCCTCGGCGCTGGCGGCCGGCGCGGTCAGGGCCAGCGCCGCGACCGCGACGGCGGTGGCGACGACCTCGCTGTCGGCCCCCACCACGCCACCCCAGCCGCCGTCGTCGTGCTGGTGCCGGCGCAGCCACCCGGTGCCGGCGTCGACCAGGTCGGCGCTGCCCACCGGGTCGGCGGCGTGCAGGGCGGCCACCGTTCCCGCGGTGCCCAGCACCGAGGCCGGCGGGTCGTCACCGAAGACCCCGTCGGGGCGCTGCCGACGCAGCAGCGCCTCCGCGCCGTCGGCGATGGCCCGGTCGAGGGCCTCGGTGGGCACAGCGGTCATGACACGTCCTCCAGGGCGGCTCGACGGGGGGTGGCCAGGGCCAGCGCCGGTCGTCCGGTGCCGAGTTCGTGGCGGGCACGCATCAGGTGCTGGGACCACCAGGTCAACCCGACCATCGGCAGGGCCAGCGCCAGTTGCACACCGACGCCGAGCCCCAGCCCGACCAGGGCGGAGGCCAGCACCACCCGCTCGACGACCAGGACGGCGTGTGCCCGCAGCGCCACCAGGACGGGCATCCCGGCGCGGTGCGCGACGAGCGGGGCGAGGGCGGCGACCCCCAGCGCCACGACGACGACCAGCGTCGCCAGGTAGCCGACCCGCCGGTCCGGCCCGGCCAGCAGGCCGGCGGTGACCGCGGCGGTGACGGTGACGGCGGCGAGGGCCAGCACGGTGTGCACCGCGAACGGCACGCCCCGGCGCACCGGCAGCGTCAGGTAGCCGCCGGCCCGGTCGCCGTCGATGTCGCGTAACGCCCCGACCAGGTTGGACATCGTGTCGTGCGACCAGAACACGACGGTCGACGCGAGCAGCACCGGCACCGTCGAGGGGACGTCCGGGGACAGCCCGACGGTCAGCGCGCCGTAGAGCAGCGCGATCGCACCGAGCGCACCCCGGACGAGATTGCCGGCGATACCGCGCGCCTTGCCCCAGCGGCTGTAGGCGACGATGCCGAACGCGGCGAGCAGCGCGGCCGAGGTGGTGCCCCACCCGCCGAGCACCGCCAGCAGCGCGAGGAGGGCGAAGCAGGCACCGCCGCACCACAGTGCCGTGCGGGCGGGCAGCCGGCCGGACGGGATCGGTCGGTGTGGTTTGCTGCCGGCGTCGAGTTCCCTGTCGAAGTAGTCGCCGAGGTAGTGGCCGCCGAGCCAGCCGGCGGTCGGCGCGGCCCACGCCGACGCCAGCAGCCACGGGTGGTGCGGGCCGTCGGCCAGGGCCGCCCCGGCGAGGCCGACCAGCCCGACATACCAGAGGGTGTACGGCCGCCAGGTCTCGACGTGTGCCCGCAGCGCCCGTACCGCGCCGGTCGTGCTCACGCCGCCTCGCTCGTCATCCAGTGCGCGATGCCGGCGAGCACGTCGGCGCTGGCGGAGGGGGTGAGCGCGACCAGCTCGGCCAGTGCCCGTTCGGCGTGCTCCACCATCTGCCGACGGGCACCCCGCACCGCGTCGACCTCGTCGAGCAGGCCGGCGACCCACTCGACGTCACCCGGGCCGGCCCCCCGCCGGTGCAGCACCGCCATCAGCTCGACCCGGGACTCGTCGGTGGCCGCGTCGTAGGCGAGCAGCAGTGGCAGGGTCGGCCGGCCGTTGTTGAGGTCGCTGGTCGCCGGCTTACCTGTCTGTTCCGGGGTGGCCACGTAGGACAGCAGGTCGTCGCGGATCTGGAAGGCGATGCCCAGGTGTTCGCCGTAGCGGGCCAGCCCGGCCGCGACCTGCGGGTCGGCACCACCGAGCAATGCGCCGACGTGGCACACGGCGCGGAACAACGCGCCGGTCTTCAACCGGATCATCTCCGGGTACCACCGGGCGCCCGCGTCCAGGTCGCCGACGAGCTGGGTTTCGAGCATCTGGCCCCGGCACAGGTCCCGCCCCGCCTCGGCCAACGCCGCGACGGCGGCCGCGACGTGCCCGGGAGGTGCCGCCGCACCTGCTTCCACAATGGACTGAAAAGCCGTGAAGATGAGGTGGTCACCCACGACGATGGCGTCGGGGATCCCGAAGGCGACAGGCACTGCGGGGCGGCCCCGCCGCAGCGTGTCGGCGTCGATGATGTCGTCGTGCACGAGCGTGGCGACGTGCAGGTATTCCATCCCCAGCGCGGCGGGCAGGACGTCGGACGGCGACCCGCCCACCGCCTCCGCCGCGTGCAGCGTCATCATCGGCCGGAGCAGTTTGCCCGCCGGCAGCAGAGCGTAGCGGGCGATCGTGACCAACGGGTCGGTCGTCTCCGGCCACCGGCGTTCGAGTTCCGCGTGCAGCAGCCGCCCCGATTCGCTGCGGGCAAGGTCGTCGATGAAGGGCGGAAAGCGCGTGAAACCAGTAACCGTCATAGCGTGTCGACCCTTTCGCAAAGGCTCGGCCCAGCCGGCACGCGAGACGTTACCTGCCGACCCCGCCCCGAACAACCATGGGAAAAATGGGCCCACGATGGAGGGACACGAATGCCGCGAACATGTTCGCCATCAAATCGGTCGATGCGCAGAGAAATCTGCCGACCTGCTCACCGTGCGTCACACCGATCGATGAGATTAGGTACGAACGTCTGATCACCGGCCGTCGGATCGGGCATCCGCGGCGAACTCCAACAGGGTCAGTCCACCGGTGCCGTGATAGGCCCCGACCGGCGCCAGGCCCGCCGCCGCGGCCAACGCCACGTGCTCGGGTTCACCCCGCTCGCGCCCACCCACCAGCACCAGCATCTGGAGGTCGTACGGGGACCGGTGCGGCACGTACGGGTCGGTCGGCAGCACCTCCACCACCAGCACCCGACCGGTGCCCCCGGCCGCCTCGGCGCACCGGCGCAGGATCGCCGTCGCGTGGGCGTCGCTCCAGTCGGTGAGCGCCCGGGACACCACGTAGACGTCGGCGCCGGCCGGCAACTCGGCGAAGAAGTCCCCGACCACCGTGTCGACCCGGTCCGCCAGCCCGTGCGCGGCGAACGTCCGGGCCGCCGTCGCCACCGGCTCGCTCCGGTCGACCAGGGTGCCCCGCAGGTGCGGGTGGGTGCCGAGCAGTTCCCGCAGCAACCCGCCGGCACCTCCGGCGACGTCCACGACATGGCCGACCCGGTGCCACGGATAGAGCGCCGCCACCTGGGGCGCGGTGAACCGCTGCTGGCTGAGCATCAACGCGTCGAAGTAGGCCCGGTAGGACGGGTGCGCGTCGAGATCCGCCCAGAAGTCGCGCCCGTGCACCGCCCGGTAGCCGGGCCCACCGGTGCGGATGGCGTGCGGCAGCCCGGTGTAGGCGAGGTCCATCCGTGCCCCCAGACCGTCGAGATCCAGGTAGCCGCCGTGCCCGCCGCCGTCGCGGTCGCGGAGCAGTTCGCCGACGTCGGTCAGCGCGAACTCGTCAGGCGACGACTCGACGAACACCCCCCGGTGCACCAGGTAGCGCAGCAGCCGGCCCAGTGCGTCCGGGTCGACGTCGCACGCGGTGGCCAGCTCGTCGAGGCGGGTCACCCCGGCCGCGATCCGCTCCGGCACCCGCAGGGTCACCGCCGTGCGTACGGCGAACGGGGTGGCCAGGTCGGTCAGCCGGGCGAGCCGGGTGGCCGGGTCGTTCTCGGTCGAGGTATCGATCGTCACCCGGACAGCCTCCCCGTCGCACCCCGCGTCCACAATGGTCGCGCCCGGGGCCCTGGCCGTCGTCCATCGGCCCCGAATGCTCTCAGGGTCGGCGCGACGGCGTCAACATCGACGGTGGAGAACCCATTCACCGCCGTGGAAGAATGCGCCGACGGCCCCCCGCCCAGACCGGAGGAACCACCGATGACCACTTCCCTCGTGCCGGAGGTACGGCTCGTCGCGGGCGCCCTGGGCGCCGAGGTCCACGGCATCGACCTGAACACCCTGACCGACGAGGGCTTCGCCCACCTGCACCGGCTGCTACTCGCCCATCAGGTGGTCTTCGTCGCCGGCCAGACCGGGTTGACGCCGCAGGCGCACGTCGCCTTCGGCAGGCGCTTCGGCGAGGTCGAGCTGCACCCGTACCTGCCCCGGTTGGAGGGGCACCCGGAGATCGTCGTCATCGACTCCGAGAACGGCGGGAAGGTCGACGTCTGGCACACCGACATGACCTTCCACCAGAGCCCGCCGATCGCCTCCATCCTGCACCTGGTCCAGCTCCCCGAGACCGGCGGCGACACCATGTGGACCAACCAGTGCCGGGTGTACGAGGCGCTCTCCGCGCCGCTGCGGGACCTGCTCGACGGGTTGACCGCCATCCACGTCATCCGGATCGGCAACGAGTTCACCAGCCGGGCCGAGCACCCGGTGGTCCGGGTGCACCCGGAGACCGGCCGCCGCTCGCTCTACGTCAACCGGCTGTTCACCTCGCACATCCCGCAGCTCAGCCGCAACGAGAGCGACGCGCTGCTGGAATACCTGTTCGCGTTCTCCGAGGGGCCGCAGTTCACCTGCCGCTACCGCTGGCGGGTCGGCGACGTGGCGATCTGGGACAACCGGGTCACCCAGCACTACGCGATCAACGACTACGAGGGGGTACGGCGCGGGCAGCGGATCACCGTGCTCGGCGACCACCCGACCGGCGACGCGCCCCGGTGGGACCACTACGTCGCCGCCCCCGGCCAGCGCTACTGGCCGGACCGGGTCAACGCGGTGGACAACTACTGACAGAGATGATGTTGGTGAGCACCTCCCGCCCGGGGTCTGACCCAGCTACTGACTGACTTCGGGTCCTTAACGGGATTTGTCGGCCTCGGTCGGGAGGTGCTCGTGCACTCACTGGACGTGGCGTTGTGACTTCATAGGAGCCTGGCTAGAGGCCCCGTCTCTGTCTTGTCCGCGTTGCCCGGCTGGTGCGTGCCGCCCTGCTGCCAGTCACGAACGACAGGACGACGATGCCCTCTATTACACCCGATATCGCCATGATCGAGGTCGCCGGCGGCGTCGATACTCACCTGGACACCCACACCGCAGCGGTGATCGACCAGGTCGGCCGAGTGTTGGGCACCCAGCAGTTCCCGGCCACGGTGGCCGGCTACACCGCGTTGTTGGCCTGGATGCGCGGTTTCGGTCGCCTGGGGCGAGTCGGGATCGAGGGCACCGGCGCTTATGGGGCCGGTCTGGCCCGCCGGCTGCGCGACGAGCAGGTCGAGGTGATTGAGGTCGACCGGCCCGACCGTAAGACCCGCCGGTTCCAGGGCAAGTCCGACCCGATCGACGCCATCCAAGCGGCCAAGGCCGCCCTGGCCGGCGACCGGACCGGGATCCCCAAGCAGCGCGACGGCCGCGTCGAAGCCCTGCGCAACCTGCGGGTGGCCCGGCGCAGCGCCGTCGACCAGCGCGCCGACACCCAACGCCAGATCAAGACCCTGATCGTCACCGCCCCCGACGAACTACGCGCCCAGCTACCCGGCCTGACCGTCAAGCAGCTGATCACCGTCTGCGCGAGGATGCGACTCGACCCGGCCGACGCCGCAGCCCCCGTAACCGCCGTCAAAATCGCCCTGCGGTCCCTGGCCCGTCGCCACCAACAACTGTCCGCCGAGATCACCGACCTGGACGAGGTCCTCGATCCCTTGGTGGCCGCCATCAACCCCGGCCTACTCGCCGCCAACGGCGTCGGCACCGACGTCGCCGGCCAACTGCTGGTCACCGCCGGCGAAAACCACGAACGGCTCGCCTCCGAAGCAGCCTTCGCCATGCTCTGCGGTGTCGCCCCGATCCCCGCCTCGTCCGGCAAGACCACCCGGCACCGCCTCAACCGCGGCGGCGACCGCCAGGCCAACGCCGTCCTATACCGAGTCGTGCTCTGCCGCCTGCGCTGGGACCCCCACACCCGCGAATACATGCAACGCCGCACCAAGGAAGGCCTCTCCAAGAAAGAGATCATCCGCTGCCTCAAGCGCTACATCGCCCGCGAGCTCTACCAGCTCATCACCTCAAACGATCTCCAACTCGCCGCTTGACATCCATAGGAGCATCCGCCCCGCCGGCGCGGCGGCGTCGGTGGGGCGGGCTCCCGGCCGGTCCGGCGGCGGAACGCCGGAGTCGGCGGCGGAGCCGTCCGGCGGCGGAACGCCGGAGTCGGCGGGCGGTGAGCGGCTTCCCGGTCACCAGGTGACCGGGAACGACGCGATGCCGCCGTTCATCCGGTCGTGCCGCCACGGGATCTCCTCGACCGGCACCGCGGGCGTCAGCCCCGGCAGGCGGCGCAGCAGTTCGCCGATCGACAGCTCCACCTGCATCCGGCCCAGCGCGGTGCCCAGGCAGAAGTGCGGTCCGAAGCCGAAGGTGAGGTGCGGCGTGCCCGGCACCCGGTCGATGTCGAAGACGTTGGGGTCGGGGAAGACCCGCGGGTCCCGGTTGCCCGCCCACGGGATCGCCATCACGCAGTCCCCGGCGCGCATCGCCACCGGGCCGAGGGTCAGGTCCTCGCGCACCACCTGGACCCGGAACATGCTGCTCACCGAGGTGTAACGGAGGATCTCGTCGGTCGCCGAGGACAGCTTCCCCGGGTCGGCCCGCAGCTTCGCCAACTGCTCGGGGTGTTGGAACAGCGCGCGCAGCCCGGCGCTCGTGGAGTTGATCTCCAGCCCGCCGAGCAGCACCCCCATCGCCAGCTCGACCAGCTCGGCGTCGACCAGCTCGTGCGCGTCCCGGCCGATCACCCAGGCCGAGAGCAGGTCGTCGCCGGGGGTCACCCGCTTGTGCGCCAACTGCCCGGCCAGGTACTCCCGCAGCTCCGCCTGCGCGACGGCGGCGTCGGCCGAGCCGTACGCGGTGACCGAGTTCAGCCCCTCGATCCACCCGTAGAACCGGGGCCGGTCGGCCACCGGAACCCCCAACACGTCGCAGACCACGTACACGGGCAGGGGCGCGACGAGCGCGGCGACCAGGTCGGCCGGGCGCGGGCCGGCCAGCAGGTCGTCGATCAGCGTGGCGACGAGCCGCTGCACCCGGGGGCGGAAGGTGTCGATGCGACGGGCGGTGAACGCCCGGCTGGCCACCCGGCGGACGACCGCGTGCGCCGGACCGTCCATGTTCAGCTCGCGGGGGCCGTCACCGTCGGGAGCCCCGGTCGCACCCAGTGGGAGCCGGGAGAACCGGGGATCGGCCAGGACGGTGCAGCAGTCCTGGTAGCCGAGCACCAGCCAGGCCGGGCGGCCGTCGGGCAACCGCACCCGGCTGACCGGGTCGGACACCACCATGTCGAGCAGCTCGCCCGGCAGGTCACCGGTGAACGGCTCGAACGGGTAGCCCCGCAGCTCGGAGACGACGGTCATGACGGGCCACCACCCGCCGGTCGGCGGTCCACATCGGGCACCGGGTAAGACTCGGCCATGGGGACGGCCGCCGTCAATATCCATTGGTACGACCGGCGACCTTCCGGGTACGGACGTCCATCGCCTAGCATCTGTGCACCAGGACTGCCGGTTGGTGCGCGGATGGGGCGGACTTGACTGCGGCTTTACGGATTCTGTTGTGCACGTGGGGCTGGCGGTCGCATTTCTACGGCCTGGTCCCGCTCGCCTGGGCGCTCCAGGCGGCCGGGCACGAGGTGCGGGTGGCCAGCCATCCCTCGCTGGTGCCGGCGATCAGTTCGGCCGGGCTGGCGGCGGTGCCGTTGGGCCGTGATCTCGACTTCGCCGAGGCGTTCGCGGGTCGGATCGGTGCGGTCGGCGCCCTCGACCCGGCCGTGTCCGCCGCCCCGGAGCCGACCGACACGCTCGAACCGGCGATCACCGCCGACGGGGGCGTGGTCCGGTTCGCCGACGCCCTCCTCGACGACCTGGTCGACTTCGGCCGGTCCTGGCGACCGGACCTGATGGTCTGGGAGCCGTTCAACCTCGCCGCCCCGGTGGCCGCCGCCGCGCTGGACGTGCCCGGCGTGCTGCACCTGTGGGGGCCGGACTCCTCGGTCACCCTCCGGCTCGACCCGGAGTCGGTACTCGGCCCGCTCGCCGGCCGGTTCGGGCTCACCGCCTCCGACGTGGACCTCACCGGCGTGCTGACGCTCGACCCGGTACCGCCGCCGATGCAGGTGCCGTCGGCCCGCCCCGGTCGGCCGGTCCGGTTCGTCCCGTACAACGGACCGGCCGTGCTGCCGTCCTGGCTGCACGGCCCGGCGGACCGGCCCCGGGTCTGCGTCACGGCGGGCACCATGATGGCCGGGGTCGGGCTCGACGACCGGCTGGGCCTCCCCCGGGTCATCCGGGCGGTCGCCGGGTTGGACGTCGAGGTCGTGGTGCTTGTCGAGCGGTCCCAGCAGGCCGGGCTCGGCCCGCTGCCGGGTAACGTCCGGCTGGTCGACGCCCCGCTGGCGCTGCGGCTGGTGCTGCCGACCTGCGCCGCGCTGGTGCAACAGGGCGGCGCCGGCAGCACCATGACGGCGCTCGGCTTCGGGGTCCCGCAGCTGATCCTGCCGCAGGTCAGCGACCAGCACTTCAACGGCGAGCGGCTGGCGGTCACCGGCGCGGGGACCTGGTTGTCCCCGACGGAGGCCGACGACGACACCCTCCGCGAGCTGGTCGGCGAGCTGATCGGCGACGGCCACTGGCGGGAGTCCGCGGCGCTGATGCGGGACCGGGTCCACGCGATGCCCGCCCCCGCCGAGGTGGTGCCGGCGCTGGTGGCCCTCGCCGCGCGCACCCGGAGCTGATCCACGCGCACCCGGAGCTGATCCACCGGCCTGTCGGACCACCCTGTCGGACCACCCTGAGGAGTCACAGATGACCCAGCCGTCGCCCATCCCGTATCCGCTCGCTCCGGCGCCCACGATCTACCACCCGTCGCCGGACTACACCAGGCTGCGGGAGACCTGCCCGGTGGCGCCCATCGCGCTGCCCGACGGGGCGTCGGCCTATCTCGCCACCCGGCACGCGGACGTCCGCCGGGTCTTCACCGACCTCCGGTTCAGCCGGGCCGCCGCTGCCGGCCCGGACCGCCCGACCCGGGAGCTGGGTTCACTCGCCGAGGACTCGCTGATCGGGATGGACCCGCCCCGGCACACGAAGATGCGCCGGGCGGTGTCGCACGCGTTCACCGTCCGCCGGGTGGAGGCGCTGCGCCCGACGGTGGCCGCACTCGTCGACAGGTCGATCGACGAGATGATGGCGGCGGGCCCGCCGGCCGACCTGATCCCCCACCTGTCCGCGCCGCTGCCGATCTACGTGATCAGCAAGCTGTTCGGCATTCCCGAGCAGGACCAGGACCGGGTACGCCAGTGGTCCGACGCGCTCGTCGGTGACTGGGACGCCGACCCGGCGGCCCCGCAGGCCGCCCTGGACGCGTTCGGCGAGATGATCGTGGAGCGTCGCCGCAACCCCGGCGACGACCTGATGAGCGCGCTGATCAACGCCTGGGACACCCACGACGACCTCACCGAACGGGAGCTCGTCTCGGTCACCGCCGGCATCTTCGTCGGCGGGCACGAGACCACCACCAACCAGCTCAACCTGTTCCTGCTGGTGCTGGCCCGGCACCCCGAGCAGCTGGCCGGGTTGCGTGGTGACGACCCGGTCGCGGTGGCCCGCGCGGTCGAGGAGCTGTCCCGGTTCATCCAGCTCGGTGACAACGGCGTACTGCTGCCCCGGGTGACCACCGAGGAGGTGGAGCTCGGCGGGGTACGCCTGCCGGCGGGCACCCCGGTGCTCCCGGCGATCGCCTCGGCCAACCGTGACGCGTCGGTGTTCGCCGGGGCGGACACCCTCGACCTGACCCGGGTCGACAACCCGCACCTGGCGTTCGGTGCGGGCCCGCACCACTGCCTCGGCGCGGCGCTGGCCCGGATGGAGTTGCAGGAGGCGCTGGGCGCGCTGCTGCGCCGGCTGCCCGGCCTGCGCCTGGCCGTGCCCGAGGAGGAGCTGCGGTTCAAGCCCGGCCTGGTGGTCCGCAGCCTGGAGTCGCTGCCGGTGACCTGGGGCCGGTGACCCGGCGGCCGGTGACCCGGCGGCCGGTGACCCGGCGGCCGGTGACCCGGCGGCCGGTGACCCTGGCGGGCCCGGGGTGTCGGTCCGGCCGGGCTGCGCCGCGCCAGCCGGCGGTCAGCCGGTGGCCGGGCCGGGGGTGACCCGGGTCGGGGCGGCCGGGTCGAAGGCCGCCTCGACGGCCACCTCCTCCACCCCGCGCAGCAGCGCCTCGGCCTGGGCCTCGGTGAAACAGCCCAGGTCGAAGATGACCTGGAGGAAGATGGTGTCCGGGTGGTCCTCGACGGTGATGAACGCCTGCTCGGGCAGGTGGTCCAGGGTGCCGTCCCAGACCAGGAACGTCTCGCCCGCCTTGCGCCGGATCTGCTCCGGGGTCACCTCCCCGGCGCGGGCGGCGTCCTCGGCCGCCTGCCGGGTCACCACCCGCCGGTCGTTGATCCGCAGGGTGACCCGGGCCGGATGGCCACGCTCGTCGTCCAGCCGGGCGCTGGCCTCGGCGAGCTGCTCCGGGTCGTAGTAGGCGTACATCCCGGCGGCGACCGAGGCGCGCCGGGCCCGGGTCACCACCTCGTCCACTGTGGTGTCGATGGCGTCCACGGTGAGCACGCCGTTCTGGCTCAGCGGGGCGATCGCCTCGGCGAAGCCCGGCCGGAACCGGTTGCCCACGATGAGTTTGGCGGTCAACGGGCTGACCCCGGTGGCGCGGCCGACCGCCACGGCGATGACCGCGAGCAGCACCCGGGAGGTGTCCGTCCTGGTCCGTCGGGCGATGGCCTGCACCGCCAGGTAGGCGGCGGGTGAGCTGAACCGGCCGTGCCAGAACCGCCGGCCGTGCCGTCCGGCCGGGTTGGTGACCTCACCGAAGGTCGTCGGCGCGATGGTGCGCAGGTGCGCCTCCCAGTGGCGGACCGCCCGGTCGCTGACCCGTTGCAGCGCCGGCGTGCGTTCCCGCCGGCCGAGGTCGAGCAGCTGCACCGTACGCGGGTCGTAGTTGCGACGGGCCGCCAGGTCGACCAGCCCGAGGTCGGCCATCAGCAGGGCCGTCGCGGTGCCGTCGACCACCAGGTGGTCGAGGGTCAGCACCCGGTGCACCAGGGCGCCCCGGTGCCGGACCACCGCCATCCGCACCGACCAGTCCCGGTAGAGGTCGTAGTGGGCCAGCAGCCGGGCGTGGCCCAGTTCGTAGGCGAACTTCGCCACGTCGGCCGGGTCGGCGTCGTCGGGGACGTCGAGCACGTCGAGGGCGATCTCCCCGGCGGCGGACACCACCTGGCAGGGTTCGCCCCGCTCGTCGGTGCCCAGCCGCATCCGCAGCGCCGGATGCCGGCTCATCAGGTCGCCGAGCTGCGCCGCCACCTGCGCCACGGTGACCCCCGCCGGCACCGGGTGCGCGCCGCTGACGTTGTGCGTCCACCCGGTCTCCCGCATGTCCTGCATGATCGCCAGTTGACCCCAGGTCAGCGGCGCGGTCCCGGCCCCCGGGCCGGCGAACGGGACGAGCACCTGTGCCTCGGCGGTCTGCGCGAACATCGGTCAATCAGAGCAACGTGGATCGGCGCGTGTCAACGCCACAAATCGCCGCCCGTCGACCCGGCGACGACGGAGCTAGAGTACGGCCCATGCCCGACACCGTCCGGATCTGGATCGGGTCGGCCCGGGTGGGCCTGGACGAGTTGGCCCGGTACCGCGCGGTGCTCGACGCCGGGGAGCGGACCCGGGCGGCGGCGCTCACCCAGGCGACCGTCCGGGACCGGTTCACGGTGGCGCACGGCGCGCTGCGCCTCCTGATGGGCCGGGCCCTGGACGCGCCACCCGAACGGCTCACCTGGCGGCGGGGTCGGCACGGCAAGCCGACGTTGGTCGACCCCGAGGGCGGGCCGCAGACGAGCCTGTCCTACTCCGCCGACCTCGTCGCGGTGGCGGTGGGCGGTGACCGGGCGATCGGGGTCGACATCCAGCATCCGTCGCCGGGGCTGGACCCGGTGGCCCTGGCCACCCGGTTCTTCGCCGCCGAAGAGGCGCGGCAGGTCGCTTCGGGGTCCACCCCGGCGACCCGGGCCGACCGGTTCGCCAGGTTGTGGGCGCGCAAGGAGGCGGTGGTCAAGGCCGCCGGCGACCGGCTCTGGCCCCATCTGGCGATGCCGGTGCACCAGGGCGACGTGGTGGAGTGCGGTGACCCCGTGGGCGTACACCGGGTCACCGACGTGGTGACCCCGGCCGGGTACCGGGTCGCGGTGGCCCTGGCGGGTGAGGCACGGTACGTCGTCGAGTCCTACCGGGGGCCAGTCGGGTGAGGCGGATCGGCACCGCGGACGAAGATCGGCGCACCCGTTGACACCCGCCGATCCGGTTTGCTCTGATGACTCCATGGTGGAGCGCAGGGTCCAGTGACAGAGCCCGACACGGTCACCGCGCCGCAGCTGCGTGCGCAGGTCGTCGACAGCATGACCACGCTGCTGACCCGGATGCTCAAACCCGGTGCGCCGGTCACCGAGCAGACCCAGCTCATGGACGATCTGGGCCTCAGCTCGTCCCTCGCGCTCGAGCTGCTGCTCGAGCTGGAGGACGAGCTGGAGATCCAGATCGACGTGGAAGACCTCGACGAGGACCGGATGACCACCGTCGGCGACCTGGCCGACTACATCACCGAGCACTGCACCCCCCGCTGACGGCCCGCGACGGGGCCTGGCCGGCGTTTCCGAAGGAGTCGTGTGCCGACCATGGACCAGCCCCGCCTGAGCGTGGTGATCCCCGCCCACAACAACGGTTCGGCGCTCGACACGACGCTGGCGTCGCTCACCCGGCAGACCCTGCCGGCGGAGGAGTTCGAGGTCGTCGTCGGCGACGACGGTTCGGCCGTCCCGCTGACCCCGGTCGTCGAGCGCTACGCCGACCGGTTGCGGATCAGCTGCGTACGCAGCGAAGCCAACCGGGGCCGCAGTGCCAACCGCAACGCGGCGGCGGCGCGTGCCGGCGCGGACACCCTGCTGTTCCTGGACGCCGACACGGTGGCGCACCCCACCCTGCTGGCCCGGCACCGGGATCACCACGCCGCCCTCGACGGTCGGCCCGGGGTCCTGCTGGGTCAGCGCTACGACCTCGACTGGGCCGGCGCGGACGCGCTGCGCCGGGGCGAACCGATCGGGTCGGAGATGCTGGACGCCGAGCGCGGCGACCCCCGACTGGAGGACATCTCCCACCCGCAGCGGATCCGGGACTTCCCCGCCGCCCCCTGGGTGCTGGGGCTGACCCACAACGCCTCGGTGGACCGTGACTCGTTCCTGCGGGTGGGCGGCTTCGACGAGGCGATGGTCAAGTGGGGCTTCGAGGATCTGGAGTTCTTCTACCGGGTGTTCCACCTGCACGGGGCCCGGCCCGACCTGTTCCGGTTGGACGTCGAGGCGCTGTCCTACCATCTGCCGCACTTCCGCAAGACGTCCAACGGGCTCGCCTCGATGGACAACATGAAGTACCTGCTGCGCAAGCACCTGCGCTACGACGTCGAGGTGCTGTACGCGATCAACACGTTCGGCCGGCACCTGGGCCGGATCCGGCTCTACGGCGAGGCCATCGAGGCGTACCGGCGGCAGGGGTTGGGGCGACCGGCGGCGCTGCCCGCCGCGCTCCGCGCGGAGCTGGCCACCAGCGCGGCGCTTGTCGTCGGCAACGGGGTGTCCGCCCTGGATCTCGGCCCCGGGTCGCACACCTACGACCACGACGCGCCACCCGGCCCGACCAACTCGCACCTGCTCGGCACCGTGCTCCAGCAGTTCAAGGCCGGCGCGCTGGATCTGATCGTCAACGTCGACCTGTGGCGCTGCCTCCTCCCCGAGGACCTGCCGGCCTTCCTGACCCGGGGGCTACTCAAGGCCGACCGGCTCGAACTGGTCGCCACCCACGGCCCGGTCGACCAGCGGGCGATGCTGCCGGTGCCCCTGGTGGCGGATCTCGACTACCTGACCGACATGCTGCACCAGCACTTCGACGTCACTGTCGACCGGCACGACACCGCGACCCTGCTCACCATCCGCTGAGTCACCCGACGCGGGGCCGCCGGAGGGCAGGCACCCCGACGCGGGGCCGCCGGACGGCAGACACCCCGACCCGTGCCGGCGGTCGGCGGCCGGTCACGCCCCGGGAGGGCCGAGGATCAGGCTGACGTTGTGGCCGCCGAAGCCGAACGAGTTGGACATGACGGTGGCCACCGGGCCGGTCCGGGGCTGCTTGCGGATGTGGTCGACCCCGTCGGCCGGGTCCGGGTCGTCGAGGTTGTGGGTAGGCGGCAGCACCCCGCGTCGCAGCGCCTCGACGCCGATGGCCGCCTCGATCACCCCGGAGACGCCGAGCAGGTGCCCGGTGACCCCCTTGGTGGAGCTCACCGGCGGGCCGGCCGCAGCGTAGACGTCCCGCATCGCGGCCACCTCGGCCGCGTCACCGGCCCTGGTGCTGGTGCCGTGGGCGTTGAGGTAGCCGATGTCGGCGGGGGCCAGGCCGGCGTCGCGCAGGGCCGTCCGCATGCAGTGTGCGGCACCGGACCCGTCGGGGCGGGGGGTGGTGGGGTGGTAGGCGTCGTTGTTCGCGCCCCAGCCGAGCAGGTCGGCGTGCCGTCGCGCACCGCGCGCCTCGGCGTGCGCGGTGCGCTCCAGGACGAACACCCCGGCGCCCTCACCGAGGACGAGGCCGTTGCGCCGACTGTCGAACGGGCGGCTCGCGGCCGTCGGGTCGGACCAGCCCCGGGCGAGCGCGCGGGCGTTGCCGAACGCGTCGACGAAGGTCGGGAAGAGCGGTGCCTCGCTGCACCCGCAGACCACCAGGTCGGCCTCGTCGGCGCGGAGGATCCGCACCGCCTCACCCAGCGACTGGGCCCCGGCGGCGCACGCCGTGCCGATCGACGAGGTGTAGCCCCGGATGCCGTATCTGATGGCGATCCGCGCCGCGCCCATGTTCGGCAGCGTCCCGGGCAGCAGGTACGGGCTGACCCCGAACCGGCCCCGCTCGGCCCGCGCGAGCACCTGGCTCGCCAGCGTCGACAGCCCGCCGACGCCGGAGACGATCACGGCGATGCGGTACGGGTCGACGTCCCGGCCCACCTCGACACCGGCGTCGGCCAACGCGTCCCCGGCCGCCCGCAGCGCCATCACGATCGAGCGGTCCACCACCCGGGACTCGGGGCCGGGCAGCACACTGGCCGGGTCGATCTCCGGGCTGAACGCCGCGACGTCGACGACCCCGTCGACCGGGTGCCCCTCGGGCGGTCTGCGCAGGCCGGAGCGGCCCGCACAGACCGCGTCGAACACCTCGGCGGCGGAGCTGCCGACCGGGCTCACCAGCCCGATCCCGGTCACCGTCACGCCGGCCCGCACGCGCGTCCCTCCCGCCCGGCCACGGCGACGCCCCGGGCCACTGACCGGTCGGGGACCTGGCTGCGGGGTGGCGCGGCGGGCACGGTCAGTGCGCCGAGGCGGGCTGGATGCGCAGCGCCACCGCGCGGCAGAACTCTCCGACGGTCATCATCGCCAGGGCCTCGGCCTCGTCGTCGTCGAATGCCACCCCGAACCGGTCCTCCACCCGGACTGCCAGCTCGGCGAGGCCGAGGGAGTCCACGTCGAGGCCGGCCGGACCGAACACGGTGTCGTCGTCGGCGTCCTCGATGTCGTACTTCATCTCGGTCAGCGCGGCGAAGAGGAAGGCGCGGATCTCGTCGGTCATGTCCGTGGGTCTCCTTTCCGGAGGTCGGCGTCGGCGGACCCGGCGGCCGGTGGGACGCGTGAGGCGTGGCAGGTGGCCGGGGACGCGGCCGGGAACCAGGTGCGACGTCTGCGTGACCGTCGCCGATTGGCCACCGGAGCAGCCGCTCCGTTTGAATCGACCTTACTCAATCAAGCCGGTTTCGCAAGGTCCACTTGGGCCGTGCCGACGAGCCGATCGGCGCGCGGATCGGCCAGGCGCACCAGCAGCCGGTCGTGGCCGCGCAGCATGAGTTCACGCCGTTCGCCGGGTGCCGCCGCGAGCGCCAGCGCCGGGAACCTGTCCAGCAGCCGGGGCAGCACGAGTCGGCCCTCCGCCCGGCCGAGCGCCGCGCCGAGGCAGTAGTGCGGCCCGGCGCTGAACGCCAGGTGCCGGTTGTCCGGGCGGGACGGGTCGAAGGAGTCCGGATCGGTGAACCGGCGGGGGTCGCGGTTGGCCGCCCCGGTCAGCACCAGCACCGACCGTCCTTTGCCGACGGTCAGCCCGGCGATCTCGGTGTCCTCGGCGGCGTAGCGCACCGCGAAGTGCACAGGCGGCTCGTACCGCAGGATCTCCTCGACGTACGCCGGGGCGAGGGACGGGTCGGCGCGCAACGCGGCAAGCGCGTCGGGCCGCGCCAGCAACAGGGTCAACCCGTTGCCGAACAGGTTCGCGGTGGTCCGGAACCCCGCGTTGTACGTGACGATCAGGTTGGCCAGCAGCTCCGCCTCCGACAACTGGTCGGGGTGCTCGTCGCGGCTACGGGCGAGGGCCGAGACGAGGTCGTCGCGGGGCTCCGCCCGCCGGGCGGCAAGCAGCGCGGCGAAGTAGCCGGTCAGCTCCTCGGCGGCGGCGTTGGCGGCCCGGATCTCCCGGAACGAGCGCGGCCCGATCTCCAGCACCGCGTCGAACGCCCGCACCCGGGACGGGAACCAGTCCCGGTCCCGCTGCGGCACCCCCAGCAGCTCGCCGACGACCGCGCTGGGCAGCGGCAGGGCGAACGCGGCCATGAAGTCCACAGGTCGCCCGCCCGCGCCCGCCTCGGCGAGCCCGTCGAGCAACCCGTCGGCGATCCGCAGGATCGTCGGCTCCAGCGCGGCGACCCGGCGGGCGGTCAGCGCCTGGCCGAACAGTTGGCGCACCCGGGCGTGGTCGTCGGCCGGGGCGTTGAACATGCTGGCCTGCAGGGTCCGGATCACCGCGTGCTCGCGCCAGCGCAGGCCGGACCGGTCCAGGTGGTCCGCGTCGAGCACCCGGAAGACCGGATCCCGCAGGACCCGGTGGGCGGCGTCGTGGCCGTGGACCAGCACGGCGTACGGGGCCGTCGGGGGGAGCGCGACAGCCTCCCCCAGCTCGTGCAGCCGGGCGTAGTACGGGTACGGATCGCGGCGCACCTCGTCGCCGAGCAGGTCGTCGAGGGATACGGAGAAACCCATGGCGCTCCTCGTACGGCGTGCACGGGCGGAGGATGCGGTGACCATAGACGCATCGACGGCGACGTGTCCACGACCGGGCCGACCGACGGCACCGGGCGCACCGGGCCGGTTGCCGTCGCCACGGTGAATCGGCCGGTCAGCCGTCCCGCCCGGGTGGTACGGCGGAATCCGGTGTGACAGTCGGCCCCGGCCGGTCAGGAATCGAGAAGCCACCGCCGTCACCTGGTCATAGCCTTTGTCCAGGTGGCCGGCAGGACGCCGCGCCTCGTCCCACCCAGTGAGGGAGCCCGCGTGCCCACGAAGAGTCCGACCACCACGTCCGGCGGCGACACCGCCGGGAAGGCCGCCGGGGCCGATGCCACCGGGTTCAGCGCGGAGGAGCGGGCCGCGATGCAGGAACGCGCCGCCGAGTTGCGCGCCGAGGGGAAGAAGGGCGCCAGGAAGGCCGACGGGATGCAGGCGGTGCTGGACCGGATCGCCCAGATGGCCCCGGCGGACCGGGCGCTCGCCGAGCGCGTGCACCTGACGGTGATCACGGCGGCTCCGCAGCTGTCCCCGAAGACCTGGTACGGGATGCCCGCGTACGCGAACGAGGACGGCAAGATCGTCGTCTTCTTCCAGGACGCCGGCAAGTTCAACTACCGGTACTCGACACTGGGTTTCCAGGAGGCGGCGCAGCTCGACGACGGTGATCTCTGGCCGGTGTCGTACGCGCTGCTGGCCTGGAGCCCCACGGTGGAGAAGCGGGTCCGGGAACTGGTGACGGCGGCGATCTCCTGATCCGTGCCGGGGCGGCCCGCCGCCGGCCCGCCCCGGCACAGCGGCACCGGCGGGTGTCATCGCCACCCCGGCGGGTACCCGGCGAGGATGACGCCGACCAGCAGAGCCCTGATCGCCGGCGCGGCCGGTGCGTCCGCCCTCAACGCCGTCACCTACCTCGACATGGCGATCCGGGCCCGCCCGGCCAGCAGCGCCGCCGAGGACAGCGCCGGCCGGCTGGCCGAACTGGCCCACGTCGACCTCGGTGATCAGCGGACCGCCCCGAACCGGCGGTCCGGGCTCGGGCCACTGCTCGGCTACGTCACCTCGGTGGCCACCGCCGCCGGCTACGCGGCGGCGGGCGGTCGCCGGCTCCCCACAGTCGTGTCCGTCCTGGCGCTGACCGGCTTGGCGATGATCGGGTCCAACGGCCCGCTGACCGTCCTGCGGGTCACCGATCCACGGACCTGGTCCGCCACCGACTGGATCACCGACCTGGTGCCGCACCTGGCGTACGGCGCGGTGACCGCCGTCACCCTCAGGGCGCTGCGCTGAGCCACTCGACCGCCCTGCGCTGAGCCACTCGACCGCCCTGCGCTGAGCCACTCGACCGCCCCGCGCTGAGGCCCTCGCCAAGCGCCGGCGACCCGGTCCGACGGTGGAAACACCGGGTGGCATCGGCGTGTTTTGCGGGGGGATGCCCGGGTAGGGGGAGACGACCTGTTCCCCGCTCCACACATCGAGGTGCCGCCCAGATGGAATCCCGCAAGCCGACCGAGGTCGTCAAGGACGTGGTGGACGCCGCAGCCGAGAAGGTGTCCGACCTGATGACCCCCGACGTGCCTGGTGCGCCGGGTAGCGCTCCGCCGACCGTCGACGAGCCCACCACCCCGCACGACCCGCTGCCGCCCAAGAAGGAGCAGGGCGCACCGGAGACCCGTACCCCGACCGGTGCCGAAACCGGCGCACCGACGGTGGCCAACGGTCAGCAGGGTGAATACCTGACCACCTCGCAGGGGGCCAGGCTGCGCGACACCGACCACTCGCTGAAGGCCGGTTCGCGCGGCCCGACGCTGCTCCAGGACCACCACTTCCGCGAGAAGATCACCCACTTCGACCACGAACGCATCCCCGAGCGGGTGGTGCACGCCCGGGGCGCCGGCGCGCACGGCGTCTTCACCGGGTACGGCGCGGAGGAGGTCACCCGGGCCGGTTTCCTGCGCAAGGGGAAGGAGACCCCGGTCTTCGTCCGGTTCTCCACCGTGCTGGGCTCCCGGGGCTCGGCCGACACCGTCCGGGACACCCGTGGGTTCGCCACCAAGTTCTACACCGACGAGGGGACCTTCGACCTGGTCGGCAACAACATGCCTGTCTTCTTCATCCAGGACGCGATCAAGTTCCCCGACATCATCCACGCCGGCAAGCCGCACCCGGACCGGGAGATCCCGCAGGCGCAGAGCGCGCACGACACCTTCTGGGACTTCGTCTCGCTGCACACCGAGGCGCAGCACCACACCATGTGGAACATGTCCGACCGGGGCATCCCGCGCTCGTACCGGACCATGGAGGGGTTCGGGGTGCACACCTTCCGGCTGGTCGACGCGGCCGGGGCGACGGTGCTGGCGAAGTTCCACTGGAAGCCGAAGCTGGGCGTGCACTCCCTGGAGTGGGAGGAGGCGCAGATGCTCAGCGGCATGGACCCGGACTTCCACCGGCGCGACCTCTACGACGCCATCGAGGCCGGCGCGTACCCGGAGTGGGAGCTCGGCCTCCAGGTCTTCCCGGACACGCCGGAGGAGACCTTCGCCGGCATCGACCTGCTCGACCCCACCAAGATCGTCCCGGAGGAGCTGGCCCCGGTGCAACCGGTCGGGCGGCTGGTGCTCAACCGGACGCCGACGAACTTCTTCGCCGAGACCGAGCAGGTCGCCTTCCACCTCGGCCACTTGGTCCCGGGCATCGACGTCACCAACGACCCGCTGTTGCAGGGCCGGCTCTTCTCCTACGTCGACACCCAGCTCACCCGGCTGGGCGGCCCGAACTTCTCGCAGATTCCGATCAACCGGCCGCACGCCCCGGTCAACGACATGCTCCGCGACGGGTTCCACCAGCACGCCGTGCACGCGGGTGTCGCGCCCTACCGGCCGAACTCGCTCGACGGGGGCAACCCGTTCCCGGCCGGGGACGCCGAGCACGCGTTCCTCGACGTGCCGGTCACCGTGGCCGAGGCCCCGAAGGTACGCGCCAACCCGGCCTCCTTCGACGACCACTTCAGCCAGGCCCGGTTGTTCTGGCTGAGCATGTCGCCGGTGGAGCGGGAGCACATCGTCCGGGCCTACACCTTCGAGCTGGGCAAGTGCTACCACCAGGCGATCCGGGAACGGCAGTTGCAGTGCCTGGCCAACATCGACCCGGTGCTCTGCGCCGAGGTGGCCACCGGCCTGGGCCTGCCGGCACCGCAGCCGACCGTGCCGCTTGCCGACGTCGCGCCCAGCCCGGCGCTGTCCCAGGTCGGCGGCCTCTGGCCGGCCGACGGCCGGACGGTCGGCATCGTGGTGGACGCCGGGGCCGACGCCGCCGGTGTCGAGCAGGTCCGCCGGGAGGTGTTCGCCGCCGGCATGGTGCCGCTGGTGATCGCCGCGCACGGCGGCACTGTGGGCGGCCTGACTGTGCAGCGTACGTTCGCCACCGGCCGCTCGGTCGAACTGGACGCGTTGCTGCTGGCCGGGGCACCCGCGCCGGCACCGGACGCGCTGCCGGCCCGGGACGCCAAGGCGGGTGCGGCGGACGCCACTGTCGTCGACCCGCGGGTGCTGCTGCTGGTGCAGGAGTGCTGGCGGCACGCCAAGGTGATCGGCGCCTGGGGCGACGGCGTACGGGTGCTGGAGCTGGCCGGGGTGGTCGGCGCGGTGGGCGTGGTGACCGGTGACTCCGGGGCCGGCGTGCTCGCCGACGCGCAGACCCTGATGGCCGCGCACCGGGTCTGGGAACGCTTCCCCGCCTCGGTCTCCTGACCGCACGGCTCGTCGACGGGGGCGTCCGCACCGGACGCCCCCGTCGCGCTGCGCGTCCGTCCCGCCGAGGGCCGCCGGTGACCGGTCCCGCCGAAGGCCGAAGGTCACCGGTCCCGCCGAAGGCCGCAGGTGACCTGGGTTGCCGGGAGACCGTACCGTCGTGCCGTGGCCACCGAGGCAGAGCTCTCCAGCCGTGGTTTCGTGATCATGATCTTCGGCGTCGCCGCGTTGCTCTGCTGCGGCGTGCCGGCCGGCAGCGTCTACCTCTACCGCAAGGACACCCGGGACGAGCCCGGCATCCGCGCTGCCGCCGACGCCTACCTGTCCGCCGTGGTCAGGCATGACTACAACGGGGCGTACGACATGTTGTGCGCGGCCGACCGGCGCCGGGAGTCACGGGCGGACTGGCTGGACCGCCCGGCGGCCGGCTACGGGGTGACCGGGTTCCGGATCACCGACGTGACGATCGAGCGCCCGAGCGAGACACCGACCCTGCGTTGGGTGACCGCCGAGGTCACCTATTCGGACCAGGCACCCCGGACGGTGCACCTGAACGTCGAGCAGCAGGACGGCGACTGGAAGGTGTGCAGCCCGGACGTACGGTGACCGGCCCCCGGCCCCCGGCCCCTGGACGGGCGGGCGCGGGCGGTACGGCCCGGACGCAGGGCGCGGGCGGCGGCAGCCAGCACCGGGTGTGGTCGACGGGCGCGTATTGACGGCAGATGTCAGACGAATTACGTTGGCGGTCGTCGATATATTTCCTATCGTGGCCTGCACTCCGACGAGGAGCGTGCACATGTCCAGACGTAGAGTCGCCCTGCTGTTCCCGGTACTGCTGGCGGCGAGCCTCGGCACCGCGGTCGTCACCGGCGCGGCGGTGCTCAGCAACGCCCCGCCCGCGCAGGCGCTGGAGAACGGCCTGGCCCGGACCCCGCAGATGGGCTGGAACGACTGGAACTCGTTCGGCTGCAACGTCAACGAGACGCTGATCCGGCAGACCGCCGACACGCTGGTCTCCAGCGGCATGGCGGCGGCCGGGTACGAGTACGTCAACATCGACGACTGCTGGTCGACCAAGCAGCGCAACGCCAGCGGTGACCTGGTCGCCGACCCGGCGAAGTTCCCCAGCGGCATGAAGGCGCTCGCCGACTACGTGCACGGCAAGGGCCTCAAGCTGGGCATCTACTCGTCGGCCGGGACGACCACCTGCGCCGGCTACCCGGCCAGCATCAACTACGAGCAGCGCGACGCCAACCTCTGGGCGTCCTGGGGCATCGACTACCTCAAGTACGACAACTGCGGCGACCACCTCGGTCGCAGCGGGCAGCAGCGCTACACCGCGATGCGGGACGCGCTGGCGGCCACCGGCCGCAACATCCTCTACAGCCTGTGCAACTGGGGTCAGGACAGCGTCTGGACCTGGGGCGCGTCGGTGGGCAACTCCTGGCGCAACACCGGTGACATCGGTGGCAACTGGAACTCCATCATGGGCATCCTCGACCAGCAGGTCGGCAAGGATTCGTACGCCCGGCCGGGCGCGTGGAACGACCCGGACATGCTGGAGGTCGGCAACGGCCCCACCGAGACCGAGTCGCGGGCACACTTCAGCCTCTGGGCGCTGTTGAACGCCCCGCTGCTGGCCGGCAACGACCTGCGCACCATGTCGGCGGCCACCCGGACGATCCTGACCAACACCGACGTCATCGCGGTCAACCAGGACTGGGGCGGCCGGCAGGGTTACAAGATCAGCGACTCCGGCGACCTGGAGGTCTGGCGCAAGCCGATGTCCACCGGCGCGGTGGCCACCGTGCTGCTCAACCGGAGCGGCGGCACGGCCACGGTCTCCACCACGGCCAGTGCGCTCGGCCTCGGCAGCGCGTCGTCCTACGCGGTGCGCGACCTGTGGGCGCACAGCAACTCGACGTCGACCGGCACGATCAGCGCCTCGGTGCCGGCGCACGGCGCGGCCATGTTCCTGGTGACCGGCGGCGGCACTCCCCCGCCCACCACCGCGCCCCCGACCACCGCCCCGCCGACCACCGCGCCCCCGACCACCCCGCCGCCGACCACTCCCCCTCCGGGCACCACGACGGCCGTCCGCAACGTCGCCGCCGGCCGCTGCCTGGACGTCAACGGCGCGACCCAGACCAACGGGGCCACGGCCATCATCTGGGACTGCCACGGCCAGACCAACCAGTCGTGGACGTCGACAGGCAGCCAGGAGCTGCGGGTCTACGGCACGAAGTGTCTGGACGTGAACAACGCCGGCACCGCCAACGGCACCTCGGTGATCATCTGGGACTGCAACGGCCAGCAGAACCAGAAGTGGCGCTTCAACACCGACGGCACGATCACGGCGGTCGGCTCGGGGCGCTGCCTGGACCTGGTGTCCAACGGCACGGCGAACGGCACCCGTACCCAGATCTGGGACTGCAACGGCGCCGCCGGCCAGCGGTGGAGCCGCAGCTGAACCGTCGGCCCCGGTAGCCGGGGCACCGTGAGACCGGTTACCCGATCGCCGCTTGCCGGCGGTCGGGTAACCGGTTTTCGGCTACCTGTCGAACTTCCACGGCTGCGGGCCGAACAGGTCGGTGCACGCCGAGAGCAACTGACGCTGCGCCTCGGCCACCCGGGCGTTGGTAGGCCCCGGGTCGACCTTCGGATCGTCCTCGACGAAGAGGTCCCCGGCCTCCTTACCGACCACGGCCAGTCGCCGACCGGCCTGCTGGATGCCCGGGTCGGTCGACAGGACGGCCCGCGAGGCGGGACCGGTGGCCGCGCTGAAGCTCAGGTCGTTCTCCTCGATCGCCCGGGCCACCGACAGGCACGCGCCGGCGGCGAACCGGTCCGAGGGCTCGGTCGGGCTGGCGGCTGCGGGGGCGGCCGGTTCGGTGGGCGCGCAACCGGCGACGAGGAGCAGGGACACGGTGGCGACGATGCGAATCACGCCTGGAGCGTAGTGGCTGCCGCCGCCCCGCGAGGCCCTGCGGCAACAGGTGCCCACAATGCGACGGCCATTGCATGGGAATTGCGCGGTGATGGCTGTTGTCACACCTTTCTTGTAGGGTCGAAAACGCGTTCCGATGGAATGGCATCCCACGTCCCGACAATTCCCCGGGTGCCATTTCGATGTCTCACCGACACCGAGAAGCATGTAACAAAATGCAACGTGGACAGGAGTGGCGGATGGCCGAGGACATGGGCTCGACAGTCCCCCGACGGCAGCTCGGGCGGGCGCTGCGCGACCTGCGCACCGAGGCGTGCATGACGCTCGACGGTGTGGCCGAGGCGCTGCACTGCAGCCGGCAGAAGATGTGGCGCATCGAGGCGGGCCCCGGTCCGGTGCGCCCCATCGACGCCCGGTTCATGTGCGAGCTGTACGGGGCAACCCGTGAGCCCTCACCTTCAGCCCCACCGCCTGGACCACCTTCGTCCGGTCCACCAAGCCGACGCACTGAGCGGCACACCAGACGGGAGGGCAGCCGGCACCCTCGCCGGCTGCACTCCCAGGCACACCCGTGGCCTAGCGATCTCCGCTCTCCCGGTCCGCCTCGGTGATGAACAGTTCGGTGAGCAGGAGGTCGGCGAGGTGGGTGGGGTGGAGGCCCGCTTCCCGGCCCGTGCGGTCGTGCCGCATGCCAACGCCTCGCAGCGCGACCCGTACGACGCCGGTGGGCAGCCGACGGACCCGGCGGGGGCGGCCGACCTCCTCGGCGATCCGGGTGATCATCTCTGCCCAGCTCAGGTTCTCGTCGGCGACCGGGATGTCCCCGCCGCGTGCCTGTGCGAGCGCGTCGGCCGCGATCTCGGCCACGCTGCGCGCCGCGACGGTGGCGGTCCCCCCGTCGGGGGCCACCAGCGGTCCCCGCGACCGCGCCCACCGGTAGAGCGGACCGGCCCAGTTGGGGAGCGGGTCACCGGCCCCGCCGAAGACGAACGGCAACTCCAGCACGGCGACCGGCAGCTCCGGGCCGGCGGCCAGCCGTCCCTGCCGGGCCTGCTCCCGACGGCATCCGATGTACGGGTGCCGCTCCGCGAGCCGCCACTGTGGATGTAGCCGGTCGAAGTAGGTGTAGTAGGAGCCCAACACGACCGCACGGCTGAGCCCTTCGTCGCGGGCGGCGGTGAGCAGGCGTACCACCGGGTCGACCAGCTCGCGGTGCAGGACCGGCCGGATCGGCTTGGGCAGCACCCGCTGTTCGTCGGCGCGGGTGGCGACGACGACCCCGTCCTGGCCGGCGAGCAGCGGCCGGAGGTCGTCGGTCGAGGCGGACCCGAGATCGAGCAGGTGATCGACGCCCGGGCGGGCGGTACGGGCCACCGTGGTCACGGTGTGGCCCCTGTCGCGCAGCACGTCGACGACATGGGTGCCGATCAGGCCACTGCCACCCAGCACAAGAATTTTCACGTCTCATCGTCCACACCGCACCCGGCGGATTGTCAAGCCATGCTCTCCCGGCACCGCCCCGGCAACCCCCTCGCCGCCGGGGCCGGGCCGAACCCGCGCGGCCGTCAGGTGCCGGCGTCGTACGGCACGTACCGGTCATGCCGGTACGACGCACACCGGACCCACCGTCGCTATCGCGTGGGCCGGGTCGCCAGCTCGGCGAGGAACCGCTCGGCCCGGCGGGTGCGCAGGAACGCCGCCCGCATCGACCTGGTCGAGCGCGGTCGCGGCGGCACCGGTCTCCCCGCCGGCGATCAGCAGCTCGCCGAGCAGACCGTGCCAGGCGGCGACGTCCGAACGGGGCGGGTCGAGCAGGTGGGTGACGATGAGCTGCCGCGCCTGCTCCGCGTTGCCGATCGGGTCCTGGCGCTATTGGCAACGGCGCTGGCTCCGGTTTCCCTACAGCAGGCCCCCATTCACGCGTACGACCTGCTCGGTCAGGATTACTCGCTACTGCCGGGCTGCTCCTCGCGGTCCTGGCACGAATTCGCCTCACGCTACCGGCGACGTCGCCGGCCTCACCATGGGCCGCTCGTCCTTGATCTCGGAGCCTGAGTGGACGCCCCGGTCGGGCTCACATCGCCAGCAGACCCGGTACAGCCCGGCGACGGGAGGCCTCCGCCTATGTGCCCGACTGGCACTGCTGCCGAGGAATCCCTAACCGAGACTCAGATCGTGCTGCTCCAGAGCGCTCTGAATGATCCCGAGTGCCTTCGGTCCCACCCCGTGCAGTACGGCCAGTTCTGCGCGCGGCACACCCGCGAGGTCGCGCAACGTCGGGTAGCCGGCTTCGGTCAGCGCACGCGTCGCCGGCGCACCGATCTTCGGCAGGATGTCGAGGGCGACGCTCACGTCGCTGACCCTACGCGCCCGGGACACGGACGTGAACGAGGCCCGAAGGCACTGCGGTCGCCGGCCGATGGGACGGTGCTGCGGGTGATGGGTCCATGCGGTGATCCGCACCGGGGCAGTCGTACTGGCCAGGTCAGGATGCGCTGACGGACGCCGGCAGCCGGGTGGATGAGGTCGCCCTCTGAACGACCTCGTGTTCACCACCCGCTACGGCACCCCGTCCAGCCACGCAACTTCCCACGCTCCTGGCAGACGAGGTGCCAGAGAGCCAACGTCAGGCCGGTCACCATCCACGATGCCCGGCGGACCTGCGCCACCCTCCTGACCGACCTCGACGTGCATGCACGGGTCGCCATGCGGATCCTCCGGCACGCCCGGTTCTCGGTGACGACGGAGATCTACACCCAGGTCTCGTCCACGGTGACCCGGGAGGCGCTCAAGCGCCCCGGCGACTCACGCGGGACTGACGGGCTGCCGCACGACAGCAGAAGGGCCACCTCCCGAAATCGGGAAGCGGCCTCTGACCTGCGGAACTGAGAGTGGGCGATGCTGGTATCGAACCAGCGACCTCTTCGGTGTGAACGAAGCGCTCTCCCACTGAGCTAATCGCCCTCAGCGCTGTTGACTCTACCCGATCGTGCGACGGAGCCAAAAACCCGGGGGGTGGGTCAGGTCGTGGCGAGGTAGTGCAGCAGTTGGGCGACCAGGTCGATGCCGAGGCTGTACTTGAGCGAGAGCCAGAGCACCACGGCGACGAAGACCAGGCCGACGGAGCCGAGCAGGAACCGCATGGCCAGCGAGCGGGTGGTGGCCCACCGGGTCCAGGCGTGCACGTGTCGGCGGGTGAAGCCGAGCAGCCGGCGGGCCCAGTGGAACTCGACGGCCCAGATGGCGAGCCCGGCGATGACGATCAGCCAGCCGGGGCCGGGCAACGGGATGAGGGCGATGCCGACGGTCACCACGAGCGCCCCGGCGACGGCGATGAAGATCTTGAGGGCGACCCGGCCGGTGGGGTTGGCCCGGATCAGGTCGAGGGTGGTGCGCAGCCGCCACCGCCAGCCGGTGGGCCGGGCGGCCAGGGCGGTGCCGCCGGATCGACGTCGGCCGCCGTTGGCCACAGGCCGGGACCGGTCACGGACAGCCCGGGAGGCGCGACCGGCGTCGGAGGTCGTCCGACCGTCTCGGTCCGGTGGGTTGATCGGCACCCTGTCACCCCGCCTTTTGGCTGCTCGGGCCCCTACTTTCGGTGACTCGGCAGTACTCCCCGCATCCATTGAGGAACGCTTCGTGGCCATTTCACCCCCCAGTGTCGTCCCGGCCCGTCACTTGCGCAGACCACTGGACGTTACCGGAGTAAGTCGACGACTGAACCACCCGACTTCGGACGGGCTCCCGACTGGGCAGAACCGGAAATCCTACAAGAATTCTCACATTCTCGCGGCGATTCGGACCTCCTTCCCACCACTGGGTGAAGTCAGCGTATGGCGGAGCGTAGCCAGCAGTAGCACCTGAGGATGGGAAAAGCGGGACACGCGCGTTCCGCAGCGGTGCCGGGGGGAGAACGTCCATGAGTGTCATCCGACCGACGACCGTAGAGGTCGAGACGTCGCTAAGGCTCGTCGCGCCTGACGCCACCGCCTTGCCGGTGCGTGCCAGTCTGCGTTACGACCCTGCTGACCCGTATGCGGTCCATGTCCTGTTCCACGCCGAATCGGCCGGTGGCGAGGCGGTGAGCTGGTCCTTCGCCCGCGAACTGCTCGTCACCGGCCTGGACGAGCCGGCCGGCATCGGCGACGTGCGGGTCTGGCCCTGGGCCACCCCGCGCGGCGACTTCGTCGCGCTGGCCCTGTCGTCACCCGACGGCAACGCCCTGTTCGAGGTCCCGCGCAGCGTGCTGGTGCGCTTCCTGCGCCGGACCTACGTCGTCGTCCCACGCGGCCGGGAGGCCGAGCACCTGGACGTCGACACGGCGGTGACCCGGCTGCTCGCCGGTCGCTGACCAGCCTGCACCGGAGCCGCGCGGATCTGCCGAGTCCGCGCGGCTCCGGCCGTCCACCACCGGGTACGCCGGTCAGCCGTGCGTGGTGATGCCGCCGTCCACCGGGATCACCGCGCCGGTCAGGTACGCCCCGGCCCGCGACGACAGGTAGATCGCCGCGCCGGCCATGTCCTCGGGACGACCGATCCGGCCGAGCGGCACCTGCTGCTCGACCGCCGCCCGGGATGCCGGGTCGTCCAGGGCGAAGGCCATCATCCTGCTCTCGAACGGGCCGGGGGCGATCGCGTTGACAGTGATCCGCTCGGCGGCGAGCTGGTGGGCGAGGCTGCGGGTGAGCATGTGCACGGCCGCCTTGGTGGCGGAGTACGCGTACACCTCCATCATCGGCACCCGGAGGCCGTCGACCGAGCCGATGTTGATCACGCGGGCCGGGTCGTCGTCGCTGGCCGCCGCGCGCAGCACCGGCAGCAACGCGGTGGTGAGTCGGAACACCGCCTTCACGTTGACCGCCCAGAGCTTGTCGAACGCCGCCCCCGGGTACGACTCCAGCGGCGCGCCCCAGGTCGCGCCCGCGTTGTTGACCAGCACGTCGAGCCGTTCGTACCGCTCGCGGACGGCGGCGGCGAGGACCTCGGCGCCCGCGTCGTCGCCCAGGTCGGCGGGGATCGCCTCGCAGCGCCCCTCGGCGGACAGCTCCTCGGCGACCGCCGCGCACACGTCCGCTTTGCGGGACGAGATGATCACGGTGGCCCCGGCCCGGACGAAGCCTCGGGCGATCATCAGCCCGATCCCCCGGGAACCACCGGTGACCAGGACCGTCTTGCCGTCGACCGAGAACAGGTCCGTCATGTGCATCCCCTCGCGTGCCGCCGCCCTTACCGAGCGGTAACGTAGCCCGGCCCCGGCGACCGGACAACCCCGCCACCCCGGCCGGCACCACGCGGACCCGCCGCACTCGCGACAGCATCCCGCCGCCACGGCACGAGCGCGACAGAGTCCCGCCGCCGCGAGCGCGACAGAGTCCCGTCGCCGGGATGCGGCCTGAGGCGTCCGCGGTTACGGTCGAAGGCGATGGTCCCTTCCGGTCAGCTCTCCCCGGCAACCCGTCCCGACCTGCCCCGCGCCGAGATCGACATCCTGGAGCTGGGCGACCTCACCCCCACCACCGGTCCACCCCGGCCGTCCCTGCTCGACACCGACCTGCTCGTGCTGGTCACCGGCGGGCACGGCATCATCGAGCTGGACTTCCGGGCGCTGCCCTGCCGGCCCGGCACCCTGCTGCGGGCCGCTCCCGGTCAGGTGCTGCGCTGCCCCGCGCGTCTCGACGCGATCGTGCTCCGCTGGCACGTCGAAGCGCTGCGCGGCCTGGACGTCGACCCCGACGCCGTGCCGCAACACCACCAGCTGACAGGTGAGGACGAGGACGCCGTCATCAACGAGGTCTCCCAGCTCGTGGTGGACCACCGCCGGCACCGGGACGATCCGGCCGCCCGCGCCCTGCTCCGGCACCAGCTCGCGGTGCTGCTCATCCGGCTGGCCCTGCTGCCCGGTGCCCGGGACTCCGGGCGGACGCCCGACGACGCCGATCCGCAGCGCGCCGAGGTGGTCACGTTCCACCGGTTCTGCCGCGAGGTGGAGTCGGGTTACCAGGGCACCCGCCGGGTGGAGGACTACGCGGCCCGGTTGGGCTGCTCGGTGCGTACCCTGACCAGGGCCTGTCTGGCGGTGACCGGGCGCAGCGCCAAGCAGGTGGTGGACGAGCGGGTCGCGCTCCAGGCCCGCCGGTTGCTCGCCGCCACCGACGAGCCGGTGGCCCGGATCGGTCGGCAGCTCGGCTTCCCCGAGCCGACGAACTTCGGCCGGTTCTTCACCCGGGAGGTGGGGGTGAGCCCGGGTGCGTTCCGGGCCGCCCGGGGCCGTCCGCCGTCGCGGATCGCCCGGCCACGTCGACCCGCCGACCCCGCCACCCCCGACCGGCAGGCATGATGGCATGGTGCAGATCTCCGCGCGCGGCGACTATGCGGTCCGAGCGGCCCTGAGCCTGGCCACCGCCTACCCCTCCCTGCTCTCCACCCAGTCGATCGCCAGCGAGCAGGACATGCCGCGCAAGTTCCTCGAAGCCGTCCTGGCCGACCTGCGGCGGGCCGGCGTGGTCCGCGCGCAGCGCGGCGCGGAGGGCGGTTACACCCTGGCCCGACCGCCGCGCGAGGTCACCGTCGGGGCGATCCTGCGCGCCGTCGAGGGTCCACTGGCCGGGGTACGCGGAATGCGCCCCGAGGAGACCAGGTACGAGGGCTCGGCGGAGAACCTCCCCCGGCTCTGGGTGGCCGTCCGCGCCGCCGTCCGGCAGGTGTTGGACGAGGTGAGCCTCGCCGAGGTGGTCAGCGGCCGACTCCCGACGCACGTGCGGAGGCTGACCACCCTGCCCGACGCGTGGGAGCCACGCTGATCCCACCGCGTGCGGACATTCGCTGCGTTCAGAGCGTCTGGATCACCTCCTCGGCGGTGAGCCGGGGCAGCCGGTCCTGCCAGGCGTCCGGCCCGGGGTGGCCGATGTTGACCAGCAGCAGCACCTCGTGCCGGCCGTCGGGGAAGAACTCCCGCTGTACCCCGCCGGCGTCGAAGCCGGCCATCGGCCCGGCGGCCAGGCCGGCAGCCCGCACCCCGATCAGGAAGTAGCCGATCTGGAGGGTGGCGTTGAACCGGGCCTGGGCGACCCGGTCCGCCCGGTCGGCCAGCCACTCCCGCGCCTGGGGCCGGTGCGGGAACAGCTCCGGCAGCCGCTCGTGGAAGTCGACGTCGGCGGCGAGCACCGCCACCAGCGGCGCATCGGCCGTCTTGACCCGGTTGCCACTCGACACGTACGGCAGCAGCCGGGTCCGGGCCGCCGTCGACCGGAGCAGCAGCACCCGCAGCGGTTGGCCGTTGAGCGCGGTCGGGCCGTACCTGATCAGCTCGTGGATCGCGGCGACCTGCGCGTCGTCGACCGGTTCGGCGGTGAACGTGTTCGCCGTCCGGGCCGCCCGGAACAGCAGGTCCTGGGCGGCCCGGTCGAGCGCGAGCGGGGGTTCGACGGTGGTCACGCCGGCACCGGCGTGCCGGGGGTGGTGTAGCTGCCCCGGTGGTGGACCAGCGGGTCGCCGTCGATGCCCGGACCGAGCGCGAGCGGTTCGGCGATGACCAGGGTGTGATCGCCGGCCGGCACCCGGTGCACCACCCGGCACAGCAACCTGACCAGCACGCCGTCGAGCAGCGGCACCCCGAACGGGCCGGGCGTCCAGGCCCGGTGCGCGGCGAACCGGTCGATGCCGCTGGTGGCGAAGATCCGGGCCACCCCGGTCTGCCCGGCGCCGAGCAGGTGCACGCCGACGTGCTCGGCGCGGTCCAACACCGGCCAGCTCGACGAGGTGACGCCGAGGCAGAACGACACAAGCGGCGGATCCAGCGACACCGAGGTGAACGAGGTGGCGGTGAAGCCGGCCCGGATCGGCACGAGGTCCCGGCCGCGGCCGGTCGGGTCGGGTCGGCGGGCCACGGCGGTGACCACGGTGACCGTGCTGGCCTGCCGGCGCAGCAGGCTGCGGAACAGGTCGGCGTCGACGGGCAGCAGGTCGGTGGGGCGGGTCGGTGGGGCGGGCGGCAACAGGTCGGCGTCGACGGGCCGGTGGCCGGGGCGCTCGCGCAGGTCGGGGTCGAGCCGGAGCGGGTCGACCGGACGGTCCAGGGTGGTCATGCGGTCACCAGCTCCCGGTCGGTGGCGTAGCGGGAGGCCGGTCGGGGCAGCCCGTAGTGCTCGCGCAGCGTCCGGCCGGTGTACTCGTGGCGGAACAGGCCCCTGGCGCGCAGCAACGGCACCACGTGGTCGACGAAGTCGTCGAGTCCGCTGGGCAGTAGCGGCGGCATGATGTTGAAGCCGTCGGCGGCGCCCTCGGTGAACCACAGTTCGATCTGGTCGGCGACCTGTTCGGGGGTGCCGGCCACCACCCGGTGCCCGCGTCCGCCGCCGAGCCGGCCGATCAGCTGCCGGATGGTCAGCCGCTCCCGCCGGGCCAGGTCGACGACGAGCTGGTAGCGGCTCTGGTGCGACTGCACGCTTGTCGCGTCGGGCAACTCCGGCAGCGGGCCGTCCAACGGCAGACCGGTGAGGTCGACGCCGGTCATCCCGGACAGTTGCGCCAGGGCGTGCTCGGGGACGATCAGCGCCTCCAGCTCGTCGGCGAGCCTCCGCGCCTCGGCCTCGGTGCCGCCGAGCACCGGGGCGATCCCGGGCAGCACCTTCACCAGTTCCGGGTCGCGGCCGGCGGCGACCGCCGCCTGCTTCAGTGCGGCGTAGAACCGCTGCCCGTCGGCGAGGGTCTGCTGGGCGGTGAAGACCGCCTCGGCGTACCGGCCTGCGAAGGTGACCCCGTCCGGGGAGGAGCCGGCCTGCACCAGCAGGGGTCGACCCTGCGGCGGACGCGGGGTGTTCAGCGGGCCGCGTACCCGGAACCGCTCACCGACGTGGCCGACCTCGTGCACCCGGTCGGTGTCGGCGAAGATCCCGGCGGCCGGGTCGAGGACCAGCGCGTCGTCCTCCCAGCTGTCCCAGAGCTTCACCGCCACGTCGACGAACTCGGCGGCCCGCCGGTACCGGTCGGCGTGCGCCGGGTGGTCGTCCAGGTTGAAGTTCCAGGCCTCCCGCGCCTGGGCGGAGGTGACGATGTTCCAGCCGGCCCGGCCGCCGCTGAGATGGTCCAGCGAGGCGAACTTGCGGGCCAGGTTGTACGGCTCGTTGTAGCTGGTGGAGACCGTGGCGATCAGGCCGACGTGGGTGGTGACGGTGGCCAGCGCGGCGAGCAGGGTCAGCGGCTCGAAGACGGCCTGGATGTTGTGCCGGACGGCCGGGCCGACGGCGAGCGAGTCGGCGAGGAAGACCGAGTCGAGGGTGCCCCGCTCGGCGGTACGGGCCAGCTCCTGGAAGTGTCGCAGGTCGGTGACCCGACGCGGGTCGGTACGCGGGTGCCGCCAGGCCGCCTCGTGGTGGCCGACGCCGAGCAGGAAGGCGTTGAGGTGCAGGGTGCGGGTCATGGGTGTCCGTCCTATCCGGCGGTGACGTCGACGCGCCAGGTGGAGAAGCGGCGTTCGACGATGACGAGAAGCTGGTTCACGACCAGTCCGATGGCAGAGATGGTGATGATCCCGGCGTACATGTCGGGGATGGCGAAGTTGTACTGGGCGTAGTTGATCAGGTAGCCCAGCCCGGCCTTGGCGCCGACCATCTCGGCGGCGACGAGCACCAGGATCGAGTAGGCCCCGGCGAGCCGGACGCCGGTGAAGACGGTCGGCACGGCCGCCGGCAGGATCACCTTCTGGAACAGCCGCAGGTGGTCCAGGCCCATCGACCGGGCCGAGCGCACCAGCAGCGGGTCGACGCCCTTCACCCCGGCGATGGTGTTCAGCAGGATCGGCCAGGAGCAGGCGTAGACGACCAGGGCGATCTTGGAGGTCTCCCCCAGCCCGAGGATCAGCACGAAGACCGGCAGCAGGGCCAGCGCGGCGGTGTTGCGGAACACCTCCAGCAGCGGACTGAGCAGCTCCGCGAGGGGGCGGTACCAGCCGATCAGCAGGCCGAGCGGGATGGCGGTGAGCACCGCCAGGCCGAGCCCGGTCAGCGACCGGGTCAGGCTGGCACCGACGTGGTCGGCGAGTTGCCCGCTGGTCAGCAGCGCCCACCAGGCGACGAGCACCTCCGACAGCGGCGGCAGGAAGACCCGGTCGACCAGCCCGGCCCGGGGTGCGGTCTCCCAGATCGCGGCCAGCGCCAGCAGCGCGGCGGTGCGGTGCAGCACCCGCCCAGAGAGGCCGGCGAGCCGGGCGAACGGACCGGACCGGGCGACGGTGGGCACCGCCGGGGGTACGACGGCCGGCGGGGCCAGTCGGACGGGACGGTCGGCGATGTCAACCAACGCGGGCCTCCTCGGTGTCGACGGTGGACGTCCCGACCGGGACGGCAGTGGACGCCCCGGCCGAGGTGGCGGTGGACGCCGCGACGGGGGCGGCGGAGCGGCCGGGCCACCGGCGGCGGGTGGGCCGGGTGGGGCGGTCGGGGCGGCGTTCGGTGGACTGGGCGGCGCGTACCTCGTCGCGCAACGACGTCCAGATGTGGTGCCTGTGGTGCCGGAAGGCGTCGGAGGAGCGCACGTCGTCGACCGCGCCCCGGTCACCCAGCTCGATCTCGACGACCTGCTTGATCCGCCCCGGGCGGGAGGTCATCACGGCGACCCGTCGGCCGAGGTAGACGGCCTCGTCGATGCCGTGGGTGATGAAGACGATCGTCTTGCCGGTGGCCTGCCAGATCCGCACCAGCTCGTCCTGGAGCGAGTCGCGGGTCTGCGCGTCCAGGGCGGCGAACGGCTCGTCCATCAGCAGGATGTCCGGGTCGTACGCGAGACTGCGGGCGATCGCCACCCGCTGCTTCATGCCCCCGGACAGCTCGTGCGGGTAGTGCGCGGCGAACCCGCTCAGCCCGACCAGTTCCAGGTGGTGGGCGACCAGGTCGGCGCGTTCGGCGCGGGGCACCCCCTTGGCCTCCAGTCCGAAGGCGACGTTGCCGGCGGCGGTGCGCCAGGGCAGCAGGGCGTACTGCTGGAAGACGATGCCCCGGTCGAGGCCGGGGCCGGTGACCGGCCGGCCGTCGACGAGGACCTGACCGGAGGTGGGCCGGGACAGGCCGCCGAGCAGGTCGAGCAGGGTGGACTTGCCGCAGCCGCTGGGGCCGACGACGACCAGGAACTCGCCGGGGCGTACCCCGAGGGTGAGCTGGTCCAGGGCGGTGACCGCGCCGGTGGGCGCACGCCGCCCGGCACGGACGTCGAAGGTCTTGGTGACCCGGTCGAAGAGGACCTTGTCGGTGCTCACGCGGCACCCCCACCGGAGGCGAACGGGTTGTAGTCGTTGGTGTAGATGTCACCGGGCTTCGGCCGGTCGCCCTTGAGCTCACCGGCGTCGGCGAGCCAGTCGATCCAGGTGGTGAACTCCCGGTCGGTGATCACACCGCCCCTGCCGGCGACGCCGCTGCTCTTCCAGAGGCGCACCAGGGACGGGTCCTCGTTGCGGCCCCGCTTGGCGATGATCTGTTCGAGCCGGGTCACCACGGTCTCCCGGGGCTGGGTCCGGGCCCACTCGACGGCCCGGCCGACCCCGCCGACGAACGCCTTGACGGTCTCCGGGTTGCGCCTGATGAAGTCGTCGCGGAACACGTAGGCGCCGGCGCTGAACGCACCGAGCAGTTCGTAGTCGGTGAAGACGGTACGGATTCCGCCGTTGGCGACGGCCTTGTCGCGGATGACGCCACCGAGCACCGCGACGTCGATCTGCCGGGCGCGCAGCGACTGCTCGGTGTTGACGGGGGGCAATGCGACAAGCTCGACCCTGGCGATCTCGGGGGCGGTCAGGCCCCCCTTGACCAGCCAGGTCTTGAGCACCGCCTCGGCGTGCGCGCCAAGGGTGTTCATGCCGACCTTGCGGCCGATCAGGTCGCGCGGGCCCTTGATCGGGCTGTCGGAGAGGACGTAGTAGCCCTGGAAGGTCTGCGCGTCGGAGCCGTAGTAGCTGACCACGGCGGTGATCGGGGCGCCCGCGGTGGCGAGCTTGACGATCGCGCCGTTGAACGCGCCACCGAAGTCGCTCTGCCCGGTGGCGGTGGCCTGGATGTCGGCCGGACCTCCTGTGACGTTGCCGATCCAGTCGAGGCGTACGTCGCCGAGGTAGCCGAGGTCGGCGGCGAGTTCGGGGAGGGTGACCTGGCCGACGGAGCCCTGGTAGCGCAGGGTCGTGGTCTGTCCGGCCGCCTCGGCGTCGGTGCCGCAGGCGGTGGCGGCGGTCAGGGTGAGCAGGGCCGCGACGGCGGCGAGGGTACGACGAAGTGGGGACATGGAAGTCTCCTGATCTGGTGCACGGTAGGGGCCGCGCGGCGCGCGGAGGTACGCCGCAGCGCCCGGCGTCGGGCCGTCGTGGGCCGGGCCGGTCGGTGCGGCGGTGCGGGTGAAGAAGGTGACGGGACGCGGACGGGCGTCAGCTCAACAGAGCGCGCTCGCGTGCCGGACCAGGTCGACGTGCACGCGGGCGGTGAGGTGGAGCTCGTCCCGCTGCGACATGACCTCATGGTGCCGGCCGCCGGGCGGCCCGGTCAACGCCCTTCCAGAAGATGAGACTGGGATCTGGATCCCAGCTCCGTAATGCGCTCACCTGGGTTTATCAGTCCGTAACACCTATCGAGTTTATAGAGATTCACGGCACCGTCCAGCTCGGACGGGAGCAGGTTTCGGATTTCGTGGATGTGGGCATCTATCGGGCCGAGACGACAACGACGACAGGGAACGCGAAGGGAGCGCCACGATGGGTCTGATGTTCCGCAAGCGCAAGAAGTACGGGCCGATCATCCTGAACTTCACCGAGAACGGCTTCTCCTCGTGGAGCATCAAGATCGGTCGCTGGTCCTGGAACTCCCGGGCCAAGGCGCACCGCGTCGACCTGCCTGGTCCGCTGTCCTGGAAGCAGGACAAGTCCCGGGCCTGATAGCCCTTCCTCGATCGGGGTGCCGGTGGTTCACCGGCACCCCGATCGTCGTCTGTGCGCCCGACGTCCTCCGCGAACCCGACCCGGCACCGGCCGGGTTCGCCCGTTCGCCGGATCGGGGCCGCCGCGACGGCGCAGAATCTCCGCATGGCACGCGACGACGCAAGCTACGCGCGGGCGCGACGGCACACCCTGGCGGCCTGCGTCCTGCTGCTGGCCAGCTACTTCCTGATTCCGTTGGAACCCGATCCGAACGGCCTACGGCTGACCCTGCGGGCGGTGGGCACCCTGCTGCTGATCGCCGTGGTCACCTTCCTGGTCACCCGCCAGGTGGGCCGGCAGCTCGGCAACCGCGCACCCGTCGGCGGGAACGAGGTCCGGTCGTTGAGCCGGCTGGTGGTGGCGCTGGTCGCCGGGCTGCTCGCCTTCGCGGTGGCCGACTACGTGGTGGCCGGTAGCGGGTCGGAGCAGTTCTCCGGGTTGCGTACCCGGTTGGACGCGCTCTACTTCGCGCTGACCACCCTGACCACGATCGGCTACGGCGACGTACACCCCCAGGGACAGCTCGCCAAGGCGATCGTCTGCGTGCAGATGGTGTTCAGCATCGGGGTGATCGCCACCGGGGCGTCCATCGTGGTCAAACAGTTGACCGACCGACCGGGGCGGGACCGCCACTGATCAGCACGTCCCCGCCGAGCCGCCCGTGCTCCGGCTCCCGGGTGACCGCGCCGACCGCCAGCAACTCGGCGAGCGCGCGCCCGGCGTCCACGGCCCGGTACGCCGTCGCGGTCAGCGCGTGCCGACGCAGCTCGGTCACCGTACGCGGGCCGTGGCGGGCCAACTCGGCAAGCAGTTCGCCGCGCAGCGGACCGGCCGCCGGTGGGCCGGCGACGTCGAGCAGCCCGCCGGCCGGGTCGCGGTAGCGGACCGCACCGGACCCGCCGGCGGAGTCGGCAACGGACCCGCCACCGGATCCGTCGGCGGACCCATCACCGGAACCGTCGGCGGTCCAGAGTGCTTCCTTGAAGGCTTCCAGGCTCTTGTCCAGCCCGGTGCCGAAGGCGACCAGTCGGGCCGGTGACCCGTCGGCGGGGACCAGCTCGACCTCGGCGACCAGGGGGAACCCGGCAGCGGTCAGGGCCGGCCGCAGGGCGGTGGACCCGGCGGCGGTGAGCAGCACCTCGGCCGGTCGACCGGTGGCCGTGGCGGCCAGCAGCGCCGGGTCGGGTGCCGCGCCGTCGACCAGGGTGAGCAGCGGTGCGCCGGCCGCGCCGGCCGCCTTGAGCACCACCGGCAGCCGGGCCGGGTCGCCGGGCACCACGTGCACCGCCACGTCGGCCGGGAGGGTGGCCTCGACGGCACCGAGCCGGGCGGGCAGTTCGGGACCGCCACCGGCGAGCACCAGCACGGTGAGCCGGCGGCCCCGGAGCCGGTCGGCGAAGCCGGCCACCACCCGCAGGGCCGCCTCGGCGGTGCCGGGGTCACCGGCGTACGACAACGCGAGGGTGGCCCGTCGGGAGCGGTGCAGGGCCCCCGGCAGCCAGTGGTCGAGCTGGCGGACGAGCAGCTCCCGCAGGACGGCGTCGATCGGCATCCTGTCGTTCTACCGTACGGCGGTTCAGGCCGGGACGGAGATCCCCACCCCGCCCCGGGTCTGGCCGCCGTAGCGGGCCCGTTCGCGGTCGAGGTCGAGCCGGCCGATCCGCTTGCGGGCGGCGAGGGCGTCCTCGTCGAGCTGGTCGGCCGGGACGATCCAGACGATCTCGAACTCCAGCCCGTCGGGGTCACGGCCGTAGAGGCTCTTGGTGGTGCCGTGGTCGGAGGTGCCGACCAGGGCGTCCGCGGCGGCCAGTCGCTGCGCGGTGACAGCCAGCTCGTCGAGGGTGTCCAGCTCCCAGGCCAGGTGGTAGAGGCCGACGGTGGCCCGGCCGGCCTGCGAGCGGCCGGCGGCCGCGCCGATCTCGAACAGGCCGAGGTCGTGGTCGTTCGTCGAGTCGGGGGCCTGGAGGAAGGCCGCGCCCCGGAACCCGTCCGGAGTCATCGGCACCGGGCGGAAGCCCAGCACGTCGCGGTAGAAGTCGATGCTGCGGCGCAGGTCGGAGACGTAGAGCACGGCGTGGTTGAGGCGATGGATTCCCATGCCGTCCACGGTAGCGCGCTTTGGTTGAGCGTTCAACCATTCCGGTTATGATGACCGTCATGACCCGCTGGCTGAGCCCCGACGAACAGCAGACCTGGCGCGCCTTCCTGGCCGCCTCCCGGGCGCTGACCGACACCCTCGACCGCGAGCTGCAACGCGACGCCGGAATGCCGCACGCCTACTACGAGATCCTGGTCCGGCTCTCCGAGGTCCCCGGCCGGCGGCTGCGGATGAGCGAGCTGGCCGACCTCACCGGCTCGTCGCGCAGCCGGCTCTCGCACGCCGTCGCCCGGCTGGAGACCACCGGCTGGGTCCGCCGCGAGGAGTGCCCCACCGACCGGCGCGGCCAGATCGCCGTCCTCACCGACGCCGGTTTCGCGGCCCTGGCCGCTGCGGCGCCCGGCCACGTCGAGGGGGTACGCCGCCACCTGTTCGACGCGCTCAGCCCGGCCCAGGTCGACCAGCTACGCCGGATCAGCGAAACCCTGGTCGCCCACCTGACCGGTTCTTGACCAAGTTGCCTACCGGCAAGGGTTGTACTAACCGTCGCCGGCCAAGCACGATGGGGCGTGTCTTCCGGCTTCGGTGAACTGACCCTCCAGGCGCAGCACCTGGTGTCCGCCGGCGACCTGGCCGGTGCCCAGCGTCTGCTCGCCGACGCGCTGACCGACGCGGATCCCCGCCCCGACCACGCCTCCCCCGAGTTGACCGAGGCCGCCGGGCTCCAGGCCCGGCTGCTGGTCACCCTCGGTGAGCCGCACTCGGCACGAGGCTGGGCCGCCTTCGCGTACGCGGCGTCGAGCCGGTTGTACGGCATTTCCGACCAGCGGACCATCTCGGCGGCGGCCACCCTGGCGGCGGTGCTGCACCGGGTCGGCAGCGACGTCCGTGCCGCCCGGCTCTACTCCGAGGTGATCCTGGAGCTGACCGCGCACGACGGCCCCGAGTCGCTGCGGGTGCTCGCCGCGCACGCCGACCTGGCCACCGTGGAGTATGCCCGGGGTCAGTGCGCCCAGGCCCGCGAACGTCTGCAGGACGCCTGGGAGCTGCACCGCGAGGTCTACGGCGACGGGCACGCCAGCGGGATCAAGATGCTCGCCCGGCTCGGCGCGATGCAACGCGACTGCGGCCGGTTCGACGAGGCCCACGACAACCTCGCCCTCGCCCGCGAGCTGGCCCGCCAGCACCTGGCCGCCGACGACCCGCTGGCCCGGCAGGTGGCCGCGCTGGCCCGGGCCGCCGCCGACCCGGACCACGTCTGCGACGACGAGCCCACCCCGGAACGCGACGCACCTGTGGTGCCGGCCGCCCGCACCCCGCCACCCGCCGAGGGGCCACCGGACCTACCGGCTTGGTCGGCCGGGGCGGTGCCACCCGACGAGCCCTACCCGCCGACGGTGCCCGGCCAGCGGCTTCCCGCCGAGGACACCGGTTACCCGCAGGGCACCGGACGGCCACGCCCCTTCGACCACCCGGGCAGCTTCGCAGCGCCCGGCCACCCGACCCCCACCGGCTATCCCACCCCCGACAGCAACCCGGCAGCAGGCGGCTACCCCGCCGGCAGCAGCTATCCGGCCGGGTCCGACTACCCGGCCGGATCGGACCAGGTCGGGAACGACGGTCACTGGTCGTCCGGCAGCGGCTACCCGGCCGGGTCCGACCAGGTCGGGGACGGCGGGCACTGGTCGTCCGGGTCGGCGGCCGCCGGGATGGCCGGGCCCGGGGCAACCGGCGGTGGGCGGGAATACCGTTACGCCCCGCCGCCGACGCAGGGCCACCCCGACGAGGAGGCCCCGGGGGTACGCCGGATCGGGCCGCCGACCCCGACGGTGGACCCGTCCCGGCTGCTGCCCGTGCTGGTGCCCCGCAGACACGCCCCGCCCCCACGCCGCCCGGGTGCCGTACCACTTGTGGCGGCCGGGGTCGCGGTGATGCTGCTCGGCGCCGTCGCGGTGATCGCCGGAGTGTCCGGGGTGGGTGGCTCGGGCGACCCGCAGCCCGTCGTACCGAGCAGTCCCGTGGCCACCCCGACCGCCGCCGGTACGCCGAACGCCGCGCCGCCCGCCTCGCCCGGTACCCCGCCGGGGCGGGTGACGCTCCGCGACCGGCCCGACGGCATCGCGCTGACCTGGACGTACCCGGCCGGTGGCGAGGGCCCGGTGGTCCTCTCCGCCGGGCAGGCCGGGCAGGACCCGCGCCCGTTCGAAACCCTGCCGCCCGGCACGGACAGCTTCGTCGTGCACGGTCTGGACCGCACCACCAACTACTGCTTCACCGTCGCCGTGGTCTGGTCCACCGACGTGGTGGCGCGGGCGAAACGGGTCTGCACCACCCGCCGCTGACCCCCACCCCACCCTGCCCCACCCCGCCCACCCCCACCCTGCCCCGCCCTGCCCCGCCCCGTCCCGCCCCGCCCTGCCTCCGTTGATCAAGAGGTTCACGCCACCCACAACGCAATTCTTGACGTAAACCCCTTGATCACCGCCTCAACCACCCCACTCGCTCGGGTGATCAAGAGGTTTACGTCAGGTGGGGCAGGTGGGGTGACGTAAACCTCTTGATCAACTCGGGCGGACGGGCGGACGGGCGGACGGGCGGACGGGCGGACGGGCGGACGGGCGGGCCCACTGCACCGTCCGGGGCGCCACGCTTGCCTGGCAGCGCTCAGGCCACGCCGCGCCGCGCCGCGCGGGTCACGCCGAGGCGCGGCGACGGTTCAGTCGGGGTCCGGCAGGATCGGTAGGCGTAGCCGGACCAGCAGGCCGGGGTCGGCGTCGGCGAGTTCGACCGTGCCACCGCTCCGACGGACCAGCTCCCCGACGATGGCAAGGCCGAGCCCGGCACCGCCCGCGTCCCGGGCACGGCCCTCGTCCAACCGGGTGAACCGGCGGAACACCCGCTCCCGGTCCGCGACCGGGATGCCCGGCCCGTCGTCGGTCACCGTCACCAGGTGGTACGCCCCGTCCACCGCCGGCTCGACCGCCAGCACGACCCGGGTACGGGCGTGCCGGACGGCGTTGTCGACCAGGTTCCCCAACACCCGCCGCAGTTCGTCCGGAACACCTACCGTCCACGCCGACCCCGACTCCGCAGCGACGGTGACGACCGGCGACACCGACGGACCACCAACATCCGACGACACGGACGCAGCGGTGAGGGCCGACGGCACGGACGGACCGGTGACAGCCGGCGACACGGACGGACCACCGACAGCCGGCGACACGGACGTAGCGGTGAGGGCCTGCGGTGCGGGCGTCGCGGTGGCGGCGACCGGGGGGCTCGGCCAGCGGGCGGCCAGCTCGGCGAGCAGTCCGCCCAGTTCCACCGGTTCCGCCTCGCGTGGGGGGCCGGCCCGCTGCGCCGGCTGCTCGTCGAGCCGGGCCAGCAGCAGCAGGTCGTCGACGAGCCGGCCCAGCCGCTCGGTGTCGGCGAGCAGGTCGGCGGCGACCGCAGGCCAGTCGGACCGCTCACCGAGACGCTGGGCCACCTCCAGCTCGGTACGCATGTTCGTCAACGGGCTACGCAGCTCGTGCGCCGCGTCGGCGAGGAACGCCCGCTGCCGGGCACGGGCCGCCGCCAACCGGTCCAGCATGTCGTTCAGGGTGACCGCCAGCCGGTGGATCTCGTCCTGCGAGGCGGGCACCGGCAGCCGGTCGGCCGCGTCCCGGCCGGTGATCTCGGCGGCCCCGCTGCGCAACGCCTCGACCGGGCGCAGGGTAGCCCCGACCACCCGCCAGGCGACCACCGCGAGCAGCGCCACCAACAGCGGAAAGGCGACCAGCAGCACCGTCCGGGCGGCCTGGGTGGCGTGTCGGACGTCCACCGTGGAGCGACCCACCAGCACGGTCAACGGCTCTCCCGCCGCCTGGGCCGGCACCGCCACCACCCGCACCGGCCCCTCCCAGCCGAGCCGCTGGCCGGGCACCACCGTCCGCCGCCGGCCGTCCCCGGCGAGCTGGCCGGGGCGGACCATGGGCACCAGCCGGTCCGCGTCGATGGAGGCGGCCCGGATCCGTCCGGCCGAGTCGACCACCTGCACCCGCAACTGCCCGCCGGCCACCGGCAGCGGATCAGGCAGGGCATCCTCACCGGCCAGCCGGGCGACCGCGTCGGCCGTCCGGAACGCCTCCTCGTCGACTGTGCGTTGCAGCGTCCAGCCCAGCGCCACCAGCAGCACCACCCCGCCCAGGGCCAGCCCCACCGAGAGCCCCGCCACCCCGAGCACCATCAGCCGGGCGCGCAGGCCCAGCACCGGCCAGCGGGGGCGTCTCACGGGCTCAGCCGGTAGCCGGCGCCCCGGACGGTCTCCAACCGGTCCCGGCCGATCTTGCGGCGCAGGTAACCGACGTAGACCTCGACCGCGTTCGGGGCGGTCCGCATGCTGGCGTCCCAGACGTGATCCAGCAGCTCGGTCTTGGAGATCACCTCGCCGGGCCGGCGGATCAGGTACTCCAGCAGGGCGAATTCCCGGGCGGTGAGCACCACCTCGGCGTCGGCCCGGGTGACCCGTCGGCGGGCCGGGTCCAGCCGCAGATCACCGACGGCGAGCACGGTCGGCCGTTCCGGGGCGCCCCGCCGCAGCAGCGCCCGCAGCCGGGCCAGCAGCACCACGTACGAGAAGGGCTTGGTCAGGTAGTCGTCCGCCCCGCAGTCCAACCCGTCGGCCTGGTCGTACTCGCCGTCCTTGGCGGAGAGCATCAGCACCGGCAGCCAGTGCTCGTCGGCGCGCAACCGGCGGACCACCTCGTAGCCGGACAGGCCGGGGAGCATCACGTCGAGGATCATCGCGTCGTAACCGCCGTGCCGGGCGGCATCCAACCCGGTCGGCCCGGTGCCCGCGGTGTCCACCACGAACCCCTCGGCGGTCAGGCCCCGCTGCAGCGCCGCCGCCAGCCGCGCCTCGTCCTCCACCACCAGCACCCGCATAACCCCAGCCTGCCACCCCGACGCGAGCGACCGGGAGGCCGTCCTCAGCCGGTTCACAGCACCGGACCGGCAGGATGGCCCCAGGAGGTGTCGTCATGTCCTTACTGAAAAACCGTTCCACCCTGCGGTGGCTGGTGCCGCTGGCCGCCGCGGTCACCGTCGTCGGCGGAGGTGCCGCGATCGGCACGTTCGCGGCGAACGCCGAACCCGCCCTGCCCCCGCGCAGCGCCGCCCAGCTTCTCGTCGACCTGCAGACCGCCCGGCTGGACGGGCTGTCCGGCACGGTGGTGCAGCGCGCCGATCTCGGGCTGCCGCCGCTGGCCGGGCTGGCCGGTGGGGATGCCGCGCTGCTCACCGGCACGCACACCCTTCGGGTCTGGTACTCCGGGCCGGACCGGCAGCGGGTCGCGCTGCTCGACACCCTCGGCGAGCGGGACGTCGTCCGCTCCGGCCGGGACGTGTGGACCTGGGACAGCAAGGCCAACACCGCGACGCACCGCACCCTGCCGGAGTCGACCGGGCGGGCGGCGGAGGGCGCGTTGCCGGTCACCCCGAAGGAGGCCGCCGAACGGGCCCTGGCCGCCGTCGACCCGAGCACGCTGGTCACCACCGGCCGGTCGGCCACCGTCGCCGGTCGGGACGCGTACGAGTTGGTGCTCACCCCGCGTGACCAGGCGTCCCTGGTGCACCAGGTGCGGATCGCCATCGACGCGACCGAGCACGTGCCGTTGCGGTTCGAGGTGCTCGCCGACGGTGCCGACCAGCCGGCCTTCGAGCTGGCCTTCACCCAGGTCGACTACCGGCGGCCGGACGCCGACCAGTTCACCTTCAACCCGCCGCCCGGGGTGAAGGTGACTGAGGCGACCGGTGACCGCCCGGGGCCGAAGGCCGGCGCGCACCCGAAGGCGGGGGCCGGGAAGCCCGACGCGGCGCAGCGGCCCGACGCGGACGGCGACGCCGGTCTGCGTACCGTCGGGACCGGCTGGACCACGGTGCTGGTGGCGCGGACGGACGCGGCGGACGCGGCGCGGACCCCGGCCGGCGGTGCGGCGAAGCCCGGACCGGGTGACGGTCCCGGCGCGGCCCAGGCCCTCGACCTGCTCAACGGGTTGCCGAAGGTCAGCGGGGACTGGGGCAGCGGCCGGTTGTTCAGCGCGAAGCTGTTCAGCGTGCTGCTCACCGACGACGGACGGGTGCTCGCCGGAGCGGTGACGCCGGAGCGGCTCTACCAGGCCGCGCGCGACTGATCATCCCGTACGCGACGACCCTCGGGGGTCCGGGCCGGCGAAAGCCGGTGCGGGCCCCCGAGGGCTGTCCGGCCCCGCGCTGCCTGTCCCGGCCCCACCCCGGTACTCGGTGGAGGGGTGCGGCGCAGGCAGCGGCGGTGCCAGGCAGCGGCGTGGGAGTGTGACGAGGGTCGGGAACGGGCGCAGGCTTGGTACGGACGGCCGCAGGCGGTATCTTAAGCAGTTCCCGAAACAAAAGAAGGAATGACCAGAAGGCCATTCCAGAAGCAATTCTAAGCGACGAGGAGACGGCTTGTCAATGCGCCCGGACGAGCTGCGGCAACACGATGACGAGATCGGCCGCGAGCAGACGTACGTCTCGATGCTCTACGGCCGGCTGGACGACCTGCGTGAGCAGGCCGCCCGGCGGCTCACCGACGAATTGCGCGCCGGTGGCGGCGGCACCCAGCAGGACCGCTCCCAACGCGACAGCGCTGTCCGGATGTACGCCGACCAGGTCGAGCAGTTCTCGGCGGTCGAGCAGGGGCTGGCCTTCGGCCGGCTCGACGGCGCCGACGGCAGCCGGCACTACGTCGGCCGGATCGGCATCTTCGACAACGACGGTGACTACGACCCGCTGCTGATGGACTGGCGGGCGCCGGCCGCCCGACCCTTCTATCTCGCCACCGCCGCCAACCCGCAGGGCATCCGGCAACGGCGGCACCTGCGCACCCGGGAACGCAAGGTCACCGGCCTCAACGACGAGGTGCTGGACATCCAGGCGGCCTCCCCCACCGGCCACGAGGAGCTGACCGGCGAGGCGTCCCTGCTCGCCGCGCTCGACGCCGGGCGTACCGGCCGGATGCGGGACATCGTCGAGACCATCCAGGCCGAGCAGGACCGGATCATCCGGGCCGACCTGCCGGGGGTACTGGTCGTGCAGGGCGGGCCGGGCACCGGTAAGACGGCCGTCGCGCTGCACCGCGCCGCGTACCTGCTCTACACCCACCGGCAGCAGCTCTCCACCCGGGGCGTGCTGCTGGTCGGGCCGAACGCCACCTTCCTGCGGTACATCTCCCAGGTGCTGCCGGCGCTGGCCGAGACGGGCGTGCTGCTCAGCACCCCGGGCGACCTCTTCCCCGGGGTCAGCGCCCGCCGCACCGAGCCGGCCCGGACCGCCGCGCTCAAGGGGCGGGCGGTGCTGGCCGAGGTGCTCGCCGCCGCCGTACGGGACCGGCAGTGGGTGCCCGACGAACCGCTGGAGATCGAACTGCCCCAGCGGGAGGTGCTGCCGCTCGACCCGGCGACCGTACGCCGGGCCCGGGACCGGGTCCGGCGTACCGGCCGCCCGCACAACCTGGCCCGCGCCCTGTTCGACATCGAGATCGTGCACGCCCTGGCCGACCAGGTCGCCGAGCGGATCGGCGCCGACCCGCTCGGCGGGGAGAACCTGCTGGAGGAGGCGGACCGCGCCGAGATCCGCCGGGAACTGCGGGAGGAACCGGAGATCACCGCCGCGCTGGACAGGCTCTGGCCGGTGCTCACCCCGCAGCGCCTCCTCGCCGACCTGTACGCCTCCCCGGAGCGGATCGCCGCCGCCGCGCCGATGCTCACCGACGCCGAACGCGCCCTGCTGCACCGCCCGGCCGGCGGTGGCTGGACGCCTGCCGACGTGCCGCTGCTGGACGAGGCCGCCGAGCTGCTCGGCGAGGACGAGCGGGCCGCCGCCGCCCGCCGGGAACGGATCCGCTCCTTCCAACGCGAGTACGCCGAGGGCGTGCTGGACATCGCCCGGGGCTCCCGCTCGATCGACGTGGAGGACGACGCCGACGGCGGCGAGATCCTCGGTGTCACCGACCTGATCGACGCCGAGCGGCTGCTGGAACGGCAGGAGGAAACCGACCGGCTGACCACCGCGCAGCGGGCCGCCGCCGACCGGAGCTGGGCGTTCGGCCATGTCATCGTCGACGAGGCGCAGGAGCTCACCCCGATGGCCTGGCGGCTGCTGATGCGCCGCTGCCCGAGCCGGTCGATGACCATCGTCGGGGACGTGGCGCAGACCGGCGCGCTGGCCGGCACCCCGTCCTGGGCCGAGGCGCTGGAACCGTACGTCGCGCAGCGGTGGCGGCTGGAGGAGTTGACGGTCAGCTACCGCACCCCGGCCGAGATCATGGCGGTCGCCGCCGAGGTGCTCACCGGGATCGACCCGGCACTACGCCCACCCCGCTCGGTACGCCGCAGCGGCGTACCACCGTGGGACCGGACGGTCGGGGCGGACCGGCTCGCCGCCGAGCTGGTCGAGGCGGCCAACCGGGAGGCCGCCGGGCTGGCCGGTGCCGGCTCGGATGCCCGTCCGGGTGACCGGGAGGGGCGGCTCGGGGTGATCGTGCCGGCCAGCCGGGCCGACGAGCTGGCGAGCGTCGTGCTGGCCGCGCTACCCGAGGCGGCGGTGGGCGAACAACCCGAACTGGAGAGCCGGGTGGTGCTGCTCACCGTCGGCCAGGCCAAGGGCCTGGAGTTCGACTCGGTGCTGGTGGTCGACCCGGACGGGATCGTCGCCGAGTCCCCGCGCGGGCGCAGCGACCTCTACGTCGCACTGACCCGCGCCACCCAACGCCTGGGCGTGCTCCGCCCCACCCCCTGACAGCCCCCACCCCTGACGCCCTGCCCCGCCCCATCCCCTTTTGTGACGCCCTGCCGCGTCCCGCCGGGTCCCCGTGACTCGCAAGATCGTGCTGCAACATGGATGTCAACACCGTTGCGTTAACGCCGTGGGTGGCTCTGGTCAACCCGGGACAGGAAGTGCCCGATCGGGGAGCGGGGTGGGCCCGCTCGGCGATCATGGAGTGGTGGTGCCGACCTTGGGGGTTCTACGGGCGTTCTGTTACCCACCACAACTCCATGATCGGCGAGGCAGCGGTGGTTGACGAACAGCCGTTCCACCTAACGCAACGGGGTTGACATGGATGTAGTGGCCTCCCCACGTGGGGAGGCCACTACATCCATGTTCGAGCGTGATCAAGGGTATCGACCGCCCACGACGGAGCGGGTGTCGCGAGTGCCGGGCGCACTGATTCGGTCGGGATGCCGGGCCCGACCTGGTGAGCACGCGGCACATCCGCGCTGTCGCTCGGTGGGTCAGACCCGACCAGGTGAGCACGCGGCACATCCGCGCTGTCAGTCGTCGGAGAAGTCGCCGATCTCGACGGCGCTGGCGGCCTGGTCGCTGACGGGGCCACCGGTCGGGGTGCTCAGGCCACCGGTGGTGGCGTCGCCGGTGGTGGTCGGGGCCACCGCACCCGGGTGTCGTTCGGGTTGTCGGGCGACCCGGCGGACGCTGGCCGGGCCGGCGGTGCCGCCGGTGGTGGTCACCGCGCCCTGGCCCCGGGTCGGGCCGCCGTCGCGCAGCACCTCCGGGTCGATCGGCACGTCGGCCACGTCGTCCGGGTCGTCCTCCTGGATGGCCCGGGTCACGTCGACCTGGGGCACGGTCACCTCGTCGAGTGCCCCGGGGCCGTACACCCCGGCGGTGAGCCGGTCCTCGGCCTGCCGGACGGACTGTCGGAACCTGTCGTTCTCGCCCACGTTCATCACCTCGCAGCAGTGGTGGTGAACCTGCTGCCTGCCCGCTGCGGTGCCGGCCAAACCGGTCCGCGCCGGTCCACCGGCCGGTCGCCGGGATGCTGGTGCACCAGCTGACCCTGGCCCAGTTGCGCACGATCGACTACCGTTCCCGGACGCTGCCGGAGTTTCTGGCGGGCGCCGACCAGGATCACCCCGAGCGAGCGGGCACCGACCAGGATCACCCCGAACGAGCGGCGGCGCTCCCGGACAAGCTCGCCGTCCCCGGTGCCCGTATTCCCACCCCGGACGAGGTCTTCGCGCTGCTGTGTGCCAGTGGGCGTACCGGAGCCCGGCTTGGACATCGGGACGAGGAGCAGCCCACATCGAGCCGTACCCGAGCGTCACCCGCAAGCTGGTCGACGCGACCGGCCGGGCCGGCTTCGCCAGTTGCTCGTCGCGGGCGGTCCACGACGATCCGCCGGTACGCAGCCCGTGGGCCGCACGGCCCGGACTGGTGGCGGACGCCGGACCTGGGCCGGCTGGTCCGGGAGTCCGGTCCCGACGGTGCCCGAGACCGGGGGACCACCGGCGGCGAACATTTCGGGGCGGGTCGGTGTTACCTGCTCGGGGCCCGGGGGTAGACCCAGGGTGCCCCCGCCACAGCAGGTGAACCGTGCCGTGGCCGACCACGGTAGCGGGGCGAGGGAGTGCCAGGTACTCATCAAATCCTGAGGAGGACCAGATGAGCACGCAGGCTGCATCCACCAGGCCCATGAACCGGCCGATGCAGGACGTCCAGAACCGGACGTCGATGCAGGACACCGCCCAGCGCAACGCCATGATGAACGAGCAGACCCGGCAGATGCCGGCGATGCACGACGGGCACCGGGATCCGATGCCGTCTCCGGGCACGGAGACCAAGCAGTCGTTCCTGACCACCGAGTTCTGGGTCTATGCCGCCGCAGTCGCGGTAGTGGTGATCTCCGCCTTCTGGCGTGGTACCACCACGAACGGGCTGAACATCAACAACCCGAACCAGGCGTGGTGGTTCCTGACCGCCCTGACCGGCGCCTATCTGGTGAGCCGGGGCCTGGCGAAGGCCGGCTCGGCGCGGCGCTCCGGCGCGGAACGCAAGGGTCGGCGCTGACCGTAGCTGACCCGAGCAGCGCGAGCTGCTGAGTACGATGGCCCCCGGGATTCCTCCCGGGGGCCATCGCCGTTTCCCGTCAGCCGCCGCACACAGCGGGCCGCACGTAGGCGGGCCGCTCTGCGGCGGTCACTCGAAGTCGCCGCCGAAGTCACCGCCGTCGTCGTCGCCCTCGAAGGCGTCGTCGAGCAGTTCACCGGCGATCAGGCCCCCGGCGACACCGAGCGCCGCGCCGGCCACCACGCCGCCCATTCCGGGACCCCGGCCGTGGTGGCCGTGGCTCTGGCCGTGCATCGGGTAGCCGTGGGTGGGAGCACCGAACCCGGAGGAGGCGCGGAGGTTGCCGTACGTCGAGGTGGTCTCGCGCAGCCAGCCGTCGACGACCTGGGCCCAGTCGACCCGGTCGGCGTCGGCGTGCGAGACGGTGTAGCGGCCGAACACGTCATGCCCGGAGCTGAGGAAGCCGCCCCGCTTGTCGCACTCCAGCACCACCTCGACCCCGTGCGGGCTGGTGACGAAGGTCAGCTCGACCTCGGAGATGGCCTGTGCGTACTGGGGTGCCGCGAAGAACTCGATCTCCTGGTAGAACGGCAGCGTCTGCTGGGAGCCCCGGATGTGGCCCCGCTCCAGGTCGGCGTGCTTGAACCGGAAACCGAGCTGCTGGAACGCGCCGAGGATGTGCTCGTGCACCGGCAGCGGGTGCACGTTGACCTGGTCCAGGTCGCTCTTGTCGACCGCGCGGGCGATGGCCAGCTCGGTACGCAGACCCATGGTCATGCCGTGCAGGCGCTGACCGTAGACGTCGGTGATCGGGGTCTCCCACGGCACCGGGAACTGGAACGGGATGGCGAGCTGCTGCTTCGGCGCGAGCTGGAGCGGGCCGCTGACCACCATCCGGTGGAACTCCATCACCCCGGCGTACTCGCCGTCGCCGCCCTCGACCTCGACCCGGGTGACCAGGCCGATGCCGATCTGCTCGATGTTGGCGGGGGCGTCCCCGCCGACCAGGTTCACGTTGCCGTCGAGGGTCAGGCCGGGCCGGGTGTTCGGGTTGGCCAGGACGGTGTCGACGCTGGGCCCACCGACACCGAACGCGCTCAGCATCTTCTTGAAGACCATCGGTACTCCCGTTTCACGGTCGGCGCACTCCACCATGGAGCACACACAGTTACCTCGCGCACCCTAAACGGTAGGACTGTGAAGTGGCTGAGAGGGCGCGCCGGGCCGGGCCGACAGGATCAGCACCCCGCAGGCCGCCACGAAGAAGACCGCCATCGCCGACGCCATGGGCAGCAGGGTCGCGTACCCGAGGAGACCGGTCAGCGGCGTGACCAGCGCGCCGGCCAGGAAACCCAGGCCACCCTGGAGGGCGGCGGCGGTGCCGGCGGAACGGCGGCCCGCCTCCTGGGCCAGCGCGGTGGTCGCCGGCAGGGTCAGGCCCATCCCGGTCACCACCACGGCGAGCAGCACCCACGGCACCGCCAGCGGCCATCCGGCCCGCCCGTCGACCACGGCGACGACCAGCAGGGCGAGGGTGGCCACAGTGGACAGGGCCACCCCGACCGCCCGCAGCCGGGCGGCCCCGACCCGCACCACAAGCAGCCGGAACAGCAGCCCGGCCCCGGCCATCCCGGCGGCGTTGGTGGCGAAGACGAGGGTGTAGCGGGCCTCGTCCAGCCGGTAGACCGTCTGGAAGACGAACGACGACCCGCCGATGTAGGTGAAGAAACCGGCGATGGCCAGGCACAGCACGGTGAGATGGCTCAGGAACACCCGGTCGTGCAGCAGTTCGGTCATCCGCGCCACCGCCTCGCGCGGGCCGCCCGCCTGCCGGCGGTGTGCGGGCAGCGTCTCCGGCAGCCCGACCAGCGCGGCCACCGCCATCACCGCCCCGAGCGCGGTGAGGGCGAGGAACACGGTACGCCAGGTGCCGTGGTCGAGGATCACCCCGCCGACGGCCGGTGCCAGCACCGGACCGAGGAAGGTCACCGAGGCGATGGTGCCGAACCGGGCGGCGGCCCGCGTACCCTGCCAGGCGTCGGTCACCATCGCCCGGCCGAGCGCCAGTCCGGTGCCGGCGGCGATGCCCTGAAAGAGCCGGGCCAGCACCAGGATCCCACCGGTCGGGGCGACCGCGCAGACCAGCGACAGCAGCGCGAAGCTCAGCGTGCTCGCCAGCACGATGCCCCGCCGGCCCCGGACGTCGCTGACCGGGCCGAGCAGGAGCTGGCCGGCGGCCATCCCGACGATGAACGCGGTCAGGGTCAGCTGCGCCACGGTGGCGCTGGTCTCCAGGGAGCGCCGCAGCTCGGGCAAGGCGGCGATGTACGCGTCGGTGGCGAACGGCCCGACCCCGGTCAACAGCACCAACGCCACCATGGACGGGGTGCCCGGCGGGCGGCGTCGCCGTGACGGCGTGGACGGCGTGTCGACATTCCGCAGGCTCACCCATGGACCCTAGACGATCTGATCCCTTACCACTAACGGACAGGTGGGACACGGAGAGTAACTCATAGGTCCGTTTAGATGAGAATTCTGGCTTTCCTCCTGGCTGGTTGTGCTTTTCATTGACAGCCATTCGATCGATGGATAGCTTCGTGACCAGACGCTTGTCGGACAGCAATAGAATCACGGGGGCTGTTCGGGGATCCGGTCGTGTCGAGTCGCGACCTTCATGGGCCACTGTCCAGACGGCGGATGATCTTTCAATGATTGCCGACAGGTGATCAAAACGGGGACTCGGTGAATCAATGAACAATCGTCGCTGCTTGGCGTCTTCATGGGCTTGCGGATGAACGCCGCCCTCGTGCTCGTGGCAATTTTCCTCTTACTTGCCATCGTGGTGCCCGCCCTTGTGCGGGCCGCGCGTCGCGTCGACCACGATCTGGCCGTGCTGGCAGAACTTCCCGCCACCTCAGCGGCAGGGCGCACCGTCTACTGCCTGGAAGACACCTCGCCAGTCTGACTCTTGGCCGTTCCTCGACACCCGCTCATCCGGGTGTCGGTCACGCCCGCCCTGAATCGGGTCCGCCCGGCTCAGCGTCCGGCTCTTCGGCATAGCTCCATACCAGTGGAAATTCGTCCACTGGAGTCATCGGGGAGATTTTTGTGGGTCAACGCAAAATGGTCGCGGGGATAGTCTCAGCCCTGCTGACCACATCAGTGCTGGTAATGCCCTCAGGTGGGGCGGCGACCGCCGCCGCACCCGGTGGTCGAGACGGGGTGGGCAAGCCCGTCGTGTCCCCGAAGTCGAAGCCCTCGGTCTGGTTGTTCGACACGCCACACACCACCCCGTCGCGGGCCGCCTCGCTCGCGGGGGCGGCACCGTCGGTGCCGAAGGGCACCGGGCCGGTACGCAACGCCACCCAGCTGTCGTTCTCGCTCAGTGACCGCCTACAGGCGAAGGTCAACGTCGGTTCCGGCAACCTGATGCTGAGCAGCACCGAGCTCACCCTGCCCGGTGTCGCGGAGAACGTCACAGTCGGCGCGACCTTCAACAGCCTGCTGCTGGGCAGTGACCTGGCGACCGGCGCACACGGGGCGGGGTGGCGCACCCGCGCCGGCCAGGACGTCAAGCTCTACCCGGCCGACGACGACTCGGTCACGTACGCCGCCGCCGACGGCGTGGTCGGCAAGTTCACCGCCTCCGGTTCCGGCTACTCCGCGCCGAGCGAGTTCAAGGCCACCCTGGCGCACAACGGGACCGGCTGGAAACTCACCGAGCACGACAGTGGCAAGAAACTGTTCTTCGGCTCCGACGGGCTGCTGGACAAGACGGAGGACCGCAACGACAACGTCACCGACGTCGCCTACAGCGGCGGGCAGATGACCGGCATCACCTCCGACCGCGGCCCCACCGCGGCGCGCACTGCGGCGGCGACGTGGACCGCCGGCAAGATCAGTAAGTACCGGCAGACCGGCAGCGACGGCAGTTGGCGGGAGGTGTCCTACGCCTACGACGGCAACGGCCGCCTCCAGAAGATCCAGTCGGCGACGTGGCGCAAGGTGCTGTTCGAGTACGACACCGCCGGTGACCTCACGAAGATCACCACGAAGGACAACACCTACGTCACCATCACCTACGACGGTCAGCACCGGGTCACCTCGCTGACCCAGGTCACCGACAACGCCACCATGCAGGGCTCCACCACCCGCCTGGCGTACCCGACCTCCTCCCAGACGCTTGTCGCCGACGCCCGGCAGGACATCTCGCTGGCCGTCTCGGCGGTGCCGCACACCACCTACGACCTGAACAGCAGCAAACGGGTCACCAAGACGACCGACCCGGCCGGCAACGAGCAGAGCAAGACCTACACGCCGTTCAGCGACGTGGCCACCTCGGTCAGCCCGGAGAACTCGACTGTCACCAACACCTTCGGCGCGAACGCCGGTGAGTCGATGACCAAGTCGGAGTCCCCGACCGGGGCCAGCGCCTCCGCCGCCTACGCCAACGCCGCGACCTCGACGAACCCGACGGCGAACTTCCAGCCGTCGTCCTCGATCGACACCCAGAGCAACAGCTCGACCTACACCTACAACGGCGCCGGCAACCCCACCTCCACCGCCGACGCCCTCGCGGCGAAGGCCGAGGTCGACTACAACACCGACGGCACCGTCAAGACCTCGACCGACCCGGCCAACACCGGCAACCCCACCAACTACGGCTACGACGGCAGCAGGCAACTCACCACTGTCACCCCGCCGACCGGCAACGGCCTGGCGACCAAGACCATGACATACGACCCCTACGGCCGGCTGAAGACCGTCAACGACGGCTGCACCACCAGCTACACCTACACCCTGGACGACCGGATCTCCCAGATCGACTACTCCGGATGCGGCACGCAGCCCCCGGTCACCTATGACTACGGCGGCACCGGCAACCTGCTCACCCGCGTCGACGCCACCGGCACCACCGCCTGGTCGTACGACAATCTCAACCGGCTCCGCGAGCGGAACAACCCCGGCGGTGGCATTCTGACGTACGTGCCGGACGCAGTGGGCAACCTGGTGGAGCTGACCGACGGTCGGGGCACCACGAAGTACTACTACAACACCCGCAACTGGCTGGTCCGGATGGACACCGCCGGGAACACCCGCTACAACTTCCAGTACGACAAGGACGGCAACCGCACCTACACGTACTTCGCCACCAACGAGACCAACAGCAGTTGGGCGTTGCGCACCCAGACGACATACGACAAGTCGAACCGGCCGACCCGGATCACCGCCACCCGCAACTCGGCCAGCCCGGCCACCGTCTTCGACGTCACCTACTGCCACGCCGAGTACACCTCGGGTCAGCCCTGCTCGACGGCAAAGGCCGACGACACCGGCCTGCGCCAGTGGCAGAAGGACGAGGTGACCGCCGCCGTCAGCCAATTCACCTACGACAAGGCCAACCGGCTGACCAAGGCCACCAACTACAACGGCAAGACCTACGACTACGCCTACAACAGCAACGGCAACCGCACCAGCGTCAAGGTCGACGGCACCACCACCCAGACCCTGACCTACAACACCGCCAACCAGATCACCACCACCAACAACACCTACGACGGCCGCGGCAACCAGACCAGGGTCAGCACGCCCTCGGTCAACCCGGTGACGTACAACTCGGTCAAGCAGATGACCGGCGCCAACAGCGGCAGCTACTCCTACGCCGGCACCGACCAGGTCGAACTCGTCCAGAACACCACGGCCACCATGCAGTACGGCATGGAAGACCAACACGGCATGCCATGGCTGCAGTCCTGGACGGCGAACGGCTCGACCGCCTACGTCGAACGCGACGGCATCGGCACCCCGTTGGGTCTGCGGCTCGGATCCACCGACCACGCCTACGTGCTCGACGCGCTCGGCTCGCCAGTGGCCATCGTCAAGGCAGACGGCACCGTCTCGGCCACCTACCGCTACGATCCCTACGGCACGGGGACGACCACCGACGAATACAACCTTGGCCAGAGCAACCTCATCCGCTACACCGGCGGCACGTACGACCCGACCACCGGATTCACCAAGTTCGGGCAGCGCTGGTACAACCCGGGACAGGGCCGCTTCACCCAACAGGACAACCTCAGCTTCATCGGCAGCCCCGAGAAGGGGAACCGCTATGCTTACGCTGCCTGCAGCCCTCTGAATTTCATTGACCCCACAGGTATGGACACGGGCACCAATATCGGAACGACGATGGTCGGCGTGATCACTACCGTCATGTGTGAGGCAACCGTCGTCCTTGGGGCTGCTGCCTTAACCGCATCCTCTGGCGGTGCTGGGTTTCTCGTGGCAGCGCAGGGCGTCGGATGGGCGGGGGCACTATGCACTGGCGTGGGAGCAGCGGTAGGCTTCGGGCTCAGCCAATTGACCGATTGATAGGCGGGACTCGATGGGAAAGCGATCCCCATGGCTTTGGCTTTTAGCCACCTTCGTACTGTGCGCACTACTCGGCCTGACTGTTTTCAAACTGCCGTGGTTGAAAGTCCTACTCTTCGCCGGGGTGCCGTTTCTTGTCACCTCCTTGGCATTGCTGGCTAGACCGAGAAACTGGAATAAGTAGCCCCAACTGAATTACCAATAGCATCTCACCTTCGCGTCAATAGCGACGGAAGGGCAGGATTGCGGTCCGGCTCGTTCCCGCCTGACCGCAATCCTGCCAATCATCCGCGCCGTGGCGCATTAGCCATCAATTCAGGGGTTGAGGCGCAGAGAAGACACGGGGGCAGGATCGACTAGAAATCGTGAGGAGGGCGGGTCGCCACCCCGTCCTCCTCACGCTGCCACGAGCCTCTCAGACGCCACGGGCCCTATGGGTGACATCTTCACAGCGGAGAGTCAAGCCCGACCCCATAAGATCCACAATTGGAAAAACCCTCCGAGATTTCGCCGAACTCGTAGAGGCAGATGCTTCGACTGCCTGATTCGCCCCAAGCTTGCGGTGGCTCATCACGAGCCACCGCAAGCTTGATGCAAGAGCAACACTTGAGGAGGAGTCGATGGCATCAGTTGTGGTTCGTCGCGGGAACGACTTAGGAGGACTGCTACGCCGCATGAAGATAGAATTGGATGGCGTCGTCGTGGCCAGGCTAAAGCAGGGCGAAAGCATCACGTTGAAGGTGAATCCCGGGCCTCACGTCTTCAGGGCACGCCTCGACTGGCTCACCAGCGCCCCGCTCGAATTGCACGTCGAGGAGAACATGCAGTTCACTTTGGCAGTTGCCGCCGGCGAGAAGGTGCAGACATACGACGCCACCTTCATCCGGCCGGAAACCGCACTGGAACTACTGATAGTCGAACCTGGAAATAGGTAGCAGCATTGGCTGCGCCGACGACCCGTGCCTGATGCCGACCGGCCTCGACCGACGCCACCCATCCGGCCCGGCAAGAGCCCTACAGCCAGCTTTATCTGGCGTCATCGGTGAGCAGCGCTGCGTACCATCGCCTCGAAGAGATCGCGGGGCGCGGACGGTGACGGCGGCGCGGTGAGGGCGGCGGTCAGGTTCGGGAACGCCGCCACGTCGATCCCGGCGAAGCCGGCCGGCGGCCCGGCGGACTTCCGGCGGGCCAACAGCGACGTCACCCAAATCATCATAGCGATCGTCTGCAACCGATACGCCTACGCCGGGACAACCCGGTAAACTACATCAATCCCACTGGACAGCTGCCTGAGGGAGCGAAAGCTTTTGGACCGGTGTCGGGTTCGTAGGCGCAGCCATACTGGGCGCAGCGGTCGCTCCTGGTGTCGTCACGGGCTTGGCTCTCGCTGCGGCCCGCGGGTGCCGGCATGTCGACCTTGCTGGCGCCACGTTCATCTGGTGCTGCCCACCCAGCCACCGACCTCCGTCGTGGTCGCGGCACGATCGGGCGGTGCGCCTCACCGCCACGTCACTACCGGGCATGAACAGGACTGTCAGCATTGGGATTCGCCAGGCTGCCCGCATCGAGAAAGATGAGCGTCGCCGGAAGCACGTACTGGTACCTGACGTCCGTGTCGCCCTGGGTCATCGCCTGGGCCGGGTACGAGATGGTTTCGGGCGAGCGTGGCGATGCCGTGCCGTGGGTGTTGCTGATCGTCTCGATTGCGGCACTGGTCGCTGGTGTCGTCGGACTGGTCGTGCTGAAGTCCCGGCGTCATTGACCCATACCCCCAAAGCGATCGCTACAGTGGTGGGACGGCCCCTGAATCCCTGCACGGGCCTGTCATAAATCGACCCTGCCGGCGACCTGGGCGAGCCGTTCGCTTGACAGGAACCGGGCATACTGGAGGCAGCGGAGTTCCGGACCACAACGGACCCGAAGCCTTTCGGTGGACGGAGGCCGACATGCGTTGGCTCATTATCCTGATCATCGTGGTGGTAGCTGCCGTCGCCGTCTGGCTGTGGCGTCGTTCCCGACTGGCACCCATCGACCCCGACCGTCGGATTCTCGACCAGCAGGCGTCGGCCGAAGCCCGGAACCGACTCGACGAGCACCGCAACCGCACCGACGGCAGCGGCACCGGCAGCGGCGGGGTCGGCGGCTGGAGCCAGTAGGGCCCGCCCTCCGTTCTCGCTGGAGCCGGTAGGGTCCGCCCGCCGGCCCTACCCTGGGTCGTCGACGAGCAGTCCGCGCAGGACGCTGCGTACCGTCGTCTCGAAGAGGTCGCGGGGTGCGGACGGTGACGGCGGCGCGGTGAGGGCGGCGGTCAGGTTCGGGAACGCCGCCACGTCGATCCCGGCGAAGCCGACCGGCGGGCCGGCGGACTCCCGGCGGGCGAACAGCGACGTCACCCCGGTCATCATGGCGATCGCCTCGAACTTGGTGGCGGTCGCCGCCGGCACCGGGCGCAGGATCGCCAGGCAGTGGTCGAACCAGGCGAGGCTCTGCGGGCCGGGGGCGGTCGGCCGGGGTAGGACCTCCACCAGCCACGGGTGCCGGCGGTAGAGCGCCAACTGCCGGTGGGCGAGGCGCAGCATCGCGTCGAGCCAGTCGCCGCTGCCATCCGGGTAGGGGCGCAGCTCCCCCGCCGCCCGGTCGACCATCAGGTCGAGCAGGTCGTCCCGGGAGGACAGGTAGCGGTAGAGCGATCCGGCTCCGGTGTGCAGCGCGGCGGCGACCGCCCGCATGGAGACCGCGCCGATGCCGTCGGCGTCCGCCATCGCGATCGCGGCGGCCACGATCTCGTACCGGGAGTGCGTCGGGGCGGGACCGCGCAGGCCCCGCGCAGGCCGGGACCAGATCGGCGGACGCTCTGGCTCATCGGGTGACGTCACGGTTAGACTTTAACTGCGAACGCCGTTCGCGGTTTCGAGGGGGAGGACGAGATGGAACAGGACTGGACCGTCCAACGGGTGCCGGCAGCCGACGGTGCCGAGATCGTGCTCCACTCCGTCGGCAGCGGGCCGGGCCTCGTGGTCGTGCACGGCGGCGGCGTCACCATCGACATCTACCGTCGGCTGGCCCTGCGGCTGGCCGACCGGTTCACCGTCCACCTCTACAACCGGCGCGGGCGGGCCGACGCGGCGACCCGCGCCGAGCCCTACGACGGCGAGCAGGACGTCGACGATCTCGCCACGCTGCTGGCCCACACCGGGGTCCGCAACGTGATCGGCCACAGCGCCGGCGGCTTCGTGGCCCTGCGTGCCGCCGCCCGCGGCCTGCCGATCGACCGGCTCGCCCTCTACGACCCGGCGATCCAGGTCAACGGCCTGTTCCCCCTCGGGTGGGTGCCCGCCGCCCAGCAGGCGGCGCAGGCCGGCAACACCGCCCGCGCCCTGGCGATCACCGGCGGCGGCCTCAACACCCACTCGCCCGCGTCGCGCCTGCCGCTGGCCGTCCGGACCACCCTCTGCCGACTGTTCCTGCGGTCGCCGGTCGGGCGCACCATGGGCGAACTGCTGCCGACCACCCTCGACGAGAGCACGCTGATCCAGCGGCACGACGGCCCACCGGAGCAGTGGGCCGGCGTCAAGGCCGAGGTGCTGCTGGCCTGCGGCGGTGCCGGTCCGGCCTACTACCGGCCGATCATCGAGGCGCTGGCCGGGGCCATCCCGCACGCCCGCACGCTCGTGGTGCCGGGCGCGAGTCACGACGCGCTCAACCGGGCCCCGCAACCCCTGGTCGACGCGCTCTCCGGGTTCTTCACCGCCCCGGCCAGCTAGCCACCGAGGAAGCTCGCCAGGGCTTCGGTGAACCGCGCCGGCTGTTCCTCGGCGGCGTAGTGGCCGCAGTCGTCGATGATCACCTCGGTGACGTCGTCGGCCGCCAGTCGCATCGTCTGGGCGACCGCCGCGCCGCTGTAGAGCGCGCCGCCGATGGCGAGCACCGGCAGCGTCAGCCGGGTCTTCGCGCGCTGTTCGTTCTGCGCGATCGTCTCGTCGAGCGCCCGGTAGTACCCGAAGCTCGCCCGCAGCCCGCGCGGGTCCGCGACGATCGCGTCGACGTAGACGTCGACGGCGTACGCCGGGATGGTGGTCGGGGTGGCGGCCTTCTTGGCGAACTGGTAGCCGAAGTAGAGCCGTTCCCGGCCCCGGACCAGTTCCTCGTTGAGGTCGTCGAGCCGGTTGAAGCCGAAGTGCCAGAGCCGCTGGCTGACCTCGGCCGGGCTGAAGAACGACGGCGCGGGTGTGAGGCCGGGGATGATGGCGTCGACGACGGCGAGCCGGCCCACCCGCTCGGGGTGGTCGGCGGCGAGGGCGTACCCGGTCCACATGCCGATGTCGTGGCCGACCACGTCGAACCGGTCGTGCCCGAGCGCAGCCATCAGGGCGACCAGGTCGGCGGCCAGGGTGCCGGCGTCGTAGCCGGCGTCGGGCTTGTCGGAGAGCCCGGTCCCGCGCTGGTCGACGGCGACGACGGTGTGCGTGCGGGCGAGCGCGGGCATCACCTCACGCCAGGCGTACCAGGTCTGCGGCCACCCGCCGACCAGCAGCAGCGGCGGGCCGTCCCCGCCGGTGACCGCGTGCAGCCGCAGCCCGTCCAGCTCCACGAGCCGGCTGGTGAAGACGTCGGTGAACCCGTCGGGCAGCCGCAGCGAACTCAAGGTTGTCATGCCGCCAACCATACCCATCTTGGAACGATCGATACAAGATGGGTATGCTGACAATCATGGCGGGCCGCAAGCAGTTCGACGTGGACGAGGCACTACGACGGGCGATGCTCGTCTTCTGGCGTTGGGGCTGGTCGGAGGCCTCGATCGACCGGCTGACCGAGGGCACCGGCCTGGGCCGCAGCTCGCTCTACGGCACCTTCGGCGACAAGAGCGCCCTCTTCCGGAAGAGCCTCCAGTTGTACGCGCAGACCTACCATCCGCTGTTCGACCAGGCACTGCGCGGCCCCCACCCGGACCCGAGCGCCGTGGTGGCCGCCTTCCTGCAGGTCACCCTGAACCGCATCGCCGATCCGACCGTCCCGGACGGCTGCCTGGTCACGGTGTCGGCAACGCAGTTCCCGGCCCTCGACGCGGAGGGCCAGGCGATGGTCCGCGCGGCGATGGACGGTCTGCGGGCGATGCTGGAGCAGGCGTTGCTGGCGGCCGGGGCCGGCGAGCAGGAGGCGGCCGAGCTGGCGTTGTGCACGCTGGCGACGAACAAGTCCCTGGGGGTGCTGAGCCGCGCCGGCTTCTCCGGCGAGGACCTGGCCACCGTCGCCGCAGCCGCCGCCCACCGCCATGACTAGCTCTGCTGCCCAGCAGCGACGGTGACGCTGACCCCGCGCGACCCGGGAGCGGTCAATGCGTCCAGAAGGTCGCCGGCAGGGCTTCGACGTCGGCCGCGGACCGTTCGAGGAGTGCCGCGTTTCGTCCGACCGGTCCCGGGCACGGCCCGGCGGTCCTGACGGTCGGGGCACGGAGTTGTGCTGGTCAGCCGGTGCGCGCCGGACGCCGACCGCCCCCGCCTGTCCCACCCGTGTGTTCGAATCCCGTCATGCACATGGTCGTCTGTGGCGCACTCGTGGTGAACGACGCGGTCCTGCTGGCGCACCGCAGTCCGGCCCGCCGGGCGTACCCGGATCTGTGGGATCTGCCCGGGGGCCACGTCGAAGCGGGCGAGTCCGCACGGCAGGCCCTCGCCCGCGAGCTGCGCGAGGAGGTCGGCGTCGAGATCGTCGCGGAGTCCTCCTCACGGGTGGGCGACCTGTGGGCCGGCAGCGGCGAGGACGCCGTACACGTGGGTGTCTGGCACGTCGGAGCCTGGCTCGGCTCCCCCGCCAACCGTGCCCCCGACGAGCACGACGACGTCGCCTGGGTCGGGCTCAGCGAGCTGGGCGGCCTTCCCCTAGTGCACCACGGCCTACCGGCGCTGCTGCGTTCCCTGACCCGGCCGCCCCCTTCACGCCTGACGGAGAAGGTGGCGTGACGGAATGTAGTCGATCTTCGTGTCGGCGTAGACGCCGAGCGTGCCGTCGTCGAGGCACCTCAGGCCGACGCTGATCCAGCGCACCTCTCCGTCGTCGACGAGCGCGTAGCCGACCGCGACGGCGAACTCCTCACCACCGCAGGGGCAGGAGCAGGACTCGTGACCGGTCCCGGCCCAGTGGTCGGCGCTGTCGCCGATGAAGGCGACCGCGCCGCAGGCGAGGCAGGTCCGCCGGGTCGCCTCCTCCTCGTCGATGTCGACGCGAAAGGTACGGCCGTCACACCCGCCGCACCGGGACTCCACCACCGTGGCCACCGGGTAACCGCCCGCCTCGAAGTAACGGAGGTACTCGGCGAGGTCGTCGACGTTCTCCCCGCGCCACAGCTTCCCGGACCTGTCGAGTGCCATCCCCGCATTCTGCCTGGCACCGGCGGTGCGCCCGCGAGCGGACGGCCCTCGTCCGGTTCAGACCCAGGTGGTGGCCAGCCAGGCGGTGACGGCGGCGGCCACCAGCAGGACGATGTTGAGCCCGATCTGCCGGGTCTCACCACGGGACAGGTGCACCGCGATCCCGCCGACCTGGATCAGGACCAGCCCGACGGCCGCCGCGACCGCGAGCCAGGGCGCGATCCCGGTCGACGGCGGCAGGACCAGGCCGGCCGCGCCAAGAACCTCCAGCACCCCGATGGCCCGGACCAACGGCATGGGTACGCGGTCGACCCAGCCCATCATCGGCCGGAGCTGCTCCCGGCTCTGCGCCACCTTCTTGCCCCCGGCATAGAGGTAGAACACGGCCAGCAGGGCAGCAAAGATCCAGTAGGCAAGCGTCATGACGGGCTCCTTCGGCAATGAGCAGGATGGTTACGAGAAGGAAGTAGCCACATCATGTGTCAGAATCGGGGGCCTTACAAAAGGCACACGGGTGTGCGTGAGACATAAGGGTGGTCATGTCGCAGTACGAACACACCTGCATGATCCGGGGCGACGGCGGCCGGACTATCCGGGCGATCCTGGACCGCATCTGCAACAAGTGGACACTGCTGATCGTGGCGACCCTGGACGGGGGCGCACTGCGCTTCACCGAGCTGCACCAGCAGATACCCGGCATCTCCCAGCGCATGTTGACACTGACCCTGCGCCACCTGGAGCACGACGGCCTGGTGTCGCGGACGGCGTACGCGGAGGTCCCGCCCCGGGTGGAGTACGCGCTGACCCCCACCGGCAAGAGCCTCATCCCGCCCGCGCTGGCCCTCGCCGGCTGGGCCATCGCAAACGTCCCCCACATCGAGGCGAGCCGAGCCCTCCACCAGACCGGGACGGGATGAGTGGTTCGGAGGATGACGATGGGGCAACCGACACTGTTCCTGACCGTGGGGCTCCCCTGCACCGGGAAGACCACCACCGCTCGGCGCATCGAGATCGAGCAGAACGCCCTTCGACTCACGAAGGACGAATGGGTGAAGGCCCTCTACGGGCACGAGAATCCGCCGTCGGCCGGAGACGTGATCGAGGGACGACTCATCCAGATCGGGCTGCGCGCCCTCGAACTCGGCACCAACGTCGTGATCGACTACGGCCTCTGGGGCCGCGACGAGCGCTCCGCCCTCCGCCAGGCAGCAGCAGACCTCGGCGCGTCAGTGGAGCTTCACTACTTCGCACTCACCCCCACCGAGCAACGACGACGACGCGACCGACGCCAAGCCGAAGCACCACACACCACATGGCCCATGTCCGATGCGGAACTCGCCGAATGGGCTGACCGCATCGACATCCCCACGCCTGGTGAACTCGACGGCAGTGAACCCGTCGACGACCCGCCGGCCGGATTCACGACATGGGACGAGTGGCGCAGGCATCGCTGGCCGCCGACGGTCTCCTGCCTATGATCGCCGAGACCAGAATCGGCAGGCCCCCGTCCGGGCCCGACGGGTGGCACTGGCATCCAACGACGTCGGGTAGTTGACGTGGGCGGCACCTCGCCGGTGGCACCCAGCCGCAGGTAGTCGTCACGGCCGTCGCCGTTGACGTCGGCGAACCGGATGTGGGCGCGGTCAAAATCCCAGGTCAGAAGCATCCTAAGGCGACTATGCAGAGCCCCTGGGTTGAGACCGGCACAGATGGGTAAACCGCCGACATGACTGAGCTACCGACGAACATTCTGACGGACGCGGGCTTCACGGCCGACGAGGCCGATGCCATCGTTCAGGGCTTGGTGCAAGGCATTGACCTGCATCAAGACACACAGCGCACGCACTCCATCAACATCGACGAACTCCCGCCAGAGAAGAAGGAGGCGCTCGAGCGGTTCAACATGGCCGTCGCCGCAGACTTCTGAGACGAGCACCGGCCGGCGTCCGGACGCGTGCTCACTGAGCACCTTCCACAGTGGGTGTCGGCTGGTGTGGACGGTTGACGGTCTTCTGTCGGCGGGACAGCCGGGGCCGGTGCCGGCGGCGTTTGCACGGTATGCGGATGCCGCCGCCGGCGCCCTGGTATGCGTTGTCGGCGGATGTCATGACGCTCGCGCCGTTCAGCGCATCCCTGTCTGTCAGGGTGAGTTGGGGCCAGCGGCTCGTAGCAAGTCCGCCGGACAGGGCGAGTTCAGGATCGAGAAGCGTTGAATACTGCTGTTGACGTCGTGACGGCCCAGGATGGGGTCATGAGTCGCAAGAAGGGTCCGTGTTCAGGTGGGCCGCGGGCGCGCCGGTCGTTCACGCCGGGGCAGAAGCTGGAGTTGCTGGCCGGGTATGAGCAGGCCGTCGCGGCTGGTGAGGGCGGTGCGTTCCTGCGGCGGGAGGGCTTGTACTCGTCGCTGATGTCGGAATGGCGCCGGGCCCGCGATGGCGGGTTGTTGCAGGGTAAGCCGGCTGGGGAGACGGTCGGGAGGCCGTCGGCGGAGCAGGCCGAGATCGCCCGGTTGCGCCGTGAGCTGGAGTTGGCGCAGGTGAAACTGGCGCGGACCGAGACGGCGTTGACGATCATGGGAAAAGCGCGCGAGCTCTTGGAGGACATCTCCAGGAGCGAGCCGGACGGTCCGGACGTGTTCGGGCTCGGCAGACGCTGATGGACATCTATCACGTGTTGACCGGGGCGGGGATCACGACGCGGGAGGCGAAGCGGCTGACCGGGATCGCCAGGTCCAGCGCTGAGCGCGACCGGCGGCGGCCGACACCGGCACGCCCGGTGCGGCGAGCGCCGGCGAACGCGTTCACCCCGGCCGAACGTGAGCAGGTCCTGCGGCTGTTGAACAGTGCGGAGTTCGTCGACGCCGCTCCGGCGCAGATCTATGCGGCGCTGCTGGACCAGGGCGTGTACGTCGGTTCGATCGCCACCATGTATCGGGTTCTGCGCGAGCACGCGCAGGTTCGCGAGCGTCGCCGGCTGGCCCGGCACCCGGCTCGCCAGCGTCCCGAGCTGGTCGCTGACGGGCCGCGGCAGGTCTACACCTGGGACATCACCAAGCTCGCGGGTCCCGTCAAGGGCTCGTACTTCGACGCCTACGTGATGATCGACATCTACTCCCGGTACATCGTCGGCGCCCGTGTGCACGCCCGCGAGTCCGGCCCCCTCGCGGAGTCGATGATGCGCGAGGTGTTCGGTGTCCATGGCGTCCCGCACGTCGTGCACGCCGACCGGGGCACGTCGATGACGTCGAAATCGGTGGCTGACCTGCTCGAAGACCTCGACGTGACCCGCTCGCACTCCCGGCCGAAGGTGTCCAACGACAACCCGTACAGCGAGGCCTGGTTCAAGACGTTGAAGTACGCGCCGGTCTTCCCGGACCGGTTCGCGTCCCTCGCTCAGGCGCGGGCGTTCATGACCGGCTTCGTGACCTGGTACAACCATGCCCACCGGCACTCCGGGATCGGCCTGCACACCCCCGCCGACGTCCACCACAGCCGTCACCACGCCGTCCGCGCCCACCGCGAGGACACCCTCGCCGCAGCCCGGACGGCGCACCCGGCACGGTTCGGCACCACCCGACCCCTGCCCAAGATCCTCGACCTGCCCCAACAGGTCTGGATCAACAAACCCGAGCCACAACGACAAGCCGCTTAACTCCCGTTGGCCTCAATCCCTTGACACGTTCCGGCATCGATCCGGATGTACCGCCAAGCCGTGGAGAGATAAGGACGGCACGCGGGATGCGGCACGTGGGCGCGGCGCCCCCTTCGATGGTTGTCACTCGTAGCCGAGATTCTCCTCGGAGTGCAGGTGCCACCCGTCGTGCCGCTTGACCAGGACGAAGGCGGTGCGCTCGAAAGCGTCGTAGAATCCGGAATCCGGATCGTGGCCACACGTGTACCAGAGCGCATCGACCCGCGCTGTGTCCGGAGCCTCGCTGACGACAGTCACCGAGTCCAAACTCAACTCTCCGCCGAATTCATCAACCCTGCCTTTGCTGTGCGCCTCGGCGTACCTGGCGCAAAAATCAGCAGGGCTCTGATAGAGCATCTGATACCTCCCCTTGGCCCGGCCTCCGGCTGGCAGGTGGCGGGCGCCGTCGTGTCGGGCATGTTGTCCACCGTAGGGCTTGGCACAAGCGCATAGGGCCGCAGGAGCACCATCACGAACGGACGAATGGGGGCACATCAGGTGCCCTGTTCTTGCCACCACCGGGCAGCGTCACACGTGGCCAGCGGCCGCATGAGATGCAAGCCCCTCGCCCTTGTCAGCCGCCGGTGAAGTCGAACTCGCCGTCCTTGACGCCGCCGACGAAGGCCGCCCACTCGTTGGCCGTGTAGACGATCGTCGCCGCGTCACGCGCCTTGCTGTGCCGCACGGCCACCCGACCCGAGCCGTCGAGCAGCGGCCCTGCCTCCACACAACTCCCACCGTTGCTGTCACTCTTGGTGCTGATGTGCCAGGCGACCTCGGGCATAGCCTCGTTCATGCCAACTCCTCTGCGATGGCCCCCATCAGGGCGGTCGACTCGTCCTTGCTGAGTGCGGACTTCGACAATCGATCGTACGCACGAAGAAAGCGCTCGGCTTTCGGTGACTCCATGTACAACCGGCCACCCAGGGATTCCACGTAAGCAACCGCAGGATACGGCTCAGGAAGGTGGAAGATCCAGAACGTGCCGTCGAGCCCCTGGTGGAGAGCGACCGAGGACGGCATGATCTGGATACGAACCTGCGGCAGGGCCTGGAGTTTCACCAGGTGTGCGAGCTGGTCCCGAAGTACGTGGGCACCACCTGCCCGGCGACGCACGACGGATTCGTCGATGACGGTATGAATCGTGAGCGGGCGCTCCTTGGAGAGCACTTCCTGGCGCGAGAGCCGTAACTCGACCCAGCGGTTGATCGTCGACTCGGACACCTCCTGCTCCGCCGCGTTCCGGATCACCGCTTCGGCGTAGGCCCGGGTCTGGAGCAGCCCCGGCACGAGGGTCATGTGGAAGCAGCACACCTTGTCGGCACGGCCTTCCAGCCACGGGTACTCGATGAAGGACGAGTCGACGACGTCGCCGTAGTCTTCGTCCCAACGGTCGGTGCGCCACACATCCTCGGCCAGGGCCAGCAGACGGGCCCGCTCGGCGGCGTGGTGGAAGCCGTAGAGGTCGAGCAGCGCGACGACGTCACCCTTGCGGATCGGCCAGTCCGCCCGCTCGTACCGCCCGAGCGCCGACATGTCCCGTTGCAGGTGCTCCGAGACGAGCTTCAAGGTCATTCCCCGTTCTTCCCGCAGGGCACGCAGTTGCTGCCCGAGCCACTGCGCGCGCAGGGTCCGAATGAACGGCTTGTGCGGCATGATCCACCTCTCGAAAAAGTTGACAAGGCCCGCGAAGGAACCATTGCTCCAGTTCCAGGCCACTGGAAATGTGGCCTTCGGGTGAGGGTGATCACCGGCCCCCGGGGACGCCCGGTGCAAGCGCAGTAACCGCGGCTGTGCCAACAGCCGAGAAGGTGACGAGAGACGGCATCGCGGGTGGCAGCCGCATACCGGATCTCGTCGGGCCTCTACGTGGAGCCGCATTCGCATTCGTCTGTCGGCTCCGACCGACTTGCTGAATATCTATCACGGCGGCCGGGGTCACCGCGACCCCGTACCGCGCGACACCTGCACATCCACGGCAGCCCGGCCGCCGTACCCGCCGAATGAGGCTGCGGTCGCCGGGCGGGGCGGCCCTGCCGGAATTCCCCCTCCAGCGGGGCCGCCCCATCCAAAGCGCACAGAGGAGGGACCGATGGGACCAGGCACCATCTACCGGGGCGCGCTCCCGGCCCGGCTGCACCCCGTGCTCGTCCGCAACAGGCGGTTCTCCCCCGCCGGGTTCGGCCGGCGGGGGCTCGACCCCGAGGAGGTACGCCGGTTCCTGCACCGGGTAGCGCTGGAGTTGACGACGTTGCACCACGAGGTGGACCGGTTGGTCGAGGAGAACGCCCGGATCAAACAGGCGCTCCGTGACTGGCAGACCGTCCAGGCCCGCCGGCGTCGGTCGTGAACCCGCCGGCAGCACCCGGCCCCGACGCGGTCTTCGCCCCGCTTCCCCGGGCCGCAGTCGAGGCGGTCGCCGGCTCGGACGACCGGTCCCCCGGCCACGTCATCCATCTGCCGATCACGATCACCGACCGGGACGATGCGCTGCGTTTCGCGTACGCGCTGGCGCGTTCGCTGGCGTTGGTGCCGGGGGTCGAGGTCGGTGGGGCCACCGTGTCCGCCGAGGACGCCCAGGACGTACGACGGTGGGTGTTCTGTGACCGGATCCTGCCGGACCGCCGGCGCTGCCTGGCACGGGCCGAGCACGACGGGCCGTGCGACCCCGGCCGGTGAGCCGGTCGGCGGCTGTCAGTCGACCTCCACGACGGCCAGCTCGCCGACCTGTTCGCCGATCTGCTGGCGGGCGTCCGGCGGCAGCCCGGCGTCGGTGATCAGCAGGTCGGCCTCGGCCAGCGGGGCGATGGTGGCGATGCCGATGGTCTCCCACTTGGTGTGGTCGGCCAGCACCACCAGGTGCCGGGCGGCACCGATCAGCCGCCTGTTGACCGCCGCCTCCAGCAGGTTGGGGGTGGTGAACCCGGTGCGTGGGCTCATCCCGTGCACGCCGAGGAAGAGCAGATCCACATTGAGGGTACGGATCGCCGCCTCGGCCACCGGCCCGGTCAGCGCGTCCGACGGGGTACGCATGCCCCCGGTCAGCACCACGGTCTGGTCGACACGCGGGTTCTGGTAGAGCGCGTCGGCGACCGGGATCGAGTTGGTCACCACCGTCAACCCGGGTACGTCGCCGAGCAGGGTGGCAAGCGCGGCGGTGGTGGTGCCGGCGGAGAGCGCCACGGCCATCCCCGGCTCGACCATCCGGGCGGCCCGCCCGGCGATGGCCCGTTTCTCGTCCTGCTGACGGATCGACTTCGCGGCGAAGCCCGGTTCCTCGGCCGACCCGGGACCGGCCAGGGTAGCCCCGCCGTGCACCTTGTCGACCAGCCCCCGCTCGGCAAGCACCTCCAGGTCGCGGCGGATCGTCATGTCGGAGACGCCGAACCTGCTGACCAGGTGGCTGACCCGCACCCCGCCGCGCTGCCGGATCAGCTCCAGGATGGCGTTCTGCCGTTGCTGAGCGAGCATGGAACCTCCCAACCGCGCGGACGAGGGAACGGTACGCAGGTCAGGCCGCTGCGGCCGGGGACGGCTCACCCGCTGGGACCGCCACCGTCGCCGCCCGCTCCTCCCGGACCACCGCCACCTCGCCGGCCGGCACCCGCAGCGTGCCGCCGCAGGGCTGCCCGGTGAGCAGGTCGGTGCCGGTCACGTCGAGGGTCGCCTCGTCCTCGGTGTGGTTGAGCACGAACAGCCAGGACCGGTCGTCGGCGTGGCGGCGGACCACCTCGACGCCGGGCGGGGCGGCGACCGGCGGCCGGACCCCGGCCTCGGTGAGCAGCCGCACCACCAGGGCGTCGGTGGCCGCCTCGTCGAGCCGGGTGGCCAGGTACCAGGCGGTGCCGTCGCCGACGCGGTGCCGGGTCAGCGCGGGCACCCCGGGCAACGGCCCGTCCTCGTACGACGCCACCACCTCGGCACCCTCCGGGTGCAGCCACTCGGTCCACACGTCGGCGGTGGAGCCGTCGTCGAGGGTGACCTGCTCGCCGGCCAGCAGCGGGAAGAACTCCTCGGTACGCACGCCGAGCAGTTCCCGGAACGCGCCCGGGTAGCCGCCGAGCCGGATGTGGTCGTGCTCGTCGACGATCCCGCTGAAGTAGGTCACCAGCGCCGTCCCGCCCCCGGCGACGTACCGGCGCAGCGCCTCGGCGTCGGCGTCGCGGGCCAGGTAGAGGGTGGGGACGAGGACCAGCCGGTAGCCGGACAGGTCGGCCGACGGGTGCACCACGTCGGCGGTGACCCCGGCCCGCCACAGCGCGTCGTAGAGCGCCCGCATCCGGTCGGTGTAGGTGACGTCGACGCTGGGGTGGGAGTCCAACTCGACCCCCCACCAGGCCTCCCAGTCGAACAGGATCGCCACCTCGGCCTCGACCCGGCTGCCGCGTACCTCGGCCAGGGCCTTGAGGTCGGCGCCGAGCCGGCAGACCTCGTCGAAGACCTTGGTGTCCGGGCCGGCGTGCGGGACCAGGGCGGAGTGGTACTTCTCCGCGCCGGCCCGGGAGGCCCGCCACTGGAAGAAGAGCACCCCGTCGGCGCCGCGCGCCACGTGGGCGAGGCTGTTGCGGCGTAGCTGGCCGGGAGTCTTGGCGACGTTGCGGGGCTGCCAGTTGACCGCGCTCGTGGAGTGCTCCATCAGCAGCCACGGGGCACCGCCGGCGACGCCCCGGGTCTGGTCGGCGGCGAACGACAGGCCGAGGTGGGCGTTCGGGTCGGTGGCCATCAGGTAGTGGTCGTTGGCGACCAGGTCCACGTCGGACGTCCAAGAGTGGTAGTCCATGTGCTTGGCCATGCCGATCATGAAGTTGGTGGTGACCGGCTGGCGGACCCGCCGCTTGAGCACCTCCCGCTCGGCGCGGAGCTGGGCGCGCTGCTCGTCGGAGGAGAACCGCAGGAAGTCGAGCTGCTGGGTGGGGTTGGCCATGGTCAGCGTGGCCCGGGGCGGGTTGATCTCGGCCCAGTCGTGGTAACGCTGGCTCCAGAAGGCGGTGCCCCAGGCGTCGTTGAGCCGGTCGAGGTCACCGTAGCGCCCGCGCAGCCAGCCCCGGAACGCCTCGGCGCTGACGTCGCAGTAGCAGTGCACGTTGTGGCAGCCCAGCTCGTTGGAGACGTGCCACATGACCACCGCGGGGTGCTCGGCGTAGCGGTCGGCGACGGTCTCGACCAGGGCGAGCGAACGCTCCCGGAAGATCGGCGAGCTGGGGCAGTACGCCTGCCGCCCGCCGGGCCACCGCACGGTGCCGTCGACGGTACGCGGCAGCGTCTCGGGGTGCCGGTGGGCCAGCCACGGGGGCGGGCTGGCGGTGGCGGTGGCCAGGTCGACGTGGATGCCGCCGGCGTGCAGCACGTCGAGGGCCCGGTCGAGCCAGCCGAACTCGTACCGGCCGGGGGACGGTTCGAGCAGCGCCCAGGAGAAGATCCCGACGGAGACCAGGTCGACCCCGGCCCGGCGCATCAGCGCGACGTCGTCGGCCCAGACCTGCTCAGGCCACTGCTCGGGGTTGTAGTCGGCGCCGAAGTGGATCCCGTCGCCCTGCCAGCTGCCGTGTTGCCGCATGAGTGCAGAGCGTGCCCCCAGCGGACGATCAAGTCAACACTTTCCAACATCGACCATCTTTCCAACGTTTACCGCTCGGATCGCCTGTCAGCACACAGATATCGATCCGGAGCTGCCCCCTTGACAGGGCGGCACGGACGGGTAGCTTCAAGCGCCACCGGGAGTTCGTGTTTGCCAATGTTCGTTCTCGGTGGATCTATGTTGGCATTTCCGAACTGCCGCTCCCCCACCACTGACGGCCCTTCGGGCGCAGCGCACCTCTTCATCCGCAGGAGGCACCATGTCCCGTCCCCGCACCGAAGCCGAGTACCTCGCCCGGCTCGTACCGTCCTCCGTCGCCGGCATCGGCCGACGCTCCCTGCTCACCGGGGTCGGCGCGGGCGCGCTGCTCGGCACCGGGCTGCTCGCCGGCTGCGGTTCCGACTCCGGCTCCGGCTCGGGCGGCGACAGCAAGGAGGTGTCGGTCGGCTCCAACCAGTCCGACCCGCAGCCGAAGGCGGTGATCGCCAAGGTGATGGACGGGTTCAAGGCCGCGTCCGGCGTCGCCCCCAAGATCAACACGGTGGACCACAACACCTACCAGGAGAACATCAACAACTACCTCCAGGGCAAGCCGGACGACGTGTTCATGTGGTTCGCCGGCTACCGGATGCGGTTCTTCGCCGCCAAGGGCCTGACCGGCGACATCAGCGACGTGTGGGGCAAGCTCTCCGGCTACTCCGACGCGTTCAGGAAGGCGTCCACCGGGGACGACGGCAAGCAGTACTTCGTACCGTCGTCGTACTACCCGTGGGCGGTCTTCTACCGCAAGTCGGTCTGGAAGCAGCACGGCTACCAGGTGCCGACCACCATCGACCAGTTCACCGCCCTCGGCGCGCAGATGAAGAAGGACGGCCTCACCCCGATCGCCTTCGCCGACAAGGACGGCTGGCCGGCGATGGGCACCTTCGACATCCTCAACCTGCGGATCAACGGCTACCAGTTCCACATCGACCTGATGGCCGGCAAGGAGGCGTGGACCTCCGACAAGGTCAAGAAGGTCTTCGACACCTGGAACGGCCTGCTCCCGCTGCACCAGCCGGACAGCCTGGGCCGCACCTGGCAGGAGGCCGCCCAGTCGTTGCAGCAGAAGAAGAGCGGCATGTACCTGCTCGGCCTCTTCGTCGCCCAGCAGTTCGGCAACGACGAGCAGGACGACATCGACTTCTTCACCTTCCCCGAGATCGACCCGGCCATCGGGGCCAAGGCGCTGGACGCGCCGATCGACGGCTACATGCTGGCCCGCAAGCCCAAGGCCGAGGCCAACGCCAGGAAGCTGCTGGAGTACGTCGGCTCCAAGGAGGCCGCCGACATCACCGTGAAGAACGACCCGACCACCCTGGTCGCCAACAGCGGCGCGGACACCAGCGGCTACACCGCCCTGCAGAAGAAGGCCGCCGAGCTGGTCGGCTCGGCCACCGAGATCGCCCAGTTCCTCGACCGGGACACCCGGCCGGACTTCGCCTCCACCGTGATCATCCCGGCCCTCCAGCAGTTCATCAAGAACCCCAGGGACATCGACGGGCTGGTCAACAGCATCGAGAACCAGAAGAAGTCGATCTTCACCAGCTGACGGCGAGAGGGGGAGGACCGTCGTGTCCGACCTGCCCCTGATCCAAGCGGATCACGCCGTGGCGTCGCCGGCCCCGACCAGCCCCTCCCGGGGTGGTCGTGGCCGGCGGCTACGGCTCCTGTCCCGCACCGACCGCGTGGTGATCACGCTGATGGTGCTCGTACCGCTGCTGCTGGTGGTGGGTCTGGTCTGGCTGCCCGCGCTGGCCACCGTGGCGCTCTCCGGCACCGACTGGGACGGCATCGGCCCCCTGAGCGAGATCGACTGGGTGGGCGGCCGGAACTACGCCGACGTGGTCGGCAACTATCCGCCGTTCGTGCCGGCGATGCAGCACAACCTGCTCTGGCTGGCCGCACTGTTCGTGGTGGCCACCCCGCTCGGGATGTTCCTCGCCGTGCTGCTCGACAAGGAGATCCGGGGCAGCCGGTTCTACCAGACCGCGCTCTACCTGCCTGTGGTGCTCTCGCTGGCACTGATCGGCTTCGTCTGGCAGCTCATCTACTCCCGCGACCAGGGGCTGCTCAACGCCGTCCTGGGCGGCCAGACCGACTGGTACGGCGACCCGCACGTCAACATCTGGGCGGTGCTGGTGGCGGCCGGCTGGCGGCACGTCGGCTACATCATGCTGCTCTACCTGGCCGGACTCAAGGGGGTCGACCCGTCGCTGCGGGAGGCCGCCTCGGTCGACGGGGCCTCGGAGACCAGCACCTTCTTCCGGGTGGTCTTCCCGGTGATGCGGCCCATCAACATCATCGTGCTGGTGGTGACCGTGATCGAGTCGCTGCGCGCGTTCGACCTGGTCTGGGTGATCAACAAGGGCCGCAACGGGTTGGAGCTCATCTCGGCCCTGGTCACCCAGAACGTGGTAGGCGAGGCGAGCCGGATCGGCTTCGGCTCCGCCCTGGCGACCATCATGCTTGCCATCTCGCTTGTCTTCATCACCATCTACCTGGCCGTCGTCATGAGGGAGGGCCGGCGATGAGCACGTCGACCACGACCCGTCCGCAGGCGTCGGGGCCGGCATCGAAGCCGGCCCCGCGTCGACCGCCGCTGCGCCCCGCCCGGGTGGTGCTGCACCTGTTCCTCGGCACGGTCGCGGTCGGCTGGCTGTTCCCGATCCTCTGGGCGGTGCTGACCTCGCTGCGCTCGTACGCCTACACCGCCGCCAACGGGTACGTCTCGCTCGGCGGGTGGACGTTCGACAACTACGTCACCGCCTGGCGGACCGCCGAGTTCGGCAAGCACTTCCTCAACTCGGTCTACATCACCGTCCCGGCGGTGCTGCTGACCCTCTTCCTCGCCTCCTGCGTGGCGTTCGTGATCGCCCGGTTCTCCTGGAAGCTCAACATCGTCCTGCTCGGGCTCTTCACCGCCGCCAACCTGCTGCCCCAGCAGGCGCTGCTGATCCCGCTGTTCCGGATCTTCACGCAGGTGCCGCTGCCGGAGTTCATGAGCGACTCGGAACTGCTCTACGACAGCTACTGGGGGCTGATCCTGGTCAACGTCGCCTTCCAGTGCGGCTTCTGCGTCTTCGTGCTGAGCAACTACATGAAGGCGCTGCCCCGCGACCTCTACGAGGCGGCAATGGTGGACGGGGCGAGCATCTGGCGGCAGTACTGGCAGGTGACCATGCCGCTGTGCCGGCCGGCGCTGGCGGCCCTGGCCACCCTGGAGGTGACCTGGATCTACAACGAGTTCTTCTGGGCCACCGTGCTGATGCGTACCGGCGACAAGTTCCCGGTCACCAGCTCGCTGAACAACCTGCGCGGCGAGTTCTTCACCGACAACAACCTGGTGTCGGCCGGCTCGGTGCTTGTCGCCATCCCCACCCTGGTGATCTTCTTCCTGTTGCAGAAGCAGTTCGTCAAGGGCCTGACGCTGGGAGCGTCCAAAGGCTGAGGTCACCACCGCCCCCACCCACCCACACATGCGCGCGAGAGCGGTATTCCTGGCAGGCATGAATATGACCCACAGGCATACCGCTCTCGCGCGGTACTGACACCCGGCGACCTCACCCACATCGCCCCGCTCCCGCACAGCGCGACGACGGCGACCGACCGTGACGGATGCCGGGGTGCCCGCACCGGAGATGAGCGCCATGACCGATCCGACCGTGATCCACCTGCGCCGGGGCCGCACCAGCCTGGTGCTCGACGCACGCGGCCCGGGGCTGCCCCGGATCGTCCACTGGGGGGACGACCTCGGTCCGCTGCCCGCCGACGACCTGCCGGCCCTGGTCGACGCCACCGTGCCGCCGGTGGTGCCGAGCAGCTTCGACGCGCCGACCGTGCTGTCCCTGCTGCCCGAGGCGAGCGCCGGCTGGAGCGGCCGGCCCGGTCTCGCCGGCCACCGCGCCGGCCGCGACTGGTCCACCGCCTTCCACCTCGACAACCTCGACGTCGACGACCCCGGCACCGACAACGGCACGGCGCGGGCGAGCGTGCGGGCGACCGACCCGGGCGCGGGGTTGACCCTGACCGTCGAGATCACCCTCGACCCGGCCGGGGTGTTGACCGTGCGGCACCGGCTGCGCAACGACGCCGAGAAACCCTACGAGGTACGCGAGCTGACGCCGGTGCTGCCGGTGCCACCGGTCGCCACCGAACTGCTCGACCTGACCGGGCGCTGGTGCCGCGAACGCGCGCCGCAACGGCACCCGTGGCCGCAGGGCGCCTGGGTCCGCGAGGGCCGGCACGGCCGTACCGGGCACGACGCCACCCTGCTGCTCGTCGCCGGCACCGCCGGATTCGGCTTCGGCCACGGCGAGGTGTGGGCGGTGCACACCGCGTGGAGCGGTGACCATGTGACCGCCGCCGAACGCCGGCCGACCGGGGAGTCCACCCTGGGCGGCGGGGAACTGCTCGCCCCCGGCGAGATCGTCCTCGGCCCCGGCGACGAGTACGCCACCCCGCTGCTCTACGCGGCGCACTCCACCACCGGGCTGGACGGGCTCAGCGACGTGCTGCACACCCACCTGCGCGCCCGCCCGGAGCACCCCCGCACGCCGCGCCCGGTCACCCTCAACGTCTGGGAGGCGGTCTACTTCGACCACGACCTGGACCGGCTGCGGGCGCTCGCCGACCGGGCCGCCGAGGTGGGGGTCGAGCGGTTCGTCCTCGACGACGGCTGGTTCACCAATCGCCGGCACGACCGGGCCGGCCTGGGCGACTGGCAGGTCGACGCCGACGTCTGGCCCACCGGGCTGGCACCCCTCGTCGACCACGTACGCGGGCACGGCATGCAGTTCGGGCTCTGGGTCGAGCCGGAGATGGTCAACCCCGACTCCGACCTGTTCCGCGCCCACCCCGACTGGGTGCTCACCACGCCCGGCCGGCTGCCCCTGCCGTGGCGGCATCAGCAGGTGCTGGACCTGGCCCACCCGGCGGCGTACGCACACCTGCTCGACCGGCTCGACGCGCTGCTTACCGAACACCCCGGGATCGACTATCTCAAGTGGGACCACAACCGGGACCTCACCGAGGCCGGGCACGCCGGTCGGCCCGGGGTGCACGCGCAGACCCTGGCGGCCTACCGGCTCCTCGACGAGTTGCGCGCCCGGCACCCGCACCTGGAGATCGAGAGCTGCTCGTCCGGCGGGGCCCGGGTCGACCTGGAGATCCTGCGGCGTACCGACCGGGTCTGGGCCAGCGACTGCAACGACGCCCTGGAACGGCTGTCGATCCAACGCTGGACCGGCCTGCTGCTGCCCCCGGAGCTGGTCGGCACGCACATCGGCCCGGAGCGCTCGCACACCACCGGCCGGGTGCACGCCCTGGGCTTCCGGGCGGTCACCGCGCTCTTCGGCCATCACGGCATCGAGTGGGACATCGTCGCGATCAGCGATGTCGAACGGGCCGAGCTGGCCGGCTGGGTGGCCCTGCACAAGCGGCTCCGGCCGCTGCTGCACACCGGCCGGGTGATCCGGCTCGACCACCCGGACCCGGCCGTCCAGGCGCACGGCGTGGTCGCCCACGACCGCTCCCGCGCGGTGTACGCGGTGTCCCGGCTGGCCACCTCCGCCACGCAGACCCCCGGCCCGGTCCGGCTGCCCGGTCTCGACCCGACCCGCCGGTACGCCGTCCGACCCGCCGAGGGGGTGCCGGAGCCGGCGACGTTGCAGATCACCGAACCCCGCTGGCTGCCCGGCGTGACGCTGGGCGGGTCGGTGCTGGCGACGGTGGGCCTGCAACTGCCCGCCCTGCACCCGGAGCAGGCGCTGCTCCTGGAGGTCGACGCCGTCGACTGAACCGGGCCGGTCGGGGCTGGACGGGGTCGGCGCGGTGGGCGTACCGGAGAAGGAGGTGGCCGGGTCCGGACGGACCCGGCCACCGGTGGATCGGACGTGCGCTCAGCTCGCGGTGCAGGTCACCGTGGGGGCCGGGTTGCTGCCGTTCCAGCTGCCGATGAAGCCGAAGGCGGTGCTGGCGCCGGCGCCGAGCCGGCCGTTGTAGTCGACGTTGCGGGCGGTCACGGTGCTGCCGCTGCTGCTCAGCGTGGCGTTCCAGGATTGGTTGACGGTCTGGCCGTTGGCGAAGGTCCACTTCGTGGTCCAGCCGCTGATGGCCGCGTTGCCGGCGGTCACCCTGACCTCACCCTGGAAACCGCCCTGCCACGAACCGGTGATCGCGTAGGTCGCCGTGCAGCCACCGGTCGCCGGCGGAGTCGTGACGGGCGGGGTGGTCGGCGGGGTCGTGGTCGGCGGGGTGGTCGGTGGAGTCGTCGGCGGGGTGGTGGGCGGCGTGGTCGGCGGGGTGGTCGGGGTGGTGCCGGAGTAGACCGACGCCTCCTTCGACGTCGCCTTGATGCCGTTGGCACCGTTGAAGATCCGCTGGCCCCAGGTGGTCAGGGCGGCCGGGTTGAAGTTGGTGGTCATGTCGAGGTACTCCACGCCGCCACCGTTGCCGCTCCACGACCAGCCGAGGTAGCCGATCCCGTTGGCCTGGGTGTAGGACAGGATGGTGTCCTCGTCGGGGTTGCCGTCGGAGTGGTCGAAGCCGAACTCGCCCACCACGATCGGCAGCTTGGCCGTGCGGAACCGGCCCAGGTAGTCGCTGATCTCGGCGGCGGTGTCGAAGACGCCGTACATGTGGATGGAGAAGACCGTGTTCTTCTGCGGGTCGGCGGCGAACACGCCTGCCGCGTTGTCCCGCATGGTGAACGACCAGTCCTGACCCCAGTTCGGCGCGTCCACCATGATCGTGTGGGCGATGCCGCCGGCGCGCAGCCGCTTGATCGCGTTGGCGTTGTCGGTGGCCCAGGTGGCGTAGCCCTGGTTGCCGTACGGCTCGTTGCCGATGTTGACGATGACGTACCGCTCCTGGCCCTGGAGGGCGCTGGCGATGCTCAACCAGTAGTCGACCGCCCGGTCCAGGGTGATCGCCCCGGCCTGCTCGCCGTAGCCGGTGGTGTCGTGCACCTCGAGCACGCAGATCAGCTTGTTGGCCTTGCAGAGCGAGATGACGTTGCTGACGTCGGCGGCGGTGTTCTTGGTCCAGCGGTCACCGCTGGCCAGCACCACCCGCACGGTGTTCGCGCCGAGCGCCTTGATGTTGGCGAAGGAGGTGGTCTGCTGCGGGTACCAGGTGTGGGCGTGGTTGACGCCACGCATGATGAACTCGTTGCCGTTGGCGTCGTAGAGCTTGCCACCGGAGACCGAGAAGCCGGCCGCGGCCTGGGCCGGTTGCCCGAAGGCGAACACGGCGGCGAGCACGGTGAGCAGGGCGACGCCGGCGACGGAAAGTCGCTTCTTCATGGGTTTCCTCAGGAAGGTCGACCCCGTTGCCCTGGCGGGGTGGCGATGGTGTGACGGTGGCGCTCGGCTGTAGCCCGACAGCCGCCGCCGGACTCCCAGGCCGCGTGCGGATCAGCGTAGGCCGATGGAATCGGGAAGGCAACCGGTTAAGTTACGGAGCTGGTCCTGCCCCTCCCGGTGGTGACCCACGCCGGACGCGGGTCACCACCGGGATCGGCCATCCCCACCACAGGATGTGACACCACCAGCCTGAACCGGTTAAGTCGGAGGCTAGACGCCAGTCCCGGCACCGTCAAGAGTCCATCCTCGTGGTGACCGGGTTCCGCCGGTGGGCACCCCGTCGGGTGAAGCGGCGGGCATCCGAGGTTGACCGGCACCGGGCAGGGGTATCCGGAGACGATCGTCGCCCGGAAGGAGAAAACCAGGATGGTCAGCGTCGGCTACACCCTGATGTGCGAACAGACCGGCCCCAAACAGTTGGTCGACCACGCGGTACGGGCGGAGGCGGCCGGCTTCGACCAGCTGGTCATGTCCGACCACTACTACCCGTGGCTCGACGCGCAGGGCCACTCCCCCTACGCCTGGTCGGTGCTGGGCGCGGTCGCCCACGCCACCAGCCGGGCCGAGCTGATGTCGTTCGTGACCTGCCCGATCCGCCGCTACCACCCGGCGGTGGTGGCGCAGAAGGCCAGCACCATCGGGGTGCTCTCCGACGGCCGGTTCACCCTCGGCCTCGGCGCCGGGGAGAACCTCAACGAGCACGTGGTCGGCGGCTGGCCGCACGTGCAACAGCGGCACGAGATGTTCTCCGAGGCGCTCCAGATCATCCGTCCGCTGCTCAACGGCGAGACGCTGACCTTCTCCGGCAACCACTTCGACGTCCCCGACGCCTTCGTCTGGGACCGCCCGGAACGACCCGTGCCGATGGCCGTCGCCGCGTCCGGGCCGTCGTCGGCCGCGCTGGCCGCCGAGTACGCCGACGGCATCGTCGCCACCGAACCCGACTCCCGGATCATCCAGCTCTATGACGACGCGGGCGGCGCCGGGCAGCCCCGCTACGGCCAGGTGGCCATCTGCTACGGCCCCGACGAGGCCGAGTGCCGCAAGATCGTGCACGACCAGTTCCGCTGGTTCGGCAGCGGTTGGAAGGTCAACGCCGACCTGCCCGACCCGGACGCCTTCGCCGCCGCCACCCAGTTCGTCCGGGAGGAGGACGTCGCCGAGGGCATCCCCTGCGGCCCCGACGTCGAGCGGCACGTCGAGGCGTTCCGCTCCTTCGTCGACGCCGGCTTCACCCACGTGGCGCTCCTCCAGGTCGGCGGGGACAGCCAGCCGATGTTCCTGGACTGGGCGCAGGAGCAGTTGCTGCCCCGACTCCGCGAACTGTGACCACGGTGGCGGGTCGGGACGGGTCGCGCACCCGTCCCGACCCGCACCCGACCGGTGCCGGCCCCGGCGCATTGCGGCGCGCCCTCGCCGCGCCGCGCCCGACGGCCGGCCTGGGTGGGGACGCGATGGCGTCCCACCCGGCCGCCGACGTCAGCCGGAACCCCTGGCAGGTGCCGATCCTGCGCCGCGACGTCCTCGACGCCCGGCCGTGGCGGGTCGCCACCACCGTCTCGCACTCGGTACGCCACGCGGTGGAGACGGACCTGCCCGGATCACCGCGCCCACCCTCGTGCTCACCGGGGAACGGGACCCGATCGTGCCGCCCCGGTGGCGGCTTCGGCTGCCTCCTGATGATCCTCTTTTCGGTGCTCGCCTCGATCGTCCTGACCGTCCTGGTCAACCTGCTCCTCTGACGACGGCGGAACCGGATCTGGTGCCGCACCCGACGTCGTGCCCCACCGGGCCGGACGGCAGGAGGACCCCGGGCAGCGGCTGCCGCACACGCGGCATGGTGGGTACCACTTGCCCGGAGTAGACATGCCTGCTTGTCATATTTATGCCCCGGCGGCATAAGGACGTGCCGAGATGGTGGCCACCGGACAGGGTGCCCCGCGGGGTGCACCGCGTCGCCGACCGGACGGGCCACCCAGGCGCAAAGGCACCAGGATGAGCCCGGCTCGGTGCGATGACCAGCGCGGCTCGGTGCGATGACCGGTGCGGCTCGGTGCGATGACCGGTGCGGCGGCGTGCAGCCGGCGGGCATCCGCGACGAGCCCGTCAGGCCGGGTCGAGGTCCAGCTCAGCGACGACCGGGTAGTGGTCGGAGGCGTACTCGGTGTCGCCGCCGCGTACCACGTGGAAGTCCCGCAGCCGGGCGGCGAGCGCCGGGGTGCCGAGCAGGTAGTCCAGTCGCATGCCGGAGAACTCGACGCCGCCGCCGTGCCGGGTCGGCGCGGTCAGCCCGGCCTCGGCCGGCCCGCCGGCGTGGGTCGGATCGGCCGGCCCACCGGCGTGGGTCGGATCGGCCGGCCCGCCGGCGTGGTGGGTCCAGAGGTCGACCAGGCCGGCGGCGAGCAGCCGGGCCACCGCCCGGGTCTCCACGGTCCGCCCGTCGCGGCGCAGGTGCCGCCGCCGGTACGCCTCGGGCAGCCGGGCCACCCGGTCGGCGTGCTCGGTGCCCGGGTCGAGGGTGTTCAGGTCCCCGGCGACCAGGGCCAGCTCCCCCGGCGCGCGGCGCAGCGCCCCGGCGAGCCAGCCGGCCTCCACCCGCCGCCGCCACCCGGCGTACGGGTCGAGATGCGCGCTGAGCACGGTGAGCGGGCCGGCGGTGGTGGCCAGTTCCACCCGTTGCGCCGCGTGGTGGAACGGCCGACGGACCGGCCCCGCCGAGCGGGTCGGCCACGGCGGGCGGACCAGCACGGCCACCGGCTGACCGAAGCAGGCGCGGGCCAGGTGCGGGCGCATCCCCAGCCGGTCGGCGAACCCGGCCAGCACCCCCGGCCGGTCGAAGCCGCGCAGCTCCTGCACGGCCAGCACGTCGGGGGCCTGCGCGGCGACGACCCGGGACACCAGGTCCAGCCGGCCGGGGCCGGTGCGGTCCCGGCCGCCGGTCCTGATGTTCCAGGTCATCATCCGCAGCACTGTCGACGGCTCAATCCGGGCGGCCGGCCTTGGCCAGCTCGTCGTCCAGCTCGTCGACCTGTTCCGACTCGATCTCGGGCCGGTTGCCCTCGTACACGTCGGCGTTGGGGCGGATCACCCAGTAGAGCAGCCCGATCCAGAGGCCGCTGAGGATGAGCGCGCCCATGAAGTCCGTCGGGTGGTGCATCCCCCGGTACATCCGGGAGACCGCCACCCCGACCGGCATGATCACGGCGAGCGCCACGAACAGCCAACGCCACCAGCGGTCGGTACGGACGAACACGATGATCGCGACGGCCAGCCAGAGGCAGGTGGTCGCCGCGATGTGCCCGGACGGGAAGGACGAGGTGGGCATCTGCCCGTCCAGGTTCTCCACCGCCGGGCGGGGCCGCTCCACCACCCGGGCCGAGGCGAGGAAGAGGCTCAGCTCGCCGAAGAGCGCCAGCACCACGAAGAGCACGGGCCGCCACCGCTTCCAGATGGCCAGCACCAGCGGGCAGAAGACCAGCGAGACGATCAGGATGGCGTGGGTGTCGCCGAACTTGCTCCACCACCAGCTCAGCTCGGTGAGGAAGTCGGTGTGCCGGTCGGCGAACCAACGCGGCACGTCGGTGTCCAGGGTCTCGAAGACGGTGCCCTTGGCGTGGTAGCTGACGTAGCTGCCGAAGGCGTACAGGGCACCGAAGATGATCACCCAGCCGACGAGCAGTTCGGCCACGGCCGAGCGGGGGTGCTCCAGCACGTGCTCCTCGGCCGGGGCCGGGGTGAGCTTGTCGCCGGCCTCCGGCTCCAGCCCCTCGGTCAGCGGCGGCACCGGCCGGCCGCGCTCGCGCCGCCACAGCCGGAAGGCGTACGCGGTGACACCGAGCCAGGCCGCACCGAGCAGCCAGCCACCGAGCACGTCGGAGACGAAGTGCACGCCCAGCGCGATCCGGGTCAGCCCGACCAGCGCCACCAGCACGGCCGCGATGGCGATCGCCGGCTTGCGCCAGCGGGGCGACATGGCCGGCAGGAAGACCAGCAGCAGCGCCCCGTACGCGACGAACGAGCCGAGCGCGTGCCCACTGGGGAAGCTGTTGCCGGGGGCGCTGGCCACCGGCACGTCGACCACCGGCCGGAGCCGGCCGACCAGGGCCTTGAGCGACGGGTCGAGAATCAGCCCGCCCACCCCGGTCACGATCAGGTAGACCGCCAACCGGGACTGGCGGCGGATCAGCAGGGTGACCACCGCGATGGTGACCAGCCAGATCAGCACCGGCCGACCGCCCAGGTCGGTGACCGCCTGGAGCACGGTGACGAGCGCGTGGTGCGGCGCGACGAGCCCGTTGAACCACTCGGCCGCCTCGTGGTCGGCGTGGTACATCGGGCTCCATTTGAACCTGACGAGCATCAGCAACAGCCCGAAACCGACGCCCGCGCCGGCCACGGCCAACAGGCCGGCGACGCTCCGTTCGGCGAAATGGCCGAGCGGCCGTCGGGCCGTCGTCTCCTTGACCGCGGTCAACCCGCACCTCCCTGCGTCGACGTGGCGAGGCGCGCTGTACCCGATTCCGCCGCCCCGTACACGCCCGTCCGGTGTGGCGGGGTCAGAGTGCTGTCATCTCACCGGTGTCGAAGCTCCACCTGCTCGGCCTCGGGCTCCCACAGGTCGGGCTGGGCCGGCTCGGGAGCGCCGATCCGCATCGCCTCCAACTGGGCGGCGAAGGACAGCCCGCCGAAGAGCGCCATGCCGGTGAGGTTGGCCCAGAGCAGCAACGCCATCATCCCGGTCAACGCCCCGTACGTCTGGCCGAAGCCGCCGCCGAACTTGACGTACCCGGCGAGCAGCAGGCTGGCCAGCCACCACAGGGCGGTGGCGATGCCGGCGCCGAAGAAGAGCCAGGACAGGCCGGGCTGCTTACGCCGGGGGGCGTGCCGGAAGATCACCGCCACCGCGACCACTGTCAGCACCAGGCTCAGCGGCCAGCGCACCGCCTCCCAGACGCCGGCGGCGAGGTCACCCCACTCGTAGTGCCGCTGCACCGATTCGCCCATCGCCCCGCCGCCGACCAGGATCAGGAACCCGGCCAGCGCGGGCAGGCCGGCGACCACGGCGAGCACCGCCGCCCGCAGGTACTTCCGCAGCGCCGGACGGTCCCGTTCCACCCCGTAGATCCGGTTCGCGCCGCGTTCGATCTGGGCCATGGTGGTGGTCAACGCCACCAGGCCGGTGATCAGACCGAGGGTCAGCGCCAACTCGCCCTTGCTCTCGGTGCGGTCGCTGTCGCCGAGCAGGTCCTGCACCACCTGCTCGCTCTGCCCGGGGGTAAGCGCCAGCACGGTGTCGGCGACCACCCGGCCGCCCTCCTCGACGCCCAGGTCGCTGATCAGACCGGTGAGCGCGATCAGGAACGGGACCACGGCGAGGCAGAGTTGCAGGGCGAAGGCCCGGGAGTGGCTGAACCCGTCGCCGTAGCGGAACCGGATGAAGCCGTCGCGCAGCAGGTGCCAGCCACCGAGCCGGCGCAGCGTACGCCAGGCGTCGTCGGCGGAGAGGTCGTCCGACGCCATCAACCGGGTCTCGGGGACGAGCTTGGTGCTACTCACGGCGGGCTTCCTCGACCAGTTTCTCACCGCGCTTCGCCGCCGCGTCGGCGTCGTGGGCCAGGTCGGGGTCCTGGGCCGGACGCGGCACGCAGAGCCAGAGCGACTCGGGTCTGATCTCGGCGGCCAGGGTCCGGCCCGGCGCGATCAGGTCGCCGTCGAGCTGCCGGGGCTGGGCGCGGTTGCTGGTGATGACGACCTTGCGGGCCCGGTGGACCTCCATCCGGGGGACACTGCCCTGCCGGCGGACCAGGGCCCAGCCCATGGCGAGCCAGTGCCGCACCCGGTTGGGGGTGAGCACCGCGACGTCGAGCCAGCCGTCGTCGGGCTCGGCGTCGGTGAGCAGGCGTACCCCGCCCTGGAGCCGCCCGACGTTGGCGACCAGCACGGTACGGGCGCGACGGCGCACCGGGGGCCGGTCGTCGATCCGGATGGTGAGCCGCATCGGGCGGTCCCGCAGGTGCTTCGCGGCCCCCACCACGTACGCGGGCCAGCCGATCCGGGCCTTGGTGGTCTCGGAGGTGTCGGCCAGCATCTGCGCGTCGAAGCCCATCCCGGCCATCACCGCGAAGCACTTGTCGTCGACGACGCCCACGTCCAGCCGGCGGCGTCCGCGCTCGACGGCCACCTGCAGGCCGGCGGCCAGGTCGTTGGAGAGCCCCAGGTTGGCGGCGAGCAGGTTGCCGGTCCCCTGCGGCAGCACGGCGAGCTCCACGTCGGTGCCGGCCAGCGCGGTGACGCAGGCCATCACCGTGCCGTCGCCGCCGCAGGCGAAGACCAGCTGGGCCCCGGCGGCGACGGCCTGCTCGGTCTGCCCCCGGCCGGGGTCCTCGGCGGTGGTCTCGTACCAGGTCGGGGCCGGCCAACCGGCGGCGGCGAGAGCCTCGTCCACGGTCCGGCGGAACTCGTCGAGGTCGGCCACCTTCGTCGGGTTGACCACCACCGCCGAGCGCGGGGCGCGGTTGTCGCCGGTCACCGTACGCTTCTGCTCTGCACCGTCCACGGCGCAAGTGTGCAGCACCCCGGCCCGCTCAGCGACCCGACGACGGTCGACGTTGCATTGACCGCAAACAGGTTTGAGTGGGCCGGGGGCCGGTCGGCGGCTCAGGCCACCGTGCGGAGCGCCAACTCGACCCGTCGGCGCAGGTCGCCGAGGTCCGCGCCCGCCTCGGTCAGCACCACCGCGCCCAGTCCGCCGCCCTCGCGGAGCAGACCGAGCAGGATGTGTTCGGTGCCGATGTGGCGGTGGCGCAGCCGCAGCGCCTCGCGCAGCGCCAACTCCAGCACCTTGCGGGAGCGGGGCGAGAACGGCCCGCCGACCGGCCGCCGCAGCCGCCACCGCCGACGGGGTGCCGGAACGGCCTCGCGCAGGGCGTCCGGGCCGAAGGAGTCCTCGATCCGGGCGACGATGGCCGCCAGGTCGATGCCGATCTCACGCAGCGCAGCGGCGTCCGCCTCGCCGAGCCCGAGCCCGCCGTCGCCGACGTGCCGCCGGACCCGGGCGCGCAGGTCGTCGGCGTCGAGGCCGGCCTCGACGAGCACCCGGCTGGCGAGCCCGTCGCCATCGGCCAGCACGGCGAGCAGCAGGTGTTCGGTGCCGACGGGGCGTCGTCCGTCGCTCCGGGCCTGCTCGACCGCGCGCTGGACGACCGCCCGGGCCCGGTCGGTGAACCGTTCGAACATCATTCCTCCCAGGTGCCGCGGACCGCCGGTCGCCCGGCGTGCTTCTTGTGGACCGCCTGCCGGCTGACCTCGAGCGCGTCGGCGATCTCCTGCCAGGACCAGCCCTGCCGTCGGGCGTTGTCCACCTGGACCACCTCCAGCCGTTCGAGGAGCCGGCGCAGGGCGAGCACCGCGCGCAGGCCGACCCTGGGGTCGGTGCTGCCGGCTGCCGCCGCGAGTTCCGTCGCCTGACTCATGCCGTCAACCTACGTTGACACCGAACCCCTGTCAACCCGAGTTGACGAAATCGACAGGTACCCGACACGACGCCGGACGCCCGGTCCGGGCCGACGGCGGTGCTACCGTCCGCTGGTGTTCCGTCGCCGCACCGCCGACCAGCCCGTCGAGGCGGCCCACCGGCTGCCCGTCGGCCGGTTCGAGTGGGAGGTCGCCGGCGGTTCCGTGGTCGGCGACCGCTACCCGGCCAACTTCGACGTCCTGCACGTCGACCCGGAACTGCCGTTCGTGGCGGTGGTCGACGGCATGGGCGAGGGCGAGGGCAGTCGGATCGCCGGCAGCACCGCGCGGGACACCCTGCACGAGCTGGTCCACGCCGGCTGGCCCGCCGTCGGCCCCCACGAGCTGCGGACCGCGGTCACCGAGGCACAGATCCGGGTACGCCGGGCCGGTGCCGCCCTGGACGAGCTGGCCGGCTGCACGCTGACCGCCCTGCTCGCCGAGCCAGACGGCGCGCTGGCCTGGATCGTCCAGCTCGGCGACTCCCGGGCGTACCGGCTGCGGGACGGGTTGCTGGAGCTGGTCACCGTGGACCACACGATGGCCTGGCTCGGCGTGCTGCACGGCTGGTGGCCGGCGAACTCCCCGGAGGCGGTCCGCGCCCGCTACCAACTGCTGCGCTACCTGGGCCACCCCGACCGGCCGGACCCGGACCTGCTCGGGGTGCCGCTGCGCCCCGGTGACACCTGGCTGCTCTGCACCGACGGGGTCAGCGACCAACTCGACTACCACCGGCTACGGGAACTGCTCTCCGAACCGGACCCGACCCGGGCGGTCCGCGCCCTGCTCGCCGCGACCCTGGCCGCGGGCGGCAGCGACAACGCCACCGCCGTCGTGCTACGCGTACACCGGCGTGACCAGGCCCGTCCGGCCGATCGGGCTCCGCCACCCGCCCCGCGCGACTAGCGTCGGTGGGGACGGCGTGGCCGTACCGTGCGGGACGCCCGGGAGGTGAACCGGATGACCGGATCCACCGGCGGCCCGGTGGTGGTCGGCGTCGGCCCGACACCGACCGACCTCGCGGTGGTCCGGCTGGCCGCCCGGGAGGCCGCCGCCCACGGTCGGGACCTGGCCCTGCTGCACGCCTTCAACTGGGAGGCCGCCCTCGCCGGCCCGTCGCTGGTCGGCAGCCGGGACGCCGCCGAGGAGCTGATCGCCCGCGCCGCCAGCACCGCGAACGAGGTCGAAGCGGGGGTGTCGGTAAGCGGTGAGATCGTCGAGGGGGCCCCGGTCGGTGCCCTGGTCCGCCGCTCCGAGACGGCGTTCCTGGTGGCCATCGGGGACGGCGGGATGGCCGGCTGCGGCAGGTGCGTGCCGGCCGATGCGCCGGCCGTGCAGCTCGCCGCGCGGGCCGGCTGCCCGGTGCTGGTGGTCCGCCCCGACCCGCCGCCTCCGGGGCCGGTGCTGGTCGGCGTGGACGGCTCGCCCGGCTCCCGGGCCGCGCTCGACTTCGCCTTCGGCTGTGCCGTCCGCCGACCGGCCCGGGTCGTCGCGGTGCGGGTGGTCGAGCCGGGGTGGCCCGACGACGGCGACGACCTGCTCACCGCGCTGGTCGCCGAGGTCGGCCGGCACCACCCGGACGTGCCGACGGAGTGCCACACCGTGCACGGCGCCCCCGGGACAGTCCTGGTGGAGCAGTCCCGGTCGGCGCAGGTGGTGCTGGTCGGCGCCCGGGGCGACCAGCCGGGGCGGGGGATGCTGGGCGAGGTGAGCCAGACCCTGCTCTACCACGCACCGGCACCGGTCATCGTCGTCCGTGGCCTGGTTTCCGCCGCACCGGCCGGGGCATGAGGTCCCCGGCCGCCGGGACCAACGGCCCTGACCGGTGACCCCCCGGAACGCGAAGACTGGGTCTGCCCGGGGCGAAACGGCGCTTCCGGGTGCAGAACTCCCCGACCCGCGAGAGGCTTTGGCAGCATGGACACCGCTCTCGACCTGCACAGCCCCCTGACCGACGACGAGCTGCGCCGGCTGGACGCCTACTGGCGGGCGGCGAACTACCTGACCGTCGGGCAGATCTACCTGCTGGACAACCCGCTGCTGCGCGAGCCGCTTACCCCCGAGGACGTCAAGCCCCGGCTGCTCGGCCACTGGGGCACCAGCCCCGGCCTGAACCTGCTCTACGCGCACCTCAACCGGGTCATCGTCAACCGCGACCTGTCGGCCATCTTCGTCACCGGCCCCGGCCACGGCGGCCCGGCGCTGGTCGCCAACACCTGGCTGGAGGGCACCTACAGCGAGCTGTACCACTCGGTCAGCCGCGACGAGACCGGCATGCAGCGGCTGTTCCGCCAGTTCTCCTTCCCCGGCGGCGTCCCGAGCCACGTGGCACCGGAGGTGCCGGGCTCGATCCACGAGGGCGGCGAGCTGGGGTACGCCCTGAGCCACGCCTACGGTGCCGCCTTCGACAACCCGGACCTGCTGGTCGCCTGCGTCATCGGCGACGGGGAGGCGGAGACCGGCCCGCTGGCGGGGAGTTGGCAGTCCAACGTCTTCCTCAACCCGGCCCGGGACGGCGCGGTGCTGCCCATCCTGCACCTCAACGGCTACAAGATCGCCAACCCGACGGTGCTGGACCGGATCCCCACCGAGGACCTGCTCGGCCTGATGCGCGGCCACGGCTACCAGCCGTACCTGGTCGCCGGGGACGACCCGGAGCAGGTGCACCAACTCCTCGCGGCCACCCTGGACCGCGCCTGCGACGAGATCGCCGAGATCCAGCGGGTGGCCCGCTCCGGCGGCCGGGTCGAGCGCCCGCGCTGGCCGATGATCATCCTGCGGACCCCGAAGGGCTGGACCGGCCCGGCCCAGGTCGACGGCAAGCAGGTCGAGGGGACCTACCGGGCCCACCAGGTGCCCATCGCCGAGGTACGCGACAACCCGGAGCACCTGGCCGAGTTGGAGCGCTGGCTGCGCAGCTACCGACCGGAGGAGCTCTTCGACGCCACCGGTGCCCCGGTCGCCGAGCTGGCCGCGTTGCCGCCCAAGGGCGAGCACCGGATGAGCGCCAACCCGGTCACCAACGGCGGACGGGTGCTGCGCGACCTGACCCTGCCGGACTTCCGCGACTACGCCGTCGACGTCCGGCAGCCGGGTGAGCCGGTGGTCGGTGCGGCCGGCGTGCTCGGCACCTGGGTCCGCGACGTGATCACCGCCAACCCGCAGACCTTCCGGCTGTTCGGCCCGGACGAGGTCGCCTCCAACCGGCTCGGGGCCGCCTTCGAGGTCACCGACCGGGCCTTCGTCGGCCGGATCGAGCCGACCGACGACCACCTCTCCCCCGACGGCCGGGTGATGGAGGTGCTCTCCGAGCACCTGTGCGAGGGCTGGCTGGAGGGCTACCTGCTGACCGGCCGGCACGGCATCTTCACCAGCTACGAGGCGTTCATCCACATCGTCGACTCGATGGTCAACCAGCACGCCAAGTGGCTGAAGGTGACCCGGGGCATCCCCTGGCGGGAGCCGATCGCCTCGCTGAACTACCTGCTCTCCAGTCACGTCTGGCGGCAGGACCACAACGGTTTCTCGCACCAGGACCCCGGCTTCATCGACCACGTGGTCAACAAGAAGGCCGAAGTGGTCCGGGTCTACCTGCCGCCGGACGCCAACACCCTGCTCTCCACCATGGACCACTGCCTGCGCAGCCGGCACTACATCAACGTGGTGGTGGCCGGCAAGCAGCCCGCGCCGAACTGGCTGACCATGGACGAGGCGGTCCAGCACTGCCGGCGCGGCCTGGGCATCTGGGACTGGGCCAGCACCGACGACGGCCAGGAGCCCGACGTGGTGCTCGCCTGCGCCGGTGACGTGCCGACCCTGGAGACCCTCGCCGCCGCCGACCTGCTCCACCAGCACCTGCCCGAGCTCAAGGTGCGGGTCGTCAACGTGGTCGACCTGATGCGGCTCCAGCCGTCGTCGGAGCACCCGCACGGCCTGCCGGACAACGAGTTCGACACCATCTTCTCCCGGGACAAGCCGATCATCTTCGCCTACCACGGCTACCCGTGGCTGATCCACAGGCTCACCTACCGCCGGGCCAACCACGACAACCTGCACGTGCGCGGCTACAAGGAGGAGGGCACCACCACCACGCCGTTCGACATGGTGATGCTCAACGACCTGGACCGCTTCCACCTAGTCATCGACGTCATCGACCGGGTGCCCGGCCTGGCCGCCCGCGCCGCCCACCTGCGTCAGGAGATGGTCGACACCCGGCAGGCCTGCCGCGATCACACCCGCCGGTACGGCGAGGACGACCCCCGGGTCGCCGAGTGGCGCTGGATCAGGGAGACCCAGCCGGCCCAACTGGACGGTCAGTGACCCGCCGCCGCCCGCTGTGGGCCGGCCTACCGGCCCAGAGCGGGACCACCACCACCCCGTGACCAGCACCCAGGAGAGGACGAGACGATGAGCACCGACGAGATCCTGGTCGGCTACGACGGTTCCGCCGACGCGGGGTTCGCCCTGGACTGGGCGCTGGCGGAGGCGCAGCGCAGCGGACGCCCGGTCCGCCTCGCGTACGTCTTCGAGTGGCTGACCGTCGCCGGGTGGGTCGGTCCCGGGGTGGCCCCGGGGATCTGGCCGGACGACGACGCCCGACGGCAGGTCGACGAGTTGGTGCAGAAGGCCGCCTCGGACGCCGCTGCCGGCTGCCCCGGCGTCGCCGTGCACGGTGAGGTCTTCGACGGGCCGCCCGCGCTGGTGCTGGAGGAACGCTCCGCCGAGGCCGGGTTGCTGGTGCTCGGCAGCCGGGGTCACGGTGGCTTCGCCGGCCTGCTCGCCGGTTCCACGGCGGTCTCGGTGGCCGCCCACGGGCACTGCCCGGTGGTGGTGGTCCGCGAGGGGCAGGCCAAGGCCGCCGGCCCGGTGGTGGTCGGCTTCGACGGCTCCGACCAGGCCCGCACGGCACTCGGTTTCGCCGTCGAACGGGCCGCCCAACGGGACACCCCGCTGCGGGTATTGCGGGCCTCCGCACCGCCGGACGACCGTTGGCGGCCGTCCGAGCCCTACGCCGAGGCGACCCTCGCGGCGGACCGGGTCGAGATCGAGGAAGCCCTCGCCGGATGGCGGGAGACCTTCCCCGACGTCCCGGTCACGGTGGAGATCGCCCCGGCCCGACCGGCCGCCGCGCTCGTCGAGGCGAGTCGGGAGGCGCAGCTCGTGGTGGTCGGCAGCCGGGGCCGGGGCGGGCTGCGCGGGATGCTCCTCGGCTCGGTCGGCCAGCAGCTCATCCAGCACGCGCACTGCCCGGTCGCGGTCGTCCGCGAACGCTGACAGCCCGCCGGGGTCGGCGGCTCACCGGTGGCCGGGAACGGGCGGGGTGGGCGGGTCGGGGGCCAGGGAGGAGTAGTCCTCCTCTTCCCGGGCCAGGTGCAGGCGCAGCACCGCGTCCAGCCCGTACAGGCTGGCGAGCAGGTCGGGCACCTGGTCGGGGCGCAGCCGCCCGTCCGCCTGGGCCAGGTGACCGCCGATCCGGTCGACCAGCCGGTGGATCTCCACGTGTTCCCGGCTCATCGTGGACGTCGCCTCGTCGCCGCCGAGTGGCCCGGTCAACGCCGGATAGAGCTGCCGCTCCTCGGCGCTGTCGTGCGGCAACACCTCGTCGGTCAGCCGGCGGTGCGTGTCGCGCAGCGCCGGCAGGCACCCCTCGGCCGTCGGTCGGGTCGCCACCAGGTCGGCGGTGTCGCGTACCCGGGCAAGCACGTCGCGTACCCCGGCGTGCTGGCCGGCGTACCGGTCGAGCAGCTCGCGGGTGGCCGGCGGGACGTCCCGGCGGCGCAGCCCACCGCGCAGCGCCCGGAGCGCGTTGAGGATCACCAGCACGTCGATGCCCTCCTGGAGGAAGGCGCCCGCCACCGGCGGCAGCCGACCGGCGGCAGCGACCAGCATCGCCAGCACCGCAAGCCCCATCCCGACGGCGGCGCTCTGCACCGCGATCCGACGGGCGTACCGGGCGATCTCGACGGCGTCGGCGAGCCGGTCCAGCCGGTCCACGGTGATCACCGCGTCGGCGACGTCCGCCGAGGCGGTCGCCCCGGTGGCCCCCATCGCCACCCCGACGTGCGCCGCCGCCAGCGCGGGCGCGTCGTTCACCCCGTCGCCGACCATCACGGTGACCGCCCGCCGCGACTCCTGCCGGACCCGGGCCACCTTCTGCTCCGGGGAGCACCGGGCCAGCGCCTCGTCCACCCCCACCAGCCGGGCCACCTGCTCGGCGGTACGCGGTCGGTCCCCGGTGAGCAGCAGCAGCCGGGTCAACCCGGCCTCCCGCAGCCGGCGTACCGTCCGCCGGGCGTCCGGGCGGACCGGGTCCTCCAGCAGGATCGCGCCGAGCGGGCCGTGGTCGTCGCTCACCCACACCGTCGACCAGCCGGCCAGCTCGGCCCGGTCCCGGGCCAGCTCCGCCCAGTCGGGCAGATCACCGCTGAGCTGCCCGACCCGCACCGGCCGGCCGTCGACCCGGCCGCTGACCCCCCGCCCCGGTTCCTCGGTCACCTCCGTCGGCTCGACCAGCGCCAGCCCCCGCTGACGGGCCTGCCGCACCAGCGCCACGGCCAGCACGTGCGGGGAGAGCTGCTCCACCGACGCGGCCAGCCGCAGCACCTCGTCCCGGTCACCACCGGGGGCGACCACCGTCTCCGCCGCCCGGGGCCGCCCGGCGGTCAACGTGCCGGTCTTGTCGACAAGCAGGGTACGGGCCCGGCCGAGCAGCTCCAGCGAACCACCGTCGCGCACCAGCACGCCCCGCCGGGCCACCCGGGACAGCCCGGAGACGATCGCGATCGGGGTGGCCAGCAGCAGCGGGCACGGCGTCGCCACCACCAGCACGGCCACCGCCCGGACGAACTCCCCCGACCACCACCAGGCCACCCCGGCCAGCAACAGGGTGAACGGGACGAACGCCGCCGCATACCGGTCGGCGAGCCGGACCGTCGGCGCCCGGTGGGCGGTCGCCTCCTGCGCCAGCCGGACGATCCCCGCGTACGTGCTGCCCGCCGCGTCCCGGGTGGCCCGCAGGCCCACGGCGGCACCGGCGTTGACGACCCCGCTGGGCACCTGTTCCCCGGCGGCCCGGCCGGCCAGTTGGGACTCACCCGTCACCACCGACTCGTCGAGCGTCGCCGGGGCCGCCAGGACACCGTCGACCGGCACCACGTCACCCGGCCCGACCAGCAGCTGGTCGCCCACCGCGACCCGGTCCAGCGCAATCACCTCGATGCCCCCGTCGGGGGTGCGCCGCCGCGCCTGCCGGGGGGCCCGCTCCAGCAGGGCGCGCAGGTCACGGGTCGCCCGCCCCTGGGCGTACGCCTCCAGCGCCCGACCGGTCGCCACCATCACCGCGATCACCGCACCGGCCAGGTACTCGCCGACCAGCAGCGCGCCGGCCAACGCCAGGACGGCGATCACGTCCACCCCGAACCGCCGCCGCCACAGCTGACGCAGCACCGCCCAGACCGCCGGCACCAACGCCACCAGGGTCACCGCCGCCCAGATCCCGTCGGCGGGGCCGCGCCGGCCGGTCAGCCACAGCGCCGCCCCGGCCAGCACCGCCGCGGCGAGCAGGGTCAGCGGCGTCCACTCGCGCCAGTGCACCCGGTGCCGGCCGGCCGGCCGCTCCGGAACGCACTCCTGCGGTGCCGTGCCCACCTGCGGATCGTCCCAGCGGCCCGACGCCGGCGACACGGAACCGGGAAACCACCGGGCCGAAAGGCCCCCGAGGAGGGACCTGCGGACCCTGCGCCCGGCCGCACCGGGCAGGACAGGATGGAGCGGCATCCCCGCCCGCGGACCGACCGGGTGGGGCACGATGGGGAGAAACGGAAAGGTCGTGCCGATGAGCCACCAGACGCCCGCGACGGACCGCCCGCTGACCACCGCGCTCGCGGAGGCGGCCGCGACGGCCGGTCACGCCCCCTCGGTGCACAACACGCAGCCGTGGCGGTGGCGGGTCCTGCCGGACGCCCTCGAACTGCGGGTGGTCCGGGACCGGCAGCTCACCGCCGCCGACCCGGAGGGTCGCCTGCTGGCGCTGAGCTGCGGCGCGGCCCTGCACCACGCCCGGGTGGCGCTGGCCGCCGAGGGCTGGACGGCGGTGGTCGAGCGGCTGCCCGACCCGCAGCAGCCGGACCTGCTGGCCCGGTTGACCGGCCTGGACCGCTCCGGGGCCGACCCGGACGCGATGCGTCTGGTGCAGTGCATGCAGGTGCGGCACACCGACCGTCGGCCGGTCAGCGACGAACCGGTGTCCGGCGGGGCGATCGACGACATCGTCCGCGCGGCGGACGCCGAGGGTTCCCGGTTGCAGATCCTCGACTCCGACCAGGTGATGGAGTTGGCCGCCACCGCCTCGCACGCCGCGACGGTGGAGGCGGAGGACCCGCAGACCCGCGAGGAGTTGCAGTACTGGACCAACCGGGCGGGCAGCGGCACCGGCCTGCCGCCTGAGGTGCTGCCGCACGACCAGCCGCAGACCACCGTCCCGGCCCGCGACTTCGGCAGCCCCGGTGACCTGCCGGTGGGCCCTGGGCACGACCGGGCCGCCGCGTACGGGCTGCTCTACGGCGACGAGGACGAACCGGACAGCTGGCTGCGGGCCGGCGAGGCGCTCTCCGCCCTCTGGCTCGCCGCCACCCGGCACGGGGCGTCGGTGGTGCCGCTGTCCGGCGTGGTCGAGGTGCCCGGCACCCGGCAGACGCTGCGGCAACTGCTCAGTGGGCTCGGCTACCCGTACCTGGTGCTGCGGATCGGGATCGCGGACCCGGCGCACGCCGGCCCGCCGCACACCCCGCGGCTGCCCACCGAGCAGGTGGTGGACACCTCCGCGGTCCGCGAACAGCGGGCCTGACGGTCTCGTGTCGGGCGGTAACATCGCCCGCGTGGCCGCCAGCACACCGACTCCCCGCAACGAACACCCGACCCCCTCGCTGGGGCTGAGCCCGTTGTCCCGGGTCCGCCTCGACGAGCTGCTCCAGGAGATGCTGGACCGGGTCGGCGACGTGGTGACCAGCCGGGAGCGGCTGCGGGCGCTGCTCGACGCGGTGGTCGGCATCGGCACCGACCTCGACCTGCGCAGCACCCTGCAACGGATCGTGCAGGCGGCCTGCGAGCTGGTCGGGGCGCGTTTCGGCGCGCTCGGCGTGATCGGGCCCGACCGGCTGCTGCACGACTTCATCACCCACGGCATCGACGCCGAGCTGCACGCGAAGATCGGTGACCTGCCGCACGGTCGGGGGGTGCTCGGGCTGCTGATCGACGAGCCCCGCCCGGTCCGCATGCCGGACATCACCCAACATCCCCAGTCGTACGGCTTCCCGCCGCACCACCCGCCGATGCACAGCTTCCTCGGGGTGCCGGTACGCATCCGCGACCAGGTCTTCGGCAACCTCTACCTGGCCGAGAAGCAGGGCGCCCCGGAGTTCACCGAGGACGACGAGGAAATCGTCGTGGCGCTGGCCGCCGCCGCCGGGGTGGCCATCGAGAACGCCCGGCTCTACGCGCTGGCCCACCGCCGGGAACGCTGGCTGGCCGCCACCGCCGAGATCACCTCGGTGCTGCTCGGCGAGGTGCGCCGTACCGACGCGTTGACCCTGGTGGCCCGGCGGGCCCGGGAGGTCGCCGAGGCGGAGCTGGCGCTGGTGCTGCTATACGACGAGGATGCCGGCCAGTTCACCGTCGAGGTGGTCGACTCCGCCGACGGCGACGCCGCGGGGCTGGTCGGCGCGGTGCTGCCGGCCACCGAGACCAGTTTCGCCGGGTCGGTGACCGAGCATCGCCGCGAACTGCTCGACGACCTGGCCGAGGCGGCACCCTGGCCGGTGCCGGTGGTCGCCGGCCCGGCGGTGGTCTCCCCGCTCGCCGCCGCCGACACCCTGCACGGGGTGCTGGTGGTCGCCCACCGGCCCGACTCCGGCCGGGCCGCCGACGCCGACGTCACGCTGCTGGCCAGCTTCGCCGGCCAGGCGGCGCTGGCCATGGAGCGGGCCCGCGGCCAGGAGGAACGGGAGCTGCTGGTGGTCCTGGAGGACCGCGAACGGATCGCCCGGGACCTGCACGACGTGGTGATCCAACGGCTCTTCGCCACCGGCCTGCAACTGCAGAGCGGCGCGATGAACGCCCGCCCCGAGGTCGCCAAGCGGATCAACGCGGCCGTCGACGACCTCGACGCCACCATCCGGGACATCCGCCGCACCATCTTCGAGCTGCGGACCCCGATGAGCGCGGCGCTGCGCACCGAGATCCGGGAGGCGGTCGACGTGGCCGCCGGGTCGCTCGGCTTCCGCCCCGAGGTGGAACTCGACGGCCCGATCGACAGCGCCGTGCCGGAACCGGTCCGTCCCGACCTCACGGCCGTGCTCCGCGAGGCGCTGTCCAACGCGGTACGCCACGCCGGGGCCAGCCGGCTCGCCGTCGCCGTACGGGTGGACGCGGGCCGGGTCACCGTGACGGTCACCGACGACGGGGTGGGCTGTGACCCGGCCGCCGCCCGGGGCGGCCTGGTGAACCTGCGTGAACGTGCCGAGCGTCACGGCGGCGAGTTCGAGGTACGCCGGGTCGACCCGCACGGCACCCAGCTCTACTGGTCGGTCCCGCTGCGCGACTGATCCGGGTGGCCGGGTAGCGGCCGTTCGGGTCGGCGGTCGCTGGACCGGTGGCGTCCGCCTGCGGGTCAGGGGCGCTGGCCGAGGAGGCGGGTGGCGAGCACGGCGGCCTGGGTGCGGCGTTCCAGGCCCAACTTGGCCAGCACGCTGGAGACGTAGTTCTTCACGGTCTTTTCCGCCAGGAACATCTTGCCGGCGATCTCCCGGTTGGTCAGCCCCTCTGCCACGTACTCCAGGATGCGGCGTTCCTGCTCGGTGAGGGATTTCAACTCGCGGGGCTGCTCGACGCCGTTGCGGATGCGTTCCAGCACCCGGGTGGTGATCGCCGGGTCGAGCAGCGACTGCCCGGCCGCCACCCGGCGCACCGCGTCGACCAGGTCGGTGCCCCGGATCTGCTTGAGCACGTAACCCGCCGCCCCCGCCATGATCGCGGCGAACAGCGCCTCGTCGTCCTCGTACGAGGTGAGGATCAGCCCCTTGATCGACGAGTCCACCGCCCGGACGTCCCGGCACACGTCGATGCCGTTGCCGTCGGGCAGCCGGGCGTCGAGGATCGCCACGTCGGGCCGGAGCGCGGGAATCCGCCGGGCCGCCTCCTGCGCGGAGCCGGACTCGCCTACCACTTCGATGTCGCCGCTGCTCTGCAACAGGTCGGCAAGGCCACGGCGGACGACTTCGTGGTCGTCGAGGAGGAACACCCGGATCATCCCTCGTTTCTACCCGCCCGGACCGGCCCGTGCACGGGCCGAAGGTCCCTAACCTGGCGCGTCGCCCCGGGAAGGGTGGCCCGGCGGGTCGGGACGTCCGGCCCTGCCCGGCCCACCCCGGGTGACCGACCGTGGAGGGGAACCAGGCCACGGAAGGAGCACGACCATGGGCACCGGTTTCACCGAGGCACAGCTGCGGACCGCCGTCGCGGACGCCGTCCGCGCGCCCTCCCTGCACAACACCCAGCCGTGGCGGTTCCGACTGCGCGACGGCGGGATCGAGGTGTCGGTCGACCCGGCCCGCCGGCTGCCGGCCACCGACCCGAGCGGCTGGGGCACCCGGATCGCCGGCGGCGCGGCCCTGTTCAACATGCGGTTGTCCCTGGCCGTGGCGGGCACCCCGGCGACGGTACGGCTGCGCCCGTACCCGGCCGACCCGGACGTGCTGGCCCGGCTGCTCCCGGAACTGCCGCGCCGCCCCACCCCCACCGAGCAGAGCCTGTACGCGGCCATCGGCCGCCGGTTCAGCAACCGGGCGCCGTTCTGGCCCGACCCGGTGCCCGCCGACGCCCGCTGGCGGCTCGGCGAGGCGGCCCGTGCCGAGCAGTGCTGGCTGGAACTGGTGATCGGGGTGAGCGCGGTCAACGCCTTCGCCGAGATCGCCCACAGCGCCCACCGGGTGCTCGAACGCGACCCCGCCTACCGGGCCGAACGCGCCGACTGGGTCCGCACCGAGCCCGCCCCCGACGGGGTGCCGGCCCGCGCCGGAGGCCCACAGACCGAGCCGCAGGACCTGCTGCCGTCGCGCGGTTTCGGCGGCCTGGACCGGGCGCCCGGCCGCGACTTCGAGCCGGAACCGCTGGTGGCGGTGCTCGGCGCGGCCGGTAACACGGTCGTCGACCAGGTGCTGGCCGGGCAGGCGTTGCAGCGGGTCCTGCTGACCGCGACCGACGCGGGGCTTGCGGTGTCGCTGCTGTCGCAGCCGATCGAGGTGTCGGGGGCACGGGAGGCGCTGCGGTTGTCGCTGGGGCGTTTCGGCACCCCGCAGATGGTCATGCGGATCGGGTACGGCCAGCCGGGGGTGGCCACCCCGAGGCGGACCGTGGACGAGGTGCTGGACGTGGCGGTGGCACCCGGCTGACCGTCGTCACCCGCACGGCTATCCGGGGTATGGGGTGTCGCGCTGTTGGATGTGGCGGCTGAGGCGAAGGCGAACGGTGTCGTGGATGGGGGATGTGGTCGAACTCGGCGGGGTGGACGAAGCGGACCTCGCGCAACGCACCGGCGGCGTCGCGTACCGCCCGGGGCACGCCGTCCCAGGTGTCGACCATCAGGTCCCATTCGCCGCCGGCCACCGCGGTCAGCCCTGCCAGCCGGCTTGCCCACCGCCTGCGGACCAGTACGGATGAATGTCATGTCATACCACTTATGCCGGTTATGCGAATTTTGGATCGGCAGCCAGGGGACGACTCTCGCCCATCGAGTCGCCCGGGCCGCGGAGTGGTACTCCTCCGGGACAGTCATGCCCATGGGGCATTTTTATGACACACAGGCATAAGGCCCTCCGGGCAATGCAGGCCGGCTGGCAGGGCGGGCTGCCTTGGCGGGCTGCCTTGGCGGGCTGCCTTGGCGGGCTGCCTTGGCGGGCTGCCTTGGCGGGCTGCCTGGACGCAGGACCGGGGGCACCCTGGCCTGGGAAGGGGCGCGGGCTGAGTGCGCAGGCTGACCTGGGCTGGGGAAGGGGCGCGGGCTGCCCAGGGCTGGTCGGGGTGCGGGGCGGCGCGGCGGGCCTGTGACCGGCGACACTCGCCCGGCGGAATCCGGGCCGGCCCGGAGGCGTTACACCCTGCGTACGACCGCAGCAGCAACCCCCGCTGCCAGGTCCGATGCCTCCGCCCCCGGCGGAATGGCGGTGAGCCGGCGGTCGTTACACCCGGCTCCGGCCCGAGCGGCGAGCCACCCGACGGCACGCCCCCTCACCCGGCGGCACGCCCCGCCGGAGCCCCCCTTTGACTTCCCCCTCGTGAGCGCCCCGGACGTGGTGCCCACGCCCCGCGCCCGTCCCCCGACGGGCACCCCCGACCCCGGTCGGGAGCACGGGCGTCAACCCCCGAAGGAGCATCCCCATGAACACCACCATCCTGCGCAAGACCGCTCTCGGCATCGCCGGCCTCGCCTTCACCGGCGGCATCCTCGCCGGCCCCGCCACCCAAGCCCACGCCGCCTCGACCCTCGACACCCGGCCCGTCGCCGTCGCCGTGCAGGCCGACAAGCCCGACAGCGGCAAGCTCATCCCGCACGGCACCCAGGGCGAGCAGTCCCGCATCGACCTCGACGACGAGCAGACCGCCAACGCCAAGGCGATCATCGCCGCCACCAAGAAGTCCGGCCTCGACGAGCGCGCCGCCGTCATCTCCATCGGCACCGCGTTGCAGGAGTCCAAGCTGGAGAACCTCGGCCACCTCGGCGACCGCAACGACCACGACTCCCTCGGCCTGTTCCAGCAGCGTCCCTCCTCCGGCTGGGGCACCCCCGAACAGATCACCGACCCCATCTACTCCACCACCGCGTTCCTCAAGGGCCTCAAGCAGGTCGACGGCTGGCAGGACATGCCCCTGACCAAGGCCGCCCAGACCGTCCAGGTCTCCGCCTACCCCGACGCCTACGCCCAATGGGAGAAGCAGGCCGCCGACCTCGTCGCCAAGCACTGGAACAGCTGACCCACCCGCAACCCCACCGCATACCGTCGGCCGGCACCCCACACCCGGGGTGCCGGCCGACGCGGCACTGCCGCAGGCACGGCGAAGCCCCGTGGCGAAGTCCCCGTATCCGTCTGGCGGCGGGGATGGACCCCTTCCCGAGACCGGCGCGGTGGGTTGCTGGTCCCCGTACGCTCCTGGATGTGACGCCGCGGGCCGCTTCCGGGACACCGGCAGCGATCTTGCCGGCACGCCGGTTCGATGCGATGGCCGCCCTGTCGGTCGTCGTGACGCAGGTGGCCTGGTGGCCGCTGAGGCCGGGCTGGCTCGATGCGAGCCCGGCCGGACGGGGACTGTGGGTGGTCCTTCCGCTGGCATGCCTGGCCGGCGTGGTCGTGGGCCTGCGTCGCGACAATCCCGAGCGGGCTGTCGCAGGTGCCCTGGTGTGCGCGGTGCTGGGGCTCGCCGTACCCGCGGCGGCCGGGTCGACTGTCGGGCTCCGCCCGGCCGACCTGCTCTGTGGCCCCGTTGCGGTGGTGCTGACGGTGTACTCGCTGGCCGTCTACCGGACGGCGGCGGTCTCGGTGATCGGGGCGGGCGCGATCCCGGTGGTGGGCGCCGGGTACGACCTGGGCCGAGGAGCCGGGATCCGCCCCGCCACAGGCACCGCGGTCCTGCTGGCCGCGGGGATCGCCGCCGTGTGGTCCTCGGGCCGGTTGCGCCGACGGGTGCTGGCCCACCGGCGGGCCGTACGCGACTATCAGGCCGGCGCGCACGCGCTTCCCGCCCACGCGGCTGCCACCGAACGCCGCCGGTTGGCGGCCGAACTGCACGACGTGGCGGCGCATCGGATGACGGCGGTGGTGGTCGGCGCGGCGGCCGCCCTACGGCTGTCCGACCCTGAACGCGACGCCGAGGCGTTGTCCCACGCGCTGCGGGAGGGACGTCAAGCGGTAGAGGAGCTCGACAGGCTGGTCACCATGGGGGCCGCGACCTACCCGCTCGACGAGGTGGACATCGACCGGCTGCTGGCGGACCACGGCGTCGGCACGTACCACCGCAGTGGCCCGCCGCTCTCCGCCCACCAGGCCCGGCTGGTGTACCGGGTGGTGCGGGAGGCGCTGACCAATGCCGCTCGTTACGCCGAGGGTGCCGGGGTCGAGGTCCGCGTGCGCCACGGCGACGGCCGGCTCGTCGTCACGGTCGTCGACGGTGGGGGCCGTGTCGTCGGCGAGGGCCTCGGCAGCGGCACCGGACTGGCCGGCCTCGACGCCGCTGTCCGCGCCGCCGGTGGCGTGCTCGGTGCCGACCGGCACGGCGATGGTTGGCGGGTCTGCGCCGAGATCCCGTCGCCCCGGCCGGGCCGGTCCGCCCCGGCAACGGCCACCATGAGAGGTGACCGGGCGCTTGTCGTACTCGCTGCCGGGCTGTCTCTCGGTGTGGTGTTGCTCCCCTCGGCCGGTGACCGGGACCTGTTGTCCGGAGCCACCGCCACGGCGACGTTGCTGGTGCCGCTGCTCTCGCACTCCGCGACCCTCGCCTGGCGGCGGACCCGTCCGTTGCCCGCGTTCGGCGTCGCATCGGGCATCCTCTGCGTGTGGGTTCTCGCCGGCTATGCCGGATGGACCGGCCTGAACGCGGCCGAGGCGTTCCTGGCTTCCTGGTGGATCGAACTCATGCTGGTCTACTCCATCGGCGCCTACGGCCCCACCGGCCGGCCTGGCTGGTGGGCGCCGGGCACGGTGTCGGTGCTGGGTGGTGCCGCACTGGCCGAGGGGACGGGCATCCACGGCAACCGGCTCGGGGTCGCCGTGGTGCTCGCCGTACTGCTGCTGCCGTTGACCCTCGGGGCGTGGTGGGCCGGTCGGGTCGTCGCGGGGACGCGACGCCGTCGTGCCGTGCGCGACGATCGCGCCCGCACCGCCGAGCAGGAGGTCGTCGCCGGCGCGGCGTCGTCGAGCCGGGCGCAACTGGGTCAGGAGCTGCGTCGCGACGCGCGTCGGCACGCGATGGCCGTGGTCGCCGCGGCCACGGACGGCCGGCTGACCGAGGTGCTCGCCGAGGGCAGGGCGACGCTTACCGCGTTACGGGTGCTGGTGCACACTCCGGCGGAGCAGGTTCCGGAACCACCCCCGAGTCTGCTCGGCCTGGAACACCTGGCGACGCGACGGTATGCGGCGCTGGTGGTCACCCCGCCGGTGGCTCCGTTGCCCGCAGCGCTGGAGGTCCTCGTCTACCGGGCCGTGGCGGCGGTGCTCGACGACGGCGCCCTGGTCGAGGTGCGCACGGAGCCGTCCGGCGTCGACATCAGCGTCGTCGGTGGCCGAGTGCGGGACGCTCATGCCGTGCGGCGCCTCCGCGACATCGTCGACGCCGCTGACGGACGCACCGACGTCGCCGAAGACGAGGAGAGGATACGGATATGGCTGCCCCGGACTCCGGCCTGATCACGGTTGTCGTCGCAGATGACCAACCCGTCATCCGCGCGGGCATCGCCGCCGTCCTGGACGCCGAACCGGACCTGTCCGTGGTCGGCCAGGCAAGCGACGGCCAGAGCGCGCTGCGCCTCGTCGCCCAGCTCCGGCCGGCCATCGCCGTGCTCGACATCCGGATGCCCGGACTGGACGGCGTCGCCGCGGCTGCGGCCATCACGGCACGACATCCGGGCACCCGCGCGGTCATGCTGACCACGTTCGGCCTGGACGAGTACGTATACGCCGCGCTCAGGGCCGGCGCATCCGGCTTTCTGCTCAAGGATGCCGAACCCGAGTACCTCGCCTCGGCTGTCCGCATCGTCGCCGGAGGGGGCGCCATGCTCAATCCGGGTGTGACGCACAGACTGCTCGACCGGTTCGCAGCGGCACCCGGACCCGCCGAGGCGGCACGGCTCAAGCGTCTCACCCCTCGGGAGACCCAGGTGCTCATGCAGGTGGCTCGCGGTCTGTCGAACGCCGAGATCGCCGTGGCGCTGCACATCAGCACGGCGACGGTCAAGGACCACGTCGCGATGATCCTCGGGAAGCTCGGCGTCCGGGACCGGGTCCAGGCGACCATCGCGGCCTACGAGGGCGGCCTGATCCGGCCCGGACTGGCCTGAGCACCCCGCCGGACGGCGGGGACGGGATCCGCCCCGGAGCGGACGGTCCGGGGTGCGTGCGCCCCTCCGCGGGTCGATGGCAGGACGCGCACCGGCCAGCATGCTCAGGACATGTCCTCTCCTCTACGGCGCATCACCGGTGTTCTCTTCCTGGTGCTCACGCCGGTCGTCGCCACCGCGGCCGGCCTGGCCGCCTTCCTGGCCGCCGCCACACTGACCGCCCGGCTCCCGTTGTTGTCCGCGGCCGGTGTGGTGGTCATGGGGCTGACCGCGGTCGGCGTCGGCGCTACCGGATGGCGCCTCCTGTGCCGCCGCGGGCGTACGGCCGGCTTCGCCGTGCTGGTGACCCTCGCCTGCGCAGGCCTGGCAGGTACGTCGATCCTGGTGCCCGGTGCCCGCCCGGCGGCCGGCCCGGCACCGGCCTGGGTACGGTTCTGGACGCTGCCGACCGGTTCCCACCTCGCCTACGCCCACCTCCCGGCGACCGGGCCGAAGCGCCCGTATCCCGTGGTGTTCCTGCACGGAGGTCCCGGCACACCCGGCAACGGGCTGCCCGGCGTGGCCGGCCCCGTCGCCGCCGCCGGCTTCGACGTGTACGCCTATGACCAGTTGGGCGCCGGCCGCTCAACCCGCCTCGACGACGTCACCGGATACACGGTCGCCCGCCAGGTCGCCGACCTCGACGCCATCCGCACGGCCATCCACGCGGACAGGCTCGTGCTCGTCGGCCAGTCCTGGGGCGGCTCGCTGGCGGCCCAGTACCTCGCCGCGTACCCCGACCACGTGCAGCGGGTGGCGTTCACCTCGCCCGGCCCGATCTGGCCGTCGGCCTGGCCGGATGGCGGCACGGGCGACCCGTGGGAGCGGATGACCGCCGATCAGCGCCGGCACCGCGACAAGCTGGTCGACCGGCCCCGGATCTACGCCCAGGCCGCCCTGCAGGGCATCAACCCCCAGGCGGCGCACGCCCTGGTCGGCGACGACGAGGCGGACGAACTGATGCACCGGATAGCGGTGCTCGGCAAGGATGCGACAAGTTGCACCGCTGGGCGTTCCGCACCGGTCCACGACAACCATCAGGGCTTCTACGTCAACCAGCTGACCGTCGCCGACTTCGCCACGATCGCCGATCCCCGCCCGGCCCTGCGGCGGATCACCGTACCGGCCATGATCATGCGCGGCGGCTGCGACTTCGTCCCGTGGGAGGTCGCCCGCGAGTACCGCGACACGCTGCCGAACGCGGCACTGGTCAGCGTGCCCGATGCCGGCCACGGCATCGCCGCCGACCAGCCGGATCTGTACGAACGTCTCCTGGTGGCTTTCCTCACCGGGCGGCAGCTGCCGGTCTCCCCGTACACCGGAGGCACCGCGCCCGTGGACGCCGGGCGGTGAGGTCCGACGTTCCTGATCGTCGGCCGGCGGATGGGCCTGCACCGCCATATTCGTGCGACGAACTCTCCCCGGTCAGGGGTTATCGGTGGGCGATACTGGGTTTGAACCAGTGACCTCTTCCGTGTCAAGGAAGCGCGCTCCCACTGCGCCAATCGCCCATGGTCGAGAGCGGACGACGGGATTCGAACCCGCGACCCTCACCTTGGCAAGGTGATGCGCTACCAGCTGCGCTACGTCCGCGTGCCGCCCGGTTTCCCCGGCGACGGGGTGAACTCTACCCGATGGCAAGATCGCTTGCCCGGCCGACCCCTCAGCGGACGGCCGACTCGCCGTCGAGCCGCTGTCGGACCTGGGCGGCGTCCGGGTGGCCGAGCCGGTCGAGCACGTCGAGGGCCCGTCGCCAGGCGGCCTGGGCGGCGTCGGCGGTGGCCCGGTCTCCCCCACCCCACTCCGCCCGGCGTCGCGACGCCCCCTCTGTCAGGAGACGTCCCCTGGGAGAATTCGGAGCCAGGATAGCTTGACATCGACGCACGGCGATGACCTGCCGACCGGCGGAAGACCACCGGCAGGAACGGCGGGCCGGCGGCGGGATCGGAGCGGGTCGCCGGAAGCCGGAGCATGACAGCGGAAAGGCCACCCTTCGGATTCCGAAGAGTGGCCTTCCGACCGTGTGGGCGATACTGGGTTTGAACCAGTGACCTCTTCCGTGTCAAGGAAGCGCGCTCCCACTGCGCCAATCGCCCGTGCCTGTTACCGAGGTGGGGACGGGATTTGAACCCGCGTACACGGCTTTGCAGGCCGTTGCCTCGCCTCTCGGCCACCCCACCGAGGTTGCCCCCGTCATGCGTGGCGGCAGCTCCGAGCGGACGACGGGATTCGAACCCGCGACCCTCACCTTGGCAAGGTGATGCGCTACCAGCTGCGCTACGTCCGCTTGCCTCCGGGCTCACCCGGTGACGGATGGAAACTCTAGCCGAGCGGTCGGACCGATGCCAACTCGGGGCACCACCGGCGCGTCCGGCCCGGCGACCCGTGACCGGCACCACACTGTCCAGAGCATCCTAGGAGAGTTGGTCGGCAGTCATGTGGCCAGCGATTCACACCCATTGTGAGCAGGTCGGGAAGGTATCCGACGCGCCGACGGGATGCTGTCCGGCTTCCGACTCCGGCCCGCCCGATCCGGCGGCTCGGTAACTCCCTGTGCTCGCGTCGATAGGTTACCGTAGCGACGTGACGAGACGTGCCGCCGCCGATGTCCGCCTGGATTCCCTGCTGCGCACGGCCTGCGACGTGATCGTCGAGCGTGGACTCGCCAACACCCGCACCGCCGACGTGGCCGCCGCCGCCGGGGTCAGCCAGGCGCTCGTCTTCTACCACTTCGCCACCAAGGAGCGGCTGCTCGCCCAGGCGTTCGCGTACGCCGCCGAGCAGGAGCTGTCCCGGCTGGACGCGGTGCTCCGCTCCACCACCCCGCCGCTGGCCAAGCTCCGGCGCATCCTGCGTCTCTACACCCCCACCGGCCGCCCCTGGGCGATGTGGATCGACGGCTGGGCGGAGTCGCTGCGTACCCCCGAGTTGGAGAAGGTCTGCCGGCGGCTGGACCTGCGCTGGCGGCAGGACCTCGCGGCGGTGATCTCGGCCGGGGTGGCCGACGGCACCTTCGAGTGCGCCGACCCGGCCGGGGCCGCCTGGCGGATCAACGCGGTGATGGACGGGCTCGCCGTCCAGCTCGCCGTGCACGAGCGGGTGATCTCCCGGCGACAGTTCGGCGAGTGGATCCGGCTGGTCACCGCCCGGGAACTGGGCCTCGATCCCGCCCAGCTCGACTGACCGACCACTCAGCCACCATTGCCTCCGTCCGATCGGACTGGTATTCACGAATGCGCATGCGTACCCACGCCTGCGCCGGGTCGGCGACGCGCCGGTCCCCGCTCCCACAAGGAGGTTCCGTGCCCAGACCGGAGTGGACACCCCGAACGAGCCGGCCCCGACGCCGGCTCGTTCCCGTACTGGCGACCGCCGCCGTGGTCGCCGCCCTGCTGCCCGGCGGGGGCACCGCCACGGCCGCGCCGGGCGACACCGCGGCCCCGGCCCCGGGCCGCTCCGGCTCGTTCGCCGACGACCATCAGGCCGCCGACGTCGACAACCGCACCGGTACGGCCGCACCCGACACCCGCCAGCGGAGCCTGGCCCGCGCCACCGACGCCCCGGTGCGGTGGAACCGGTTCGGCACCCCGCACTCCCTCGGCCCGGCCCGGCTCGCCACCGGCCTGCCCGCCGACCCGGAGGCCGCCGCCCGGCGCTACCTCACCGACCAACGGGACCTGTTCGGGCTGGACGCCGACGCGGTGGCCGCGCTGGACCGGCTCCTGGTCCGCCGGATCGGCGACGGTGCGGTGGTCACCCTGCGACAGCGCTTCGGTGGGCTGCCCGCCGGCCACGACGGTCTGGTCACCGTGGCGGTCGCCGACGGCACGGTGCTCTCGGTCAGCTCGTCGCTATCCCGGGACGCCGCCGCACCCGCCCCGGCCACCCGCACCGCCGCGCAGGCGTACGCCGACGCGCTCGCCGACGCCGGCCTGGACGCCGCCGCGGTGGCCAGCCACCGGGTACGCCAGGTAGCCGTGCCCACCCCCGTCGACGGCACCCGGGCCGCGTACGAGGTGACCCTGATCGGCCGGGACAGCGACCACCCGGCCGCCTTCACCACCTACGTCGACGGGATCAGCGGGAAGGTGCTGGTCCGCGAGGACCTGGTCGACTTCGACTCCGACAACCCGAGCTGGGCGGTCTACCCGGCCACCCCGCCGCAGGACCTCGCCGCCGGGCAGGACCCCCGGGTCCGCTGGTGCGCCACCCCGGCACCGGACTGCGCCGCCGCCTTCCGCGACCCGGCGAGCGGGCAGCCCTGGGACGTCGACCTGGCCACCGGGGCACCCACCGGCACCACCCGGGGCAACTCGGCCAACACGGTGGTCTCCTGGGGTGCCGGCAGCCCGCTGGTCAACGCCCCCGACCGCCCGGACCGGCGCTACGAGTACCCGTTCACCGACCAGTGGCACCAGTCCCGCTGCAACCCGGCGGCGTTCACCTCCGCCCAGCGCAACGACGCCGACGCCGCCACCGCCAACCTGTTCGCCATGCACCACCGGATGCACGACTGGGCCTGGCACCTCGGCTTCACCGAGGCCACCTGGAACCTCCAGGCGGTCAACGTCGGCGGTGCCGGCCTGGGTGGCGACGCCGAGCAGGGGCGGGCGCAGCAGGGCGCGCTGAGCGGCAACCGGAACAACGCCAACCAGTCCACCCCACGCGACGGTCTGCCGCCGAGCACCAACATGTACCTGTGGCAGCCGCAGGCCGGTGGGCCGTACCCGCCGTGTGTGGACGGCGACTACGACATGACGGTGATCGGCCACGAGTACACCCACGCGATCACCAACCGGATGATCGCCGGCCCGGACACCGGGATCGGCGGGCACCAGGGCGGGGCGATGGGCGAGTCGTGGAGCGACCTGCTCGCCGCCGAGTACCTCTACGAGCACGGCCTGCGCGCCCCCGGTGAGACGCCCTTCGTCACCGGCGGCTACGTCACCGGCAACCTGGTCAGCGGCATCCGCAACTACGACCTGAGCCGCAGCCCGCTCAACTACTCCGACGTCGGCTACAACACCGGCGGCCCGGCGGTACACGCCGACGGGGAGATCTGGGGCGCGACCAACTTCCGGATCCGCGCCGCCCTGGTCAAGAAGTACGGCCTGGGCACCCCGCAGCGGCAGCTCGACTGCGCCCAGGGCCGGGTGTCCGCCGAGAACTGCCCGGGCAACAGGCGCTGGGTGCAGTTGGTCTTCGACTCGTTCCTGCTCCAGGCGGCCAGCCAGGTCAGCATGCTCGACATGCGGGACAACCTGCTCACCGCCGACCGGCTGCGCTTCGGCGGGGCCAACCAGGAGCTGATCTGGGCCGAGTTCGCCCGCTCCGGGATGGGCCGGGACGCCGCCACCGTCGGTGCCGCCGACACCGACCCGACCCCGAGCTTCGCCAGCCCGGCCGGCGGCAACGCCACGCTGACGCTGCGCCCCCGGGGCGACAGCACGAACGCGCCGATCCGGCTCTACGTCGGCGACTACGAGGCGCGGGCCACCCCGGTCGCCGACACCGACCCGGCCACCCCGCTGCCGGCCACCTTCGAGGCCGTCGCCGGGACGTACCAGGTGCTGGCGGTCGCGCCCGGCTTCGGCCACCAACGGCTGGAGGTGGTCGCCAAGGCCGGCCAGCAGGGGTACGTCGACCTGCGGTTGAGCCGCAACCTGGCGTCCACCGCGTCGGGGGCGACGATCGCCGGTGACGGGGTGAACCTGGACCGGATCGGCGACGACACCGAGGCCACCAACTGGGCGTCGCTGACCGGGGTCGCCGGTAGGCAGGTCACCGTGACCCTGCCCGGCGGCACGCCGCAGTCGGTGCAGCGGGTAAACGTCAGCGCGATGCTCCGACCGGCGATCACCGGCGACGCCGACCCGGGCGCGCAGAACGCGCTGAGCGCGCTGCGGTCGTTCGCGGTGTCGGCCTGCGACGCGACCACCACCGACTGCGCCGACCCGGCCCGCTGGACCCGGATCTACACCAGCGCCGACGACGCGTTCCCGGGCGGGAAGTACCGGGCCTACACCCGGGACCTCATCTCCCGGTCGTTCCCGGTGCCGGCCACCGTCGCCACCCACGTCAAGCTGGAGGTGCTGGCCAGCCAGTGCACCGGCGGCCCGGCGTACGCCGGTGAGCAGGACGACGACCCGGCGACCCGGACCGACTGCGCGACCGCCAGCCCGGCGCGCGACCAGGTGCGGATCGCCGAGTTCCAGGTGTTCGGGAAGTGAAACCCGCCGGGGCCGGGTGGTGGCGCCACCCGGCCCCGGCGGCCCCCGATCACCGTCGTACGGTGGTCCAGCGGACCGGCCGACGGGCCGGGCGGGCATCGCCCTCGACACCGTCGGACGCGGTCCGGGTGAGCTGCCGCAGCCGCATCAGCAGGCCGACGCCGAGGAAGAGCAGTAGGCCGCCGAGCAGGAAGGCCGCCTGCACCACCCCGAAGCCCCCGCTCTGGTTGGCCGAACGGTTCGCCGAGGCCGGTGGCGGCACCTCGGCGAGCGCCTCCTCGGTCGGCTCGGTCTCCTCCCCGGTCGGTTCCAGCGCCTCCTCGGTCGGCTCCGGCGACGCGGTGGTCGGCTCGGGCGCTGCCGTGGTGGGTGGCGGTGCCGTACCGACCACCTGCCGGGTGGCGCTCTGCCGGGCGAGCAGCCGCAGGTTCGGGTCGTACGCCTCGGCGGCCATGGTGATCCGCCCGCGGGTGACGTCCTCGGCGAAGGCCACCCGGTAGGTGGCGGTGACCGTGCGGTCCGGGCAGAGGGTGCCCGGGTCGAGTTGCCGGTCGGTCAGCCGGGCCACCGCCCCCTCGGCCCGGATGTCCAGCGGGAACGAGCCGGTCTCCTCAACCCGGTCCATCTTGACCTGGTCCAGTCGCAGCCCCTGCACCGAGAGCACCATCGACCAGCGGACCTTCACACAGCCGCCGTTGCCCTTGCGGGACACCACCGCCGAGACCGTTCGCACCTGGTCACCGGCGGTGAACTCGTCCGGCAGGCCACTCAGCTCGGTGGCGAAGCGGTCCGCCGCCGAAGCCGGTGCCGGCCCGGCGAGCCCTGTCCCCGTGAGGCAGGCCAGCACCGCCCCGACCCGTAGCGCGTTCCGCCACACCATCACCACCGCCTCGTCCTCCCGTCGGTCTTGTCCACTCGCCACGCTATGAGGAGGATGGGGAAGCCGGTAGACGGGCGTGTTCGCGCCGAGCGGCAAGTGCGGGGCGGGTTAACACCGACAGTGGTGAACCGGTCACCCGGCACCCCCGACACGCCGAACAGCGATGTGGCGTAGCACCCTCGGTCGGGTGGGAGAGGGCGCGCCGGGGCGGCCGTCGCGGGACTGACATCCTGGGCGGGTGTCCGAACTCTCCGCGGCCTTCGTCCGGCTGCACGCCCGGCTCACCCCGGTCGCCTTCGTACCCGAGGTCCGCCTGCACCAGGCCGACGAGCCGATCGGCCTGTGGGAGCTGACCGAGGGCGAGTTCCGCAGCGCCCAGCCGCCGCCGTTCTGGGCCTTCGCCTGGGCCGGCGGGCAGGGGCTGGCCCGGTACGTCACCGACCACCCGGGATCGGTCGCCGGACGTCGGGTGCTCGACCTCGCCTCGGGCTCCGGCCTGGTCGCCATCGCCGCCGCGAAGGCCGGCGCGGCGGCCGTCCGGGCGGTGGAGATCGACGAGCGGGCCGTCGCCGCCGTCGCGCTCAACGCCGAGGCCAACGGGGTACGCATCGACGCCGAGCTGGCCGACGTCCTCGACGGCGACGCCGGGGACGCCGAGGTGCTGCTCGCCGGGGACGTCTTCTACAGCGAGGCGATGGCCCGCCGGGTGCTGCGCTTCCTGCTGCGGGCCGCCCGGTCCGGTGCCCGGGTGTTGGTCGGCGACCCGGGCCGGGCGTTCCTGCCCCGGGAACGCTTCCGTGAGCTGGCCGCCTACGACGTTCCGGTGCCGGTGGCGCTGGAGAGCGTACGGGTGAAGCGCACCACCGTCTGGGAGCTGGACCCCGCCCCGCCGGGGGCCGCCCGCTAGCGTGACCGGGTGCTGTTCCGGGGATGGGAGAAGGCCGTCGACGGGCCCTGGCCGGACGTGGCCACTGTCGTCGACCGGGTCGGCGGCGTCCACCTGGTGGTGACCCGGCACACGCTTGTCCGGCAGGTGCTCGCCGACCCGGTGACCTGGCGGCCCGACAACGCCCTGGACGCGGTGACCCCGATCCCGGTGGCCGCGTTGCGGGTGCTCACCGGGCACCGGTTCCGGTTGCCGCCGACGCTGGCGAACAACACCGGCCCCAGCCACCCGGCGATCCGGGCGATCGTCGCCGAGGCGCTACACCCGGACCGGGTGGCCGCCCAGCGGCCGTGGCTGACCGGGCTGGTCCGGGACCGGGTGGCCGGGATCGCCGCCGAGCTGGACGCGGGGCGACCGGTCGACCTGCACGCCCGGCTCGCCGCCGACCTGCCGCTGCTGGCACTGGCCCGGCTGGTCGAGCTGCCGGCCGCCCCGGTGGGCGCGGTGAAGGACTTCGCGCGGGCGGCGCTGGAGCTGTTCTGGGCGCCCCTGGACGCCGACCGCCAGCAGGCCCTCGCCGTCGAGGTGGGCCGGTTCCACGCCGTACTGCGGGAGTTCGCCGCTGTCGGTGGCGGGCTGGCGGCCCGGCTGCGCGCCGCCGGCCACTCCCCCGACGTGGTGGTCGGGGCGCTGTTCTTCCTGCTGGTCGCCGGCCAGGAGACCACCAGCCAGTTCCTCACCCTGCTGCTGCACCGGCTCACCCGCGAGCCCGAGGTACGCGCCGGACTCCGGGCCGGCACCGTCGCCGTCGCCGACGTGGTCGAGGAGGGCCTGCGGCTGGAACCGCCGATCGTCACCTGGCGACGGGTGGCCGCGACCGACACCACGCTGGGCGGCACGCCGGTGCCCGGGGGCAGCGCGATGCTGCTGTGGCTGGCCCGCGCCGGCCGCGACCCGGAGCTGGTGGCCGACCCGGCCGGGTTCCGCCCCGGGCAGCGCGGCTCCCGTCGGCACCTGGCCTTCGGCGCGGGAGCACACCGCTGCGTGGGCGCGCAGTTGGCCCGGCTGGAGGCGGCGGTGGTGGTCGCCGAGGCGGCACCGCTGCTGGACGCTGTGACGGTGGTCCGACCGCCGTGGTGCCCGGACAACCTCACCTTCCGGATGCCTGACGCGTTCGTGGTCCGCCGCGACCGCCCCGCCCTCCCGACCTGATCCCCGGACCGCCTCATCGCCCGACCGCCTCACCGCCCGACCCCCGACCGTCTCATCGCATGTCTCCCCACCCGACCCCCGGGCTGCCATCCGCAGCCCTCTCGGGCCGCTTCCCTGTCCGCCCAGCGCAGCTCCCGCCCGCCTGGAACAACCCGACCCGGACCTGCTCCCGCCGGGCAACGGGGTTGAGGGTCGGGCCCTTTCGAGCTGATGACGTCACCGCATCACGCCAGGGCCCGACGTAGCGGAGATTGCGGCAGGCGTCGGGCCTTCTCGATCTGAAGGCGTCACCGCATCACCCCGCCCCACCTGCGCAAACAGGCGTAACCGCCACTCGCCGCAGAGGGTTGAACCGGACGTGACGCCCCGCGCCACACCAACCCGGGAGGTCCCCGTGCACCCCAACCCCACCCCCCACTCCCCCACGCCCCCGCCTCCCCCCACCCAGCCCCCACCCACCCGAGTTGATCAAGAGGTTTCGGTCAGATCGAAGATCAGCTTTGACGCAAAGCTCTTGATCACCGGGGGGAGCACGGTGGGTGGGGGGAGCACGGTGGGTGGGGGGAGCACGGTGGGTGGGGGGAGCACGGTGGGTGGGTCGTGGGGGTGAGGTGGTCGGTGGTTCGGGATGATCTGCCGGCGTCGCTTGTGGTGTTCCTGGTGGCGTTGCCGCTCTGTGTGGGGATCGCGGTCGCTTCCGGGGTACCTGTCGAACTCGGGCTGGTGACGGGGGTGGTGGGCGGGCTCGTCGTGGGGCTGATGCCGGGCAGCAGCCTCCAGGTGAGCGGGCCGGCGGCGGGGCTGACCGTGCTGGTCGCCGAGGCCGTCGACCGCTACGGGCTGGCCGGACTCGGGACCATCGTGCTGGTCGCCGGTCTGCTCCAGATCGGGCTGGGGCTGCTGCGGCTCGGCCGGTGGTTCCGGGCCATCTCGGTGGCCGTGGTCCACGGCATGCTCACCGGCATCGGTCTGCTGCTGATCGCCGGCCAACTGCACGTCCTGACCGGTGCCGACCCACCGCCGACCGGGCTCGCCGGCCTCACCGGGCTGCCGGCCATGGTCACCGAGGTCACCGGCTCCGGTACGGCGCAGGTGTCGCTCGCCGTCGGCGCGGCCACCCTCGCGGTCATGTTCCTCTGGGACACCCTCCCGGGTCGGCCGGGTCTGGTCCCCGGGGCGCTGATCGCCGTGGTCACCGCAGCCGGGGCGAACGCCGTCATGCGGTTGCCGGTCGACCGGATCGAGGTGGCAGGGCTGCTCGCGGCGGTCGAACCGTCGTTCGGGCACTGGACGGCCCTCGCCGACCCGGGGATGCTCGCCACCATCGTCACGTTCGCCCTGATCGCCTCGGCGGAGAGTCTGTTCAGCGCGGCGGCGATCGACCGGATGCACCAAGGGCCACGCACCGACTTCGACCGGGAACTCGTCGCCCAGGGCACCGGCAACACCGTCTGCGGCCTGCTCGGCGCGTTGCCGATGACAGCCGTCATCGTGCGCAGCTCCGCCAACGTACGGGCCGGCGCGCGGACGAAGGCGTCCCGGGTGCTGCACGGGGTGTGGCTGCTGCTCTTCGTCGCCGCGGTGCCCGGCCTGGTCGGGCTGATCCCGATGCCCGCGCTCGCCGCCGTGCTGGTGCACGCCGGTTGCAAGCTGCTGCCGTGGCGGGCTCTGCCCGAGCTGTGGCGGGAGCACCGGGGCGAGGCGGTGGTGCTTGTGGTGACCGCCGCCGCGATCCTCGGCACCGATCTGTTCACCGGCGTGCTCGTCGGTCTCGGCCTGGCCGTGGTGAAGACCGCCTGGGAGACGTCCCACGTGCGGGTCACCGTCCACGACGACGCCGACCCGGTGCACGTGACGATCACCGGAAACGCCACCTTCCTGCGGCTGCCCACCATCCTCACCACCCTCGACGGGCTGCCCGACGACCGGGGGGTACGGCTGGACCTGGGCGGCCTGCGGCACGTCGACCACGCCTGCCGGACCGCCCTGGACACCTGGATCGAGACCCAGAACCGCAACGCAGACGTCGGCGTACAGGTCGTCGCCCCACGACCGGCGCAGGACGACCGGTCCCTGCCGGTCCCGGCCACCGACTGACCAACCGTCGTGAACCCCGTGCCACCCGGGTTCACCGGCCTGCCGGGCTGCTCGCCGACCTGCGGGGGATCGCCCGGGTCTGCCGGCAGGAGTCCCGGGTACGGCCGAGGGAAGGGACCAGCCGGTCCCGGCGGTCCCGGCGGAGAGGACCGGGGAGATCCGCCTAGCACCGTCGGAGACGCCTCCCGACCCACCGGCATTCCGGCATTCCGGCGTTCCGACCCACCGTCATTCCGGCCTCCCGGCACACGGGCGAACCGGCACACGGGCGAGTCGGCACACGGGCGCACCGGCACACCTGACGAAGGTGGGGGTGGGTCGCCGCCGATCGGCAGCGTCGGCACCCGCCCGCAGACGCCTAGCGTCCACACATGATCACATTACGCGGCTTGACGAAGCGGTTCGGGACGACGACTGCGGTCGACGGCCTGACCGCCGACATCGCCCCGGGCCGGGTCACCGGCTTCCTCGGCCCGAACGGCGCGGGCAAGTCCACCACCATGCGGATGGTCCTCGGCCTGGACCGGCCCACCGCCGGTCAGGCCCTGGTCGACGGCCGCCCCTACCGGGAACTTCGGCACCCGTTGTACGAGGTGGGTGCGCTGCTCGACGCACGGGCGATCCACCCGGCCCGCACCGGCCGGGCACACCTGTTGGCGATGGCCCGCAGCAACGGCATCCCGGCCCGCCGGGTCGACGCGGTCCTCGCCGTGGCCGGGCTGGACGACCGGGCGGCCCGGAAGCCGGGCCGTACCCTCTCGCTCGGCATGGCGCAGCGGCTCGGCATCGCCGGCGCGCTGCTCGGCGACCCGCCGGTGCTGATGTTCGACGAACCGGTCAACGGCCTCGACCCGGACGGGGTGCGCTGGATCCGGGAGCTGACCCGCTCGCTCGCCGCCGAGGGGCGCACCGTGCTGGTCTCCAGCCACCTGATGAGCGAGATGGAGCTGACCGCGACCCAACTCGTGGTGATCGGTCGGGGCCGGCTGATCGCCGACGCACCGATCGGCGACCTGCTCGCCGCCGCCACCGCGTCGGTACGGGTACGCGGGCCACGGCCGGACGGGTTGGCCGCGCTGGCCGCCCGACTCACCGCGGACGGTGCCACGGTGACCCCGCAGGGGCCGGACGGGCTGACCGTCACCGGCGCCGCCACGGCCCACATCGGCGACCTGGCGTACGTGCTGGGTGTGCCGCTGCACGAGCTGACCACGATCACCGCCACCCTGGAGGAGACGTTCATGGCGCTGACCGCCGACTCGGTCGAGTACGCCGGAGGCGGTGCCAGGTGAGCACCCCGTCCCCGGTACGACCGGCAGCCGTCCCCACCGGCCGGGGTGGCCTCGTCGGTGCGGTCACCGCCGAGTGGACCCGGCTGTGGTCGGTGCGGGCCACCTGGTGGACCATGCTGGCCGCAGTGCTGCTGACCGCCGCCTCCACCGCCCAACTCGCCATCTACGTCGTCAACGGCAACACCAGTGACGACCCCACCGACGACGTCGGGGTGGTGACCGTGGGCAGCGTCCTGATCGATGCGATGGAACTCACCCAGTACGCCGTGCTCGCCCTCGGCCTGCTCGCGATCACCGGCGAGTACGCCACCGGCACCATCAGGTCCACCCTCCAGTGCACCCCGTCGCGGGGGCGGGTGTTGCTGGCCAAGGCGGTGGTGACCGGTGCGGCCACGTTCGCCTTCGGACTGCTGCTCGGTCTGGTCGGGGTGCTGGCCGCCCGGCCACTGCTCGGCGGGTGGGGGCGGATGCCCGTCGGCCGTACGCTCGGCGACCTGCTGGCCACGGCGACGTACCTGGCGCTGGTGGGGGTGCTGGCGCTCGGGCTCGGTGCGGCGCTGCGCAGTGCGGTCCTGACCCTGGTGGTGCTCTTCGCGGTGCTGATGATCGTTCCGTTGTCGTTGCAGGAGCCGAAGATCGGCGTGCTCACCCGGATCGCCGACGGCTTTCCCGGCGTGGCCGGTGGGCACTTCCTGGCCGGGGACACCGACCCGTACCCACCGGTGGTGGGGTTGCTGCTGCTCGCCGGCTGGGCCGCCGTCGCCCTGGCACTCGGCCGGGCGGCGCTGCACCGCCGCGACGCCTGACGGTCACACGTCCGGACGCCGGCGACGCCGCGGCGCGTGCGGGGCCGGACAGTACGGCGCGTGCGGGGGCCGAACGGCGCGGCGCCGGCCGACGGCGCCCGGACCGGCCGACGGCGCCCGGGCCGGCCGACGGCGCCCGGACCGGCCGACGGCGCCCGGACCGGCCGACGGCGCCCGGACCGGCCGACGGCGCCCGGACCGGCCGACGGGGCGGGTCAGCCGGTCAGGCCCGCCTCGTAGGCGAGGATCGCCGCCTGCACCCGGTTGCGCACTTCCAGGCGGGTGAAGATGCTGGTCAGGTAGCCCTTCACGGTGCCCTCGGTGAGGTGCAGCCGGCGGGCGATCTCGGCGTTGGACAACCCCAACCCGACCAGGCCGAGCACCTCACGCTCCCGGTCGGTCAGGCTGGCCGTCCGGTCCCGGGCGGCCGGCACCCGGGCCAGCCGGTCGCCGTTGAGTTCGATGACCCGGCGGGCCACCTGCGGCGACAGGTACGCCCCACCGGCGGCGACGGCGTGCACCCCGGTGATCAGTTCGCGCGGGTCGCCCGCCTTGAGCAGGAAGCCGCTGGCCCCGTGGCCGAGCGCCCGGGCCACGTACTCGTCCTCGCCGAAGGTGGTGAGCATGACGGTGGCCGTCGTGGGCACCAGTCGACGGATCTCGGCGGCGGCGCCGAGGCCGTCCAGTCGGGGCATCCGGATGTCCAGCAACGCCACCCGGGGCCGGTACGCCCGCGCCGCCTCGACGGCCGCCCGACCGTCGGCCGCCTCGGCGACCACCTCGATGCCCGGATCGGTGGCGAGGATGGCCCGCACCCCCGCCCGGATCATCGCCTCGTCGTCGGCGAGCAGGACCCGTACCGGGTCCGAATCGACAGTCATCGGGGCATCGGGTCCTTACTGGTCAGGCGACCGTCGACGAAACAGAGCCGCCAACTCGGCTGGGCCAGCGGGAAATTGCCGTCGGTGTAGTACTCGCAGCGCCCACCGGGCGGGGTCACCCGGTCGACAGGCGGTTCCACCTGACGGCGGGGCAGACCGGACAGTTCGGCACGGGCCGTGCCGAGCCGCATCCCGTCGAACGCGGGTCGGTCCAGCACCGCCCCGGCGGTGGCGACCGGGTAGTAGACGAGCGACAACGCCAGGGCGACGGCCGGCGGCGTGCCGAGAGCCACCAGCAGACTCCGGCGTACGCTCCGCCGGGCGGCCCGTACCGCACCGCCGATGTCGGTCGATCCGCCGACGGCTGTCGCCCGGTCGTGCGGGATCACCACCGGCCACGGCGGAACCGGGTCGGCCAGGACCGGCCCGGGTCGACCCGGGACCATGCCCGTCCCGGAGACGACCGGCGGGACGAGGGGCAACCGGGCCGTCACGGCGAACCCGCCGACCTCGGTCGGACCGGCGTCCAGAGTGCCGCCGAGCAGCCGGAGCCGCTCGCAGAGTGCCGCCAGCCCGGAACCGTGCGACGGCGGGTCGGCCGGCGCACCGGCCGGTGGCGGCTCGTTGACCACCCGCACCTCGGCCCAGCCGGCCCGCTCGGCGACCGCCACGGTCACCGACGCGCCGGGGGCGTACCGGGCGGCGTTGGTCAGCGCCTCCCGCACCACCCGGTGCGCCGCGTTCGCGACGAGTGTCGGCAACCGTCCGCCGGCCGGACCCGGTGCCAGCCGTACCGCCAGCCCGGCCTCGTGGGCGACGGCCACCAGATCGGCGATGCTCTCCCCCACCGGCGAGGTGCCCGCCGGGCCGTCCCGCAGCATCCCGATGATGCCGTGCAACCGTTCCGTCGCCGCCCCGACGCTGGCCCGCAACTCCCCGGCTGCCGCCCGGTGCCGGTCGGGCAGCCCGGCGGCCAGCTCCAGGGCGGCGGCCCGCAACGCGATCAGGCTCAGGTCGTGCCCCAGCGAGTCGTGCATCTCCTCGGCGATCCGGGCCCGTTCCCGCAACCGGATCCGCTCCGCCACGCCGCGCTGCTCCCGCCGCACCGCCTCGGCGTGCTCCCCGGCGGCCAGCACCAGCGCCTGCTGCTGGCGCCGGTACCGCCCGGCCAGCCAGGGGAACACCCCGGCGCCGAGCAGCACGCAACTGAGCAGGAACCAGGTGGCCATGCCGGTGCCGAGCAGCGCCAGGTGCAGCACCGTGCCGCCGACCGCGACCGCGGTGAACAGCACCGCCGCCGGGGCCGTCCGCGCGCTGCGCCGTCCCGCCAGATAGCTGAACGCGACCAGGGCGAACACGAAGTTGCCGTCGACAAGCGAACCGGCCAGCACCAGCAGCACCGCCGCCACCGGCGACCGCCGGCCGACCAGCACCGCCGCCGCGAGCAGCGCCAACGCGCCGACGAGCAGCGGTACGGCCCACCGCCCGTACGGCGGGGTCAGCCGGGGGTACGCCACCGGGGCCGCGAACACGGCCCACAGCAGCAGGTCAGCTGCCCACCGGCGGGTCCGCTCGCCCTCGTACACGATGGTCAGGCTACCGACGAGCCGGTGGATCGGGCACCGACGAAGGTCAGGTGCCCCGACCGCCCCGATCAGGCGCTCAGCCGGCGTCCTCGGCCCAGGTGCGCCAGTCGTCGAGCACCCCGTGCAGGTCAGGGGTGAGCCAGCCCGGGGCGGACCGGCGGAACACTCCCGGGTCCATCGACCCGGCGCCGGTCGGTAGCGCACCGAGCATGTTCGGCACCAGCTCGGTCAGGTTCGTCCAGTGCACCAGCTGCGGCTCCGCCGGCCAGGCGCCGATCACCACCCCGGCGGGCACGGCCCGACGTTCCAGCGCCTCCAGGGTGAGCGCGGTGTGATTGAGGGTGCCGAGCCCGGCGCGGGCCACCACCACCGCCGGCGCGCCCAGCGACACCGCCAGGTCGGCGACGGTCCACGCCTCGCCGGACGGACGCAATCCCATCGGCACCAGCAGCCCACCGGCCCCCTCGACGAGCACCAGGTCGTGCTTGTCGACCTCCGCACGGATCGCGTCGACGGCGGTGTAGAGCTCCAACGGCTCCAGCTCGGCGACCCGGGCCGCGGCGAGCGGGGCGAGCGGGTCCGGGTAGCTGGCCAGGGTACGACCGGTCAGCGGGGCGGCCAACCTGGTCACCGAGTCGACGTCGCCGGGCTCACCGGTGGCCGTACCCGTCTGGCCCGGTTTGACCACCGCGACCCGCAGACCGGCGGCCTGCGCGGCCGCGGTGATCGCCGCCGTCACCACCGTCTTGCCGACCTCGGTGTCGGTCCCGGTGACCAGCACCGCACCCTTCCACCCGCTCACGGCACGACCTCGGCTCGCGACTGCGGGGCTCGCAAACCCGGCTCACTCCTCGCGCTCACGGCACGACCTCGGCTCGCGACTGCGGGGCTCGCAAACCCGGCTCACTCCTCGCGCTCACGGCACGACCTCGGCTCGCGACTGCGGGGCGCACTCCACGATGGTCTCCAGGGCGTGTTCGAAGGCCGTTCGGGTCACCCCGGTGGAGAGGGTGAGCCGCAGCCGGGAGCGGTGGTCCGGGGTGGACGGTGGGCGGAAGCAGCCGACGGCGACACCCCGGTCCCGGCAGTCGGCCGCCCAGGTGGTGGCGGCCTCCGGGCCGGGGGCGGTCACCGACACCACCGCCGCGTCGGGGGCGGACACGGTCAGCCCGGCCGCGCCGAGGCGGCGTACCGCGTAACGGGCCCGGTCGGCCAGCTCGGCGCGCAGGTCGTCGGCGGTCCGGGCCAGCGCCACGGCGGCCCGTACCCCGGCGGCGACCGCGGGCGGCGGCGCGGTGTCGAAGATGAAGGTACGCCCGGTCTCCACGAGATGCCGGACGAACTCGGCGGGACCGGCGACCACCCCACCGGCGCCACCGAGCGCCTTGGACAGGGTCGCGGTGACCACCACGTCCGGCGCACCGGCGAGCCCGGCCGCGGCCACCGCGCCGGCCCCGGCCGGGCCGGTGACGCCGAGCGCGTGCGCGTCGTCGACGAGCAGCAGTGCGCCGTGCCGCCGGGCGACGGCGTGCAGTGCGGCCAGCGGGGCGAGGTCGCCGTCGACGGAGAAGACCGACTCGGTGACCACCACCGCCGGTCGGCCCGGCGCGGCGGCGAGCGCGGCGGCCACCGCGTCGACGTCGGCGTGCGCGGTGACCACCGTCTCCGCGCCGGAGATCCGGCAGCCGTCGATCAGCGAGGCGTGGTTGTGGGCGTCGGAGACGAGCAGGGTACGCGGCTGGGCCAGGCCCCGGACGGCGGCGAGGTTGGCCAGGTAACCGGAGGAGAAGACCAGCGCCCGTTCGACGCCGAGCCAGCCGGCCAGCTCGTCCTCCAGGGCGTGGTGGACGTCGGTGGAGCCGCGTACCAGGCGGGAGCCGGTGGCCCCCAACCCGTACCCGGACAGGGCCCGGCCGGCGGCGGCGACGACCTCGGGATGGGTGGCCAGGCCCAGGTAGTCGTTGCCGGCCAGGTCGACCACCCGGTCACCGGCGGCGCGGGGGCGCAGGGTGCGGGTGAGCCCCGCCCTGGCCCGCAGTGCGGCGCGGCGGTCCAGGGCCGCCAGCCAGTCCGCCACCGGTCATCGCCTCCGTCCACCATTCGATCGCCGCCGGGCGAAATTACCATCCGCCGGCCCAGTACCGGCGTGGCGTCGGCCCGGCGCACCGACGCTCCCCCGGGCGGCGACCAGGCGGGCCGAAGGGCCGTTCCGGGGCACCCCGCCCCCGCCCCGGGTCGGGTCGGGGGCGGGGTGGGGTGCCCCGCGGCGCGGGCGTTTCCCGGCCCGCACCGGCCTTGTAGGGTACGAGCCATGCCAGAGATCCTCGACCAGGCCCGGACCCAGGTTCTGGGCGACGGCGTCGGCCTCGACCAGGCCGGCGTCCTCGCCGTGCTGAACCTGCCCGACGAGCACGTCCCCGCCGCCCTCCAGCTCGCCCACGAGGTGCGGATGCGGTGGTGCGGCCCGGAGGTCGAGGTCGAGGGGATCGTCTCGCTGAAGACCGGGGGCTGCCCGGAGGACTGCCACTTCTGCTCGCAGTCCGGCCTGTTCACCTCCCCGGTCCGCTCGGTCTGGCTGGACATCCCGTCGCTTGTCGAGGCGGCGAAGCAGACGGCGGCGACCGGGGCGACCGAGTTCTGCATCGTGGCCGCCGTGCGCGGCCCGGACGACCGGCTGATGGCGCAGATGCGCGAGGGGGTCGCCGCGATCCGGGCGGCCGTCGACATCCAGGTCGCCGCGTCGCTGGGCATGCTCAGCCAGCAGCAGGTCGACGACCTGGTCGAGATGGGCGTGCACCGCTACAACCACAACCTGGAGACCTGCCGCTCGTACTTCCCGAACGTGGTCACCACGCACTCCTGGGAGGAGCGCTGGGAGACCCTGCGGATGGTCCGCGAGTCCGGCATGGAGGTCTGCTGCGGCGGCATCCTCGGTCTCGGCGAGACGGTGGAGCAGCGGGCCGAGTTCGCCGCGCAGCTCGCCCAGCTCGACCCGCACGAGGTGCCGCTGAACTTCCTCAACCCGCGGCCGGGCACCCCGCTCGGCGACCGTCCGGTGGTCGAGGGCCGCGACGCGCTGCGCGCCATCGCCGCGTTCCGGCTGGCCATGCCACGCACCATCCTGCGGTACGCGGGCGGCCGCGAACTCACCCTCGGTGATCTCGGCACCCGTGACGGTCTGCTCGGCGGGATCAACGCCGTGATCGTCGGCAACTACCTGACCACGCTGGGTCGACCGGCGACGGCCGACCTGGAGCTGCTGGAAGACCTGAAGATGCCGGTGAAGGCACTCTCGGCGACCCTGTGAGGCAACGGTGACCGAACTCTCCCCCGCTACGACCCTGCCCGGATCGGCCGCGCACTGGTGCGACAGGTGCGGCGAGTCGGTGGCCGCCGGGCCACACCCGGCGTGCGAGGCGGCCCGGGCGTGGGAGCCGCCGCGCTGGTGCGCGTCCTGTCGGCGGCGGATGAAGGTGCAGGTCGTACCGGCCGGCTGGTCGGCGGTCTGCGTCGAGCACGGCGAACGGCGGGGCTGAGGCGTGCTGCACGGGCGGACGGTGACGCTGCGACCGGTGACCGACGGCGACGTGCCCGCCCTCGCCGCGATCCGGGCCACCCCCGAGGTTCGCCGCTGGTGGCGCGGCGGCGACGACCTGGCCGGATCGGTGCGGGCCGACCTGGCCGACGACGCGTTGACTGTCTACGCCATCGAGCACTCCGGCAGGCTGGTCGGGGCGATCCAGTGGTACGCCGAGACCGAACCGGACTACCGCCACGCCAGCCTGGACGTCTTCCTCGACCCGGCGGTACGCGGCACCGGGCTGGGCGGGACGCGATCCGCACCCTGGTACGGCACCTGGTCGACGAGTACGGCCACCACCGGTTCACCATCGACCCGGCGGCGGCGAACACGGCGGCCATCCGCGCGTACGCGAAGGTGGGGTTCCGTCCGGTGGGCATCATGCGCCGCTACGAGCGTGGCGCGGACGGGCGCTGGCACGACGCGCTGCTGATGGACCTGCTCGCGGAGGAGCTGGCCGACTGAAACGGGCGGGCGTGCCCGGCACCGTTGGTGCCGGGCACGCCCCGGTTGTGCGCGAACGGATGTGCGCTCAGCGCTGGAGGGTCAGTACACCCGGCCGCCACGGCAGCAGGTTGTAGTCGTCCTTCGCGTTGGGGTCCTTGCCCTGGTAGAGCAGCTGCAGGTTGCAGGCGTCGACGGTCTTGGTCTGGTCGGGGTTGGTGCGGACCAGGTCACCGTGGCTGATGTCGTTGGTCCACGTGGCACCGCTGTTGGCCTTGCCGGCGAAGGGGTTGCTCTCGCTGGCGGCCTGCGGGGTCCACGAGCCGCCCAGGCTGGTGGACGTGAACGACCGGAAGTAGCGTTGCCCCTGGCTCCCGATCGCCTCGACGATCATCAGGTACTGGTTCTGGCCCTGCACCTTGTAGACCTCGACGCCCTCGAACAGGTTGTTGGTCGAGTCGGTCATGACCGTCGTGTAGCTCGAGCCGAAGCTGCCCGGGAAGTTCCCGAGCGGCATGCTCGACCGGTAGATCTTGCCGTTGTCCCCGGCGAAGAAGAGGTACATGTTCTGGTCGTCGCCGATGAGGGTCTGGTCGATCACGCCGTACGGCGCGTCCGGGAGGGTGGCGGTGGACAGCGTCTGCGCCGAGGACCAGCCGTTGGCGTTGGTCGGGTCGCTCGACGTCTTGTAGCTGAACGAGGTCGGTCCCCACTGGTACGCCAGCACCCAGATGTTCTTCGGGGCGAAGTACAGCAGCGTGGGCGCCACGGTGCCCTGGCTCATGCCGTTCTGGCCGGCCGAGGCCATGTCGGACCAGTTGGTGAACGTGCTGAAGTTCATCGAGCTGTACTGGCCGCTGCCGTTGACGTACGACCCGTAGACCAGGTGCTTGCCGTTGTAGACGACGTTGGTGAAGTCCTTGAGCGAGACCCAGCCGTTCTTCGGGCTGGTCAGCGCGCCGGTCGACGACCACCGGTAGGTCGACGGGAGCGCGCAGCCACCCGCCGGCGGCGTGGTCGGCGGCGGCGTGGTGGTGGTCGGCGGCGGCGTGGTGGTCGGCGGCGGGGTGCTGCCACCGAAGTCGGTCCGCCACTGCTGGTTGGTCTGCCCGTGGCAGTCGTACAACTGGACCTGCTGGCCGTTACCGGTGCCCCAGACGTCCAGGCAGCGGCCGGACTGCACACCGCTGATGCTGCCGTTGGAGTTGATGTTCCACTGCTGGTTCGCCCCGCTGTTGCAGTCCCAGATGATGATTCCGGTGCCGTTGGCGGTGGCCGCGCCGTTCGCGTCCAGGCACTTGGTGCCGTAGACCCGCAACTGCTTGCTGGCGGTGTACGTCCACTGCTGGTTCGACTGGCTGTTGCAGTCGTAGAGCTGCACCCGGGTGCCGTTGGTCTGCGTGGAGTTCGGTACGTCGATACACCGGCCCGACTGCACGCCGACGATCCGTCCGGCGCCGCCGGAGGGCGGCGGGCTCGTGGGCGGGCTCGTCGGCGGGCTCGTGGGCGGGCCCGTGGTCGGCCCGGAGGTCGGGGGGGCCGCGTTGAGCGCGTTGAGGACCGAGTTGTACGCGGCCTTCTTGTTGCCGCCACCGTCGAACAGCAGTGGGCTCTCGTTCGAGCGCCAGGAGTCGCTGTCGCGTACGCCCCACACCGTGATGCCGATGCAGCGCGGCACGTTCAGGCACGCCTGGGTCAGCCCGGCGTACTGGGTGGTCGAGGAGTTGGTGACGTCGACCTCGGTCAGCGCCACGTCCACGCCGAGGGCGGCGAAGCTGGACAGCGTGGTCTGGAAGTTGCTCGGCAGCGAGCTGCCACCGGTGAAGTGGGTCTGCAGGCCGACGCAGTCGATCGGCACGCCCCGGGACTTGAAGTCCTGGATCATGCGGTAGACGCCCTGCGTCTTGCCGTACGACCAGTTCTCGATGTTGTAGTCGTTGTAGCAGAGCTTCACCGATGGGTCGGCGGCCCGCGCGGTCCGGAACGCCACCTCGATCCAGTCGTTGCCGGTGCCCTGGAGGTTCGACTGACGACGGCTGCCGTCCTCCTCGAACGCCTCGTTCACCACGTCCCACGCGGCGAGCTTGCCCTTGTAGTGGGCCATCACGCCGTTGATGTGGTTGATCATCGCGCTGCGCAGCGCGCTGCCGCTCATGCGCTGCATCCAGCCGGGCTGCTGGCCGTGCCAGGCCAGGGTGTGACCCCTGACCTTCAGGCCCCGCTGGGTCGCCCAGTTGTAGATCTGGTCGCCGGAGGTGAAGTTGAACTGGTTCTGGTTCGGCTCCGTCGCGTCCGGCTTCATCTCGTTCTCGGCCGTGATCATGTTGAACTCGCGGCCGGCGATCGTGCTGTACGTCGAGTCACCGAGCCGGCCGGCCGCGATCGCCGTGCCGAAGTACCGGCCCGACTGCGCGGCGGCCGCGCCCAGCGTGGTCGCGGCGGCGTTCGCCGACGGCATCATCACCGCGACGGCTGCCACCGTCACGACGCTGACCGCGCCGGCGAGCAGCGCCCGGACGGCGGGTGATCGCCGTCGCCGACCCCCGCCGTGGTGAACGGATGGACTCGTTGCCATCGTGGTCTCCTTGCTGGCCGACACCCGGGCCGTCGGGCGGGACGACCGGACGTCTCGGTTGTTACATCTAATGTCGCCGATGTTTCCACCATGCACCGGTCTGAACAAAGATGTTTCGGAAAAGTATCGGAACATTTTTGGCCGACCCGGTCCGACGCGACGTGGCCGGTCACCCACGGTGGGGTGCCGGCCACGTCACGTCGATGGTCAGGAGACCGTGCAGGCGGCCCCGTTGAGGGTGAAGGTGGTCGGCTTCGGGTTGCTGCCGGTGTGGGTGCCGTTGAACCCGATGCTTGTGGACGCGCCCGGGGCGAGCGCCCCGTTGTAGGTCATGCTGGTCGCGGTCACCGCCGCACCGGTCTGGGCGAACGTCGCCGACCAGCCCTGGCCGACCTTCTGCCCGCTGGTGGGGAAGGTGAAGGCCAGCGTCCAGCCGTTGAGCGCGGTCGTGCCGGTGTTGGTGATGCTGATGCTGGCGGTGAAGCCGCTGGTCCAGTCACTGGTGGTGTAACCGACCTTGCACGACGAGGCGGGCAGGGTCGGCGTGGGGGTCGGCGTCGGCGTGGAGGTCGGCGTCGGCGTCGGCGTCGACGTGCCCGGCAGGGTCTGCACGGTGAGGGTCTTGGACGGGGTCGACGGGTTGCCGGCGGCGTCCACCGCCACCACGTAGAACCCGTACGACGTGTCCGGCGTCAGCCCGGTCACCTGCTGGGTGGTGCCGGTGCCCGTGGCGACGACGAGATGGGCCGGCCAGGACGTCTTGTAGACCCGGTAGGCGAGGACCCCGACGTTGTCGGTGGACGGCGTCCAGCTCAGGGTGACCCCGTTCGCGCCGATGTTCGACGCGGTCGGGGTGCCGGGCGGGGTCGGACCGGTGGTGTCCGAACCGGTGCCGGCCGGGGTGGCCACCGCGAGCGGCGACGACCACAACGAGCTGTTGCCGGCACCGTCGTGGGCAAGCACCGAGAACCGGTAGTTGCTGGCCGGCGAGAGCGAGGTCAGCGTGATGCTGTTGGTGGTGGTGCGGTAGGAGGAGCGCACGTCGCTGCCGACCGGCTCCATGGCGACGTCGTAGCCGGCCAGGCCGCTGCCGCCGGTGTCGGTGGAGGCGGGCCAGGTCAGCGTCAGGCCGGTGGGGGTGACCGCCGAGGCGACGGGGGTGCCGGGGACGGTGGGCGGGGTGGTGTCGGTGGGCGTCGAGGTCGGCTCGTCACCCCAGACCCGGGTGGTCCCGGCGTAGAGCGGCACCTTCGGGTTCGGACCGGCGGTCGCCTGGTACGACGGGTCGTTGGTCGGGTCCCAGGTGCCGCCCTCCGGCACGCCGATCTTGAACTGCACCTCCATCCGGTGCTGCGACTGCCCGGCCGGGGCGATCGTGTGGCCGGTGCAGTCCACCTCGACGTACCAGATGTCGCCGGAGAGCTGCTTGGCGGTCGACGGCGACGGGCAGCCCTGGGTGTAGCCGGGGGTGACCTGGACGGCGGTGCTGCCCTCCGGGCGGAAGTAGTAGCGGAACTTCCCGTTGGTCAGCGCCCGCGCCGGGAACGCCGACTTGTTGTAGACAACCGCCTTCAGCCCGGTGGCCCGGGGCTCGGCCTGCATCACCGTGGTCTCCACGGTCAGCTCGGCGATGTCCGGCTTCTCCGCGACCGGGAAGTCGGCGAGCGGGCTGCCGCCGTACTCCTGGGAGAGCCGGGCCAGGGCGGAGGTGAAACCGGCGTTGTAGTCGGTGGCGACCTCGTTCATCACGTAGTCCGACCGGCTGTCGGTGTACGCGTCGTTGGCCGAGGACGGGCCGCCGACCAGCGCGCCGTAGAGCACGTGCCGGGTCTCGACAGGCACCGTCTGGCTGTCCCACCAGGAACCGTGCGCGGTGCGGTGGTGCGGGTTCTTCGGCGCGTTGGCACCGAACCCGATCACGTAGCTCGACTTGCGCGGGTTGTCGCCGAGCGCGTAGTTGATCTGCCGGACGGCGAAGTCGTGGAACCGGGCCTTGCGGGTGGCGTCGGTGGTCTTGTCGCTGTAGACAAGCGCGGCGAAGCTGGTGTTGGCGGCGTACCGCAGCGCGCCCCAGGAGTCGAGGACGGCCATCCCGCCGGGCGAGTAGGGCACCTTCTGGCCGTTGACGCCGACCGTCCAGTAGTCGAGCCACCGGTTGGCGTCGTCGACGTACTTCTGCTTGCCGGTCAGGTTGGCCAGCAGCACGTACGCCCCGAACTGCTTGTTGTCCCAGGCGAGGGTCCACTTGTAGGACCGGGTGGTGGACTGCGGCTCGGTGCCGAGCTTGTCGTACTCGCTCTCGGCCTTGGCCAGGTAGGCGGCGTCACCGGTGGCCCGGTGCAGCCAGATCGCCCCCCAGACCAGTTCGTCCTGGTAGCCGCTCCACGACTTGTAGAAGCTGGTCGCGTCGGTGATGCACTCGTGGTAGTTCTTCCGCACCGTGTCGGCGAACGTGTAGAGCTGCTTGGCGTGGGTCAGCAGCTTGTCGGCGTAGGCGGCGTCGGTGGGCCGGAACACCATCGACGACGCGGCCATCGCCGCCGCCGTCTCCCCCGCCAGGTCCGCACCCCCACAGCTGGCATCGATCTTGTACGCGGGCCGCGCCATCGGCAGCACCTCGGCCGGACCCCACCACTTGTGGTCGTCGTCGCCCTTGCCGACCTGCCCGTAGAGGACGTTCGCCGAGGGGTGCGCCTTGACGAAGTAGTCGTTGACGAAGCGCAGGTTGTTCAGCAACGGGGTGAGCTGCCCGGAGGCGACGTACCCGTCGCGGTACTCCACCGCGCCCCAGGCGAGCATGGTGGCGCTGAACGCCATCGGGAAGCCGAACTTCACGTGGTCACCGGCGTCGTACCAGCCACCGGTGAGGTCCACCCCGACGTCGGCGCCGTCGGTGAGCGCGGAGTCGCCCCGCCAGGAGACCCGGTTCCAGGACGGCTTCTTGCCGGACTGCTGCGCCTCGTAGAACAGCAGCGACTTCTGCAACGCCTCGGGGTAGTTGAACATGCCGGTGCCGGCGACGTCGGCGCGGTCCGCGGTGCCGGCCCGCTCGGCGGCGACCGGTGCGGTCCCGGCGGTGAGGGGCGCGGCCCCGGCGGTGAGGGGGAGCGTGCTGACGGCGAGGGCCAGGCCGCTGGTCAGGGCGGCACCGGCGGCGAGCAGGCGGCGGAGCCGAGGTCGGCCCCCGCCCGACCGGCCGGACCGGTTCGGGTGCTGCATGGCGGAACTCCTGTCGGTGGTGGGGATGCCTCCGGCGGCACCTACCGGACGCGGGGACGGTGGCGTCACGGGTGGTAGGTGCCGCCGGAGGCGGGTGGTGGTGAGGACCTGAGGAACCGCCGGGAGCGCTCCCATGGATGTTCGCCAATGTAATCGTTAAGTCATCGGTTTGTGAAGGGGCCAACCCCGACGACACCCGGAAGACACCTCCCGCGCCGGCCCCACTCCGGCCCCGAATCCGACCCCGGTGGCGCCCCCGACCCCGTGGCACCCCCGATCCCGGTGGCGCCCCTGGGCGGGCGGGCGCCCCCGGCGGTGCCCATCCCCGACCAGCCAGCGCCAGGGAGGTAGGCGATGTCGGGCCAGCCATGATCGTGCTCGATCCTTGTTGTCAACACCGTTGCGTTAGGTGGAACGACTGTTCGTCAACCAGCGCTGCCTCGCCGATCATGGAGTTGTGGTGGGTAACAGAACGCCCGCAAAACCCCCAAAGTCGGCACCACCACTCCATGATCGCCAAGGGCGCCCACCCCGCTCCCCGATCTGGCACTTCCTGTCCCGGGTTGACCAGCCGCCCACGGCGTTAACGCAACGGTGTTGTCCATGTTGTGGTGGCGCTCAACGCTTCGAGGCCACTACATCGTGGATAGAGCACGGTCTTGCGGTCTTGCGGTGGGGCCGTGGGGCCGTGGGGCCGTGGGGCGGGAACGGGCGGGGTACGGGAGCGGGCGGGGTACGGGAAAGAGGCGGGACTCGGAGGTGGGGCGGGTGGAGTGGGCCGACGGGCCGCTCGGACCGGCGTCGGGGACCAACGGGACTAGCCTGGGTCGATGCCGATGATCGAACAGGTGTCGTTGGGGGTGGCCGATGACCGCCGTGCCGGCCGGTTCTGGGCCGCTGCCCTGGGGTACGTCCGACGCCCGCCCCGTTACCCGGGAGACGAGTGGATCGTGCTGGAGCCGCCGTCCGGCACCGCCGGAGTGGCGCTCGCCATGGACGTCAGCGACAGCCCGGTGGCGGAGTTCCCCCGCATCCACCTCGACCTGCACGTGGGAGACCGGGACCTCGACGACGAGGTCGAACGGCTGCTCGGGTTGGGTGCGGGCCGGGTCGACTGGCCGCACTACCCGGCCGAACCCGAGCCCGGTCAGCTGCCCTACGTGGTCCTCGCCGACACCGAGGGGAACCGGTTCTGTGTCTCCGGGCACCGCCGGGCGGGCACCTTCTTCGGCTGAGCTGCACCCCGGTTACCGTCCGGTCCTCCACCGGCCGCGCGGTGTCCGCAGCACCGTGGGACCAGCCGGACCCCGACGACCACTCGACATCCACGGCACCGTGGGACCAGCCGGGCCCGGACGACCACACGACATCCACGGCACCCGGGGAACCAGTCGGGGCCGGACATGGGCAGGGCCCCCGCACCGGGGGCCCTGCCTCTGTACCGTCCTCCGCATCGGAGTTCGGCCATGCACCGGGAGGAATGCCCCCGCCCGGTGCCGTACGGGTCGTTGTTACGCCTCGGTGGGAGTCAGTAGGCCCCCACCGTCGGGGGTCGTCCACCGGGGGCCGTTCACGGTCGCGCCGGGGCGCGAAAGCCCGTCGGTGACCGGGCCGCCAATCGCCGGGGTGACCAGGGGGACGGTCACGGTGAGCAACGCGCCGTCCCGCTCGATCGGCGCGGGCCGGCCCAGCCGGGCCACCGTCCGGATCATCGGCGTGTTCTCCGCCTGGGTGTGCAGGACCAGTGCCGCGTACCCGGCCCGCTCCGCGTGGACGAGCAGCCGGCGTAGCAGCGCGGTGCCCAGGCCGCGCCGTTGCCAGTCGTCCCGGACGAGCAGCGCCCCCTCCGCCTCGTCACCCTCGGCGAGCAGGTTGGCCAGCGCGACGACCGACTCCGCCGCCCCGCCGGAGCCGGCCGTCGTCGTGGCCACCAGGGTCAGCCCCCGGGCCGGTTCCAGCAGTCGACGCAGCCGGCTCGGCGAGGGCAGTGCCGCCCCGCTCAGGTAACGCCGTTGCCGGCTCTGCGCCGAGCACCCCTCGTGCAGCTCCACCACCCCCGCCAGGTCGTCGGCGGTCGCCGGCCGGACGGTCAGCTCCGCCCCGTCGGGCAGCACCAGGGTCACCCGGTCGGCGTCCCGCCGGGCCACCGCCGCCGCCAACTCGACAAGCGCCTGCGCCCGGGCGTACTCCGCCGGGGTGAAGCTGGGCGCCTGCCGACGCAACTCATACGAGCCGCCGGCCGGGTCGGTGAGCAGCATGGTCGTGGTGCCCACCGCGTCGTGCGCCACGGCGGGTGTCGGCCGCCAGATCACCTCGTCCGCGCCGAGCGTGGTGCGGAGCACCTCACCGGTCTGCTCCGGGTCCCGCACCAGCCGGGTGGCCAGCCCGAGCGCCCGGGTCGGCTGGTCGACCAGGCCGCGCGCCTCGCTGCGCGCCACCCAGCAGTCCCGGCCCCGCCCCCGCTCGACGGCCGCGATCAGGTCGGCCTCACCGAGTGCGTCCGGCGCGTCGACGAGGAAGTCGTCCACCGCGCCGACCTCGGTGGTGTGCACCTGCACGGTGAGGATGTTGACCCCCCGCAACGCGAGACTCGCGGTGAGGACCGACAGGTAGCCCGGTCGGTCGTCCACGGTCGCCCGGATTCGCCACAGCGCCATGTCCACTCCCTTCCCCACCACCAACCCTGCCCGGCGCCTGTTGCCGTGGCGTTGCCCGGCGGTGTCGCAGCGGCAACCGTTCGCCCAGGTCAGGTGACGGTGGTCACCGACCGCGGCCCGACCAGGTCGAGCCGGTCGCCGAGGATCACCGCGCTGGCCCGGACCAACTGGGCGAGCCGGTCCACCTCGGTGGCGTGGAAGGCGGCGGCGGTCAGCGGCTCGGCGTGGTCCCGGGCGACCACCAGCACCAGACCGGCCCGCCCGAACGGCGCGATCGCGTAGTGCGTGCCGTCGGCGACGGTCAGCGTGCGGGCCCGCAGCGGGGTCACCTCGGGCAACCGGGGCGGCTCCGGGGCACGCCAGCTGGCGTGGCCGACGGTCGCCGTCCCACCACCGGCACGTGAGGCCCAGTCGAGGGGTACGACGGCAGCCACCGCCCAGTCCGCGGCGAGCAGCCCGGGAACCGCGTCGACCAGGGTGGCCACCCCGTCGGTGGGGTTCGCCGCCACCTGGGCGAGCAGTTCTGCGTCCTGACCGGTGGTGGTGGGCGCGCCGATCGCCCGCCACACCCCGTCGACGCGTACCCCCGGGATGGCGGCGAGACCGGCGAGCAGCCCCTCGACCCGGGCGGCGCCCGGCCAGACGACGGTGAAGTCGTCGACCGCCCGGCCGCCGAGGCGTTCCAGCACCACCACCTGGACGATGTCGGCACCGGAGACGCCGAGCGTGCGGGCCACCTGGCCGAGTGTCCCGGGTCGGTCCGGCAGGGTCACCCGAACTCTCAGCAACATGTCTGTCCCTCCGCTCGGCGGGCCGACCGCACACGGCCGGCAGGCTGGTTCCCAGCCTGCCGGCTGACCATTTCGCCCCTGTTGCCGTGGCATGTCCCGGGCGGAAAATTGTCGACCTTGACAACCCGGCTGACCTGCCATCAACTAGTCGGATGACCGAGCCGGCCGTCGACGCGCCCCCCGGCGGCAGCCTCCCCGGCGGTGCACCGCCGACCGGGTCACCGCAGGCCGGGGCACCGCAGGCCGGGGCACCGCAGGCCGGGGCACCGCAGGCCGGGGCACCGCAGGCCGGATCGCCGCCGGGGCTGGATCTCGACCGGCTCGGCGGTTGGCTGGCCGCGCACCGGCCGGAGCTGGCCGACGGGCCGCTGCGGGCCAGCCTGATCACCGGCGGCAAGTCCAACCTGACCTACCTGCTGCGCTGCGGCGAGCACGAGGTGGTCCTGCGTCGCCCACCGCTGGGGCACGTGCTGGCCACCGCCCACGACATGGCCCGTGAGCACCGGGTGATCTCCGCACTCGCGCCGACCGCCGTGCCGGTGCCCGAAGCGCTGCTGAGCTGCGCCGACCCGGCGGTGATCGGCGCACCGTTCTACCTGATGCAGCGGGTGTCGGGCGAGGTGCTGCGCACCCGGAAGCAGACCGATCCGCTCACCGACCGGCAGCGCCGCGACCTGGCCTGGGCGATGATGGACACCCTCGCCGCGCTGCACACCGTCGACCCCGGCGAGGTGGGGTTGGCCGACTTCGGTCGCCCCGAGGGCTATCTCGGCCGGCAGGTACGCCGCTGGGCCGGCCAGCTCGACCGGTCCCGCAGCCGGGAGCTGCCCGGGGTGGACGAGCTGCGTGACGCGCTGGCCGCCTCGGTGCCCGAGGGGGTCAACGCCGGCCGGATCGTGCACGGTGACTTCCGGCTGGACAACCTGCTCACCACCGTCGACCCGGTGGCGGTCCGGGCGGTGCTGGACTGGGAGATGGCCACCCTGGGCGACCCGCTGGCCGACCTGGGGCTGCTGCTCACCTACTGGGACGTGCTCGGCGACAGCGACCTCGCCGAGGGCAACCCGGTCGCCGACGGGCTCGGCCCGCGCGCGGGGTTCCCCACCGGCACCGAGCTGATCGAGAGGTACGCCGGGCGCAGCGACGTCGACGTGGGGCCGCTGCACTGGCACCTGGCGCTCGGTTGTTTCAAGCTCGCGGTGATCTGCGAGGGCATCCACTACCGGCACACCCTCGGGCAGACCCTCGGCGGTGGGTTCGACCGGATCGGCGAGATGGTGCCGCCGCTTGTCGAGCACGGTCTGCGCGCGGTCGGGGGGAACTGATGGACTTCGGGTACGACGAGCGCACCGTCGAGCTGCGCGAGCGGCTCGGCGCGTTCCTGGACGAGTGCGTCCTGCCGGCCGAGCCGGTGCACGCCGAGCAGGTCACGGCGGCGGGTGACCCGTGGGCGCGGTCCCCGGTGCTCGACGAGCTGAAGACCGAGGCACGCCGGCGCGGCCTGTGGAACCTCTTCCTGCCCGATCCGCGCTACGGCGCCGGGCTGACCAACCTCCAGTACGCCCCGCTCGCCGAGCTGACCGGTCGCAGCCCGCACCTGGCCCCCGAGGCGGTCAACTGCGCCGCCCCGGACACCGGCAACATGGAGTTGCTCGCCGAGTTCGGCACCGAGGCGCAGCGCGAACGGTGGCTCACCCCCCTGCTGGCCGGGGAGATCCGCTCGGCGTTCTGCATGACCGAGCCGGAGGTGGCCTCCTCCGACGCCACCAACATCGCCACCCGGATCGTCCGCGACGGCGACGAGTACGTGGTCGACGGGCGCAAGTGGTGGTCGTCCGGGGCGATGGATCCGCGCTGCGAGATCTTCATCGTGATGGGCAAGACCGACCCGACCGCCGACCGGCACCGCCAGCAGAGCATGGTGCTGGTGCCCCGGAACACGCCCGGGGTGCACGTCCGCCGGGGCATGACCGTCTTCGGCTACTCCGACGCCCCGCACGGCGGGCACGCCGAGATCGACTTCACCGACGTCCGGGTGCCGGCGGAGAACCTGATCGGCGACGAGGGGGCCGGGTTCGCCATCGCCCAGGCCCGGCTCGGGCCGGGCCGGATCCACCACTGCATGCGCCTGGTCGGGATGGCCGAGCGGGCCCTGGAACTGCTCTGCCGGCGGGCCAACCAGCGGATCGCGTTCGGCCGGCCGCTGGCCGAGCAGGGTGTGGTCCGGGAGTGGATCGCCGAGTCCCGGGTGCGCATCGAGCAGGCCCGGCTGCTGGTGCTCAAGACCGCCTGGCTGATGGACACGGTCGGCAACCGCGGCGCGCACACCGAGATCCAGGCCATCAAGATCGCCACGCCGGCGATGGCCGAGTGGGTGATCGACAAGGCGATCCAGGGGTACGGCGGCGCCGGCGTCAGCCAGGACACCCCGCTCGCCGGGCTCTGGGCCCAGGCCCGCACCCTACGGCTCGCCGACGGCCCCGACGAGGTGCACCGGTCGTCCCTGGCCAAGCGGGAACTGCGCCGCTGGTCCTGACCCGCCGACCCGGCGCGACCCGGTGACGGCACCGGCGCTGTCGAAGCGCTTCAGGTGGAGGCACGCTGGATGAGCTCGGTGTCCAGCAGCAGCTGCGGGGTGGGCACGTCCTCGCCCCGGATCCGGGCCACCAGCAGGCGGGCCATCTGCCGACCCATCTCCTCCACCGGCTGGAAGACAGTGGTCAGCGGCGGATCGGCCTGCTGGGCGACCGGGGAGTCGTCGAAGCCGATGATCGCGACGTCCTCGGGCACCCGACGGCCCGCCTCGCGCAGCGTGCGCAGCGCACCGAAGGCCATCAGGTCGGAGGCGACGAAGACGGCGTCCAACTCGGGGCAGGCCTCCAGCAGCCGTTTCATGCAGGCCGCGCCGCTGCCCTCGCTGAAGTCCCCGTACGCGATCATGCGGGGGTCGAGCCCACCGATGGTGGCCTCCACGGCCTCCCGGTAGCCGACCAGCCGGGCCAGGCCGGCGCCCATGTCCTGTGGGCCGGCGATGGTGGCGATCCGCCGGCGGCCCCGCCGCGCCAGGTGCTGCACCGCGTTGCGGGCACCGCCGACGTTGTCGACGTCGACGAACCAGGACGGCCGGGCGCCGTGGCGCAGCATCCGGGCCGGTCGGCCGCCGAGCACGGTGGGCAGGTCGCGCTCCTCCAGCAGGGTGGGCAGCGGGTCGGAGTCGTGCAGCGACAGCAGCAGGACCCCGTCGACGTGCTGGTTGGTCAGGTGGTTCTCGACCCGTTCCCGTTCGATCGGGGACTGCACCATGGCGAGCCAGAGTTGCAGCGGCGTCTCCAGCAGGCCGGAGCTGACGCCCCGGACGATGCCGGCGAAGAACGGCTCGGTGAAGACCCGCTCCCCCGACTCGGAGACCACCAGGGCCACCGAGTCGGTCCGCTGGGTGACCAGGGCCCGGGCCGCCCGGTTCGGGACGTACCCCAGCTCGGCGATGGCCTGCTGGACGGCGGCCCGCGCCTCCGGACTGACCTGGGGTGAGCCGTTGACCACCCGGGAGACCGTGCCCCGCCCGACACCCGCGCGGGCGGCGACCGCGTCGAGGGTCGGGCGCCCGAGTGACCGGGTGCGTTGCGTTGTCATCGTCTGCTCCTCCGACGTCGGACGGTCCCCGCCGGCCGCCCCCGGGGGTGGGCGGCGCGGCGGGGCCGTCCGGAATGCTGGCTGGCCTCTGCCTATTGTGCGGCCAGACCGTTGCGTCGGATCACCTCGGCGTACCACCTGGCGCTGGACTTGGGAATCCGGGCCTGGGTCTCGTAGTCGATCCAGACCATCCCGAAGCGCTTGGTGTAGCCCCAGGCCCACTCGAAATTATCCATCAGCGACCAGGCGAAGTAGCCCCGCAGGGGCACTCCCGCCGCGATCGCCTCGTGCGAGGCCCGCAGGTGGGCGTCGAAGTACGCCAACCGGTCGACGTCGTCGACCCGACCGTCCTGCACCGTGTCGACGAAGGCCGAGCCGTTCTCGGTCACGTAGAGCGGCAGGTCGGTGTACTCCTCGTGCACCCGGCGCAGCGTCTCCACCAGGCCCGGGGCGTCGATCTCCCAGTCCATGTCGGTGACCGGGACGCCCCGGGTGACGAACCGGACGTCCTCGCTGCCCGGCCAGCAGGACGGCGCCCGCCAGTACTTCTCCGGCTCCTCGCCGGGCACCGGCGCGGCCACCACGTGCCGGCTGTAGTAGTTGACGCCGACCAGGTCCAGCGGGGTGGAGATGATCTCCAGGTCGCCGTCGCGGACGTGCCCGAAGTCGGTCAGCCCGCTCAGGTCGGCGGTCAGGTCCGCCGGGTACGACCCGCGCAGCAGCGGGTCGAGGAAGAACCGGTTGGCCAGCCCGTCGATCCGGCGGGCGGCGTCGACGTCGGCGGGCGCGTCGCTGGCCGGGGTGACCGGGTAGAGGTTGACCGTCACGCCGAGCTGGGCCTGCGGCAGCTTCGCCCGCAGGGCCTGCACGGCGAGCCCGTGCCCGAGCATGAGGTGGTGCCCGGCCCGGACCGAGTCCGCCCCGTCGGAGCGGCCGGGGGCGTGCGCCCCGGAGCCGTACCCGAGGAAGGCCGAGCACCACGGCTCGTTGAGCGTGGTCCAGTACTTCACCCGGTCACCGACGGCGTCCGCGAGCAGCGACGCGTAGTCGGCGAACCGGGCGGCGGTGTCCCGGGCCGGCCAGCCGCCGGCGTCCTCAAGCGGCTGGGGAAGGTCCCAGTGGTAGAGGGTGAGCCACGGCTCGATGCCGTTGGCCAGCAGCTCGTCGACGAGTCGCCGGTAGAAGTCCAGGCCCTCCTGGTTGGCCGCACCGGAACCACCGGGCTGCACCCGGGGCCAGGAGACCGAGAACCGGTACGACTTCAGGCCCAGCTCGGCCATCAGCCGCACGTCGTCGGGCATCCGGTGGTAGTGGTCGCAGGCCACGTCGCCGGTGTGCCCGGCGACCACCCGCCCCTCGGTGTGACTGAACGTGTCCCAGATCGACGGGGTCCGGCCACCCTCGGCGGCGGCCCCCTCGATCTGGTACGCGGCGGTCGCCGCGCCCCACAGGAAGCCGGGCGGGAAGGTCAGTTCCGGCCCCTGGTCGAGTACGCCGACAGCGGGCGGGTGGGTCGGGTTGCTCACGACTTGACGGCGCCTTCCATGATGCCGCCGATGATCTGGCGGCCGAACAGGATGAACACGATCACCAACGGCACGGTGCCGACGGCGGTCGCGGCGAACACCTGCGAGTAGTCGGTGTAGTAGGCGTAGGACAGGAACGCCAGCGACACCTGCAGGGTCGGGTTCTCGGGGGTGAGCACGGCGTACGGCCACAGGTAGGAGTTCCAGGTCTCCATGAAGGTGAGCAGGCCGAGCACGGCGGCGGCGGGGCGCAGCGCCGGCAGCACGATGTTCCAGAAGATCCGGAAGGTGCTGGCGCCGTCGACCCGGCCGGCCTCGATCAGCTCGTCGGAGATGGCCTGGATGGCGTACTGCCGCATCATGAACACGCCGAAGGCACTGACCAGGAAGGGCACGGTCACCGCGAGGAGGGTGTCGTACCAGCCGAAGTCCTGGATCATGCCCCAGAGCGGGATCAGGCCGAGCTGGGTCGGGATCATCATGGTCACGATGATCGTCAGCAGCAGGGCGTTGCGGCCCCGGAACCGCAGCTTGGCGAAGGCGAACCCGGCCAGTGACCCGGTGATCACCACCGAGACGGTGACCACCGCGGAGACGATCACCGAATTGAGCAGGCCGGTGAGGAAGTTCGCCGCCGGATTGTCGAGCACCCGCCCGAAGTTCGCGCCGAACTCGCCGGCCGGGGTGAACGGCGGCGGCACGTCGTTGATCTGGTCGAGGCTGCGGGTGGCGATGACCACCATGTAGTAGAAGGGGTAGACCGAGAAGAGCACCGCGACGACGAGCGCGATGTAGAGCAGCGGGCTGGTGCGCCAGAGGCGCTGGGATGCCTGGTTCACGGCGCGGTCCTCACTTCACCGAACGGCGGACGAGCAGGAAGTTCACCAGCGAGACCAGGGCGATCATGACGAACATCGCCCAGGCCACCGCGGCGCCGTAGCCGGCGGTGCTGAGGTTCTCGATGCCGAGCTCGTACATGTACATCGCCAGGGTCTGGAACTCGCGCTGGTCGCCACCGATGATGTTGCCGTTGGCGAAGACCAGCGGCTCGGTGAAGAGCTGGAGCCCACCGATGGTGGAGAGGGTGACCACGAAGACGAAGGTCGGGGTCAGCATCGGCAGGGTGATCTTCCAGAACTGCTTCCACTGGTTGGCGCCGTCGATCGCGGCTGCCTCGTAGAGGTCCTTCGGGATGGCCTGCATGCCGGCCAGCAGGATCAGCGTGTTGTAGCCGGTCCACCGCCAGTTCACCATCGAGGCGATGGCCGTCCAGGAGCTCCACTTCTGGGCGTCCCAGTCGACCGCGTCGACCCCGACCAGGCTGAGCATCCAGTTGATCAGGCCGAAGTCGCGCTGGAAGAGCATGCCGAAGACGATCGCCACGGCGGCCACGGAGACCACGTTGGGCATGAAGATGGCCATCCGGAACAGCGTCCGGGCCCGCAGGAAGGTGCGGTTGAGCATGGTGGCCAGGAAGAGCGCCAGGAGCAGCTGCGGAATCGTCGACAGGAAGAAGATGCCGAACGTGTTGATCGTGGCGTTCCAGAAGTACTCGTCGCCGAACAGCCGGGTGTAGTTGTCGAACCCGATGAAGGTGTGGTCGCCGATGAGGTTCCAGTCGTGCAGCGACATCCACGCGGTGCGCAGCATCGGGTAGAACCCGAAGATGCCGAAGATCACGAAGAACGGGGCGATGTAGAGGTAGGGCGAGAGCTTGAGGTCGAGGCGGTTCAGGGTGATCGCCCGGCTGCGCCGCCGGGGAGGTGTGGGAGGTGGTGCGCTGGGCGACGGCGGTGCCGTCGTGGCCGAGAGGCTCATGCGGGGTCCTTTCCCGGCTCCGGCGGGGCCGGTGCGGCGGGCGGTACGTGCAACGGGACGCCGTTGGTGGCGCCCGGGACATGCCCGGACGCCACCGCCGGTGGTGGTGCAGTGATCAGAAGGCGCCCTGGGTCTTGGCGTCCTTTTGGAACTGCTCCCAGGCCTTGTCCTTGGGGGACTGCCCGTTCTCGTACGAGCGCAGCGCCGGCTCGAACGCGTTCTCCTTGATCGCCTGGTGCTTCGGGCCGAGGTGCAGCGGCTGGATCTTCTCGACGCTCTCGCCGAAGATCTTGCCGGTCGGCGCGCCGCTGAAGTACTCGTTGGTGTAGCCGGTGAAGTCCGGGTTCTTCAGCGCCTCGAGGTTGGTCGGCAGCGGGCCCTTGAGCTTGAACGCCTCGACCTGGCTCTTCGCGTTGGTCAGGTACTCGGCGAGCTTCGCCGCCTCCTTGGGGAACTTGCTCTGGGTCGGCACGGCGAGCCAGGAGCCGCCCCAGTTGCCCGCGCCGCCGGGAACCGGCGCGACGTCCCACTTGCCCTTGTTCTCCGGCCCGGAGTTGTCGGCGACGATACCGAGCATCCACGACGGGCAGAAGGTGGCCGCGAAGGTGCCCTGCTTGAAGCCGGCGGACCACTCGGGCGACCAGGTGGCGCTCTTCGAGGAGATCTTCGCGTCGGACATCGCGACAGCGGTGTCCCACGCGGTCTTCACCGCCGCGCTCTTGTCGGCGACGACGTTGTCCTCCTTGTCGTAGAACAGGTCACCGCCCTGCTGGACCATGACCGCGCTGGCCGCGGTGGTGACCGAGTCGATCAGGCCCTTGTTGGTGGCGGCCCGGTACTTCTTGCCGGTCTCGATGAAGGCGTTCCAGTCCGGCCAGAGCGCCGCCACCTGGTCCCGCTCGGTCGGCAGCTTGGCCGCGGCGAACAGGTCCTTGCGGTAGCAGACCGCCAGGCTGCCGACGTCGGTGGGCAGGCCGATCAGCCGGCCGTCCGCCGCCTTGCCCAGCTCCCACTTCCACGGCAGGTATTCCTTGCTGTGGTCGGCGATCAGCGGCGCCAGGTCGGCCCAGTTGGCCGGGTTCGTCTTGAACTCGTTGAGGATGCCCTCTTCGAGCGCGGTCACGTCCGCCGCACCCTTGCCGGTGGCCAGCGCCCGGACCACCTTCGGCCGGTACTCGTTGAGCTGCGCGGTCTTGCGCAGCTCAACCTTGATGCCGGTGTCCTTCTCGTACTGCTTGACGATCTCGTCATATCCGAACTCGCCGAAGGTGTCCACGACCAGCTTGCTGGGCTTGCCGCCGGACTCCTTGGCGTCGTCGTCCTTGCCGCAGGCCGCGAGTCCGCCGATGGCGGTTACCGCGGCCAGGGCGGCGACCGCGAAGCGGTTACGCCGCGTGGTGACGCTCATCCTGACCCCTTTTCGATGGTGAGGCTGGGTGGGTGTGGTGGGGGGTGCCGTAGCGCGTCCCGGGCCGGCCCGACGTCGGCCGCCGGTCGGTCGGAGGTGGTCTCGGGTGATCCGCACCACGCCCTTGGGAACGCTCCCATGAGATTGCCGGGAGGTGTCGGGGGTGTCAATAGACAGTTGGGAGCGTTCCCAGATCGTTACCAGCTATCGCGTTTATCTCACTCGATATGATGACCGGGACGCGGTGCCCGGGCTGGCGGGGGCCAGCCGAAACGGCTCAGCATGATGGTCGCGGCCGCCGCCGGACCCGGTGCGGGCCACCTTCAGCGGGAAGATCCGACGCGGCACGCCGACCACTCCACCCACCGCATAGGCTGCCGGCATGATCTGCCGAGCGTGCCGGCAGCGGCGGCACGACGACTGCCCGGGCCGGAAGTGGTGCGACTGTCAGCACCGTACCCCCGCGCCCACCCCGCCGGTCACCGGTCCGGCCGGCGAATGAGCGCCGGGATGCCGATCTGGCGGGTCTGGCCCACGCCAGCCACCGGACAGCTGGACGACGCCGACCTGACCGCGCTCTACGCCCGCGCCGACACCCCCCGGTTGCGGGTGAACTTCGTCGCCAGCGCCGACGGCGCGGTCACCGTGGACGGTTACTCCGCCGGCCTCTCCGGTGAGCCGGACAAGCGGGTCTTCGGCCTGCTCCGGATGCAGTGCGACGGGCTGCTGGTGGCCGCCGGCACGCTACGGCACGAGGGCTACCGGGCGGTCCGGCTGGACGCGCCCCGCCGGGCCTGGCGACGCGCACACGGGCTGGCCGAGTACCCGACACTGGCGGTCGTCTCCGGGTCGCTGCGGCTCGACCCCGCCCAGGCCGCCTTCGCCGACGCCCCGGCACGCCCGGTGGTGTTGACCACCGAGACGGCGGTGGCGCCCCCGGGGCTCGCCGACGTCGTCGACCTGGTCCGGGTCGGCCGGGACGCCGTCGACCTCGCCGCCGGCCTGGCCGCGCTGCGCCGACGGGGGTTGGGCCAGCTGCTCTGTGAGGGCGGTCCACAGCTGTTCGGCGCGCTCACCACGGCCGATCTCGTCGACGAACTCTGCCTGACCGTCGCCCCGCTGCTGGCCGGGGCCGGTCCGGGGCGGATCACCGCCGGTCCGGACAGCCCACCCCGCTCGCTGCCGCTGCGACACGCGCTGGCCGCCGCGGACGGCGTACTCATGCTGCGCTATGCCCGCGACGTGCCCGGCCCCCCGCCGGCCGGGGCCGCGCCCGCCGGCTGATCAGCTCCACGGCCCCCGTGCGTGACGAGGGGCGTGGGCACCTGCCCACGCCCCTCGTCACGCACGGAAGGGGCCGGCGGCGACGGAGAAGGAGCCGTCGCCGCCGGCCCGGGATCAGCTGACGCTCACGGCCGCCCAGGCGGCGGCGACCGTCTTGTACTCGGTGCTCGTGGCGCCGTACAGGTCGGTCGCGGCCGACAGGGTCGCGGTACGGGCGCCCTTGTAGTTGGTGGTGGTGGTCATGTAGCGGGTCAGCGCCCGGTACCAGATCGCCCCGGCCTTGGTGTTGCCGATGCCGGCGACGGTGCTGCCGTTGCAGGTCGTGCTGGTGCCGTACGACGAGGTGCCGCTGCCCACGGCGAGCAGGTAGAAGAAGTGGTTCGCCACGCCCGAGGAGTAGTGCACGTCCAGCCGGCCGACGGAGCTGCTCCAGCAGTCCGCCGAACTGCCGTCCTTGGAGGGCTTGTCCATGTAGCGCAGCGGCACGCCGCTGCTGCGCAGCTTCTCCCCGATCAGGTAGTCACCCGGGTCCTTGGCGCTGCCGGCGGAGAACTCGACCAGGGTGCCGAAGATGTCGCTGGTCGCCTCGTTGAGGCCGCCGGACTCGCCGCTGTAGCGCAGCCCGGCGGTGTTGCTGGTGACACCGTGGGTCATCTCGTGCCCGGCCACGTCGAGCGAGGTCAGCGGGTACCAGCCGGACCCGCCGTCGCCGTAGGTCATGCAGAAGCAGGAGTCCTGCCAGAACGCGTTGGCGTAGTTGCTGCTGTAGTGCACCCGGCTGTACGCGCCGACGCCGTCGTTGCGGATGCCGTTGCGACCGTGCGCGCTCTTGTAGTAGTCCCAGGTCTTCTGCGCGCCGAAGGCGGCGTCGGCGGCGGCGGTCTGCCGGTTGGTCAGGGTGCCGTTGCCGAACACGTTGTTGGTGCTGGTGACCAGGGTGCCGGTGCCGCTGGTGCCGCCGTTGAGGTCGTAGGTGCGGTGGTTGCCCCGGGCCGGGTCGGCGAGCTGGTAGGTGCTGCCGGAGAGGTTGCTGCCGACCGAGACCGTACCCGAGTGGTAGGTGTTGCCGGTGCCCTCGCGCTGCACCCCCTCCCACGAGTCGCGGACCGCGCCCGTGGTGGCGTCCACCAGGACGTGCAGCTCGCTCGGGGTGCCGTCGGCGTGCGTGCCGCCCACCACCACCTCGTAGGCGAGGGTGGTCGCGGTGTCGCCGGCGTCGAAGACGAGCTGGGTACCGGCGACGGAGCGACCGCCGGCGGTCGAGACGGCGGACGCGATCCGGCCGGCGGCGGCCTGGCTGACCTTGGCCTTCGGAGCGCGCTGCGGGGCACCCGCGAGGCGGTGGGTCGCACCCCGCCACGAGTCGCCCTTGCCGAGGTGGACGACCAGGTCGCCGCCGAGGACGGGCAGGCCGTCGGAGTAGCGGTTGAGCCGCACGTGCCGGGTGCCGTCGGCGTCGGTCACCACGTTGCGCGGGGTGAACGTCTGCCCGTCGGCGGCGAGTCCGGCTCCGGGGTGGGCCTTGAGCTGGGCGACGGCGCGGGCGAACGGGTCGGCGGAGCCGGCGGGAGCGGCGGTGGCCGCGGTGGGCACCGTGACGACGGTGGCCAGCAGGGCGGCCGTGGCGAGGCCGCTCATCAGGGGGGTTCGGCGCATCGGGGTTCTGCCTCCACAGGGACAGTCGGGGGGGTGCCGACTGACGGTGACCCGACGGTGGTGGACCGTGGGCCAGCCACATGTCCGCAGGTTACGGACGTGACGACCGGCATCGAAGGAAAGAAGATCCTCGATATCGGCTGTGGCTATTCTCAGCCCAACCGGCCCTCTTCTGTCACGCCTTGGCCCGAGATTTTTTCGGGGTATTTCCGTCACCCCCCGCCACCTGCCGAAACGACGTCACCCGCGGCCAACTTCTCGACCGACGGTGACGCCCCGGCCCCTGGGGGTCACCGGATCGGGGGCCGGGGCGCCGGCGGGCGGGCCCCCGACCGGCCGCCCGCCGGTGGCGTACGCCGCGTCGCGTGGCAACCTGTCGCACTCCTCGGGCAGGATGCAGGCGTGTGCCCTGACCGAGACGACCAGCTGACCGGAGCCCGCGGATGACCGACGACCGGATCGACGGCCGGATCGACAGCCCCGGCGAGCCCGTCGGCCGGGTGCTCGGCACCGCCGACGCCACCCCGTTGCAGTTCTGGACGGCCGTCTCGCCGGGCAGCTACCTCCAGCTCGACGACGTGGTGGTCACCCGCCGTGAGCTGCCCGACCGGGAACCGGTCACCATCGCCGGGGTGGTCACCCAGGTCCGGGCCCGGCACGAGGGCGCCCAGTTCGAGTCGGACGTCTTCGCCATCGCCGACGGCACCCTCCCCGCCCAGGTGCAGGAGGCCGCCGAGATCACCACCACCCGGGTCGACCCCGAGCTGTACGTGCCGCCCGCGCCGGGCGCGACGGTTTACCGGGCCGAGGGCGACGCCCGGGCCCGCGCCCTGCACTTCGACCGGATGGAGCGGCGGATCCCGATGGGGATGGGCCGCGACGGTGTCCCCGTCTACCTCAACGCCGACTTCCTCGACGGCAGCCGGGGGGCGCACGTCTCCATCTCCGGCATCTCCGGGGTGGCCACCAAGACCAGCTTCGCCACCTTCCTGCTCTACTCGGTCTTCCGCTCCGGGGTGCTGGGCGGCGACGCGGTCAACGCCAAGGCGCTGATCTTCAACGTCAAGGGCGAGGACCTGCTCTTCCTCGACCACCCCAACGCCCGCCTCGACGATCCCACCCGGGCCGCGTACGCCAAGTTGGGGCTGGCCGCCGGCGCCTTCCCCGACGTGCGGGTGTACGCCCCGCCCCGGGTCGGTGACGCCGCCGGCACCCCGGACGTGAGCAGCCGGCTCACCGGTGTGGACGCCTTCTACTGGACGCTCAGCGAGTTCTGCGCCGACCGGCTCCTGCCGTACGTCTTCGCCGACGCCGACGACGAACGCCAGCAGTACACGATGGTGGTCCACTCGGTCACCGCCCACCTGGCCCGCTACGCCCAGCCCGCCGACGGTGGGGTCAGCGTCGACGGGGTGCGGCTCGGCTCCTACGCCGACCTGGTCGACCACGTCGTCGAGCAGCTCAACGACGACGAGACCCGCGGCGACTGGGCGGGCAGCGCGGTCGGCCTGGGCACCGTCAACGCCTTCGCCCGCCGGCTGATCGGCAGCAAGAAGGACCTGGGCCGGCTGATCCGGGGCGACCTGGCCACCCGCCGCCCGCACGCGATCAACACCGCCGAGAGCGCCCAGGTCACCGTGGTCGACCTGCACAACCTCCCGGACCGCGCGCAGCGCTTCGTGGTCGGCGTGACGCTGCGCGGCGAGTTCGAGCGCAAGGAGAAGGCCGGCACCGCCAAGCCGCTGCTCTTCGTCGTCCTCGACGAGCTGAACAAGTACGCCCCGCGCGAGGGCTCCTCCCCGATCAAGGAGGTGCTGCTCGACATCGCCGAGCGGGGCCGCTCGCTCGGGGTGATCCTGGTCGGCGCGCAGCAGACGGCGAGCGAGGTGGAGCGGCGGATCGTCACCAACTCGGCGATCCGGGTGGTGGGCCGGCTCGACCCGGCCGAGGCGTCCCGCCCGGAGTACGGCTTCCTCCCGCCGGCCCAGCGGCAACGCGCCCTGCTGGCCAAGCCGGGCACGATGTTCGTCAACCAGCCGGACATCCCGGTCCCGCTCTGCCTGGAGTTCCCCTTCCCGGCCTGGGCGACCCGGGTCTCCGAGGCCGGCCGGGCCCCGTCGGAGACGCTGCGTTCGATCACCGGCTCGATCGACCCGTTCGCCGTGGTCGGCTCGGGCGGTGCCGACGACGACATCCCGTTCTAGGGGGCTGGCAGCCATGAAGATCCTGCACACCTCCGACTGGCACGTCGGCAAGGTGCTCAAGGGACAGTCCCGGGCCGAGGAGCACAAGCAGGTACTGGCCGGGGTGATCGAGATCGCTAACGACGAGCGCCCCGACCTGGTCATCGTCGCCGGTGACCTGTACGACACGGCCGCACCCGGCCCGGAGGCGACCCGGCTGGTCACCCGGGCGTTGACCGCGCTGCGCCGGACCGGGGCCGACGTGGTGGCGATCGGCGGCAACCACGACAACGGCCAGGCCCTCGACGCGCTGCGCCCCTGGGCGGAGGCGGCCGGCATCACCCTGCGCGGCGGGGTCCGGGAAAATCCCGCCGAGCACGTCATCGACGGCGTCACCGCCGACGGCGAGCGCTGGCAGCTCGCCGCGCTGCCCTTCCTCTCCCAGCGGTACGCCGTCCGCGCGGTGGAGATGTACGACCTGACCGCCGCCGAGGCCACCCAGACGTACGCCGACCACCTCGGCCGGGTGCTGGCGAAGCTGACCGAGGGCTTCGGCGAGCCGGACCGGGTGCACCTGGTCACCGCCCACCTCACAGTGGTCGGGGCGACCACCGGTGGCGGCGAGCGGGACGCGCACACCGTGCTCGGCTACGCGGTGCCGGCGTCGGTCTTCCCGGGAACCGCGCACTACGTGGCCCTGGGGCACCTGCACCGGTCGCAGCGGGTGATCGGGCCGTGCCCGGTCCGCTACAGCGGCAGCCCGCTCGCTGTCGACTTCGGTGAGCAGGAGAACGTCTGCTCGGTGACGCTGGTCGAGGTGGGCGCGCACTCCGCCGCCCGGATCCGGGAGGTGCCGGTGGCGGCGGCGGTGCCGCTGCGCACGGTACGCGGCACCCTCGCCCAGCTCGCCGAGGCGTCCCCGCCGGAGGGCTGGCTGCGGGTGTTCGTCCGCGAGCAGCCCCGGGCCGGCCTGCGTGAGGAGGTGCAGGAGCTGTTCCCCCGCGCGTTGGAGATCCGGATCGACCCGGAGCTGTTGCCCACGCCGGGCAGCGGCACCCGGGTCGCCCAGCGGGCCGGCCGCTCCCCCCGCGAGCTGTTCGCCGACTACCTGGGCAGCCGGGGCCACGACGACGACGGGGTCCGGGACCTCTTCGACGAGCTGCTGGAGGAGGTGGACCGCTGATGCGACCGATGCGGCTGGACCTGGCCGGTTTCACCGTCTTCCGCGACGAGACCACTGTCGACTTCACCGACGCGGACTTCTTCGCCCTGGTCGGGCCGACCGGTTCGGGCAAGTCGACGGTGCTGGACGCGATCTGCTTCGTCCTCTACGGCTCGGTGCCGCGCTGGGGTGGCGCCCGGGGGTTGGCCAACGCGCTCGCCCCGTCGGCGGTGGAGGCCCGGGTCCGGTTGGTCTTCGAGTCGGCCGGCGACCGCTATGTGGCGACCCGGGTGGTCCGCCGGGACGGCCGGGGCACCGTCAAGACCGCCAACGCCGGGTTGCAGCTGATGCCGCCCGGGTTCGACATCACCAAGCTCGACACCGGGCTCAGCCCGGAGGATCTGGGCGAGGTGGTGGCGGGCACCCCGGCCGAGATGGAACAGGCCGTGCTGGACGCGGTCGGGCTGCCGTACGAGCAGTTCACCTCCTGCGTGGTGCTGCCGCAGGGGCAGTTCGCCGACTTCCTGCACGCCAAGCCGGCCACCCGGCAGCAGATCCTGGTCAACCTGCTCGGCCTCGGCGTCTACGAGAACGTGCAGAAGCGGGCCACCGAACGCGCAGGGCAGGCCGAGGCGAAGTTGGAGGCGGTCGCCCGGGTGCTCGGCGGGCTGACCGACGTCGACGACGAGACGTTTGCCAACGCCACCGCCCAGGTCGAGCGGATCCGTGAGCTGTCCGGGGCGGTCGCGGTGGCCGTACCGGAGCGGGAGCGGGCACGGGCGGCGGCGCGCGAGGCCACCGCGGCGCTGGCCGCGCTCGACGCCGATCTGGCCGGGCTGGCCGGGGTGCGCGCCCCGGCCGGGGTGGCCGAGGTGGCCCGCGCGGTGAGCACCGCACGGGAGGCGGTCGACGGGGCGGCCCGCACGGTGGCGCTGGCCGAGGAGCGGGAGGAGAAGCTGCGCGGCGAGTTGGCCGGCGCAGGCGACGAGAGCGCCCTGCGGCTGCTGCTGCGGGCGTACGCCGACGCGGAGCGGTTGACAGGCGAGGCGGACACCGTCCGGACGGCGCTGGACGCGGCGCGGGCCGCGCACGACGCGGCGGTCGCGGCGCTCGACGTCGCCCGGGAGGCCGCGGCGCGGGCCGAGGCCGAGCTGGAGGCGGCGTTCCGGGCGCACGAGGAGGCCAAGGCCACCGACCAGGCGGTCGCGTTGCGGGCGCACCTGGTCGACGGCGCGACCTGCCCGGTCTGCGCGCAGTCGGTGCCCCGGGTGCCGGCGATGCCGGCCGGCTCGGCGGTGGCCGCGGCGACCGCCGCCGGCAAGGCGGCGCGGGCGGCCAGCAAGGCCGCGCAGGCGCTTGTCGAGGAGCGGGACGCGGCGGCCCGGGAGCGGGACCGGACGCTGGTCCGGCTGCGGGCCCAGCACGACCAACTGCACGGCCGGTTGACCGAGTTGGCCGGGCAGCTCGCCGGGGCGGCCACCCCGGCGGCGCTGCGCGACCAGCTCGCCGAGCACGCCCGGCTGCGGCAGGCGCTGGACGAGGCGGCGGCGGGGGTACGGACCGGCCGGGACGCCGCCCGGCGGGCCCGGGGGGCTGCCGACACCGCCGAGGAGCGGCTACGGGCCGCCTGGCGGGACTTCGACGGCACCCGGGACGGGCTGGCCCGGTTCGGTCCACCGGCCGCCGACCGGGACGACGTGGCCGCCGCCTGGGCGACCCTGGTCGACTGGGCCGGTGCGCAGGCCAGAAAGCGACGGGTCGACCGGGACGGGCTGGTGGCCTCGGTGAGCGAGGCTCAGTCGGCCGCCGAGGCGGTCGAGGAACGGATCGACGGCCTGCTCACCGCCGCCGGGTTGCGCCCCGCCGACGACCCGGCGCAGGCGGTGGCGGTGGCCACCGAGCGGGCCGAGGCCGACCTGCGGCGGATCACCGAGCGCCGGGCGCAAGCCCTCCAGCTGCGGGAACAACGTGCCGAGCACGAGCGGCAGGCGCGCACGGCGCGGGCGCTGGCCGGGCACCTGCGGGCCAACAACTTCGAGCGTTGGCTGTTGGCCGAGGCGCTGGACCTGCTGGTCGACGGGGCCTCCCGGATCCTGCGGGAGCTGTCCCAGGGGCAGTACGACCTGGTCCACGACAAGGGCGAGTTCTTCGTGGTCGACCACCACGACGCGGGGCTGCGCCGGGGGGTACGGACGCTCTCCGGCGGGGAGACGTTCCAGGCGTCGCTGGCCCTGGCGTTGGCGCTGTCCGAGCAGCTCGCCGGGATGTCCACCACGGCGGCCAGCCTGGAGTCGATCGTGCTGGACGAGGGGTTCGGCACCCTCGACGCGGCCACCCTGGACATCGTCGCCGCGACCCTGGAGAGCCTGGCGGCCCGGGGTGACCGGATGGTCGGCGTGGTCACCCACGTGCCGGCGCTGGCCGAGCGGATCCCGGTGCGTTTCGAGGTCCGCAAGGACGCCCGCACCGCCCACGTCGAACGGACCGGCCGGTGAGCGCGAGGAGCGCAGCGCAGCGGAGCCCCGCAGTCGCGAACGAAAGGTCAGACCCGTGAGCGCGAGGAGCGCAGCGCAGCGGAGCCCCGCAGTCGCGAAGCCGGGGCGGGGGGCGGTGACGTGACCGGGCCGCAGCTCTTCGTGGACGCCTGGGATCCGTCCTACGGGGCGTCTTTCGAGGCGACCCCGGGCGGACCGGCCACGCCGAGCAGCGCCCAGGTCGACGCCGACGTGGAGCTACCGGCGGTGGACTGGCGGGCGATCGGCCCCCGTCTCGGGGTGGCCGCCCCGGCCGTGGTGCTGCTCGTCGACGGGGTACGTCGGATCGACGCCAGCGTGTGGACGGCCGAGGAGGACGGTGCCTCGTACCCGGGGATCGCCGCCTCGTACGCGGCCGGGGTGGTCCGCTGTGACCTGGAGCGCGGCGCGGCGGAGCTGGCCGGGGCCCGGGTGGGGCGGGGTCTGTTCACCGCCAGCCCGTCGGCGCAGGAGGTGACCTGCGGGCAGGTGCGCTACCCGGTGCACCGGGTCGGCGGGACCGGGGAGCTGAGCAAGCTGCCGGCGGCCGTGCAGGCCCCGTTGACCGCCTTGGAGGTGGCCGTCTCCGACGCCGTACGCACCGACGGGGACCTGCTGGTGGTGGACGGTCCGCTGCGCGCCCGCCGGCAGTTGCCACGCACCCTGGGTTACATCAAGACCCAGCACAGCCAGTACCTCGACGCCCGGCTCACCGCCGTGGTCACCGGGCTGGGCTCCGGGCAGCGGTCCCCGGTGTTCCGGCTCGGTACCGCCTGGGGTGGCTGGTCGTGGTATCTACGGCTGCCGGTGACGGTGGGTTCGCCGTGGGCCGGCATCGTCCGGTTGGAGTGCTCACCCGACCTCGCACCGCAGGACGCGATCGCGTTGGCCGACCTGTCGCTGGTCACCCTGCCCCGGTTCGCCTCCTCGCCGTACAAGGACCCGCGCGCACCGCAGAACCTGGTGCCGATCGCCGGGCTGGAACGGCGGCTGCGCGGGTTGCTGGGCGACGCACGGCTGCTGCACCGGGCGCTGACCATGGCCACCCGGAGCAGCGGGGCAGGCCGCTGATGGGCCACGATCGTGCGGGGTGCCGGACGGGCCTCGGTCACAAGGGGTGCCGCTGATGGGCCGCCGTCGGGGCGACGACCGGATCGTCGTGCCGGTCGACACGGGAAGGGCCGAACTGGTGCCGGATCCCGACCGACCGCGCTCGTGGACGCTGCTGCTCGACGACGCCCCGCAGTCGCACGTGGACCTGGCCGAACCGACGCACCTGGAGTTCGAGTACGTCCGGCGACTCGGTGCGGCGCTGGACCTGATCGCCCCGCCGGGCACCGCGCTGAGGGTGTTGCACCTGGGCGGCGGCGCGCTGACCCTGCCCCGGTACGTCCAGGCCACCCGGCCGGGGTCGACGCAGCGGGTGGCCGAGGTGGACGGCGCACTTGTCGAGCTGGTCCGTCGGGAGCTGCCCTGGCCTGCCGACCCCCGGCTGAAGGTACGGGTCGCCGACGCCCGGGCCACCCTGGAGTCCAGCCGCGACGCGTCGTACGACGTGGTGGTGGCCGACGTCTTCGCCGGTGCGCGTACCCCGGCCCACCTGACCAGCGCGGAGTACGCCGGGCAGGTGGCCCGGGTGCTCGCCCCCGGCGGCTGGTACCTGGCCAACCTGGCCGACGGTCCGCCGTTGCGACACACCCGCGCCCAGGTGGCCACGGTCCGGTCGGTGCTGCCCCGGGCCGCCCTGGTCGGCGACGCGGCCGTGCTGCGCGGGCGGCGGCACGGCAATCTGGTGCTGGTGGCGGGGCGGGTCGAGCCGCCGGTGCCGGAGCTGACCCGGCGCGCGGCCGGGGACTGGTTCCCGGGTCGGGTGCTGGCCGGCGACGAGTTGGACCGGTTCGCGGCCGGTGCCGCGGTGGTCACCGACGCGGACGCCACGGACTCGATTCCGCCCCCGCCCGGAATTTTTTCGGTCCGCCGTTGATCCGCAGCGAGGAGCCGTCCGTATCACCGGTCGGCGCCCTCCCCGTGGGCCCGCTGATGTCGGTGGACAGCAGGAGGTCTGGATGAGTGCGGTCGCGGCCGGCTTGCACGGTGAACTGGCCAGGCCAGGGTGGATGTTCGCCCGGGCCCAGCCGCAGTCCCGTGCCTCGAGGTCAAGCCGAGGGGTCGACGCCGGTCCCGCCGATCGCCAGAATGGCCCGGTGACTCCGCGATCGGCACCCGGGCGGCACCAGGCCCCGGCGGCGACGCCGGAGGCGAGCCACTCCGACCAGCTGGTCCGGCTGCTCTACGCCGAGCACGCCGGTCCGCTGCTGATGTTCGTGATGCGGTTGACCGGTGGTGACCGGCAGCGCGCCGAGGACATCGTCCAGGAGACGCTGCTGCGGGCCTGGCGCAACGCGCACCGGCTGGGCGTGCAGGGTCAGGGCTCGTTGCGGCCCTGGCTGGTCACGGTGGCCCGGCGGATCGCCATCGACGAGCACCGCAGCGAGCAGGCCCGCCCGCCGGAGACGTACGACCGGGATCTGACGGCGTTCGCCGAGGCGGACAGCACCGACCGGGTGCTGCGCACGATGACGGTGGCGGACGCCCTGCGGACGTTGAGCCAGTCGCACCGGGAGATCCTGGTGGCGACGTACTTCCGCGGCCGGACGGTGCCGGAGGCGGCCGAGGAGCTGGGCCTGCCGCTGGGCACCGCCAAGTCGCGGGTCTACTACGCGCTGCGCGCGCTGCGCACAGCCCTACAGGAGAGGGGGGTGACGGAATGAGCCGGGCCGACCACATGGATGTCGCCGCGTACGCGCTCGGCGTCCTGGACGTGCAGGACACCGAACGGTTCGAGGAGCACCTCGCGACCTGCTGGGCCTGTGCCGCCGAGTTGGAGACGATGGTCCCGGTGGTGGGGCTGCTCTCGGACATCGACGGCGAGACGATGATGGCGATGGAGCAGACCGCGACGGATCCGGCGCTGTTGGACCGTACCCTGGTCGCGGTCCGGACCCACCGGCGCAAGGCGCGGTTCCGGCAGGTGCTGTCGATGGCCGCCGCGGTGGTGGCGGTCGGCGCGCTCAGCGGCATCGGGGTGGCCACCTTCGGCGGTACGGGCGGCGACGGCCCGGTGATCGCCGAGCCGAGCCGGACCGCGCAGGTGGACGGGCCGGCGAGCCCGCAACCGACCCGGTCGGGGCCGGCGGTGGGCGGCACCGAGATCGAGGGCGACCAGTTCGACGCCACCGACGGCAGCACCGGGGTGAAGGCCACCATGTGGCTGGACAGCAAGGAGTACGGCACCTGGATCGGGTTCAACCTGACCCGGCTGCCCGGCCCGCGCACCTGCCGGCTGGTGGTGATCCGCAAGAACGACACCACCGAGGTGATCTCGACCTGGTCGGTGCCGGGGACCGGTTACGGCACCACCGCCAACCCGCAGGATCTCCAGTTGGAGGCGTCCACCTCGGCGCCCCGGGGTGAGATCGCGAAGTTGCAGGTGCAGTCGGTGGACGCCAGCGGGGTGGCGAGCCCGCTGGTCACCGTCGTCCCCTGAGACAACAACCGCCGAAACGGCGTCGGCCCGGACCCGGGCCGACGCCGTTTCGGCTTTTCCGGCTCGGAGTGTGCCTCTGCTGGCGCACACGTAGGGCGGACCGGAACAGTTCAACGATCCATATGTGAAATGCCCCACTGTCGATCGTTCAACCTTGACAGTGGACGCTCCGTACTACTCGGTGAACTGCCAAGAATGAGGAGGGCACGTGGCAAAGATCAAGCGGACGACCGTCATCGTCGCGAGCGCGGTGGTCGCACTTACGGCCTGCGCCCCCGCAGGTTACGACGGAGCGAACTCCAGCGCCGCCGAGCCGGTCGCCGTCGCCGCGGCCGAGCCCACCGCGGCGGTCGAGCCGGAGGCCTCGGCGTCTCCCGGTGCGCCAGGCGCCTCCGGCGCGCCCGCCGCCGACCAGGCGCCGCCGCCGGCAAACGTCCAGTTGACCGACCAGCTCGTCGGCAAGAAGATCGCCCGGATGGGCAACGTGGTGGTGGACCAGGAGGGATTCATCCTCTACCGCTTCGACAAGGACTCCGACGACCCGCCGTCGTCGAACTGCGTCGACAAGTGCGCGCAGGTCTGGCCGCCCGCGCTGACCGACGGCAACCCGCAGTTGCAGGGCGTCTCCGACGACAAGGTCGGCACCGTCACCCGACAGGACGGCACCCGCCAGATCACCATCGGTGGTTGGCCTGTCTACCGCTACATCGGCGACAAGAAGGCCGGCCAGTGGAAGGGCCAGGGCGTCGGTGGCACCTGGTTCGTGGTGGACCCGAACGGCAAGAAGAACCTGACCTGCCTGCCGACCGGCACCCCGAAGGCGGTCGCCCCGCCGGCGGCCGGTGACTCGGGCGGTTCGAGCAGCGGCGGCGGGGACTACACCTACTGATCCAAGCGTCAGCCGGGACACGGTGGCCGGTCGCAGCCGGGGAGGGCGCGGCCGGCCACCGTCACGGTTGCGGACCGTCGACGTACCGGCAGCGTCGTACGGTCCCGGTCGCGACGCCGGCCCCCCACCGGGCCGGCGTCGCGGTACCACCCGCCGGACCCTCCCCCACCAACCCCCGGAGCGGACGAGGGCGGTGCCGCGCCACACGCCAGCAGGCGCGGTACCGAAGGTCCCCCCAACCCCGCACCCACGGCCGCTCGGGCGGCCGGTCCGCTCCGGGATGGAGACACCGCCGACGTGTAAGAGCGTCGGCGGTGTCGTCCATTTCCACCCGGGTTCTGCGCCCGTCGCCGCTTCCGGGGCGGCACCCAGACCGACCGGGCAGGGCGCACGCCGGCCGGGCGGGGATCCCGCCGGGAAGCATGGCAGAGTGGCGGGGTGACCTGGGACGAGCCGGCGGCACGCCGGGTGCTGCGACCGTCGGCCGACTACCGGCTCAGCGCCTCGGTCCGGGCGCTCACCTTCAGCCCGTACGACCCGTGTGCGCGGATCGCCGCCGGCACCTTCTGGTGGGCCACCCGCACCCCCGCCGGACCGGCCACCCTCACCCTGCGCCCCGAGAGCGGCGACCTGATCGCCGAGGGCCACGGGCCGGGCGCCGACCGGGTCGTCGCGCAGGCCGACGCGATCGCCGGCCTGCGCGACGACCTGACCGGGTTCGCCGAGTTGGCTGCCGCGCATCCGCTGGTGGCCGAGCTGGCCGCCCGGCACCGGGGACTGCGGATGCCCGCCACCGGGCAGCTCTTCCCCCGGGTGCTCCGGGCCGTCTTCGAACAGAAGGTGACCGGCAAGGAGGCGTACCGGGCGTACGCGGCGACCGTGCGGCACTTCGCCGAGCCCGCCCCCGGGCCGTTCCAGCCGCTGCTGCTACCGCCCGACGCGGCCACCGTGGCGGCGACGCCGTACTGGGTGTTCCACCGGTTCGGGGTGGAGCAGCGCCGGGCCGACACGCTACGCCGGGCCGCCGCGCTGGCCGACCGGCTGGAACGCTGCGCCGACAGCGCCGAGGCGACCCGGCGGCTCACCGCGATCCCCGGCATCGGCCCGTGGACCGCCGCCGAGGTGGTCCGGATCGGGTACGGCGACCCGGACGCGGTGAGCGTCGGCGACTACCACCTGCCGAACACTGTGGCCTGGGCGCTCGCCGGTGAGGCGCGCGGCGACGACGCCAGGATGCTCGACCTGCTCGCCCCGTTCCGGGGGCACCGGGGGCGGGTCTGCCTGCTGCTGGCCGCCGCCGGCATCCAGGCGCCCCGGTTCGGCCCCCGGATGCCGATCCGCTCCTTCGCCCGCTTCTGAATCGGGTGGACGCCTACCGGCAGAGCCGACGGAGGGTGTGGGCCAGCCAGCGGGCGTACCCGTGCTGGACGGCACGACCGGCGGGCCCGGCGGCGGTCATGAACCAGCGGTCCGGCCGGCTGAACGCGGTCACCTCGAAGCTGACCCCGCCCTCGGCGTCACAGCGGACCAGGAACGCCTCCTCGCCGCGTTCCGGATGGCCGGGCAGGGTGCCGTAGCCGAAGCCGGCCTCCCGGTCGCTCTCGACCACCCAGACCACCTCGCACGGCCCCCACACCCGCAGCGGACCCACCCCGAGCCCGGGGGTGACCCGCACGCCGGGCGCGGCGCGCAGCGCGTCGGTGCGTATCCGCACCCCGGCTGCCCGGTGCAGCCGCCAGCTCAACACGGCCTCGGCGGCGACCAGGAACCTGCCGGGCGGCAGCCGGAAGGTGTGCCGCAGGTGGTGGTAGCCCGCCGGCAGCGGCCCGCGTCGGGTCGCCCCCACCTCGGGGTACGTCAACTCGGACATCCCACCTCCCTGGGTCCACTCCCAGCCTAGGACCGACGGCCTCGACCGGCGACCCCGCCGACCGCCGCATCGGCCGGACGTGCTGCCCGCCGGCCGCGCCCACCGTCAGCTCTGTTGACCGGTGGCTCAGGCGGGCGCGCAGCGCCGGCGGAGCCCGTCGGCCTCCAGCCGCAGGTAGCGGCGCACCAGCCGACCACCGAGCCAGCCGGTCGGCCGGGCGAGCGGGCCGGTCAGCACCAGCACCAACTCCACCCGGACCCGACCGTCGGGCAACGGCACGATCCGGTGCTCACCCCGGCTGCGTACCCCGGGGGTGGTGGACTCCCAGACGAAGCAGCGGGGCGGGTCGAACTCGGTGACCCGCCAGTACGTCGGACGCAGCCGGGGCTGCTCCAGCCGGGCGGTCGCGCCGAGCACCAGCGGCCCGGCCTCACCCCGGCGGGCGCTGCGGACCGAGGCGGTCCACTCCGGCCAGCGTTCGACGTCGGTCTGCACCGCCCAGACCGTGTCGATGTCCGCGTCGATCTCGGTCGTCGTCTCGAACCGCATACCGCCTCCGTGGTTCCGCCGGGCACCCGCCGCACCCGTCCCGGTCACGACGAGGCTGCCGCAGCGATCGTGACCGGTCCACCCTCCGGTCGTCGTCCCGACGGCGACGCGCGCCGTCGCGGCACCCCGCCCCGGCATCCGCGCGCACCGGCGGTGCGGGCGCCCCCGCGGCCCCGCCGGGGCGGGGGTGGGCGGGGTTCAGGCGGATTCGCGCAGGTCGGCCAGGTCGAGCGGGGTGTGCCGGCGGAGCAGCTCCACCAGCTCGGCGACCGTGCCCGCCTCGCCGAGCACGTTCTTGCCGCCGCCGAAGCGGGCCGGGTAGCGGTGCACCAGCCGGTACCGTTGCCGGCCCCGGACCAGCTCGACGCTGACCCGCCAGCGCCCGCAGCAACCACACCGCCACTCCACCCGGCGACGGTAGCTCTGAGCTGCGCAGACACCGTCCGCAGCCGAGGGACGAGGGGGTACGGACGGGACACGCCGGACCGGCACCGACGGTGATCCGCCTCACCACTGTCGGTGGCGTCTGGTTGACTGGTCGCCGTGGACCTGCCGATCAACCCGCCGGTCGAGCCGATGCTCGCCAAGAGCGTGACCCGCCTCCCCACCGACCCCGGCCTGACATACGAGCCCAAGTGGGACGGCTTCCGCTGCATCGTGTTCCGCGACGGCGACGAGGTCGAGCTGGCCAGCCGGGGCGGCAAGTCGATGACCCGCTACTTCCCCGAGGTGGTGGCGCAGGTCCGGGCGCAGCTGCCCGAGCGGTGCGCGGTCGACGGCGAGTTGATCGTGATCCGGCGCGACGGGCCGGCCGGTCAGCCCCGGCTCGACTTCGAGCAGCTCGCCCAGCGGATCCACCCGGCCGCCTCCCGGGTCGCCATGCTCGCCGAGACGACCCCTGCCGACTTCGTCGCCTTCGACCTGCTCGCCCTCGACGACGAGCTGCTCGTCGACCAGCCCTACCCGGCCCGCCGGGAACGCCTGGTGCGGGCGCTGGCCGGGGTCCGGCCGCCGGTGCACGTCACCCAGGTCACCACCGACGCCGAGACCGCCCGGCGCTGGTTCGAGGTGTTCGAGGGCGCCGGGCTGGACGGTCTGATCGTCAAGCCGGCCGACCTGACCTACCAGCCGGGCAAGCGGCTGATGACCAAGGTCAAGCACGCCCGTACCGCCGACGTGGTGGTGGCCGGGTTCCGCTGGCACAAGTCCGGGCCGGTGGTCGGTTCGCTGCTGCTCGGCCTCTACGACGACGCCGGGGTGCTGCACCACGTCGGGGTGAGCGCCTCGTTCACCATGGCCCGCCGGCAGGAGCTGCTCGACGAGCTGGCCCCCTACCGGGAGGGCGGCGACGAGCACCCGTGGGTGCACGGCGACCACGAGCGCGGCCAGCGCATCCCCGGCGGGGTCAGCCGCTGGACGGGCGGCAAGAACCTCGACTGGGTGCCGCTGCGGCCCGAGCTGGTGATGGAGGTCGGCTACGACGCGATGGAGGGCGACCGGTTCCGGCACACCGCCCGCTTCGTCCGCTGGCGGCCCGACCGGGATCCCCGCTCCTGCCGGTACGACCAGCTCGACCGCCCGGTGCGGTTCGACGTCGACCAGGTGCTCCGGGGTGATCCGGCGGTCACCGTGCCGCCGGAGGCGACCACCCCGGCGTAGCCTGGCTGCCACACGATCATGGAGGCTCGCTGGTGACCCGCACTGCCCACCGGATCCGTCGGGTCCGGCTCACCCTGGCCGGGTTGGTCGCGGGCGCACTGCTCGCCACCGGATGCACGCTGCCGGCGTTCGCTCCGCGTGCCGAGGACTCGGCGGCCTCGACACCCGGCAACGCCCCCACCTGGCGGGCCTGCCCCGAGGTGGCCGACGAGTTGGTCGGCCGGGGCGCTCCGGGCATGCGTTACGAGTGCGCCCGGATCGCGGTGCCCCGCAACTGGGGCACCGGGACGGGGGCGACCGCCGGGCCGGGCAGCGGCGAGACCTTCGAGATCGCGCTGCTGCGGGCCCGGTCGTCGAAGCAGCGGGATCGGATCGGTTCCCTGGTGATCAACCCGGGCGGGCCGGGCGGGTCCGGCGTGGACACCGCCGTCTACCTGTCGTTCGGGCCGTCGTTCGGCGGGCTGCCCACCACGATCACCGACCGGTTCGACATCGTCGGCTTCGACCCGCGCGGGGTGTCCCGGTCCAGCCCGGTGAAGTGCATCTCCGACGCCGACCTGGACGCCAGCTTCGGCTACGACCCCGATCCGCGCAGCCAGCAGTCGTTCGACGGTTACCAGGCGCTCAACCGGCGGATCGGCCGGGACTGCGGCGACCGGTACGGCGACCAGCTCCCGCTCTACGGCACCGAGCAGGCCGCCCGGGACATGGACGCGGTCCGGGCCGCCGTCGGTGACGACAAGCTCACCTACCTCGGCTACTCCTACGGCACCCTGCTCGGCGCGACCTACGCCCAGCTCTATCCGCAGCGGGTCCGGGCGCTTGTGCTCGACGGCGCGGTCGACCCGCAGCAGCAGCTGGTGGCCGGTTCGGAGAGCCAGGCCCGGGGCTTCGAGCGGGCGTTCGACAACTTCGACCGCTGGTGCGCGGCGAACGCCGGCCGCTGCCCGATCGCCCCGGACGCCCGGGGCGCGGTGACCTCGGCGATCGACAAGGCGAAAGTCTCCCCAGTACGCGGAGCCGCCGGGCGGGAGGCGACCTCGGGCTGGGTCTTCTACGCGGTGATCTCCTCGCTCTACACCGAGTCGGGCTGGGAGGAGTTGGCCCGCGCGATCGACCGGCTCGACGACGGCAACCCGGCCGACGTGTTCAAGCTCGCCGACGCGTACGCCGGGCGGGGCGAGGACGGGCACTACTCCAACCTCTTCGACGCCAACCTGGCGGTCAACTGCGCCGACGAGACCGAGAAGCCCACCGTCGCGCAGATCCGCGACCTGCAGTCCCAGTGGCGGCAGAAGTACCCACTCTTCGGCCCGGCCCTGGCGGTGGGAATGTTCGGCTGCGTCGAGTGGCCGGGCGGGCGGGACCCGTACCCGACCGGCCGGGCCGACGGGGCACCGCCGATCGTGGTGGTCGGCACCACCGGCGACCCGGCCACCCCGTACGAGCAGACCGCCCGGTTGGCCGCGATGCTGGGGGTCGGTCGGGTGCTCACCTGGGAGGGCGAGGGGCACACCGCCTATCCGCAGACGAGCTGCATCACCCAGGCCGTGGACGCGTACCTGGTCTCGCTCACCGTCCCCCGGGAGGGGCTGCGCTGCCCCGCCCGCTGACCGGCGCCCGGCCGAGTGTCCGGCCCGGCCCGGCTCCCGACCGGATGTCCGGCCCGAGCCGGCCGGCGACCGGCAGGCCGGGTCAGCGGCGGTTACGGCGTCCCCGCAGCCGTTGCCTGACGAGGCTCGCGTGGTCCGGTGGGGCCGGGTCGGGTGGCAACTCCGGCAACGCGATGCCCTGACGGGCCGCCAACTCCTCCAGCAGGGCCCGCATCCGGCGCACGTCGTTCTTCAGCTCCTCCTGCTCGACGTGCTCGAAGGCGTCGTCGTCGACGATGAGCCGGCTGGCGAAGTGCGCGGTGATCAGCGGGATGACCAGCAGCACCATGGTGGAGATCAGCAACGCGGCCAGGACGCGTCCCTGCCAGCTGGTCGGCGAGATGTCGCCGTAGCCGACGGTGGAGGCGGTGACCACCGCCCACCAGACGGCGTCGGCGGCGCTGCGGTGCTCCACCTGGCCGTAGATCACCCCGGCCACCACGATCATCAACAGGTACGACGTGATGAGCGTCCGGGGCGAGTTGGCAAAGTACACCAGGCCCCGGTAGACCCACCGGAACGGCAACAACAACGGCTCCATGCCGCACCATGCTGCCTTCCGGCTGCCACCTCCGCCCGCCACCGGGTCGTTGTGACAGGCTGCCGCCGTGACCGACGTGATCCTGCGGGAGGCCGTCCGGGCCGACCTGCCCGCCGTGCTGGCCCTGCTCGCCGACGACGTGCTCGGCCGGGCGCGCGAGCACACCGGGGTGGACGAGGCGTACGAGCGGGCCTTCGCCGACATCACCGCCGACCCGCGCAACCAGCAGGTGGTGGCCGAGCGCGCCGGGGAGGTGGTCGGCTGTTTCCAGCTCACCTACATCCCGGGGCTGGGCCGGCACGGTGCGGAGCGGGCGCTCGTCGAGGCGGTCCGGGTCCGTGCCGACCTGCGCGGCCAGGGGCTGGGGCGGACGATGATGAGCTGGGCGATCGACCAGGCCCGGCGGCGGGGCTGCGGGTTAATGCAGCTCACCACCGACAAGTCGCGCACCGAGGCGCACCGCTTCTACCAGCGCCTCGGCTTCGTGGCCAGCCACGAGGGCATGAAGCTCCCCCTCTGAATCCAGCCCCGCCGGGCCACCGACGACCAGCCCATCCGGCCACCGACGACCAGCCCACCCCGCCACCGACGGGACGGGATCAGTCGTCGACCAGGCGGCCGTCGCGCAGGGCCAGCGTCCGGTCGGCCACCTCGATCAGGGTCGGGTCGTGCGTGGCGACCAGGGCGGTCATCCCCCGGGCGTGCACCACCGCGCGGAGCAGGTCCATGATGGCCCGGCCGGTCTCGGAGTCGAGCTGACCGGTCGGCTCGTCGGCGATCAGCAGGTCGGGTTCGTTGGCCAGGGCACGGGCCACGGCGACCCGCTGCTGCTGCCCACCGGACAACTCGTACGGGCGCTGGCGGGCGTGGCCGCCCAGACCGACCAGCTCCAGCAGCACCGCCACCCGCTGTTCGCGTTCCGCCGCCGGGACCCGGGCCAGCCGCAGCGGCACCCCGACGTTCTCCGCCGCCGACAGGATCGGCACCAGCCCGAAGGTCTGGAACACGAACCCGACGGTGCCACGGCGCAGCCGCAGCAGCTCGGCCTCGCCGGCAGCGGTGACGTCGTGCCCGGCCACCCGGACCCGGCCGGTGTCCGGTCGGTCCAGGCCGCCGACCAGGTTGAGCAGGGTGGTCTTGCCGGCGCCCGAGCGGCCCCGGAGCGCGACCAGCTCGCCCCGGCCGGCGGTGAACGAGACCTCGCGGACGGCGTGCACGGCGTGCCGCCCCCGGCCGAACGTCCGGCTCACCCCCTCGACGCGTACCACCTCGTCGGTGACCGGCCCAGCGGCACGGACGGCGGAAACCTGCTCGCTCATGCGTCACTCCCGTTCTGCTCCGGCGTCCGGTCGCCGGGGCGGACCTGCACATGGTCCGGTGCGAGATCGAGGCGGACCCGGTCCCGCAGCTCCAGGGCCGCCACGAACGGTGCCGGGAGCTGCATCCGACCGGTCCGGTCCAGCACCGCGTACTCCTCGCTGACCAGTTCGGTGCTGCCGTCGACGCCGATCCGCGTGGTCCGGCGTACCTCCGAGGCGGTGCGGCCGTCGCGGATCGCGACGGTCCGGCGGACCTGGTCGGCGACGGCGTGGTCGTGGGTGACCACCACCACCGTCACCCCCAGCTCGGCGTTGATGGTGCGCAGCGCCGCGAAGACCTCCGCACCGGTCGCCTCGTCCAGCTCGCCGGTCGGCTCGTCGGCGAAGAGCACCTCCGGGTCGTTGGCCACCGCCACCGCCACCGCGCAGCGCTGCTGCTCACCGCCGCTGAGCTGGCCGGGCCGCCGGTCCGCGCAGTGGCCCACCCCGACCAGTTCCAGCAACTCGTCGGCGCGGCCCCGCCGGGCCCGGCCGCCACCGCCGCGACCGGCCAGCCGCATCGGCAGTTCCACGTTCTCCCGGGCGGTCAGGTAGGGCAGCAGGTTCCGGCCGGTCTGCTGCCAGACGAACCCGACGGTACGTCGCCGGTAGCTCAACCGGCGGCGGGCGGAGAGCGACAGCAGGTCGTAGTCGGCCACCCGGGCGATCCCCGCGGTCGGGGTGTCAAGCCCGGAGAGGATGTTCAGCAGGGTCGACTTGCCCGACCCGGACGCTCCGACGACCGCCACCAGCTCACCCCGGTCGATCACCAGGTCCAGCCCCTGGAGGGCGACCACCTCGACGCCTTCGGTCTGGAAGATCCGGACCAGGCCGTCGCAGACGATGTGCCCCCGCAGCCGATCCTGCCCACCGGCCCGTTCGGCCGCCCGCTGGGCCGCCCGACGTTGCAGGTCCGCCAGGTCGGGTACGACGGGATCATCCGCGATCGTGGTCATCTCAGCTCTCCTCTCCGAGCCGGAGCACCTCGCCGAGGCGCATCCGACGGTTGTTCAGGGCCTCCACCGCCATGGCGAAGCCCAGCGCGACCGCGCCGAGGCCGACCGTGGCGGCGACCAGACCGGGGGCGAAGCCCACCCGCACCGGCGTGCCGCCGGTGAACGCGGCGAGCCCGAGCAGCGGAGTGAGCAGCACCGGCAGCAGCACCCCGACCAGCGCGCCGGTCAGCACCGACACCCCGACCAGCGGGGTCAACTCCACAAGCAGCAGTCCCCGCCACTGCCGACGGGACAGGCCCAGGGTGCGCAGCCGGGACAGCACCGCACCCCGGGCACGGGCCCCGGCCAGCACGGTGAAGGCGATCGCGAGCAGCGCCAACACCCCGCCGGCCACCGCACCGGCGGCGAACCCGAACGCCAGCAACCCGTTCGCGCCGCCGCCGCCCAGCCGCAGCCGGGTCTGCGTCCAGGTCTGCACCGCCACGCCCCGGGGCCGTTCCCGGCCGGTCACCGCGCCGCCGGTCTGGTAGCGGTGCTGCCCCTCGTCCCCGACCTGACGCAACGCCCCGGCGTCGAACCGGTCGCCGGCGACCAGGAAACCGGTGGGCACCGGCGGGGTGTCCCGTCGGGGCAGCGCCTGCCAGGGCAGCACCACGTACCGGGTGGTGTCCGGCCCGGCCAACGGGAAGTCGGCGACGGTCCGGGTCGGCATGAACTCGTACCGCTGGCCCTGCACGGTGACGAAGGCGGACCGCAGGCCGGCGGCGGCCAGGTCGGCGGCGACCGCCGGGGAGACCACCGCCGGCACCGGCCCGGCACCCGGCCGGGCGTCGCGCAGCGGGCCGGGCACCGGGACGTCCCGACCGGCGGCCCGCGCCGTGCGGACCAGCGCGGGGCCGTCGACAAGCAGCACGGCGGTGTCGCGCAGCCGGGCGTCGGTGCCGTCGGCGTCGGTCGCCAGCCGCTGCGCCGGCCCGTCGGCCAGCCCGGTGGCCGCCAGTACCCCGGGCAACCGTTCCAGCGCCGCGCCGGTGTCCGGGGCGAGCCGGTCCCCCCGGATCAGCGCGTCCGCCGGCACCGCCCGGGTGGCGACGTCGTCGCGGGTGGCCTCGATGCCGGTGGCGACCACGGCGCAGAACGCGGCGGTGGCGACCGCGAGCACCACCACGACCAGCGGGGTGGCCGCCACCGCCCGACCGGCGCGGGCCGTGCCGAGGAAGGCCACACTTCCCCGGGTACGCGCGGCGAGCCGGCCGGCCAGCCGCACCGGCCACGGGTACAGCCGCAGCGCCAGCACCGAGGCGGCCACCGCGACCAGCGCCGGGACCGAGACCAGCAACGGATCGACCTCGCCGGGGGTGAGGCCCCGCCGCCGCAGCAGCACCACCGCGAGCCCGGCCAACAGCACCAGGGCGGCCTCGGTGGTGGCCCGCCGCGCGGACGGCCGCAGCCGGCCCAGGTCCCGCCGCCCGAGCACCCCGGCCGGTACGGCCAGCGTCGCCACCGGCAGCGCCAGGGTGACCAGGGCTGTCGCGCCGACGGCGAGCGGCCCGGTGTCGCCGGGCGCACCGGGCAGCAGACCGCCGAGCAGCCAGCCGAGTCCGGCGGCGGGCGGGACGACGAGCAGCGACTCGGCGAGGCTGCGTCGCAGGCCGGTGGTGACGCCGCCGCCCCGGGCACGGATCAGCACGAACTCGGCGCGGCGGCGACGCGCGGTCGAGGCGGCGGCCAGCACGACCAGCCCGGCCAGTGTCGCCAGCACCCCGGCGGTGATGACGGCGAGCAGGGTACGCGCCGAGCCGACCGCCCGGCTGAACTCGCGTAGCAGGACGTCGACCCCCTGGGTAAGTTCCGTGCCGGTGCCGCTGTTGTCGGCCCTGGCCAGCCGCTGCACCCCGGCGACGAGTCGGTCGATCCGTCGGACGTCGATGCCGTCCACACCGAGCCGGTAGCGCCAACTGAACGACATCGGCCGGCCCTCGACGGCCAGCCGGTCCAGCGCGCCGACGGCGACCACCCCGACCAGCACGAACGGCTCGGCGTCCCCCTCCGGTTCGATCACCTCCAGCACCGCGGGCAGGGCGTCCCAGCTGCCGTCGGCCGGGTCGACCGGCCGGAACAACCCCACCACGGTCAGCGGGGTGGGCGGGCTCTGCGGGTCGGGCGCGGCGAGCACGAGTCGGCTGCCGACCCGCAGCTGGAACCGGCCGGCGAGGTCGGCGGGCAGGGCGACAGGCACCGGGGTCTCCCGGTCGGCCGACCCGTCCGGCCAGCGCCCGTCGACCAGGGTGCCCACCGTCTCGATTCCCGGCATGGCGCGCAGACCCAGGTTCACCAGGTGGTTGCCCCGGGTCAGGTCGGGGCCGGTGACCCGGCCGGCGGGGGTCTGCGCGGTGTACCAGCGGTGCGCCACGGCGGCCCGCACGTCGGCGGGCATCCGCTGCTGGAGCGCGTCCAACTCGGCCGCCCGGCTGCTCGGCGGTGGGCCACCGGCGAAGGGGCGGGTCGAATACGTGAGGTCGAGGCGGGCGGCCGGCGCGGCGGCGAGGTGTTCCCGCAGCCCCTGCCCGGCCAGCCGGTTGACCACCCTCGGCACCCCGCCGACCAGCAGGGCGATCACCAGCGTCAACGCGGCCAGCAGCAGGAACTGCCCGCCGTGGGCGCGTACCCGGCGGATCACGGCACCGATGCTCATCGCTGGTTCTCCCCCTCGCACAGCCGTCCGGTCGTCGCTGTCCTCACCGGTCTCCCCCGCCGCGTAACCGGGCGACGGCGACCCGCTGCCGCAGGCCGGTGGCCATCGCCGCGCTGCCGGCCAGCGCGGCCAGCAGCAGCCCCGCCGCGGTCAACCCGATCGGGGTCCAGGCCAGGGCGAACGCCGGCTCGGGCACCGGTCGCCCGGCGGCCGGGGTGAGCACGACAAGCGGGGCCATGGTGGCCCCGACCGCCGCGCCGAGCAGCAGGCCGACCCCGACGCCGATCCCGGCCAGGAAGGTCTGCTCGGCGAGCAGCGCCCGGGCCAGCAGCCGGGGTGACGCGCCGAGGGTGTGCAGCACCGAGAACTCACCGATCCGATGCCGGGCGGTGGCCCAGACGTCCACCACCAGGCCGACCAGGGCGAGCAGCACCGACCCGAGGGCGGCGGCCAGCAACCCCGTCCGGGCACCCTGCCAGTACGGGTCGTCGGCGGCCACGGCGGCGGCCTGCCGGCGGTCCAGCAGGGTCACCCCGGGCAGCGCGGCGGCGGCCCGGGTCGCCCCGGCAGGCGCGGCGGGATCGACCCGCAGCCACCACTCGGGCACCGCCCGGACGGTGCCGGAGTTCCGGAGCAGCCAGTCGGTCGCGGCGGGCAGGTCGAGCAGCACCCCGTCCCCGGTGGTGGCGGGCAGCGCGGTCACCTCCCCGACCAGCCGCACCGGCAGCGAGACCCCGGACAGCGCCAGCACCACGGTCTCCCCGGGCCGGACGTTGAGCGCCGCCCGCACGGCCGGGGTCATCAGCGCCGGTACGGCGGGGTTCGGGCCGTCCGGCACCACCACGAAGCGGGACGACGGCTGGTACGCGTACCGCCCGCCCGCGACGAGCCCGACCGGGTGGGTGGCGGTCAGCCCGGCACCGGTGACCGTGGCGCTGCCCTGCTCGGCGGACTCGGCGGGCTCGGCGGCGGCCACCCGCCACCGGCCGGTGAGCGGGACGGTGGTGGGCCGCGCGTCCGGGCCTGCGGTGCGCAGGTCACGTACCTGGAGCGCGTACCCGCTGCCGGCGCTGTCCCCACCGTCGGCTTCGAAGCCGGCCAGCCGCAGCCCGTCGCCGGTCGGCAGGTCGACGGTGAACGCGACGGCCCGCCCGTCGCTGCCGGCGCTCGCCACCGGCAGCCGGTAGGCCAGCCCGTCGGCCCGGGTGAGCAGCACCGACACGGCGATCCGGTGCGGGCCGACGGGCTGCTCGACGGGGGTGCGGACGGTGCCGGCGAGTCGGCGGGCGTCCGCCGGCAGGGGCACCCCGACGGCCGGTCCCCGGGCGGCGGCCAGCGCCGGGAACAGCTCCCGCGCGGGCCGGTCGGCGAGCCGGTCGCTGAACCTGACCACCTCGGCGGCGTGCGCGGTGTCCAGGCCCAGCACGGTGGCCTGCCGGTCGTCCCGGCCGACCCGGACGTCGTCCCGCCAGGCCGGCAGCGCCCGGTCGACCCCGGGCAGCGCGGCGAGCGCGGCGGCCCGGTCGGCGGGGGCGGCTCCGGTGCGTTCGACCAGCCGCAGGTCCGCGCCGACGGCGTGGTCGGCCTGGTCCGCCTGGGACCGTTCCCCGGTGGCGACAAGTGACCAGGCCAGGGTGCTGCCGCCGACGGCGAGGGCGAGCAGCAGCACCGGCCCGGCGTGCGGACGCCGGCCGGCCTGCCACATCCCGAAGATGGTCGCGGTCCACGGTCGCCTGTCGACGAACCGCTCGGCGAACCGGGTGGCCGGCGGGAGCAGCCGCAGCGCCACCACGGCACCGGCCAGCACTCCCAGCGTCGGCGCGGCCACCAGCAGCGGGTCGACGCCGAGGTCGTTGCCGGCACCGGCCAGCGGGGAGGAGTAGCGGCGCAGTTGCACCCAGGCCAGCACGGCGAAGGCGACCAGGGCCAGGTCGAGTCCGGCCCGGCTGATCGTCCCGGTGCGGTCGGGCCGGGACCGGGCGGCCAGGTCGGCCACGTAGGTGCCGGCACCCCGCAGGGTGGGCGCGACCATGGCGGTGAGGCAGCCGACGGCGGTGGCCAGGGCCGCCGCCCAGACCCAGCCGCCGCCAGCACCGCCCAGGTCGACCGGGCCGTCGGCGGCGAGCCGACGCAGCGCCCCACCGGCGAGCAACGGCCCGAGCAGGGCGGCCGGGACGACCACCAGGGTCGCCTCCCGGGCCGCCAGGCCGACGAGCTGGCGGCGGGCCGCGCCTCTGGCCCGCAGCAGGGCGGTCTGGGCGCGGCGGTCCTCGTGCAGCAGGGCGGCGATCAGCACCAGTGCGTATCCGCCGAGGACCACGATCAGCAGCAGCGGGGTGGCCAGGGCGGAACGGCCGGCCAGGTCGGCCCGGCCGATCCGGTCGATCAGCCGGTCGAGTGTGGTCACCGCCTGCGCGGAGGAGCCGAGCCCGGCCGCCTCGGGAACCTCGGTCGCGGCGGTGGCGACCGCCCGGCGCAGCGCGGGCAACCGGTCCGCCCCGACGGCGGCCAGGTCGGGCGCGACGACCCAGGCGGCGGAGACCGCGCCGGGGAAGGTGGCCGCGAAGTCCGCCGGGTCGAGCACGAACGGCCCGCGCGCGGCGTCGGCGTCCGGGGTGACGCCGAGCCCGGGGGCGAGTCGCCAGTACGGATCTGCCGGGTCGCGGGGCCGCCAGGTGCCGGAGACCGACACCTCGGTACGCCTGTCGGCGCTGCGGTCGCGCATCGGCACCCGGTCACCGGCCCGCAGGCCCAGCGTGCCGGCGACCTTCTCCGGCAGGGTGGCCTGGAGCGGGCCGGCCCCGGCGGTCGGCCAGTCGCCGTCGACCAGGTCGGCGTGCCGGGGCAGGTCGTCCAGGGTGGCCAGGGTGGCGAAGACCGGGTCCGTTCCGGTGCGGACGGTCGCGCCGAGGTCGCCTGTGAGTTCCCGTCCCGTGCCGTAGCGGGCGGCGGCGACCCGGACCGGGGTGGTGCCGAGGGCGGTGCGGAAGCCGTCCCGGACGGCCCGGTCCCGGGTGGCGTACTCGGCGGGGTCACGCCCGCCGGAGCCGCTGACCAGCAGGCTGCGTTCCTCGACGGGCGCGGCGGCGATCAGGGCCCGCTGCCCCGCGTCGACGGCCCGCCGGTTGTAGTCGGCCAGCCCGGTGACCAGCGCGATCGCGACCAGTGCGGCGGCTGCTGCCGCGAGCAGCAGGCCGCGCGCCTCGCGGGCCCGCCTCCACACCAGCTTCATTCCGTCGCCTCCCCCGGGTCGGCCCGGGGTCGGGCCGACGGAGAGCAAGAGCGGTGACCCGGCGGGAAAGGTTCGCGCCCGTTACATGATCGTTACCCTGAGCCGTCGGTCGGCCGGGGTGTACGGGGCTGCGCGGCCCGGCCGGAGCCGAGGTCGTCCGGGTCGTCGTCGATCTGGTTGGATCGACGGCATGGAGATCGCCCTCATCATGTCGAGCACTGCCCTCGTGCTGGCGCTGCTGTTGCAACTCCCCCGCCGGGACGGCCGGGGCGACGCGTCGTTCCGGCTGATGGAGATCGAGCGGCGACAGCGGCTGATCATGGAACATCTCGGCATCGTGGACCGGGGCCCGACCCTGCCCGGGGTGCGGGACCACCTGGCCCGGGGCGAGAAGATCAAGGCGATCAAGGCCTACCGGGAGGCGACCGGGGTGGACCTGCGCACCGCCAAGGAGGCGGTCGAGGCGATCGCCGAGGGCCGCCACCCGGCATGATCCACTCAGGTGGGCCGATGTTGCGCGGTCGAAGCCTCCCGAATGCCGCAACATCGCCGACATTGAGTTGAGCATCCCGGCCGACCGCTACTGCTCGACCACACGCGCCAACCGCAGCCTGCCGACTGGGGGTCGCCCCTCCGTCAGCCCCACCGTGCGGCCCGCCGACTGGGACTAGCCCTTTGTCAGCTCCGGCCGGTGCTCGCGGATCCACGCCTCGACGTCGACCTTCCGCCAGACCTTGCCCATCGCCAGCACGGCCACGGGTTCCGGGAAATTCCGCTGGTTGGCGATCACGGACGCGCGCTGCCGGGAGACGTTCCCGAGCATCGTCCTGATCTCCGACACGCCAACGAGGTCCACGGGTTGACGATGACAGCATGAAGCCCACTCGACTCCGACAACTACGCAGGCTGTTGCACCCGGCCCCGTCCCCGACGGAACTGTTCGACCGCTTCCTGTCCTGGACGGCCCGGCCACCCACCCGAGCCGCGAGCGCACCGGCGCGTTCTTCGGCGATGGTCCGGCGGCCCACGCCAGACGACAAGCACCAATCCGAGCCCGGAGCGGAGCCGAACCCGGAATACGAACCGCAAGCCGCTCCGGGACCTGAAACCCACCTCGGAGCGGAAGCTCGATCCGAGGCCGGAGCCTGATCCGGGACCGGAGCCCCGCATGACTCGGATGCCTACGCCGGACCCGAATGGGGATCCGTCCGGAAGACCGAGCGCCGGAAGCTATTTGACGAGCAGGGTCAGCAGTCCGGTGAGCGCGACCAGCACCGCCGCCACTCCGGTGAGCACGGCCGGCAGGATCTTGAGATATTCCAGGATCACGGAATGCTGGCGTCGGGTCCCGCCGATCCGCTGCTCTTTCCTCGTCGTGGCCGCCATGGTGAAAACCCCTGTCCGAACTCGCGCGCGGTCGGATGAGCCGGAGCCGCCGGCCGACCCGCAGCCCGGACCGAGGGGCGTATGCCCTGGTCACGCGAGTGAAGTCGACTTCCGCGCATCCCACCTTTCATATTCGACCGTAGGCGCGGCGACCTGGCGGGCGCAATCATCAGTACCAGAAAGAGTCTGGATGAAAGCCATTTTCACGCGTGGGAGTGGCATTGGACGCAAGTGATTCGCACAAACACCGACACCCCGGCATAGCGACGACCACCGGGCTTTCCGTGCTCAGTCGACGATTTCGTCGGCCGGGCGCTTCGCCCGGCTCGGCTGCACCCGTTTCGGCTCGCCGGGCATCTTCGGATGGTCCGGCGGATAGGGCAGATCGCCCAGCCCGTGCGTGGCGTCCCGATCCGCCCAGTCGAGCAGGGGCGTGATGTCGAAGGATCCGTCGTCGATGCCCGCGTGCGGGTCGCCCCGCTCGGCCAACCGGGCCGGCACCGTACGCAGGTCGAAGTCGTCCGGGTCGACGTCGGGCAACTCGTCCCAGCCGACCGGGGTGGAGACGGTGGCCCGTGCGGTGGCGCGCAGCGAGTATGCGCAGGCGATGGTGCGGTCCCGGGCCATCTGGTTGTAGTCGACGAAGACCCGCTGCCCCCGCTCCTCCTTCCACCAGGCGGTGGTGACCAGCTCGGGGCGGCGCCGTTCCAGCTCCCGGGCCAGCGCGATGGTGGCCCGGCGCACCTCGGTGAACGTCCAACGGGGGGCGATGCGCAGGTAGACGTGCAGCCCCCGGCCACCGGAGGTCTTCGGCCAGCCGGTGACGCCCAGCTCGGCGAGGATGCCGCGCAGCTCGGCGGCGGCGGTGGCCGCGTCGGCGAAGTCGGTCCCGGGCTGCGGGTCGAGATCCACCCGTAGCTCGTCGGGGTGGTCGACGGCGGCGGCGCGGACCGGCCAGGGGTGGAACACCACTGTGCCCATCTGCGCCGCCCAGGCGACGTGGGCGAGATCGGTCGGGCGCAACTCGTCGGCACCGCGCCCGCTGGGGAAGGTGATCCCGACGGTCTGCACCCACGGCGGCACCCCCCGGGTGGGCACCCGCTTGGAGTAGAACGCCTCCCCCTCGATGCCGTCGGGGAATCGTTGCAGGGTGGTCGGCCGGTCCCGCAGGGCGCGCATGATGCCGTCGCCGACCGAGACGTAGTAGTGGAAGACGTCGGCCTTGGTGAAGCCGCGCTCCGGGAAGATCACCCTGTCCGGGCTGCTCAGCCGGACTGGGTGCCCGGCCACGTCCACCTCGGTCGCCGTCGCCTTCGCCATGGCGCGACCATATGCGATGCCCCCGACATCCGACGTACGGTTGACGGGTGAGTCCTGACGAGAACGCACTGCCCCGCACCGAGGACGAGTGGCGGGTCCGGTTGACCCCTGAGGAGTTCCGGGTGCTGCGCGAGGCCGGCACCGAGCGCCCCTGGACGGGCGAGTACGTCGACACCAAGACCCCCGGCGTCTACCACTGCCGGGCCTGCGGGCTGGAACTGTTCGCCAGCGACACCAAGTTCGACTCGCACTGCGGCTGGCCGAGCTTCGACGACGCCATCCCGGGGCGGGTCCGGGAGATCCAGGACAGCAGCCTCGGCATGATACGTACCGAGATCCGGTGCGCCCGCTGCGACAGTCACCTGGGGCACGTCTTCCACGGCGAGGGTTTCACCCCGAAGGACACCCGGCACTGCGTGAACTCGGTGTCGATCCGCCTGGAGCCGCGACAGGGCTGAGCCCGACACGCCGGTACGAAACACCATTTTCCCCATCGAATCGAGCATTTCGCCACCAGGCACGCCGTCGTGGTCGCAGGCTGGGAGACCAGTGCTCTATTCGGAGGGTGGGACAGGTGGCTACCTGCGAGGTCTGCGGTAACGACTACTGGATGGCGTTCGAGGTGCGCACGGTCAGCGGTGACGTGCACACCTTCGACTGCTTCGAGTGCGCGGCGCACAAGCTCGCGCCGATCTGCGAGCACTGCCAGGTGAAGATCATCGGGCACGGGGTGGAGGTCGGCGGCCGGTTCTTCTGCTGCGCACACTGTGCCCGCGCGGTGGAGTCCCTGGGGGCCGAGATCCGCGACGCGGTAGGTGCCCGCCCGGCCTGACCCACCGCGGTCCGGTGCGGGGCAGGCAGCAGAGCAGGCGGGGGCAGGCAGCAGAGCAGGCGGGGCAGGGCCGCCTACCATCGCGGGATGGCACCGCACCGCGTCGACGTCCGTCTCGCCAGCTTCGCCGAACTGGACGCGCGCACCTTCCACGACCTGCTGCGGCTGCGTATCGACGTGTTCGTGGTGGAGCAGGGCTGCCCGTACCCGGAGTTGGACGGCCGGGACGTCGAGCCGGGCACCCGGCACCTCTGGCTGGCCCGCGACGGCGTCGTCCTGGCGTACCTGCGGGTGCTGGCCGACCCGGGCGGCGTGGCACGGATCGGTCGGGTGGTGGTGGCCCCGGCGGCCCGGGGCGGCGGACTCGCCGGCCGGTTGATGACCGAGGCGCTGCGGCTGGTCGGCGACCGGCCGTGCGTGCTGGAGGCACAGGCCCACCTGGCCGGCTTCTATGCCGGGCACGGGTTCACGGTGACCGGCCCGGAGTACGTCGAGGACGGCATTCCGCACCTGCCGATGCGCCGGGAGAACTGACCGGCCCACCCGGGACCCCGGCACGGGAGAAGGGTCCGGGCGGGGCACGGGCACGTGCTGGGGCGCGACCCACCAAACCACCGAAACATTGACGGATACCGCTTTCCTGTGCAAGCCTGCGGGGGTAGAGCCGTCGTGGGAGCCGCACAGCAGGCACGGGAGGGGCAACTCCCGGCCGTCCGGGCGTCGTTCGACCGACCCCTTCACCTCGGAGGCTCCATGTCCACCGTCCTACGCAGACGACCCCACGCCATCGCGGGGTCGCTGCTCACCGTCGGCGCGATCATCGCGCTGCTGCTCACCACCGCCCTGGCCAACTCGGCGTCCGCGCACGGCGCGGTGGTGAACCCGGGGTTCCGCGCCTACAGCTGCTGGGAGCGCTGGGGTGCCGAGTTCCAGAACCCGAGAATGGCCACCGAGGACCCGATGTGCTGGCAGGCCTGGCAGGCCGACCCGCAGGCCATGTGGAACTGGAACGGCCTGTTCCGGGAGGGTGTCGCCGGCAACCACCAGGGTGCCATCCCGACCGGCCAACTGTGCAGCGGCGGACGCACCCAGAACGGCCGCTACAACGCCCTGGACACCCTCGGCGCCTGGAAGACCACGTCGGTCGCGAACAGCTTCCGGCTGAAGTTCTTCGACCAGGCCAGCCACGGTGCCGACTACATCCGGGTGTACGTGACCAAGCAGGGCTTCAACGCGCTGACCACGCCGCTGGGCTGGAGCGACCTGGAGCTGGCCGGACAGATCGGGAACACCCCGGCCTCCCAGTGGGACAAGGACACCGGTGGCGTGTCGATCCAGATCCCGGTGAACGCGCCGGGTCGTACCGGTCGGCACATCGTCTACACCGTGTGGCAGGCCAGCCACCTGGACCAGTCGTACTACCTGTGCAGTGACGTCGACTTCGGTGGTGGCGGCCCGACCACCCCGCCGACCACCGCACCGCCCACCACCGCACCGCCGACGACGCCGCCCACCACCGCGCCGCCGACCACCGCGCCGCCCACCACCGCCCCGCCGACCACCGCCCCGCCGACCACGCCGCCGGCGACCGGTGGCTGCACCGCCACCTACCGGGTGACCTCCACGTGGAGCGGCGGGTTCCAGGGCGAGGTGGACGTGACCGCCGGCGCATCGGCGATCAAGGGCTGGACGGTGAACTGGACGTACTCCGGGGGCCAGCAGGTCAGCCAGGGGTGGAACGCCACGCTGACCAGCAGCGGGTCCGCGGTGACCGCCCGCAACGTCTCCTACAACGGGGCGTTGTCCGCCGGAGGGAAGACCACCTTCGGCTTCCTCGCCTCGGGCACCGGCACCAACCCGACCCCGGTCTGCACCGCGACCGTGTGATCCCGTCGACCCGTCGCCCCTGCGTGGCACGGGTCGGCACGTGACACCGAGGACGTAGCGGTCTCCCGAGCCTGGGAGACCGCTACGTTCGTGTCCGGGCCCGATCGGGGCCGGGACAGCAACGTCCAGATGCGGACAGCGCCGGGCTGCCGGTGCCGGGCGACGACCGTCGGTGCCGCTACACGAGGCAGTTGACGATGTCGGCGACCGAGCGACGCCGACCGGTGTAGAACGGGACCTCCTCGCGGACGTGCCGGCGGGCGCCGGAGGCGCGCAGGTCCCGCATCAGGTCCACGATCCGGTGCAGCTCGTCGGCCTCGAAGGCGAGCATCCACTCGTAGTCGCCGAGGGCGAACGAGGCGACCGTGTTGGCCCGGACGTCGGGGTAGCCGCGCGCCATCTTGCCGTGTTCGGCAAGCAGTTCCCGCCGCTCGGCGTCCGGCAGCAGGTACCACTCGTAGGACCTGACGAACGGGTAGACGCACAGGTAGGGCCGGGGTGCCTCGTCGGCGAGGAAGGCCGGGATGTGGCTCTTGTTGAACTCCGCCGGCCGGTGCAGCGCCAACTGCGACCACACCGGGGTCAACGCCCGACCCAGGGTGGTCCGGCGCAGCCGCAGGTAGGCGTCCTGGAGGGCGTCGCTGGACGACGAGTGCCACCAGATCATCACGTCCGCGTCGGCGCGCAGCCCGGCCACGTCGTACATGCCCCGGACCACCACGTCCTTGCCGGCCAGCTCCTCGAAGAGCGACTCCACCTCACCGGTGACGTTCTCCCGCAGCGCCGGCAGCGCGCCGGTGGCCCGGTAGACGGACCACATGGTGTACCGGACGGTGGAGTTCAACTCCTTGAGCCGGGCCGCGTTGGTCTGCTCGGTGGTCTGCTCGGTCATGGACCCGATCCTCCCAGTGCTTCGATGATCTCCCCGGCCGCCGTCTCGCCGGAACGGACGCAGACCGGGATGCCGACCCCGTCGAATCCGGCACCGGCCAGCGCCAGCGTGGGGTGCGACGCGCGCAGCGCCGCCCGGACGGTGGTCACCCGGTCGGTGTGGCCGGGGGTGTACTGGGGCAGCGCGCCACCCCAGCGCTGCACGTGGCCGGCGACCGGCGTGGGCAGCGCCACCCCGAGCACCCGGGCCAGCTCCCGGTGCACGGTGGCGAGCAGGTCGTCGTCGGTGAGCTGGAGCGATGTCTCCTCACCGTACCGGCCGACGGAGGCACGGACCAGGGCCAGCCCGTCCGGCGCGGCCAGGTGCCCCCACTTGGTGGTGAAGAACGTGGACGCCTTGATCAGCAGCCCCTCGGTGGCCGGCACCAGGAAGCCGGAGAGCCGGGGCAGGGCCGGCTCGGGCAGGGCCAGGGTGACGAGCGCGACGCTGGCGTAGTCCAGCCCGCCGACGGTCGCCGCCGACGCGGCGGCGAACCCGGCGAGCAGCCGGGCGGCGGGCCGGGCCGGCACGGTGAGCAGCACCGCGTCCGCCTCGACCAGCTCCGGGGCACGGGTCGGGCCGACGGTGAGCCGCCAGCCGTCGGCGACCGGGCTCAGCTCACGGACCGCCGCGTGTCGGCGGATCGTCGCGCCGCTGGCCGTGGCCGCCGCCTCGACCAGGGTGCTCAGCCCGCCGGCCAGGGTGCCGAAGACAGGTGCGCCGGGGGCGCGGGGCGCGGCAGCCTGGGCGGCCCGGACCGCACCGACCAGGGTGTGCTCCACCCGGGCCGCGCGGGCCAGCGCCGGCATGGTGGTGACCAGGGACAGGTCGTCGGCCCGGCCGGCATAGACGCCGCCGAGCATCGGGTCGACCAGCCGCTGCACCACCTGGTCGCCGAACCGGGCCCGGACCAGCGCGCCGACCGGCACGTCCTGGTCCGCGTCGAGCAGCGGCCGACCGCCGTCGCGGTCGCCGTCCGCCGTCGGCACGGCCACCGCCGCCACCGCCGCCAGATCCCCGGGTACGCCGACCAGCGTGCCGCCCGGGACCGGGCGCAGCTCCCCGTCGACGACGAGCGCGGCCTGCCCGACGGTGGGGTGCACGATCCGCTCGGCCAGGCCGAGCCGGCGGGCCAGGGCCACCGCAGCCGACTCGCCACCGGCCGGATCGCGCATCAGGAACGACTCCGCGCCGAACTCCACAGGTCGACCGGCCAGCTCACCGGTGCGCAGCTTGCCACCGAGCGCGCCGGACTGCTCGTACACGGTGATCTCGGTGTCGGCGGGGGCGTGGTCGCGCAGCCGGACCGCGGCGGCGAGGCCGGTGATCCCGCCGCCGACCACCGCCACCCGCCACGGCCGCGCGCGCACCGCCTCAGCCCTGCTCGGCCCGGCCGGCGGACACCTCGTGCACCAGCGCGACCACCCGGGTCAGCACCTCGGGGTCGGTCTCCGGCAGCACACCGTGACCGAGGTTGAACACGTGACCGGGGGCGGCCCGGCCCTGCGCGACGATCCGCCGCACCTCGGCCTCGACCACCGGCCAGGGGGCGAACAGCACGGTCGGGTCGAGGTTGCCCTGGACCGCCCGGTCCGGGCCGATCCGGCGGGTCGCCACGTCCAGCGGGGTACGCCAGTCCACCCCGACCACGTCGGCGCCGGCCTCCCCCATCGCGCCGAGCAGTTCGGCGGTGCCCACCCCGAAGTGGATCCGGGGCACCCCGGTGTCGGCGAGCCCGGACAGCACGGCGGTGGAGTGCGGCAGCACGAACCGGCGGTAGTCCGCTTCCGAGAGCGCACCGGCCCAGGAGTCGAAGAGCTGCACGGCGGAGACCCCGGCGTCGACCTGCACCCGCAGGAACGACAGGGTCACCTCGGCGAGCCGGGCGCAGAGCGCGTGCCACAGCTCCGGCTGGCCGTACATCATGGCCTTGGTCTTGGCATGGGTACGCGACGGCCCGCCCTCGACCAGGTAGCTGGCCAGGGTGAAGGGGGCGCCCGCGAAGCCGATCAGCGGCGTGTCGCCCAGCTCGGCGACGAGCAGCCGGACGGCCTCGTCCACGTAGGACACGTCGGCGCGGTCGATCCGGTGGATCCGTTCCACGTCCTCGGCGGTGCGGACCGGCTCGGCGACCACCGGCCCGGTGCCGGCGACGATGTCCAGGTCGACCCCGGCTGCGGCGACCGGGACGACGATGTCGCTGAACAGGATCGCCGCGTCGACGCCGTGCCGGCGGACCGGTTGGAGGGTGATCTCGGCGACCAGGTCCGGCCGGCGGCAGGAGTCCAGCATCCCCACGTTGGCCCGGATCTCCCGGTACTCCGGCAACGACCGGCCGGCCTGGCGCATGAACCAGACCGGGGTGTGCCCGACGGGCTCCCGGCGGCAGGCCCGGACGAAGGGCGAGTCGGCCGGCCCGCTGCGGCGGGATTCTCCGTCTCGGGCGGCAGCGCCCGTGGTGTCGGTGGTCATCGCGGCAATCGTGCCACGCACCCGGTCCGGACGGACGGGCAGCGCCACCATTTGTGACAGGCACCCCGACCCGGGCGACCCCGCACGGCGCGGTGGCGCTTCGGCGTGCCGTCCGGGCGGCTGGTGGCGGGTCGGCATAGGCTGCCGGTCATGGCCCCCCCGATCGCGCTCCCGGAGACGTTCGCCCGCGCGGTCGCCGGTCTGCGGTCGGTCACCCCCCGGGCGGAGATCGTCCTGGAGGAGGTCGGCGCCCCGCAGCGACTCGCCCCGTACGCGTTCGCCCTCTCCGCCACCGTGCTGCGCGACGAGGACGAGGTGGCCGACGGCCGGCTGATCCTGCTGCACGACCCGGCCGGGCACGACGCCTGGCAGGGCACCCTGCGGCTGGTCACCTACGTGACCGCCGAGCTGGAGGTCGACCTGGCCGCCGATCCGCTGCTGCCGGGGGTGGGCTGGACCTGGCTCACCGACGCCCTGGAGGCGCACGAGGCGCGTCACCGGGCGGCCGGCGGCACGGTCACCCAGACCGTGTCGACCCGGTTCGGTGACCTGGCCGGCCCGCCTGCCGCCGGGGACGTCGAGATCCGGGCGTCCTGGACGCCGCTCGGTGACGACCTGGCCGCACACCTTTCGGCCTGGTGCGCCCTGCTCGCCTCCACCGCGGGGTTGCCGCCGCCCGGCGTCACCGCGCTCTCCGAGCGCCGTCCGGCCGGGGCGGCCTGACCGCCGCCCGGCGTCCCGACCACCGCCGCCCGGCGTCCCGACCACCGCCGCCCGGTGTCCCGGGCCGACCGGACGGCCGGGAGCCACCGGTGCGACACGCCCGACCCGCAAGCAGAATGTCCCGGGCACGAGGGGGACGTCCCGGATCAGGACGGACGTCCCGGGTGCGAGGTGGGTGTCCGGACCGTCCGGACCGCTGCCGGACACCGGGACGACACACACCGGACCGGCTGCGCACACCACATGGCCCGGCGCACTAGGGTTGCCAGGTGACCGACGAACCACCCCTGCGCCGTCGGGCCGCCGAAAGCCGCACGGCAGACGTTCCGCCCCCGGCCGTCGCGGAGCCGGCGGACCCGGGCACCGAGCAGCCCATCGGCGGGCCCGTTCCGCTGACCGCACCCCGTGACGGCACCCCTCAGCCGGTGGCCACCCCCGCCGAGCTGGACGAGGTCGTGGCCCGCTTCGCGGCCGGCACCGGCCCGGTGGCCCTCGACGCCGAACGCGCCTCCGGCTACCGCTACAGCCAACGGGCCTACCTGGTGCAGCTGCGCCGGGCGGGGGCCGGCACCACGCTTATCGACCCGTTGCCGCTGCCCGACCTGACCACCCTCGACGACGCCATCGGCGACGCCGAGTGGGTGCTGCACGCCGCCAGCCAGGATCTGGCCTGCCTGGCCGAGGTGGGGTTGCGTCCGCGCCGGCTGTTCGACACCGAGCTGGCCGCCCGGCTTGCCGGTTTCGAGCGGGTCGGCCTGGCCGCGCTGACCGAGCAACTGCTCGGTTACACCCTGGAGAAGCACCACTCGGCGGCGGACTGGTCCACCCGGCCGCTGCCCGAGTCCTGGCTGACGTACGCCGCGCTGGACGTCGAGATGCTCGTCGACCTGCGTGACGCGCTGGACGCGGAGCTGACCTCGCAGGGCAAGTCGCCGTGGGCGGCGGAGGAGTTCGCCGCGCTGATCACCTGGGCCACCCGGCCGCCCCGGGTCCGGGCGGAGCCCTGGCGGCGGACCTCCGGCATCCACCGGGTTCGCGGGGCGCGGGCGCAGGCCCGGGTCCGGGCGCTGTGGTACGCGCGGGACCAGATCGCCGTCCGCCGGGACGCCGCTCCCGGTCGGGTGCTGCCCGACTCGGCGATCATCGCCGCCGCCGAGCTGGACCCGAAGGACGAGAAGACGCTGCTGACCCTGCCCGGATTCGGGGGCCGGTCGGTGCGCCGGCTGGCCCGCACCTGGCTGGTCGCGCTCGACGAGGCCCGCCTGTTGGCAGAGGACGCACTGCCGGTCACCCCGACGGTGGAGGGACCGCCCCCGCCGCACCGGTGGGCCGAGCGGGATCCGGTGGCCGCCGGCCGGTTGGCCCGCTGCCGTGAGGTGGTGGTACGGGTCGCCGGTGAGCACCGGCTCCCCCCGGAGAACCTGATCACCCCCGACTCGGTCCGCCGGCTGGCCTGGCAGCCTCCCGACGAGATCACCGTGGACACCGTCGCGACGACCCTGCGCGGTTACGGCGCCCGGGAATGGCAGCTCACCCTCCTGCTCCCCGCGCTCGCCGAGGCGCTGCTGCCCGTCGCCCGGCCCTGATCCCGGCACCCGCCACGAACGGAGGTGGGCCCGCTTCCCGGGTGGGCCCGGGGCAGCGGTACCGCCGCAGGTGCCCCGGAACTTCCTACTCAGGTAGCAGGTCACCTGCCGTCCTGCGCCAGATGTCCCGGCCGTCCGGTTCGCGCAGGCTGGTCCGGTGCCCCCGGGTGACGCCGTACGGATCCTCTCCGGACACCCGTCGGGTGCGGAAAGGCAGCAGAACGTGGATCCCCACGACGCCACCGGGCGGCTCGCCACCCGATCCCGCCCGACCGGTCCCCGTACCATCCGTCCCGGCCGGCTCGCGGCGGCCCTGGCGGCGCTGGCCGTCACGGCGACGGTCGCCGGCTGCGGCGCCGACGCGGCCCGGACCACCCCGCCCCCGCCCGTCGCCGTCCCGGCCGCCCCCGGCGCGCCGGCCGATCCGGCGGCGCTGACCGCCCGGGACCTCGACGCCTGGCTGGACGGCCTGCTCCCGGCCGCGCTGGACCGGACCGGCATCGCCGGGGCCACCGTCGCCGTGGTACGCGACGGGCGGATCCTCACCGCCCGGGGCTACGGTCACGCCGACACGGGCACCGGCGCGGGTGGTTCCGCGGTGCCCGTCGACCCCGAGCGCCATCTGTTCCGGGTGGGGTCGGTGTCGAAGCTGCTCACCGCCACAGCGGTCCTGCAACTCGTGGAGAGCGGTGCCGTCGACCTGGACGCCGACGTCCAGAGCTACCTCGACTTCACCCTGCCCCGCAAGTACGACCGGCCGGTCACCCTGCGCCATCTGCTGACCCACACCGCCGGGTTCGAGGAGCGGATCGCCGGTCTGATCGGCCCGGAGGGCAGCCGGACCGACCTGCGTCGGGCCATGGTGACCGACCCGCCCGAGCAGATCTACCGGCCCGGCACCGTCCCCGCCTACTCCAACTACGGCAACGGCCTGGCCGGATACGTCGTCGAGCGGGTGACCGGCACCCGCTTCGAGGACTACGTCGCGCGCAACGTGCTGGCCCGCGCCGGCATGACGTCGTCGACCTTCGACCAGCCGCTGCCGGGGCCGCTGCGGGACCGGATGGCGAAGGGGTACGACACCGCCTCGGCGCCGGCCCAGCCGTTCGAGATCGTCAACCCGGCCCCGGCCGGTGCGCTCACCGCCCCGGCCACGGACATGGCCCGTTTCATGCTCGCCCAGTTGGGCGAGCCGATGGGCGGCCAGCCCCTGCTGAACCGGGCCACGCTCGCCCTCATGCAGCGGCCGGCACTCGACGCGGCCTCACTCGGCACGCTGGCCGACGGTCGTCGGATGAACCTCGGGTTCTTCGACGAGACCCGCAACGGCCGCCGCATCCTCGGTCACGGTGGGGACACCCAGTTCTTCCACTCCGAGCTCCAGATCTATCCGGAGGAGCGGGCCGGCATCTTCGTCGCGCTCAACGGCAACGGCCACGGGGCGCTGGACAGCCACCGCCTCCGGCAGGCGGTGGTGACGGGATTCGCCGACCGGTACTTCCCACCGGTTACCGACCGGCCGGCCGGGACCGTCGACGCGCCGACCCGGGCGGAGCACGCCGCGCTGGCCGCCGGGACGTACGCGAGTTCCCGGGCGATGGCCAGCACCTTCCTGGCCGTGACCGGCCTGGCCGACCAGACGCGGGTGAGTGCCCGGCCCGACGGTCGACTGCTGTTCGAGCCGGGTCCGCTGTCCGATTCGCCCGCCGCGTACGAGGAGATCGCCCCGTGGGTGTGGCGGGAGGTCGGTGGGCAGCGGGTCGTCTCGATGCGGGTGGCCGACGGCCGGGTGGAGGCGATCGGCATGGAGTCCGCGTTCGCCCTGCTGCCGGTGCCGCCCGCCCGCAGTCTCGGGGTGGCCGTCCCGGTGCTCGCCGCCTCGACGGTCGTGCTCGTCCTCGCCCTGTCGGTCTGGCCGGTCGGTGTGGTCCGCCGCCGTCGCCTCGGCCGCGCCCCGCGGGACCGGGCGGGGCGGATCGCCCGGGTGTCCACCCGCGTCGCCGTAGCCGCCACGGTGCTCGCCCTCGCCGGCTGGGTGCTGAGCCTGGTCACCGTCATGGGCCTGCGGGACGTCCCGGACGCCGCGCTGCGGACGGTGCAGGTGCTGCAACTCGTCGGCCTGCTCGGCGTGCTGCCGGCCGCCGTCCGGCTGGTCGACGACGTCCGTCGCCGGGCGGGCTGGCACCGGGCGGTCGGCAGTTGCCTGGTGCTGCTCGCGCTGGCCGGTACGGGCTGGTTCGCGGTGGAGTTCATGCTGCTCGCCCCGAGTGTCTCCTACTGAGCCCGGTCGACGGGCAGCGAAGACGGGCAACGGGGCGAGCAGACCTGCAGCGGGAGAAGGCGTGCAACGGGAGAACCAGGATGATCATCGGATGAGCGAGCATTCCGGCACCGGGTCGGCAGCTGTCGACGCCCCCGGACCACCCTGGCCCGGGGGCCGACCCGGCGCGCTGCTCGCGCGGCTCGGCTGGTTCGGGCGGGACTGCCTGCTCGCGGTCGGCGTCACGGTGCTGACCTTCGGGGTGCTCACGGCGGTCTTCCGGTTCGCGGGGGCGACGCAGGGGTTGCCCCTCGACCCGGCGCAGGCCCGGTTGGTCGTCGCCGTCTGCTGCGGCCAGACGCTGCTGCTGTGCCTGCGCCGGGTCCGCCCCAGGCTCTGCTTCGCGCTGGTGGTCGGGTTCCAGGTGCTGCTCATCGCCATGGTCCCGCCCGACATGACGGCGCGCGGCGTCGCCCCGTTCGTCGCCGCCTACACGGTCGGCACGTTGCTGCCGGTGCGGACCGCCCTGCTGTTCGCGGGCGGCGCGGTGCTGATCGAGACGACAGCCGTCGCGGTCGCCGCCGGTGGGACCGCCCAGCTGCCGGTCACGGTGGTCGGTCACCTCACCACCAGCGCGCTGTCCTACCTCGGCCCGATCCTGGTCGGCGGCTACGTCGCCACACACCGACGCTACGTGCGGCTGTTGCGGGTGCAGGCGGTCGAGGCGGTCCGGGCGCAGCAGACGACGGTGGCGGCCGCGATCGGCGCGGAGCGTTCCAGGATGGCCCGGGAGTTGCACGACGTGGCCGCCCACCACCTGTCCGGCATGGTGGTGCAGGCGGCGGCGGTCGAGCGGCTGATCGACCGGGATCCGGCGGCGGCGAAGGCCGGGGTGGCGTGGATCCGCGCCCAGGGCAAGGAAACCCTGGACAACCTGCGGCTTGTCGTGGGGGTGCTGCGCGGGCGGCCCGGCGGCGGCGAACCGGCCGACCGGGGCGAGGGCAACGCCCCGGTGCCGGGGCTGGCGATGCTCGACGAGTTGGTCGGGACCGCTGCCGCGCTCGCCCCGGTCGAGCTGGTCCGGGAGGGCACCCCACGCGAGGTGCCCCCGATCGCCGACGTCGCGCTGTACCGGATGGTGCAGGAGTGCCTGTCCAACGCCCGGCAGCACGCCCCGGGCGCACCGGTACGGGTGGTGCTCCGCTTCCGGGCACGCGAGGTGACGCTGGAGGTGGTGAACGCACCCGCTCCCCGGCGACCCGAGCCGGCGGCCCGCAGCAGCACCGGGGTGGGCCTGATCGGCATCCGGGAACGCGCCCAGCTGATCGGCGCGGGATACACCGCCGGCCCGACCGACGCGGGCGGCTGGTCGGTCGGGGTGAGCCTGCCGACGGGGCCGGACGGCGCGCGGGCACCATCTGTCGCACCGACCGCGAGGGGAGCCGAACCGGCATGATCAGAGTGATGCTCGTCGACGACCAGGCGGTCGTCCGGGCCGGTTTCCGGGTCATCCTGGAGCACGCCGGGGACATCGAGGTGGTGGGAGAAGCGTCGAACGGCACGTCGGCGGTCGAGTTGGCGGGCCGGCTGCGCCCGGACGTCGTCTGTATGGACGTCCGGATGCCCGGTGGCGACGGGCTCACCGCGACCCGCCAGATCGTCGCCGACGCGTCGGGCGCCGCGCCGGCCGTGCTGGTGGTGACGACGTTCGACCTCGACGAGTACGTCTTCGGTGCGCTGGAGTCGGGGGCGAGCGGATTCATCCTCAAGGACTGCGAGCCCGAGGAACTGATCGCCGCGATCCGGCGGTTGGCAAGCGGTTACGGGCTGGTCGACCAGGCGGTGACCCACCGGGTGATCGCGGAGTTCGCCCGCCGGCGGCCGGTCGCCGAGGCACCGTCGGCGCATCCGCTCACCGCCCGGGAGATCGAGATCGTCGTGCTGCTCGCCCGGGGTCTGTCGAATCTGGAGATCGCCAACGAGCTGTTCATCGAGACCAGCACCGTCAAGTCGCACCTCGGTCGGGCGATGGCCAAGATCGGCGTACGGGATCGGTTGCAGACCGTGGTGTGGGCGTACCGCACCGGGGTGGTCCCGCACTGACCGGTGCGGCGGGGGCGGAGAGCCGTCCGGGCCGCCGGCGGTGATCACGGCGGGGTGGATGTGGTGTGGGCCACACCGGGGGTGGTGACGGTCGTGGTTACTGGCGAGTAGCATTCTTCGGGAAACGCCAGTGCCGGCCGACCCTCGCCCGGCCCGTGCCGCCGCCCCGCGGCGCTGCGGCCGGGTCGTGGTCGAAGAGGAGGCTCCAAGTGCCCCGAGAAGTTCGGGATGTCGTCTTCGTCGACGGTGTCCGCACCCCGTTCGGCAAGGCGGGTGGCATGTACGCCAACACCCGCGCCGACGATCTGGTGATCCGCTGCATTCGTGAGCTGCTGCGCCGCAACCCCCAGCTGCCCCCGGAGCGGGTCGAGGAGGTGGCCGTCGCCGCCACCACCCAGATCGGCGACCAGGGCCTCACCATCGGCCGCACCGCCGCCCTGCTGTCCGGCCTGCCCAAGACCGTCCCCGGCTTCTCCGTCGACCGGATGTGCGCCGGCGCGATGACCGCCGTCACCGCCGTCGCCGGTGGCATCGCCATGGGCGCGTACGACATCGCCATCGCCGGTGGCGTCGAGCACATGGGCCGGCACCCGATGGGCGAGGGCGTCGACCCCAATCCGCGGATCATCGCGGAGAAGCTGGTCGACCCGTCCGCCCTGGTGATGGGGGCCACCGCGGAGAACCTGCACGACCGGGTCCCGCACGTCACCAGGGAGCGCACCGACGCGTTCGCGCTCGCCTCGCAGCTCAAGACCGCCAAGGCGTACGCCGACGGCAAGTTGCAGGACGACCTGGTGCCGGTCGCGATCCGCGACGCCGAGGGCGGTTGGGGCCTGGCCACCGCCGACGAGGCGCCCCGGGAGACCTCGCTTGCGAAGCTGGCCACCCTGAAGACCCCGTTCCGCCCGCACGGCAAGGTCACCGCCGGCAACGCGGCCGGCCTGAACGACGGCGCCACCGCCAGCCTGCTCGCCGACGAGGCCACCGCCCGTGAACTGGGCCTGCCGGTCGCCATGCGGTTGGTGTCGTACGGCTACGTCGGGGTGGAACCCGAGGTGATGGGGGTCGGCCCGATCCCGTCGACCGAGAAGGCGCTGCGCATCGCCGGCCTCAGCATCGACGACATCGGCCTGTTCGAGCTGAACGAGGCGTTCGCCGTGCAGGTGCTGGCCTTCCTCGACCACTTCGGCATCGCCGACGACGACCCCCGGGTCAACCCGTGGGGCGGCGCGATCGCCATCGGCCACCCGCTCGCCTCCTCCGGCGTACGGCTGATGACGCAGCTCGCCCGGCAGTTCGCCGAGCACCCCGAGGTGCGCTACGGCGTCACCGCCATGTGCATCGGCATCGGCATGGGCGGCACGGTCATCTGGGAGAACCCGAACTGGGAGGGTGGAGACAAATGAGCCTGGCTGCACCGAACGAGGTCGTCACCCGGGCGCTGCTGCGGCAGGTGAGCGTGCCGGGGCTGGACCGCCCGGCCGCCCTGATCACCCTGGACAACGGCCTCGACCACACCAAGCCGAACACCTTCGGCCCGGCCGGCCTGGCCAGCCTCGACGAGGCGATCACCGCCGCGCTGGCCGCCGACCCGGCGTTCGTCGCGGTCACCGGCAAGCCGTACATCTTCTGTGTCGGCGCGGACATCGTCGGCCTCCCGGCCCTCGCGGACCGGGCGCAGGCGCTGGAGATCGGCCGGCTCGGTCACCGGGTCTTCGCCCGGCTCAAGGACAGCGCCGTGCCCACCTTCGCCTTCGTCAACGGCGCGGCGATGGGCGGCGGCCTGGAACTGGCCCTGCACTGCCACTACCGGACGCTGTCCGGCGGCGCGGCGGCCCTCGCGCTGCCCGAGGTCTCGCTCGGCCTGGTCCCCGGGTGGGGCGGCACCCAGCTGCTGCCGAACCTGATCGGCATCCCCGCCGCCACCCAGGTGATCATCCAGAACCCGCTGACGCAGAACAAGATGCTCAAGCCGAAGCAGGCTGCCGAGCTGGGCATCGCGGACGTGCTGCTGGAGCCGGCCGACTTCCTGGAGCGGTCCCTGGAGTGGGCCGCCGGCGTGGTCCGGGGCGCGGTCACGGTGACCCGGCCCGAGGTCGACAAGGACATGTGGGCGGGCGTGCTGTACTTCGCCCGGCAGACCCTGGACCAGCGGTTGCACGGCGCGGTCCCGGCCGCGTACCGGGCGCTGGACCTGCTGGAGACGGCGAAGGACGCCGACTTCGCCACCGGCACCGCCGCCGAGGACGAGGCGCTCGCCGACCTGATCTTCTCCGAGGAGCTGCGCAGCGGCCTGTACGCCTTCGACCTGGTGCAGCGCCGGGCCAAGCGGCCGGCCGGCGCACCGGACAAGGGCCTGGCCCGGCCGGTCACCAAGGTCGGCATCGTCGGCGCCGGCCTGATGGCCAGCCAGCTCGCGCTGCTGTTCGCCCGCCGCCTCCAGGTGCCGGTCGTGCTGACCGACCTGGACCAGTCGCGGGTCGACAAGGGTGTCGGCTACGTGCACACCCAGATCGAGAAGGCCGTCACCAAGGGCCGGATGGACAAGGGCACCGCCGCCAAGCTGTACGGCCTGGTCTCCGGCTCGGTCGACAAGTCCGTCTTCGCCGACGCCGACTTCGTCATCGAGGCGGTCTTCGAGGACCTGGACGTCAAGAAGCAGGTCTGGGCCGAGCTGGAGAAGATCGTCTCGCCGGAGGCGGTGCTCGCCACCAACACCTCGTCGCTGTCGATCACCGCGATGGCCGCCGAGCTGGAGCACCCGCAGCGCCTGGTGGGCTTCCACTTCTTCAACCCGGTCGCCGTGCTGCCGCTACTGGAGATCGTCCGGGGCGAACGGACCGACGACGCCACCCTGGCCACCGCGTTCGCGGTGGGCAAGGGGTTGAAGAAGTCCTCGGTGCTGGTCAAGGACGCCCCGGCGTTCGTGGTCAACCGGCTGCTCACCCGCTTCCTCGGCACCGTGTTCGCCGCTGTCGACGCGGGCACCCCGCTGGAGGTGGCGAACAGCGCACTGGACCCGTTGGGGCTGCCGATGCGTCCGCTCGCCCTGCTCCAGTTGGTCGGGCCGGCCGTGGCTTACCACGTGGGCGGCACCCTGCACGCGGCGTACCCGGACCGGTACCCGGTCAGCGAGAACCTCAGGCGGATCGCCGAATCGGGCCAGCCGATCGTCGTCGAGGACCGGATCAACGACGACGTGGCCACGCTGCTCGTGGTCGGCGACCAGCCGCTCACCGCCGAGCAGGTGCGACAGAACGCGCTCGACGCGCTGGCCCAGGAGACCCGGCTGATGCTCGACGAGGGTGTCGTCGCCGAGGCGCAGGACATCGACCTGTGCCTGATCCTCGGTGCCGGCTGGCCGTTCCACCTGGGCGGGATCACCCCCTACCTGGACCGGACCGGCACCGCCGAGCGGGTCACCGGTAAGCGCTTCCTGCCGCGTGGGGTCGCCAGCCTGCGCGCCTGAGTCATCCCCCGCTCCCCCGCGATCGCGGTGGCCGGCGACGCCCTCCCCCGGGCGTCGTTGGCCACCGCGATCGTCGTTTGCGTACCCTCGTCAGACTCGGGGGGCTGCGCGGCCGGGCTCCGTCTGGCTACGATCACGCGTTCTCACCCTCGCCTGGAGCTGATCTGATGACCTCACCGCCGGTCGATCCCTGGTCCGGGCAGCCGGAGCACGGCTCGCCCACCGGTCACTACCCGTCTGCGCCCGACGGTCCGCACACCCCCACCCCACCCCCGCACACCCCGCCGGAGGGCGGCGGCTGGCCCACCACGCCGTACCCGCCGGCACCGACCGGGCAGCCCGGCGGCTGGCCGGCCGACCCCCAGTCCGGGCCACCGGCCGACCCCTACCCCGCCCCGCAGTACGGTGGCTGGCAGCCCGATCCGGGCCAGGGCGGCTACCCCCACGCACCGCAGTCCGGCCCGCCCGGCTACCCCCACGCACCGCAGTCCGGCCCGCCCGGCGCGCCGCATTCCGGTTACCCCGGCGCACCACAGTCCGGCCCACCCTCCGGTTACCCCGGCGCTCCACAGCCCGGCTACCCGAACCCCCCGCAGCCCGGTTACCCGGGCGCACCGCAGTCGGGGTATCCCGGCGCACCGCAGCCCGGCTACCCCGGCGCACCGCAACCCGGGTATCCGGGCGCCCCCGGGCCGGGCGGCTATCCCGATCCGGCCCCTCAGCAGTACTCCGGCTTCGCCGGTACGCCGTACCACCCTCCGCACGGACCGGCCCCGCAGCGGTCGAAGCTGCCGCTGCTGCTCTCGCTCGGGCTCGTCGGGCTGCTGGTGCTCTGCCTCGGCGGCGGCGGTCTCGCCTGGGTCGCCCTCGGTGACGACAACGACACCGAGCCGACGCCGACGCCGACGCCCACCGGGGCCGCGTCGCCCACCCCCAGCCCCACCCCGGTCGAGACGGAGAGCCCGACCCCCGAGCCCACCCCCTCCGAGGAGGCCGACGACCCCGGCCCGATCCGGCTGGTGACCCCGGCGACCCTCGGTGGCAGGTCCAAGAGCACCGACCCTGAGCTGCGCCGTATCGCCGACCAGATGGTCCGCGACATGAAGTCCGAAGTACGCAACGAGACCGGCGCGGTCAGCGCCTTCTACGGCAGCGCGGCCGGCCGCAACATGGTGATGATGGCCGGCGCGTCCGGCCCGGTCATCCTCCCCGAGCAGGAGCTGGAGGACGCGGTCAAGGGTCTGGGCAGTTCGCTGGCGGTCAAGAAGATGTCGACGATCGAGCCGGGGCCGCTGGGCGGGGTGGCCAAGTGCGGTGACGGCAAGGCGTCCGGCATCGCGCTCGGCGTCTGCGTCTGGGCCGACCACGGCAGCGTCGGCATGATCGTCATGTACTTCTCCTCCGCGACCAAGGCGAAGTCCGAGTTCGCCGCCCTCCGGGGCCAGATCGAGAAGCGGGACTGACCCGGCGGTGGACAGGGCGGCGGCGGGCGGGCCGGCGGGCGCGGGCCGGTGAATGTCGGTCACTCTGGCTAAGATCATCCGGCCTCACCCACGAAATTCTGGAGTAGACCTGATGTCCCAGCCCCCGACCAGCCCAGCCGCCCCCGCGCCGGACGGCGGTACGCCGCAGGGCGGCTACCCGCAGCAGGGCGGCTACCCGCAGCAGGGCGGCTACCCGCAGCAGCCGGACGCCGGCAGCGCACCGCCGTACGCCGGCCCGCCCGCACCGCCGGCGAAGAAGCGGTCCGCCGTCAAGATCGTGCTGATCGTGCTGGCCGTGCTGTTGGTGCTCTGCCTCGGTGGCGCCGCCATCGCCGCCTTCGCCCTCAAGGACGACGTCAAGGAGGTGGTGGACGCCGCCAACACGACGGTCTCCGCCCCGGCCACCCTGGCCGGCCGCCCGCAGGCCACCGACCCGGGGCTGAAGGCGGTCGCCGACGGGCTGGTCACCGAGATGAAGAAATCCGTACAGAACGAGACGGGCACCGCCGGCGCCTTCTACGGTGACCCGGCCAAGCAGGACCTGCTGATGATCGCCGCGGCCTCCGGCGTGATGGCCGACCCCAAGAAGGAACTGGACGACGCCGTCACGGGCATCGCCAGCGAACTGAAGGTCACCAACATGTCCCCCGTGGACGCCGGCCCGCTCGGTGGCGACGCCAAGTGCGGCGACGGCAACAGCGAGGGCGTCCCGCTCGGCGTCTGCCTCTGGGCGGACAAGGGCAGCGTCGGCCTCATCGTGCAGTACTACAAGTCGGCAGCCAACCTGAAGTCCGAGTTCGTCACGATGCGCGGGCAGATCGAGAAGAAGGGCTGACCTCCCGGTCGCCCGACGGGCCACGACGAAAGCCGCCCCGCCGCTCCTTCGGGAGTTCGGCGGGGCGGCTTTCGTCGGGTCAGCGGAAGTGCGGGGGAATCCACCGGCCCCGACCTACCGCCTTCAGATAGGTGTAGGCGACGCGGGTCGGTTCACACATCCAGGTGTGCTGGCAGATCGGGCACCAGTCGGGTCTGCCGGGGCGCGGCCAATGGTCGGTGATGATGACCCGCGCGTCGAGCACGAGCCGGTTGTGGACCCACCGCGCCGACATGCCACCGGTCACCGCTGACCCCTCCGTGTTCGGTCAGGGGCGGCCGGCCCCGTCCGACACGACCGCCCCCTCTTACCGGGGGACGCCGGGGTGCTCGCACACATCACGTCGGGTCCGATGGACACCCCGCCGCCCTGTTCACGAAACGTTACGGAGGGGTGACCGTGGGGATGGGGATGGTTTGTCCCCGTGGCACAACTACCAGTCCATGCCCATGCTGAGCGCCAATTCGCGGGCATCCTCGCCGATGGTTCCCCGGCGGGTCGACAACTCCATCACGGCGGAACGGGCGTACGGGTTGTGCCGCACCGTGTCCACCGACTCCCGCAACGCCCGGCCGAGCAGGTGCACCCCGGCGACCTCTTCCCGAGCGAGCATGTGCGCACGGGCAGCGTCGATGAGATGCCCCGCCCGGCGGGTGCGCGACGGCAGGCCGCTGTAGTTGACGCTGTCGGCACGGCGAACAGCCTCCCCGTGTCGGCACAGATCCGCTTCGACGGTTACCGCGTACGCTTCCATAACGGTCGGACCGAAGATCAACCACGGGTGGGTGTAGCTGTCACCCAGCCGTCGGGCGGCGGCCTCGGCCGCATCCCATGCCCGCCACGCGCGCCCGGCCCGGCCGGCTTTCGCATGGCCGAGGGCGACACCCAGTTGCAGTTGCCCCCACCGGACGGTCCGCTCCGGGCTGCTGTGCCCGTCGACGAGTGCGGCGGCGTCGGTGAGAACCTGCTCGGCGGCGTCGATCTGGTTGGCCGACCGGTACACGTGGGCGTAGTACCAGGCGGCCACCGCCACCGCCTCCGGGTTGTCGGCGTCCTGGGCGGCACCCATGGCCCGGTCGGCGGCCAACCACACCAGTTCCGGGTAGGGCTGGTGGGCGCAGTACAACTGGGCCAGGTGGTAGGTGCGGGCCAAGTCGGCGAGGGCGGCACGCCGGTCTGCGCCGTCGAGGTGGCGGGCGGAGCGGCGGGAGTCGTCGAGCAGCCCGGGGAGGATCGCGGCGACGGCGGTCCGTTCGGCGGTGGACTGGTGCCACAGCCTCCACGCCTGGTCGACGAGGCTGCGGAGCACCGACGCGGGGGCGGGGTCACCTGCGGGTAGCAGGGTGCGTTTCATGGCGGCGGCAACCTGGTCGACGTCGGGGTGCCCGGCGCGGGTGACGGAGGCGACGGGTAGGGACTGGTCGCCGGTGAGGTCGGCCAGGTCGCTGATGTCGAGGACTTCGGCGAGGCGCAGCAGCATGGGTAGGCGGGGGGTGAGCAGCCGACCGGTTTCGAGGGCTTTCACCCATTCGGCGCTGCGGCCGACAAGCCCACCGAGGACTACTCGGGTTTTTCCGGCGCGTTCGCGGTGGGCGCGGAGGCGGGTGCCGAAAGCGGCGGGACTGTTCATTGTGGCTCCCCAGGTAGCGGCTGGGCGACGGCCCGCCGGCCGCTACAACAGGCGGGTCCGCCATCGACCACGGTACGCGCCCGCCGCTCAGGCGACCTGCTCCGCCACCTCATACCAAGCGTAGATCGACCATGTGGTTGGCGGCGTGGCGCGGGTCGCGTCGCCCGATGACCTTCAACGCCGCCTGAATGTCCCCGGGCGCCGTGGGCAGCAGCCGTTCAGCTCCACAGCGGCTCCTGTTGTCGCCGCGTGGCAAGCTCGTCGCCATGATCGAGGATTTCGCGAAGGACTTCCTGCACGGCCGGTTGAAGGTGATCCGTGAGGCGCTGGTCTGGAAGCTCGATGGTCTGTCCGAGTACGACATCCGGCGTCCTCTGACGGCGACGGGGACCAATCTCCTCGGCCTGGTGAAGCACATGGCGACCTTGGAGGCCTGGTATTTCGGTGAGGTCTTCGATCGCCCATCCCCGGAGCTGCTGGGGCGATGGCAGGACGCGGACGGCAGCGACCTGTGGGTCAGCCCGGATGAGACCCGCGAACAGATCATCGACTTCTACCAGCGCGCCTGGAAGCATGCGGACGCGACGATCAACGAGCTTCCCCTCGACGCGCCTGGCCACGTGCCGTGGTGGTCACACCCTGACGTGAAGCTGCTCAACATCATGATCCACGTCCTTCAGGAGACCACCCGGCATGCCGGCCACGCTGACATCCTGCGTGAACAGCTCGACGGCCGGACCGGGCTGAGGGATGAATACGAGGAAGAGATCGACACGGCGGCCCGCGCGACACACCGCGCGAAGATCGAGCGGGCTGCGCAGGCAGCGGCCGGCGGCGCGGGCCATGCCGGCCTATCTGCCCCACACGCCGCAGTCGAGACTACGCCCTGATCAGCCCGATGACCGGCGGCCCTGGCCGGCTGATCGAACATGCTCGCGTTCACCTGCCTGCGCCTGCAAACCGTCGCAAACCCCGACCCCGCAGTTGTAGATCTGAGACTCGGAACAGCCGGTCGCCTCACGGATCGTCTTCAGTGGGGGGTGCCCGGCGGTAATCGCGCGGGCACCCCCTCGATGATCGAGACGCGGAGCGTCAGCCGGTCGTGGCGGCCCGCTCGGCGGCGCTGCGCAGGACGCAGAACTCGTTGCCCTCCGGGTCGGCCAGCACCACCCAGCCGGCACCGTCCGCCCGACGGCGGTCGTCGACCTGGACGGCACCGACGGCGAGCAACCGCGCGACCTCCTCGTCCCGGGTCCGGTCGATCGGCTCCAGGTCGAGGTGCAGGCGGTTCTTGACCGACTTGCCCTCCGGTACGGCCAGGAAGAGCACCTCCGGTCCGCCCTCGGGCAGGAGCATCGCCTCCGTGTCGCCGGGGAAGTCGTCGGGTTGGCGGGGGCACTCGAAGACCTGCGCCCAGAAACCGGACAGGGCGTAGGTGTCGTGACAGTCGATGCTGATGTTGTGGATTCGTACGCTCACGGGTCTGCCTCCGAAGCAGTGGGACCGGTCAACTGGGGACTTGGTCGGCCGAGGGCAGCGTGACCGTCACCTCCAGCCCTCCACCCTTCTGTGCGACGACCCGGACGGTGCCGCCGTGTGCGTCGCAGACCGCCCGGACGATGGACAGGCCCAGCCCGGAACCACGGGCTCCCGTCCGTTCCCGGCCACCCCGACGGAACGGCTCGAACAGCCCCGGCACATCGGCCTGGTCCACCTCGAAGCCGGTGTTTCGTACCGCCAGCCACGAGGAGCGCCCGTCGGTGCCGGTCTGCACCCAGAGCCGCCCGTGCAGATGGTTGTAGCGCACCGCGTTCTCGATCAGGTTCCCGGCCAGCCGGTCCAGCAGACCCGGGTCACCGGTCACCGGGGCCGGTCGCAACGAGGACTGCACCCGTAGCCCGATCCGCTCCACCTCCCGGGACATCGCGGACAACGCGTTGGCAGTGCCGGTGGCCAGATCACATTCCGTACGTCGGGCCAGCCGTCGGCCCACCTGGGCCTCGCTACGGGCCAGCACCAGCAGCGCGTCCACCAGGCCGTTGGCGCGTTCCGAGGCGTCCCGCACCACGGTGGCCATCCGGCGGTACTCGGCGGTGTCCGCCTCGTCGTCGCTGAGCGTCACGTCGATCTCGGTACGCATCACCGCCAGCGGGGTACGCAGCTCGTGTGAGGCGTTGGCCACGAACCGCTTCTGCGCCTCGAATGCCGCGGTGATCCGGTCCAGCATCGCGTCGAAGGTCCGGGCCAGCTCGGCCACCTCGTCGTCCGGCCCGGACCAGCCGATCCGCTGGTCGAGCGTGGTCTCGCCGAGCCGGCGCGCGGTCGCGGTGACCTGGTGCAGCGGACGCAGCGTCCGGCCGGCCACCCAGTACGCCCCGGCCACCCCGACCACGCTGATCGCCAGCAACGCCAGCAGCCCCTTGACCAGCAGCTCGTCGGAGGCGGCATCGACCAGTTGGCGCTGCCACACCGCGGCGTCCAACGAACGCCCGTCGGCCAGCAGCACGGTGGTGCCCGGACGCAGCTCGTCGGTGGGGCGCAGCGCGTCCCGGACCAGCAACCAGGCCAGCGCCACCAGGATCGCCCCGGCCCCGACCAGCAGCACCCCGTTGAGCAGGGTCAACCGCAACCGCAGCGTGGGCCGCAACCGCCGGGTCACGACCCGACCCCGGCTCGCGACACCGGCTCACTCCTCGCGCTCATGGGTTGACCGTCCGGTAGCCGGCGCCGACCACCGTCTCGATCAGCGGCGGATCGCCGAGCTTCCTGCGCAGGGTCATCACGGTGACCCGGACGATCGTGGTGAACGGATCGGTGTTGGCGTCCCAGACCCGTTCCAGCAGCTCCTCGCTGGAGACCACCGCGCCGCGCGCCTTGACCAGCTCGCTGAGCACACCGAACTCCTTGTTCGTCAGGTCGACCGGCGCGCCGGCCCTGGTGACCACCCGGCGGGCCGGGTCGAGCACCACGTCACCCACCTGGAGCACCGGCGGGGCGGCCGGGGTGGCCCGCCGGCCCAACGCCTGCACCCGGGCCACCAACTCGTCGAAGGCGAACGGCTTGGGCAGGTAGTCGTCCGCGCCGAGGCCCAGCCCCGCCACCCGGTCGGCGACGGTGTCGCTGGCGGTCAGCATCAGCACCCGGGTGAGGGTGCCGGAGGCGGCCAGCTCGGCACAGATCTGGTCGCCGTGCATCCCGGGCAGGTCACGGTCGAGGACCACCACGTCGTACCGGGTGACGAAGGCCGCCTCGTGGCCGGCGTCCCCGTCGTACGCGACGTCGACCGCCATCCCCCGCTTGCGCAGCCCACGCACGATCGCGTCGGCGAGGTTCCGTTCGTCCTCGACCACCAGCACCCGCATCCCGACCTCCTCGCCGACCTGTCCGACAACCTAGCCCCGCCGGCCAAACGACCTGCCGGAGGAGGGCCGACCGGTGTGCCGTCAGCCGGGCAACCGCCACACCCCGATGCTGTTGCGTTGCCGCCAGCAGACCAGCACCCCCTGGTCGAGCGAGCAGCGGTCCCATGCTCCGGGCAGCACGTCCACCAGCCGCGGGGTCCCGCCGGCGGGGTCCAGCGCGGCCAGCAGCCGCCGCTCACCGGCGACCGGACGGATGGCGAGGTACGGGGCGGTCGGCGGCGACCGGTCCACCAGATTCCAGCCGCCCAGCTCGGCCACGGCCCGACCGGTAGCCGGATCGAGCAGGGCCAGCCGCTCCGGCCTGTCGACGCTGACCGCGACCATCCGGTCCCCGACCGACTCGACCGGGAACCACCGCCCGGTGGACCAGCGCACCCGGCCGGTCGCCGGGTCGAGCAGCCGGGTACCGGAAGGCGTGTCGAGGCAGACGGCATCACCGCAGGTGCGGGCCGCTCCGCCACCCGGCGACGTCGTGTCCCAGCGACGCCGCCCGGACCCCAGGTCGTACCCGGCCAGCAGGTCCGGTTCCCCGCCGACGAGCAGCAGCTCACCGACCGGCTCCGCCAGGTGGTGGTCGCCCCGGGCGGGTGGCACCGGGAAGGCGAGCCGGCGTACACCGGTGCCGACGTCGTACGCCTCGGCGAGGCCGGCGCTGGTGACCAGGACGAGTTCCTCGATGCCGCGCGCCGACGTGCGGTATCCGACGGTGGCCGCTCCGGCCGTGGCCGTCCAGCGGACCGCGCCGGTCGCCGGGTCGACGCCCCGCACCACCACCCGGTCGACGTGGACGTCCTCCAGCAGCAGCCCGCCGTCCCGGGTGGGCACCGCCCGGCCGGGCTGCCGCCAGCGGGCCCGCCCGTCGACGTGGTCGAGCACCATCGAGACCGGTTCGCCGCCGGGGTCGGTGGTGATCGCCACGTCGTCACCGACCCGGTCCAGCACCAGCAGTTGGTGCCTGGGGGACAGCGACACCTGCCAGCGGACCCGTCCGTCGGTCAGGTCGACGGCGATGAGTTGCCGGCTGCCGGCCGGTGCGAGGGCCGACGGGTAGGCGAGCACCAGCAGGTCGCCGACGATCAGGTGGCTGGGCTCCGGCACGTCCGGTACGGGCACCGGGACCAACCGGGTCGGCCCGGGTGCCGCACCGGCCATGGTGAGCAGCAGGAACAGGCCGACCAGGACGACGGGCACCGGACGGCCGCCGGCACGCCGCACCCGGGGCCGGCGCGGTGGACGGGGGGCCGGCTCGTCGGGGTGACCCACCTCGCCCAGGTCGATCACCGTCACCGGGGCAGCCGCCAGACTCCGAACGCGCCGTCGACCAGCCGGCAGAGCAGCAGATCCCCATCGCTCTGGCAGTCGCCGGAGACGGCCGGCAGCACGTCGAGCACCCGGACCCGCGCGGCGGCCACGTCCAGGTCGGCGACCATCATCCGCCCCCCAGCGGCCGGCCGTATCCCGAGCACCGGCCCGTCCGGCGTGGTCGGCCGGACCAGCTTCCAGGTGCCCAGGTCGGCGACCTGCCGCCCGGAGGCGACGTCGAGCACCACAAGCGGGTGCCAGCCGCCCCCACCCAGGCTGCTCGCCGCCACCCGACCGCCGTACACCCCGCTGTCGAACCCCCAACGGGCGTCCTGCCAGACCGTCCGCCCGGTCGCCGGGTCCAACGCCCGTACCCCGCCGGCCACGCCGAGTGCGCAGAGCAGCGACCCGCACGGGGTGGTGAACACCGGCGTCGTCAACGGCACCTCCCATCGACGGTCCAGCCCGTCGAGGCCGTACCCGGTGAGTCGGCCGGTGTTCGCCTGGACGGCGAGCAGCAGGTCGCCGACGATCTCGAACCCGGTGTTCGACGGCGTTCCCTCGTGGTCGAGCTGCGCACGGTGCAGACGTACCCCGCGCCGGGCGTCCCAGACCTCGACCGGGCCGGGCGGTTTCACAGTCACGATCCGGTCCACACCGTCGGCCGCCGTCCGGTACAGGGTGGCTGCCGGCGACATCGACGCCGACCAGCGGTCCCGGCCGGTCGACGGATCGACGGAGTGGACAGTCATCGGCCCCTCCGGACCGAGTTCGGAGAAGAGCAGGTCGGCTCCTGCCGACTCGCCAATCCCCGTCCGCTGCCAGCGCAGCCTGCCGCTCTCCCGATCGTAGGCGAACGTCTGGTAAGCCCCGTTCGGTCCGCCGGCGGTGCCGGTGACCAGCAACAGGTCGCCGTGCCGGCGCAGCGTCCCGGACCCGCTGGTCACCGGCACCGGCACCTGCCACCGCCGCACCGGCCGCGCCCGGGGTGAGGTGGGGATCGTCCAGGCGCTCAACCGACCCGGGGCGGTCGGATCGCCGGTCGGGGCGTGCAGGAAGACCTCCCCGTCGTGGAGCAGCACCGACGTGCCGAGGGAGGCCGGCAGCACGAAGGCCGCCCGGTGCTCCACCGGCGCGGCAGCGGTCAGCACCAGCAGGATGAACGCCAGCACCGCGGCGAGTCGCAGCGGTCGGCCGACGGCCCGGGGCGCGGGACCGGGCGGCTCCGGCCCGGCGTCGCGGAGCTCACCCAGATCGATGACCGTCACGCACACCCTCTTTCGACCGCCACACCCCACCGACCACCATGCCGGCCGGTGGACGCGGATCGCCGCACACCGGGTCGCCGGACCGACCCGCCGCCGCCTGTACGATGGCCCGTCGTGGCCGTGCCGGTGGTAGATCCCTCGTTGAACCCGACGTCCGCGCCCGACGCGGTCGCACCCGACGCGAACGACCCGCACGGGCGACCGCGACGACGGCCGGGCCGGGCCGACGTGCTCGCCATCGGAGCCTATGCGCTGATCGGCGTTCTCGTGTGCCTGAACTACTGGGTGGACGTGCAACACCGGGTGTCGTCCCACCTGCCGACCGACCACAGCTGGTTCGAGTGGCTGTTCACCCATGGCGCGTACTCGGTGCGGCACCTGGAGAACCCGCTGTTCAGCGCCCGGCAGAACGCCCCGGACGGGGTGAACATGATGGCGAACACCTCGCTGCTCGGCATGACCATCCCGCTGGCCCCGGTCACCCTGCTGTTCGGCCCGCAGGTGACGTACGCGCTCTATCTGGGCGGGGCGCTCGCCGCGACGGCGGCCACCTCGTACTGGATGCTCTCCCGGCACCTGGTGCGCTCGCGGGCCGGCGCGTTCGTCGGCGGCGCGTTCCTCGGTTTCGCGCCGGGCATCGTGCACCACGCCAACGGGCAGCCCAACTTCGTCTCCAACTTCCTGCTTCCGGTGATCGTGGCCCGGGTGCTGCGGGCGGGCCGGCCCGGCCGGTGGCGGCGCGACGGGGTGGTGCTGGGCCTGCTGGTGGCGTACCAGATCTTCATCAACGAGGAGATGCTGCTGCTCACCGCGCTGGCCTGCCTGGTGGCGGTGGTGGCGTACGTGGTGCAGCGGCCCGGCGGGGCCCGCGCGCGCGCCGGCGGCTTCCTGGCCACGCTCGGGGTGGGCGGCGGGGTGGCACTGCTGATCACCGCCTACCCGATCTGGTACCAGTTCAACGGCCCGCAGTCCTACCGGGGGCTGCAGGGCGGGGTGTTCCACAACTGGGGCGAGGACCTGATGGCCTTCGTCACCTTCGCCCGGGACACCGTCGCCGGGGACGAGGCGGTCGAGAAGACCATCGGCCTGACCGAGCAGAACACCTGGTTCGGCTGGCCGCTGGTGCTCGTCGTGCTGGCCGCCCTGGTGCTGCTCTGGCGGCGCTCGCTGGCCGCCCGGATCGCCGGGGTGCTGGTGGTGGTCTTCACCGTCGCGGCGATCGGCCCGAAGGTGCGGTTCGACGGGGTGGAGACCACCGTCGACGGGCCGTGGGCGTACATCCCGGACGACCTGCCGCTCGTCGAGATGATGATGCCGACCCGGCTGACCCTGGTGGTGACCGGGGCGGTCGGCGTCCTGCTCGCCCTGGCCTGGGACGCGGTCGGCGGCCCCGGACGGTCCCGGGTGCCCGCACCGCGCAGCGCCGCCGACGACCCCACCCCGGCCGCCCCTGCCGGGACCCCGGGCCGTCGCCGCTGGGTCCGGCCGGTCGGGTACGCCGCGATCACGCTCGCCGTGCTGCCGCTGTTCCCCCGTCCGTTGCCCGCGCAGCACATCGACCTGCCGCCGCACTTCGTCACCGCCGGCGGCTGGCGGCCGTACGTGCCGGCCGGGCGGACCCTGGTGCCGGTGCCGATCCCGAGCAACGTGCACGGCCTGCCCACGCTGCGCTGGAGCGCGCTGACCGGGCACGAGTTCCCGGTGCCCGGGGGCTACTTCATCGGCCCGAACGAGCTGGGCCAAGGCGTCTTCGGTGCCCCCAACCGGCCGACCAGCACCCTGATCTACGCCACCATGGACGCCGGCACGGTGCCCGCGCTGACCGAGGAGAACCGCCGTCAGGCGGTGGCTGACCTACGGTTCTGGAAGGCGTCGGTGGTGGTGCTGGGCGCCCACCCCCGCGAGGCGGTGCTCCGGGACCTGATGACCGGCCTGCTCGGCCCGGCGCAGCGGGTCGACGACGTCTGGCTCTGGGACGTCCGCCCCCTGGTCGACTGAACCGCCCGGCGACCGGTCCGTCCCCGCCGGCTCCCGGCCGGCGGGGACGGACCGGCCCGGACCGCTCCGGGTCGGCGTAGGGCTCAGGCGGTCCGGGCGGACAGCGGCCGGACGTCCCACACCCACACGTCGAGTTCCCGGCGGGCGGGGCCGACCAGCTGCTCGACGGTCCGGCGCAGCGGCTCGGCGTGGTGCTGGCGCAGCGGCAGCACCAGCACGGCGGCGTTCCAGTGCCGCAGCTCGTCCAGGCTGCGCCGCCGCTGCCTGTCGTCCAGCTTGGTGGTCCGGCCGGTGGTGGCGACCTCGTCGAGCAGCTGCCCGATGCCGCTGGGCCGCCCGCCGAACCGACCCGGGTCGCCGGTGTTGCCGTTGCGCGGGGCGAGGAAATAGCCGCCGGGGATCTTGAACTCGAGGTTGGTGGCCGCCGCCCACCGCATGCCGTGGGTGTTGCCCATGCTGGGCACGGGCACCGGCACCAGGGTCTGCCCGGGGCCGACGTACTCCCGCCAGCGGTCGGCGGTGATGAAGTCCGGCACCGGCGGGCGGGAGGTCACCTTCAGCGGCATCGGCACGATCGGCAGCAGGGCCAGCACCAGGGCGGCCACCGTGACGGTCTTGGCGTGCCGCCACTGCGCGCCGCGCAGCGTCCAGGCCCGCTGCACGGCCAGCGCCAGCAGCATGCCGATCACCACCGAGGTGATCAGGGCGAACCGGGTGGGCACCACCGCGTCCAGCAGTGGCAACCGCACGAGCAGTTCCCACGGCCCGGTGACCAGGTCCCGCCCCCACCAGGAGATCCGCTCGCCGAGGGAGAGCAGGGCGAAGAACGCGCCGGTGACGGCGAGCGCCCGGACCAGCCGCTCCCGGCGCAGCCAGAGCACGATGCCGACGGCGATCAACGACAGACTCCAGCCGAAGAAGGCGTTCTCCTCGGAGTAGTTCGGGGCCAGGTTGACGTTGGCCCGTTCGTTGCCGCCGAAGGTGGGCGAGCCGGGGGCGAAGAAGGCCGCGATGTCGTTGCCGTAGTCCTGCACCGCGTCGCTGAGCCCGTGGTAGGCCATCGGCCCGGCGAACTGGACGTAGAGCGGGTACGCCAGCAGCGCCCCGGCCAGCACCGCGCAGGCGGCCAGCCCCTTGGCCAGCGGTCGCCACGCCGCCGACCAGAGCGCCGGCCGCTGGGCCACCATGGCGATCAGGAAGATGCCGCAGGCCATGGCGGTGAAGAGCAGGATCTCCTCATTGATGAACGCCTGGCCGGTGACCAGCAGGGCGAGCAGCAGCCCGTCGCGCAGCGGCCGGGTGGAGCGGGTCAGCACCATCACCCGCCACACGATGAACGGCAACAGGAACTGACTGATGATGTTGGGGTGCCAGTTGGCGTGCGAGAGCATCGCCGGGGAGAACCCGCAGAACCAGCCGCCGACCGCCGCGGCGAGCCGCCGCCGCACCAGGTGCCGGGACAGCACGTGGTACCAGGCGGCGGCGGTGCCGGCGAGGCCGAGGGTGACAAGCACCACGAAGGAGACCGCCGGCCCGAACAGCAGGGTGACCGGCACCATCGGGATGCCCAGCGCCAGCACCGCCGTGTTGGCCATCAGGTTGACGCCGTCGGGGAAGTTGAACTGGTCGGTGTAGAACGGGAACTCCCCGTGCAGCACCACCCGTACCGAGTGGGCGAGGAAGAACTGCACCTGCGCCGGGTCGCTGCTGTAGAGCGAGGCCACCCGGCCGGCCGGGTCGATCCAGATCCGGCTGGTCACCCAGAGCGCGACGACCAGGAAGATGCCGTAGACCACCAGGTCCTTGCGGCGGGCCGTCCAGCGCCAGCGCCGCCACCACACGGCAGGCATCGCGCCGTCACCCTCCGTGCCCGCCGACCTCTTCTCCGGTACGCCCACCGCCGCCACCCCCTCGGCGGCGGCCACCCGCTCCGGGGCCGTCCCGTCGGGTGCCGTCCGCATGGGTGGCACGTCGACCGGCGACGCCCCGACCGTCCGGTCCACCGGTGCTGTTACGCCTGAGTTACGCAGGTCGACGGGGGTGGTACGGGTCACGGGTGGGGGCGCTGTCGCGGTGGCCGTCGTGCCGCGGGCGGAGCCCCCGGAGTCGTCGGGGGCCGGTGCGGAGGCGCCACGGGGCTCGGCAGACGTCACAGTCGGCGGAGTCTACCGGAGCCGGGAAATAGTCCGAAATTCACTTTGGTGTCCCTTGTGGTCGTCGGGGGCACGGCTGCGGGCCGTCACCGGGCGTTGCGTACGATGTGGGCTTCCGACAACGACGGCGACGCGATCGGGGGCGTACAGATGGCTTCGGTTCGCCGTCGCGGCACGACTGTCACCGCGCTGGTCGGCCTGTTGCTGGCCGTCCCGGCCTGCGGTCCGATCGCCGAACGCCAGGCCCGCGAGCTGCGGGTGGGTTACGACAGCCTGGACGGTACCCGGGCGGTGTGGCCGCCGCGCGGTTCGCTCGCCGGGGACGCCACCGCGACCACGGCGGTGACCGAGGCGGTCCGCGCCTGGCGCTCACCGGTCGACGACCGGGTCCACCTGCCGTCCTCCGGTATCCTCTGGTCGGGCGAGGTCGACGGCGTCCCGGTGGCGCTGGTCGCCGCCGACGTGCCCGGGGAGTCCGCCTCCTGGCTGCTCCAGCTCACCGGCCACAAGGGCCGGTACGAGGTCAGCCGGGCCAGCGAGTACACCGACCCGGGTTACCTGGTCTACGCCGACGTGCTCCCGCTGCACCTGCCCGACGGTCGGCGCTACCTGACCTCCGGCCGGGTGGAACGACTGCTCGGCCCGGACGGCCGGGCACTGATGCTGACCGACGGGCTCACCACCCCGGTCAAGGTGCCCGACTGCCGGGCGGTGCCGGTGACGGTGACGCTGCGGACCACCGAGTCGCTGCCCCGGGGCCGGGCCGCCGATCGCCTGCTCGACCTGGGCACCGCCACCGTCGACCCGAGGTACCCGCTGGTCCGGGACGAGACCGGTTCCGGCCGTCGGGCCCTCGACGGGCTGGACACCTGCATGCTCGCCGGCGAGCAGGGGCCGTTCGGGAGCATTCCGCGCCGGATCGGCGACCGGGACGCACCCCGGTCGGTCCCCGAGTCGTGGCCGATGGAGAAGGTCGCCGTCCGGGCGATCGGCGAGATGGCGCTGGGCGGCGGGAACGACCCCGGTGACCTGGAGCAGCTGACCTGGGAGACCGACGCGGGGACGATGACCGCGGTGGTCTACCGCCCGGCCGGGGACGGCGGGCCGGTGGTCTCGCCCGCCGACCGGTCCAACCCCCTCCAGACCTACGTGTTGCCGGTGCCGGGGCAACCGCTCGTGGTGCTGACCTGGCGGGGCAACCGGGACGCGTCCCTGTCGGTCCCCCCCGGCACCCCCCGCCTGGTGGACCGCCCCGGCCTGGTGGTCGTCCCACTACCCGCCGCCCGGCAGACCTTCAGCCTCGCCACCGCCGAGAAAACCCACTACCGCTCCGCCGGCGGCCGCTAACCCCCTCCCCTCCCCTCCCCTCCCCACCCCGCTCCGCTCCGCCCCGGTGATCAAGAGGTTTGCGTCACCGGAACGACTCCCCATGACCAAAACCTCTTGATCACCGGGGCGGGGGCCGGCGGGACGGGCCGGCGGGGCGGGACGGGCCGGCGGGGCGGGGCGGGCCGGCGGGGCGGGGCGGCGGGGCGGGGCGGCGGGGCGGGGCGGGCCGGCGGGGCGGGGCGGCGGGGCGGGAGTCTGGGGACGGGGGAGGGCGGTCACGGCGTTGTCGTGACCGCCCTCCGGCGTCAGGGATCGGGTGGGGGTGTCCGGTCAGTTGGGGGTGGAGTCGGGGGCGGGGAGGCGGACGGTCTCCACCGAGGTGGCGTCGCCGTCCAGGCCGGAGATCCAGCCGGTGACGTCGCGGGCCACGTCCTGGGCGGTCAGCCGCAGGTCGGCGAGGATCTGCGCGCGGGTGCCGTGCGGGTGCCAGTCGGCCGGTACGCCCAGGTCACGCAGCGGCACCCGGACGTCGGCGTCCCGCATCGCCTGGCCCAGCGCGTCACCGACACCGCCGACCCGGACACCGTCCTCGACGCTGACCACGAGGCGGTGGCCGGCGGCCAGCTCGACCAACTCGGACGGGACCGGGCGCACCCAGCGCGGGTCGACCACGGTGACGCCGTAGCCCTGCTCGGCGAGACGGGACGCCACCTCCATGCCGAGCAGGCCGAAGGCGCCCACCGCCACCAGCAGCACGTCGGTACGCGCCGACTCGGCCAGCACGTCGACCGGGCCGACCCGGCGGATCGCCGGCAGGTCGGCGGCGACGGTGCCGGTGGGGAACCGGACGATGGTGGGACCGTCGTCGACGGCGATCGCCTCACGCAGCTCCTCACGGAGGCTGGCGGCGTCGCGGGGGGCGGCGATCCGCAGGCCCGGCACCACCCCGAAGACCGACATGTCCCAGATGCCGTAGTGGCTCGGCCCGTCCGGACCGGTGACCCCGGCCCGGTCCAGCACGAAGGTCACCGGCAGCTTGTGCATCGCCACGTCCAGCAGGACCTGGTCGAAGGCGCGGTTGAGGAAGGTCGCGTAGACCGCCACCACCGGATGCAGGCCGCCCATCGCCAGGCCGGCCGCGGAGGTGGCCGCGTGCTGCTCGGCGATGCCCACGTCGTACACCCGGTCGGGGTGCTTGCGGGCCAGGGTGGCGATGCCGGTCGGCTCGGCCATCGCGGCGGTGATGCCCACCACGTCGGGCCGCTCGTCGGCGATGGCGACCAGCTCGTCGGCGAAGACCTGGGTCCACTTCACCGACGGGGCGGCGAGCAGCTTGCCGGTCTCGGCGTCGAAGGCGCCCGGCCCGTGCAGGCAGTCCGCCTCGTCCTCCTCGGCCGGGCGGTAGCCGTAGCCCTTACGGGTCACCGCGTGCACGATCACCGGGCCGCCGAAGTTCTTCGCCGCCCGCAGCGCACCCTCGACGGCGGTGATGTCGTGCCCGTCGACCGGGCCGACGTACTTGATGCCGAGGTCCTCGAACATCGCCTGCGGGGCGACCGCGTCCTTGATGCCCTTCTTGACCGCGTGCAGCACCTCGTACATCGGCTTGCCGACGAACGGGGTGTTGCCCAGCGCGTCCTTGACCGTGTCGAGGACCTTCTCGTAGCCGGGGTTGAGCCGCAGCGACGACAGGTGGTCGGCGAGCCCGCCGATGGTCGGCGAGTAGGACCGGCCGTTGTCGTTGACCACGATCACCAGCCGGTTGCCGGAGGTGGCGATGTTGTTGAGCGCCTCCCAGCACATGCCGCCGGTGAGCGCGCCGTCGCCGACCACGGCCACCACGCTGCGCTGCTCGCCGCGCAGGGCGTACGCCTTGGCCAGCCCGTCGGCGTAGGACAGGGCGGTGGACGCGTGCGAGTTCTCGATCAGGTCGTGCTCGCTCTCGGCCTGGCTCGGGTAGCCGGAGAGGCCACCGCGCTGGCGGAGCCTGTCGAAGCCGTCCTGCCGGCCGGTGAGGATCTTGTGTACGTACGACTGGTGGCCGGTGTCGTACAGGAGCCGGTCGCGCGGGGAGTCGAAGACCCGGTGCATGGCCAGGGTCAGCTCCACCACACCCAGGTTGGGGCCGACGTGGCCGCCGGTGCGGGACACCTTGGCGATCAGGAAGTCACGGATCTCGGCGGCGAGGATGTCCAGCTGTTCGCCGGTCATCCGCTTCACGTCCTGCGGACCACGGACGGTGCCCAGTAGCCGACCGTGGTTGGCCGTGTCCTCTTCAACGCTCATGACGAGAGAGTCTATCGGCCGCCGCGCACTCCGCAGCCCGCCCGTGGATCACCGCAGGTGAGACCCCTGATCACCAACTCAGGCAGCCGGCTCGCGCCCGGGATGGCCGCCGGATCGCCGCCCCGGGTGCAAGCCGGATCACGCCCCGGGTGGCGGCCCGGTTCAGCGGAGGACGACCAGCCGTCGCGGCGGGGTCGGCCCGGCCGCCCCGTGCGGCGGCCCGGACGGGGTCCAGGAACCCAGCACTGCGGCCCGCCTGGCCCCGGTCACCGAGGGCACCGCGCCCGGCAGCCCGTGCCAGGACAACCACCCCAGCAGTGCGAACGCGTACGCCTCCCGGGCCTGGGCGGGCACCCCCAGCTCGTCGGTGGTCCGCAGCACCCACCGGCCGGCACCGAGGGCGGCCAGTCGGCCCCACAGGGTGGGATTGCGCACCCCGCCGCCGGCCGCCACCACATCGGTCACCCGGTGCCGGTCGCAGGCGTCGGCCACCGTCCGGGCGGTCAGCTCGGTCAACGTGGCGAACACGTCGTCCGTGGCGACCGGCCCGGCGAGCGCCGCCAGCCGGGCGTCGAGGTAGCCGCTGTGGAACAGCTCCTTGCCCGTCGACTTGGGTGGGGCCGCCGCGTAGTAGGGCTCGGCGAGCAGCAGCGCCAGCAGTCCGGGGTGCACCCGACCGGCCGCCGCCCGAATGCCGTCGACGTCACAGGGCCGGTCGAGGAACCGGCGGGCCGCCGCGTCGAGCAGGGCGTTGGCCGGGCCCACGTCGTACCCGAGCACGGGCCCGCCCGGTGCGACCACTGTGAGGTTGGCGATGCCGCCCAGGTTGAGCGCCGCCCGCACCGTGCCGCCGGTCGGCCCCCGCCGCCCGCCGGCACCGCTGCCAGGCCGCCCGCCGGCACCGCCGTGCCGCCGGCCCTCGTCGGGATGGCCCGGGGCGAGCAGCAGGGCGTCGAAGGCGGGGAGCAGCGGAGCACCCTGCCCGCCGACCGCGACGTCCGCCGACCGCAGGTCCGACAGCACGGGTACGCCCACCCGGGCGGCGACCCGGGCCGGCGCACCGAGCTGGAGGGTGCCCCGCACGGTGCCACCGTCGACCCAGTGGAAGACGGTCTGCCCAGGTGAGACGACCACGTCGGCCCGCCCACCGGCCAGCTCGACGCCGAGCGCGGCGGCGTCGGCGAACACCTCGCCGAGGGCGTTGTCGAGCCGGCAGACCGCCTCGACCGTGGTCGGATGCGGCGGCAGCACCGCCCCGATCCGCTCCCGCAGCTCCTCGTCGTAGCCCAGCTCCCGATGGCCCAACGGGCGCATCCGCAGGATGTCCCCGTCGGCGGTGAACTCGGCGGCGACCACGTCCACCCCGTCGTACGAGGTGCCCGACATCAGCCCGACGATCTTCATCGGGCCAGGTTAGTCAGCGGGTCGGGGGCAGGAACAGGCCGACCAGTTCGACGTGCTGGGTCATCGGGAACAGGTCGTAGCCGCGCAGTGCGGCGAGCCGCCAGCCGGCCCGGGTGAAGGTGCGCACGTCCCGGGCGAAGGCGGCCGGATCGCAGGCCACGTAGGCGATCGCCCGGGGAGTGGCGGCGATCATGTCCCGGACCACCGCCGCACCCGCCCCGGTACGCGGCGGATCGAGCACCACCAGGTCGACCGGGCCGGTGACCCGGCGGCGGGCCAGCGCGGTCTCCACCCGGGCGGCGACCACCTCGACCCGGCGCAGGTCGGCCAGGTTCCGCCGGGCGGCGGCGACCCCCTCGGCGGCGGACTCGACAATGGTGACCCGGGCGTCCGGACCGACCCGGCCGGCGAGCGCGGCGGCGAACAGGCCGGCCCCGCCGTACAGGTCCCAGGCGGACTCGCCGGGCTGCGGGGCGAGCAGGTCGAGGACCGCGCCGACCAGGGTGTCGGCGGCGGCCGGGTGCACCTGCCAGAAGCCGCTGGCCGGCAGCGACCAGTCCCGGCCGGCAGCGACCTCCCGTACCGTCGCCGCCCCATCCGGCCGGTCTTCCTGACCTGCCGCCACCCCACCCGGGGCGTCGACAGCCGTTGCCGGCCCGGCCGGGACGTCGACCCGGGTGGGCACCCCGTCAGCGACGGCGGTGACGGCGACGTCCCCGCCGGTCGAGGCGACGACCTCCACCGCCTCGGCCGTCGGCCAGGGTCGCCCGAGCACCGGCAGCTCCTGGATCGCCGGGTGGGCGATCAGGCAGCGGTCGATCGGCACCACCTCGTGCGAGCGGTGCTTGAGCAGCCCGGCCCGGCCGGCGGCGTCGACCGCGTAGCGGACCCGGGACCGCCAGCCCAGCGGGCCACCGGGCAGCGGCTCGACGGTGACCCGCAATCCGTCGATCTCGGCGTCGGTGAGCCCGCCCAGCCGGGTGAGCTGCTCGCGGACCACTGCCGTCTTCCAGCCGAGCTGGGCGGCCGGGGCGACGTGCTGGAGGTCGCAACCACCGCAACCGCCCGGCCGGGCGTACGGGCAGGGTGGGGTGACCCGGTCCGGTGCCGCCTCGACGATCTCGACGGCGTCGGCACGGGCGAAGCCCCGGTGCAGCTCGGTCACCTCGGCGACCACCCGCTCGCCGGGCAGCGCGTGCCGGACGAAGACCACCTGACCGTCGACCCGGGCCACGCAGTGCCCACCGGGGGCGACGGCGTCCACGGTCAACTCGACCCGCTCGGCCTCCTCCAACCCGGGCCGCCGCTCCTCCCCGACACCGCCGGGCCGGGCTTCGGAGCCGGCATCACCGGGTCGGGTCGGACGGGCGCGGTCGGTGGTCAGCGGGCGGGCGGGGCCGGGGTGGGCGGTCACGGGCGGTCTCCGGTCGACGGGCCGGGCTCGCCGGGCGGCGCGGGCGGGGGCAGGGTACTGCGGGGCGCGACCCGGGGGCCCCGGGCGGGGGTACGACTCAGCGTCTCGTCCAGCCGGTCGAGGTTCTTGGTCGCGGTGGAGGCCAACTGCCAGGGCACGCTGGTCACCATCACGCCCGGCTCGAAGAGCAGCCGGCCCTTGAGCCGCAACGCGCTCTGGTTGTGCAGCAGGTTCTCCCACCAGTGGCCGACGACGTACTCGGGGATGAAGACGGTGACCACGTCGCGGGGCGACTCCCGGCGGGTGTTGGCCACGAAGCTCAGGATCGGCCGGGTGATCTCCCGGTAGGGCGAGTCGACGACGGTCAGCGGCACCGGCAGTTCGCGCCGCTCCCACTCCTGCTGGAGCTGCCGGGTGTCCTTGTCGTCCACGTTGACGGTGACCGCGGTCAGCGTGTCCGGCCGGGTGGCGCGGGCATAGGCGATGGCCCGCAGGGTCGGTTGGTGCAGCTTGCTGACCAGCACGATGGCGTGGTTGCGGGCGGGCAGCACCCCGCGTACCTCGGTGGGTTCCAGCTCGGCGGCGATCCGGTCGTAGTGCCGCCGGATGGCCAGCATCAGCAGGTAGATGACCGCCATCGCGGCGATGGCGATCCACGCGCCGAGCAGGAACTTGGTGATCAGCACGATGACCAGCACGGTGCCCGTCATCGCCATGCCGAACGCGTTGATCGCCCGGGAGCGGAAGATCCGGCGACGTGCCTCCGGATCCCGCTCGGTGCGCAGGTGCCGGTTCCAGTGCCGGATCATGCCGGCCTGGGAGAGCGTGAACGAGACGAAGACGCCGACGATGTAGAGCTGGATCAGCCGGGTAACCTCGGCCTGGAAGCCGACGATCAGCACGATGGCGAAGACGGCGAGGAAGACGATGCCGTTGGAGAAGGCCAGCCGGTCGCCCCGGGTGTGCAGCTGCCGGGGCAGGTAGCGGTCCTGGGCGAGGATCGAGCCGAGCACCGGGAACCCGTTGAACGCGGTGTTGGCGGCCAGGAAGAGGATCAGGGCGGTCATCCCGGCGACCACGTAGAGCAGCACCGACCCGCCGCCGAAGACGGTCTCGCCGAGCTGGGTGGTGACGGTCTTCTGCACGTACCCGTCGGGGCCGGAGAGGATCTGCGTGTTCGGGTCCTCGACGAACTGGAGGCCGGTCAGCCGGGCCAGCCAGATGATGCCGACCAGCATGGCGACCGAGATGGTGCCGAGCAGCAGCAGCGTGGTGGCGGCGTTGCGGCTCTTCGGGGCCTTGAACGCCGGCACCCCGTTGGAGATCGCCTCGACCCCGGTCAGCGCCGCGCAGCCGGAGGAGAAGGTGCGCAGCAGCAGGAAGACGAGCGCGAAGCCGGTGACGCTGTGCTCCGCCTGGATCTCCAGCCCGGCGCTGGGGGCCCGCAGGTCGTCGCCGAGGACGAAGTAGCGGACCAGCCCGGTGACGATCATCCCGCCGATGACGATCACGAAGCCGTAGGTCGGGATGGCGAACGCGGTGCCGGATTCGCGCAGCCCGCGCAGGTTCATCGCGGTCAGCAGCACCACCGCGGTCACCGCGATCAGCACCTTGTGGGTGGCCACGAAGGGCACCACCGAACCGAGGTTGGCCACGCCGGAGGAGACCGACACGGCGACGGTCAGCACGTAGTCGACGAGCAGCGCGCTGGCCACCGCCAGCCCGGCCCGGGGGCCGAGGTTGACCGTGGCCACCTCGTAGTCCCCGCCGCCCGAGGGGTAGGCGTGCACGTTCTGCCGGTAGCTGGCCACCACGGTCAGCATGACCACGACCACCGCGAGGGCGATCCAGGGGGAGAACAGGAAGGCCGACGCCCCGGCGATGGAGAGGGTCAGCAGGATCTCGTCCGGGGCGTACGCGACGCTGGACAGCGCGTCGGAGGCGAAGACCGGCAGCGCGATGCGCTTGGGCAGCAGGGTGTGCTGGAGCCGGTCCGACCGGAACGGTCGACCGACGAGGAGTCGCTTCAGCAGCGAGGTGGGACTGGCCACAAGCGCTAAGGGTACGACCACCGGATGGTGGTCGCCGGGGGGTGCCTGATCCCGTTCCCGCGCCCCGACGCGGTACGGTTCGGTCCCCCATCGGCGGGGTGGACGTGGCAGGCTCGCAGACGACAGCCGCCGGGACACAGGCGCACCTTGGGAGGGACACCGTGCACGTCGTGATCATGGGCTGTGGGCGGGTCGGCTCGACGCTGGCCCAGAGCCTGGAGTCCCGGGGGCACTCGGTGGCGGTGATCGACCACGACGCCGACGCGTTCCGCCGCCTCGGCCCCGACTTCGCCGGGATCACCGTCACCGGCGCCGGCTTCGACGGCGAGGTGCTGCGCCAGGCCGGCATCGAGCGGGCGGACGCCTTCGCCGCCGTCTCCAGCGGCGACAACTCCAACATCATCTCGGCCCGGTTGGCCCGCGAGACGTTCGGCGTCTCCCGGGTCGCGGCCCGGATCTACGACCAGCGCCGGGCCCAGGTCTACGAGCGGCTCGGCATCCCCACCGTCGCCACCGTCCGCTGGACGGCCGACCGGATGCTGCGCCACCTGGTCCCCGAGGGCAACGTGGAGATCTTCCGGGACCCGACCAGCACCGTGTCGATCATCGAGGTGCCGGTGCACAAGGACTGGATCGGTCGGCCGCTGCGTCAACTGGAGGAGACGGCCGGGACCCGGGTGGCGTACCTGACCCGGTTCGGCATCGGCATGCTGCCCACCGCGTCCAGCGTCGTACAGGAGGGTGACCAGCTCTACGTGCTGGTCACCGACGACATCGCCGCCTCGGTCACCGCGGTGGCCGCGACGCCGCCCGAAGGAGGGCACTGAGCCATGCGGATCGCCATCGCGGGCGCCGGCAACGTGGGCCGGTCGATCGCCCAGGAGCTGATCGACAACGGCCACCAGGTGATGCTGATCGAACGGCAGCCCCGGATGCTGCGCCCGGACCGGGTGCCCACCGCCGACTGGGTGCTGGCCGACGCCTGCGAGCTGGCCAGTCTGGAGGAGGCGAACGTCGCGGGCTGCGACGTGGTGGTCGCCGCCACCGGTGACGACAAGGTCAACCTGGTGGTGTCCCTGCTGGCCAAGACCGAGTTCGCGGTGCCCCGGGTGGTGGCCCGGGTCAACCGGGCCGAGAACGAGTGGCTCTTCACCGAGCAGTGGGGCGTCGACGTGGCGGTCAGCAAGCCCCGGGTGATGGCCGCCCTGGTCGAGGAGGCGGTCACCGTCGGCGACCTGGTCCGGTTGATGACGTTCCGGCAGGGCGAGGCCAACCTGGTCGAGATCACCCTGCCGCCGACCGCGCCCTACGTCGGCCAGCCGATCCACGCCGTGCCGATCCCACGGGACGCCGCGCTGGTGGCGATCCTGCGCGGCAAGCGGGTGCTGGTGCCCAGCCCCGACGACCCGATCGAGGCCGGCGACGAGCTGATCTTCGTCTGCACCGCCGAGGTGGAGGACGAGGTGCGCGGGGTGATCCTCGGCCCGGACAGCGTGGAGCGGACCCGGGGCACCAGATGAGCCGGCTCAGCAGGTGAGTCGGTCCAGGTGAGCCGGCCCGGTGGGTGGGCTCAGCCGCCGGGCAGCGGCTGCGGGGCGGACTCCCGGGTCACCCGGCGCACCGTCCAGACCGTGATCAGCAGCAGCAGCGCGTACGGCGGGTAGCCGAGGGCGAGCCGGGCCACCCCCAGCGCGGTGTCCTGGTGGGCCAGGTAGAGCCCGGCCTGCACACCGACCTTGGCCAGCCACACCACCCCCCAGAGGATGGTGAGCTGGGTGAAGGTGCGCACCAGCCGGGGGTCGTCACGCCACTCGGAGCGCCCCTTGGCCACCAGCACCGACCAGATCCACCCCACCAGGGGCTGCCGGATCACCGCGGAGAGCAGCAGGGCGATGCCGTAGCCGATGCCGTAGAGGATGCCCGGGAGGTAGAAGTCCCGTTCGTCCCCGGTACGCCAGGCGATGGCCGCCCCGATCCCGATGCCGAAGAGTCCGTTGACGGCGTGCCGGACCGGGCGGCGCTGGACCAGTCGGACCACCGCGATCAGCAGCGCCACCCCGATCGAGGCGATCACCGCCGGTCGCAGCTCCCCGACCACGTTGGCCAGCACGAAGACCACCACCGGGATGCTGGACTCGACCAGCCCGCGCCAGCCGCCCAGTTGGTCGGCCATCTGCTCGGCGAGGCTGGGTAGCTGTTCGTCGTCCGCCGGGGTGGTCTGCGGCTCGGTGGCCGGGGGCTGTCCCGTCGTCACTTCGGCGACTCCAGCTCGTAGTACGGGTTGTAGATGACCTTGCGTTCGTCCCGGACGGCCACCCGCCCCCGCGCGGTGAGGTGCCGACCCGGCTCGATGCCGGCGATGTGCCGTCGACCCAACCAGACCAGGGTGACCACGTCACTGCCGTCGTAGAGGTCCGCCTCCAGGGTGGGCAGGTTGGTACGCGGCGTGTAGACCACCGTGCGGAGCCGCCCGGCGACCGAGACCACCTGACCCCGCATGCACTGGCGGGCCAGCACGCCACCGGATTCGGCGCTCTCCCGGCGTAGCTCCTGTGCCTCGATCTCGGCCTCGCTGGCGGTGAACCGGCGCAGGATGTCTCGCAGCGACAGCCGGCTCTCGTCGGTCGACATGACCTCCGCGTCACCCTCTCCACGCTGACCGGTCGGCACCGGCACTGCCCCGGCCCCGGAGCGGGACCGTGCCGCCAGCGTACGCCGATCGGCACCCGACGGCGTCGGTGCGGTGGGCCGGCTTCGGCGGACGCCCGCCCCGCCCGGCCGGAGGCAACCCGGCCCGGCGCTCCACCCCGCCCGCCACCGCACGGCCCGAGGTGCCGCCGGCCGCAGCCCGTGCCGGGACACCACCGGCGCCGGACAGCAGTCCGGGCCGGACGCGGCCACCCTCGGGTGACGGCGTCCGGCCCGGACGGGGGCGGTCAGGTCTCGCGCGGGGCGGATGCCGAGGCGTCGCCGCCCTCGGCCTGCTCCGCCATCTCCTGGGGCAGCCGCAGCGGCAGCGGCTCGCGGACCGGCTTCGCCTCCTGCCCCCGGTCGACCACCAGGCCGTCGAGGCAGGTGGCGAGCGGGCCGGCCGCGGCCGGGTCGGTGGCGACGGCACCCTGGTAGACGCCCCGGACCATCCAGCGCGGCCCGTCGATGCCGACGAAGCGCAGGTCGGTCGGGCCGTCCGGGGTACGCACCCGGGCGTGCAGCTCGACGCCGTACTCACCCTGGGCCTCCTGGGCGGTGGCGCCGTCGCCGATCAGCGACTGCCGGATCTCCTCGCGCACCTCGTCCCAGATGCCCTCGGAGCGGGGCGCGGCGAAGACGCCGAGCTGGAGGGCGTTGTCCCCGTGCACCAGCACCACCTGCTGGACGACCCCCTGGGGGTCGGCCTGCACCCGCACCTCGACCCCGGGCACCGCCGGGATGTGCAGGCTGCCCAGGTCGAGCCGTTGCACGTCGTCCGGTGCCTCGGCGAGGTCGTACGGCCCACGGGCCGGGCCCGCCGTCTCGTACGAGTCGAGGACGTCGGCCCGCTGGTCACGGGCGTGCCGCCCGCTCTCGGCCCGCTTTCGGGAGAAGATCACTGCGCCCACCCTCCGCTGTTCGCACTCACCCTGCCACCTCTTCCGTCCGTTCGCCCGCCCGCCCGGCACCCTCGGGCCCGGTCGGGCCACCGGGCGGGGGCACGAGCCCGGCGTGGCCACCTGTCGACCCGTGCCCGCCGGTCCCCCGTCGGGACCCGGGCAGCACCGCCACCGGCTGGAAATCGACCCGCTCCACCCGCTGCACAACGAGTTGCGCGATGCGATCGCCACGGGAGATCTTCGCCGGTGCGTCCCGATCATGGTTGATCAGGTTGACCAGGATCTCACCCCGGTAGCCGGCGTCGACCGTACCGGGCGCGTTGAGCACCGTCACGCCGAGCCTGGCGGCCAGCCCGGAACGCGGGTGGACCAGGCCGACGTAACCCTCCGGCAGGGCCAGCGCCACGCCGGTGGGGACCAGGGCCCGACCGCCGGGCGGCAGCTCGACGTCCGCGGCGGCCACCAGGTCGGCACCGGCGTCGCCGGGATGGGCGTACGCGGGCAGCGGCAGCTCCGGATCGAGCTGCCGTACGGGCACGGGTACGACGTGGGTCACGATCTGCCTCTTCCGTCGGCGTTCACGGGGTGCCCTGCCATCCTGCCGGGTCGGCCGGCCGTCGTGTTCCGTACCCTTCGAGGTGTGAGCCTGTCGCCTTCCCCGTCGTCGCCGACGCCGCCCGGCGCGGTCGTCCCGGCGTACTCCGAGCGGCTCGGCCTGCCGTGGTGGTGCTGGCTGGCCGGGCTGGCGCTGGCCGGGCTCGCCGCCGTCGAGCTCTGGATGGGCGCGGGTGGGGTGCGTGCCTGGCTGCCCTTCGTGCTGCTGCTGCCGGCCGCCGGTGCCGGGCTGTGGTGGCTGGGCCGGGTCCGGGTCGCGGTCGACGGCGGTGAGCTGCGGGTCGACGACGCCCACCTGCCCGTGCGGCACGTCGCCGACGCCGTCCCGCTCGACGCCGAGGGCCGTCGCGAGGTGCTCGGGGTGGGCGCGGACCCGCTGGCCTTCGTGGTGCAGCGGCCGTGGATCGGCGGCGCGGTGCAGGTGGTGCTCGACGATCCGGCCGACCCGACCCCGTTCTGGGTGGTGAGTTCCCGCCGGCCGACCGAGCTGGCCGCCGCCCTGCTGGCCGCCCGCGACGCGGCCTGAGCACAGCGGGGCGTCCCGGCGTCAGAGCAGCACGGCGTCAGGGCAGGGCGGCGTCAGGGCAGGGCGGGTCGGCCGCCGGGCAGCTCCCGGCGTTGCTTACGCAGGTCACGGCGGAGCTGGTCGGCGAGGGACCGGGTGGCCCGGCGGTTGAGGTAACTGGCGACGGCCGCCCCGGTGAGGAACGGGCCCAGCGTGGTCAGATTGCGGCCGAAGCGCTTGAGCAGGGTGTCCCGCAGTTCCTTGCGGGCGGCGGTGCCGAGCACCGCGCTCACCCCGACGCCCGGCACCATCGGGTTGATTCCCCGCTGGCTGGCCCAGGACTGGACCAGGGCGACGGTCCGGGGGGTGCCGCCGGTGGGCAGCGGCGCGCCGTAGACCTCGTGCAGCTCGCCGATGAGTTTCAACTCGATCGACACCACGGCCACCGTCTCGGCGGCGAGCAGCACCGGCGCGGAGAGCAGGGTCGGGGCGACGGTCCACTCCACCGCGGCGACGCCGCCGCCTGCCGCACCCACCCCGGCGGTGGCCCGGGTGGCGTTGCGGACGAGCCGGTCGGCGAGCGCCTCGTCGTCCAGTCCGGGGAAGTGCCGACGCAGGGTCGCCAGGTCCCGGACGGGGATGTGCGGCGCGACGTCGGCGACCGTGTCGGTCATCCAGCGCAGCGCAGCCCTCGGCTTGAACAGGTCGGCGAGCCCCCGGCGGCGGGCCTGCCCCACCAGCCGGGTGAGCAGTTGCCGGCGGCGGGCGGGGGCGATGTCGTCGGCGGTCAGCGCCGCCACCGTCGCGCCCAGTTCGTCGCCGGCCCCGTCGGCCGGTTCCGCGCCGACCACAGCCGACCCGGAACGGGGGTACGGGCCATCGGCGGAGCCGGGCTCCGTCCCCTCGGTCGCCGAGGTGCCGCCCGCCCCGGTGACGGCGTCAGGTGCGCCTGTGGGCCCGCCTGAGCCCGAGCGGGCGCCGGGGGTGGCTACGGAGGCGTCCGCTCCGGAAACGTCCGTACGGGCACCGTCAGCAGGGCGTGCGGGGGCGTCCGGTCGGCACGGGGCGTCCGGAGGCGTCACGTCGGCACGGGCCGCCCTCCCGCCCGGAGTACCGCCCGGCGCATCGGCGTCGGACGGCCCGACGTCGGACACCGGACCATCCGGTTCGGACCCGCCGTGCCGCTCGCCGTGCTCGTTCATCCGCCTGCCCTCCCGAGGTTCCCACCGGCCTGGTGGACGCGTACCACGAGTCAAGCAGCAACCCGCCGCGCCCGCACGGCGGCTCGGGCGTCGGTGGCTCGGGCAGCGGCGGCCCCGCGAGGAGGCCGCCGCTGGATGTGGTGGTGCTCAGACGCACTCGCGGCAGATCAGGTCGCCGTTGCGCTCCACCGCCAACTGGCTGCGGTGGTGCACCAGGAAGCAGCGCCCGCACCGGAATTCGTCCTGCTGCATCGGGAGGACCTTCACGGTCAGCTCCTCGTCGGCCAGGTCGGCGCCGGGCAGCTCGAAGCTCTCGGCCACCTCGGCCTCGTCGACGTCCACGGCACCCGACTGTGAGTCGACCCGCCGGGCCTTGAGCTCTTCCAGGCTGTCCTCGCCGAGGTCGACCTCGTCGCGACGCGGAGCGTCGTAGTCGGTGGCCATCGGTTTCACTCTCCCATATCGATGTTGTCGCTTCCGGTTGTAACGCCGGGCGACGCTGTTTCGGTTCCCACTGGCCGGCCACCAATGTTTGTCGGCCGCCCGACCCGACGGCCTCCGGATCGAGGTCCTCGGGGCAAGCACCGACGAGCGCGGTACCTTACCCCTCTCCAGGCGAGGCATGTATACCGCCCTCGCGGCAGAGATGTACGCCCCAGCGCCCGAAGATGTTCCCAATGTGACTCAGGCGACACGAAGATAGGGGTAGTAGTACCCCGTTCCCGGTTGGCGCGCCGGCATGTCGGACTGTTTCCACGCGACCGTCGGACAACCGTTAACCTCAGCGGCGTACTCGACGGCCGACGGCGCTGCCCGCCGCCGACGTTCGCCGCCACCACCCACGGTCCGGGAGCACCCAGATGAGCTTTGCGCGAGTGCGAGCACTCGTTGTCGTCGGCCTGCTGGCGGTCGTCGCCCTGGTCTTCGTCGTCGTCGCCGTGGTCCGCGACACCCAGGGCAGCGGGGCCAACGCCGGGGGGTGTCCCGAGGGCTGGCCGCTGGCCGACCTGTCCCTGCGCAACTACAAAGATGTCAAGATCAACATCCTCAACGGCACCAACGAGCCGGGGCTGGCCGGCAGCGTGGCGGACGACTTCCGCAACCGGAAGTTCCAGGTCAAGAAGCAGGGCAACGGCGCGCACTTCGGCGGCGTCGCACTGCTGCGCTTCGGCCCCAAGGGGGTCGGCTCCGCACACCTGCTGCGGGCCTTCTTCCTCAACAGCGCCGAACGGGACTACGACCCCAAGCGCCAGGACGACACGGTCGACGTGGTGCTGGGCGACAGCTTCCAGCAGTTGGCCACCACCACCGAGGTCAACCAGTCTCTCGGCGACCTGGGCGCGCCCGTCGCCCCGGAGGGCTCCTGCCCGATGCCGGTCGAGAACAAGTAGCCGTCACCAGATGCGGGCCCGGCCAGCCCGACCGGCGGGCCGGGAGCACGTCCAGCGCCACCGCACCGCTCGATCCGACGAGCACGGCGGTTCGGTGAGCACGGCGGGGCGCGGCGGTCCGGTGAGCGGGACAGTCCACGGCGGGCCGGCGGTCCGGCGGGCCGGGCAGGGCGACCGTCCGGCGAGCGCGGCGGTCAGGGGCCGCCGGCGGCGTCCAGGGCGGCCAGCCGGGTGTGCAGCGGCGCGAACAGCGCCGGCGGGGCCGCGATGACCAGGTCGGGGCCGGGCGGCTGACCGTCCAGCCCGGCCACCCGCAGGCCGGCCTCCGCGGCGACCAGTCCCCCGGCGGCCAGGTCCCAGGCGGCCAGCCCCTTCTCGTAGTAGACGTCGACCCGCCCCTCGGCGGCCAGGCAGAGATCCAACGCCGCCGCCCCCATCCGCCTGATGTCCCGTACCTCGTGGATCAGCCCGGCGATCACTCGGGCCTGGTGTGCGCGGCGGGCGGGGTCGTAGCCGAACCCGGTGGCGACCAGCGCCTGCGCCAGGTCGGTCTCGCCGGAGCAACGCAGCCGCCGGCCGTCGCGCCATGCGCCACCGCCGGCGGTGGCGGTCCACTCCTCGCCGGTCGCCACGTTGCGGACCACCCCGGCGACCACCTCGCCGTCCACCTCGGCGGCGAGCGAGACCGCGCAGTACGGAAGCCCGTACAGGTAGTTCACAGTTCCGTCGATCGGGTCGACGATCCAGCGGACCCCGCCCGCACGGACCGCGCCGGCCTCCGCGCCGCCGTACTCCTCGCCGAGCACCACGTCGTACGGACGGACCGCGCGCAGGGCGTCCAGGACCTGTCGTTCCACCGCCCGGTCGGCGGCGGTGACCACGTCGGTGGCGGTGCTCTTGGTCGCCGCGACCGAGACCCCGGCAGCCCACATCCGGGCAGCGGTGCCGGCAGCGTCACGGGCCACCGTGATCGCGATCTCCAGTAGCTCCCGCGAGGTCGGCGTCGAACCGGTCGTCACATCTGCCCCTTTCACGCCGCCCTGCGGGCACAGGACGCACCAGACCGAGACTCCCAGGCTCGCCACCGCGGCGGCCCGGCCGACCCGGCTCCCGAAGACGATCGACAACGACCTCGGCGCGACCGACCGGCCCGGTGCGACACGCGTGCCGGCTCCGTGTCGCTGATCTCGCCCGGCCAGCATAGGCAAGATCCGGTCTGGGTGCGGGCGGCGTTACGGGGCAGGTCGTGACGGGATCAGACGGCTGCTGGGCGGGTCTGCGGACCAGGGCCGACAGGGTAGCCACAAAGCCGACATAGTTGCCGAATCGGCGGTACAGACCACCGGTTGCCGTGCGCCGCAGGATGATCGCGGCAACCGGGGTTACAATTCACCCTGCCCACGCGCCACGGACCGCCGCCGCACAGCCGGCCCGGGACACGGGGGTCACTCAACGACATCGCACGGCACGGCACGCCACGCTGCGCCGGACGACCCCGGCCGTGCTCGCTCTTCGCCTCCGGAAGGTCATTCGTGACAGAACCCCGCCAGCCCGGCGCCGACGTTCGCTCGCTCACCGACACCCTGATCGCCCACGCCCAGAGCGCCGGCGGCCAGTTGACGTCGGCCCAGCTCGCGCGCACCGTCGAAACCGCCGAGGTGACCCCGGCCCAGGCCAAGAAGATCCTGCGGGCGCTCTCCGAGGCGGGCGTGACCGTGGTGGTCGACGGCTCCGCCAGCACCCGTCCCCGTCGGGTGGCCGCCGCGCGTTCGGCCACCCCGGCCTCGCGGGCCACCACCGCCAAGACCACCAAGAAGGCGGCCGCGCCGGCCCCGAAGCAGGCGCCCTCCGCCGAAGATGCCACGACACCCGCCCCCCGCAAGGCAGCCCCCCGGAAGGCGGCCACCACCGCGGGGGTGGCCGCCAAGGCAGCCGTGCCGGCCGCCAAGGCGACGAAGTCCACCCGGGCCACCAAGGCGACAGTGGCCGCCGCCGGGGCCGGCAAGACCGCCACCAAGGTCAAGGGCGAGGGTGCCGAGGGGGAGATCGACCCCGAGCAACTGGCCGCCGAGATCGAGGACGTGGTGGTCGAGGAGCCGGCCGAGCTGACCCGGGCCGCCGAGACCGACGCCGCCGCCTCCGCCACCGACAACGACTTCGAGTGGGACGACGAGGAGTCCGAGGCGCTCAAGCAGGCACGACGGGACGCCGAACTCACCGCCTCCGCCGACTCGGTCCGGGCGTACCTCAAGCAGATCGGCAAGGTCCCGCTGCTCAACGCCGAGCAGGAGGTCGAGCTGGCCAAGCGGATCGAGGCCGGGCTCTACTCCGCCGAGCGGCTGCGCGCCGCCGAGGAGGGCGAGGAGAAGCTCACCCGCGACATGCAGCGCGATCTGCTCTGGATCTCGCGGGACGGTGAGCGCGCCAAGAACCACCTGCTGGAGGCGAACCTCCGGCTGGTCGTCTCGCTGGCCAAGCGGTACACCGGGCGGGGGATGGCCTTCCTCGACCTGATCCAGGAGGGCAACCTCGGCCTGATCCGCGCGGTCGAGAAGTTCGACTACACCAAGGGCTACAAGTTCTCCACGTACGCCACCTGGTGGATCCGGCAGGCGATCACCCGGGCGATGGCCGACCAGGCCCGCACCATCCGCATCCCGGTGCACATGGTCGAGGTGATCAACAAGCTCGGCCGGATCCAGCGCGAGCTGCTCCAGGACCTGGGCCGCGAGCCCACCCCG